>DAOLZQ010000018.1:2589-48239 GCA_035426385.1 Saprospiraceae bacterium
TTGTTAGTAAATACTCACTTACTTGTAAATATTAATCTTATGAAAGGCAAAAATAATATCGCAATCGGCTTTCTGATCATGGGACTCTTTATGGCCTATGGATTTTTACTCATTTATCTGCGGGACTTCGCCCCGGGCAAAGAAGAGTGGATAAACTCGTACAGTCTGGGAAAGCATTTTGAAACCCGACTGGCACACGTCCACGGCAATCTATTTGCATTTCTGAATGTGCTTATTGGTTATTTGCTCATACGGTTTAGAAGGGAACTAAAAAATGCATCCGCTATCTCATGGCTGGCATTGATGGGATTATTAATGCCCCTCGGTATCCTCAGTGAAGTTTATTTTGGATTGCCGCCGGTTTTGGTACTAGTCGGAGCGATTGCTATGACAGTATCTGTAGTATGGTTGGGTATTTCATTTCTGAACCTTAAACTCACCGATGCAAAGTAAAGACTTTACCGAAAGGCAGATTGAAATAATTGAAGCCGCAACGCACCGGATAGACCAATTCGGCATACAAGAGCTGACCATAAAAAATCTGGCTGCTGATCTGAATTTATCTGAAGCTGCACTATATCGTCATTTTAAAAGTAAGAATGACATATTACTTGGCTTATTGACTTATTTCATAGTAGAGATGGAAGTTAGGATAGGCAAAATAATATCTAACAATGAAAAGCCACCTTCAGAAATTATAAAACAAATATTCAAATCACAACTAGACACCTTCGCACAGAATCCGGCCATAGTCAGTGTAATATTCTCAGAGGGTATATTCCAGTTTAATAAAGAACTAAGTGACAAGATCTCTACTATGATGACTGTAATGCAAAATAATATAAGCACTTTAATCGGCAGAGGCCTGGAGAGTGCAACATATGGAAAACTATTAGGTGCAGACTCGATAACGACCATTATCATGGGTAGCATGCGAATGGTCGTGCTAAAATGGAAACTCTCCGGCAACACGTCCGATCTGACTAATGATGGTAAAAAGATATTAACCGGAATACTAAAAATGATAGAAAAATAAATAAAATAAATAACGACATGAAATATTACAATTCAAAAACAATCAAAGGAACTACAATTGCAGCAATACGCTCTAAAGTAGAAGCTGAATTAAAAAAAGAAGGATTCGGAATACTTACTGAAATCGACCTTCAGGCTACTATGAAAAATAAATTGAATAAAGACTATTTGCCGCATGTCATCCTAGGCGCTTGTAACCCCGTGTATGCAGATAAGGTACTCAGCCTGGAACCGACGATCAGTACCATGCTACCTTGCAATGTAACTTTGAGAGAGTTAGAAAGTGGCGATGTAGAAGTAGCGATGATAGCTCCTTCTGTAGCTATGGGTGCTATAGGAAATAGCGAACTGGAACAAGCTGCCATAGACGTAGAAGCAAAATTGAGTAACGTATTAAATAATATATAATCACATATAATCATGGACAAACATAGCTATCAAGTTTCATTAAAATGGAAAGAAGGAAGACAAGGCATTTTATCATCCACTGTATTACCTACCACTATTGAAGTTGCTACTCCCCCGGAATTTGATCACGGTGTGCCAGGCATTTGGTCACCTGAACATTTGTTTACATCATCTGTACTCAGTTGTTTTATGACCACATTCTTTGCAATTGCAGAATATTCCAAAATAGAATATGACACATTTGAATGTGATGCAGAGGGAATACTGGACAAGGTAGATGGTAAATTTATGATGACAGAGATCAATCTTACTGCGAGAGTTAAGATCCCAAATCTTGAACTTAGTGATAAGGTTGAGCGGATCCTGCAAAAATCAGAAACTGCCTGTTTAATTTCCAATTCAATAAAAAGTAAAGTGAACCTGACTTGTCATATTAACTAGAAATATTAATAAAAAAATTTAACCCATGAGGTTAGTAAGTATTCACAAACATATGCTCCTGCTCCTTTTAATGGCGGGAGCGTATACTGCAAATGCACAAGTCTGGTCGCTGCAGCAGTGCATAGACACAGCAACTGTATATAATAAAAACCTACGGATAGGTAGGAATAATCAAATACTTGGAGAACAAAAAGCTAAAGAAGCTAAAGCCAATCAGAACCCGAGGATTACAGCAAATACAGATTATAAGTATTTCATAAATCTGCCCTATCAACTAATGCCACTATCTACCTTCAATCCGTCAGCACCTGAAGGACAATTTAAGGAAGCACAGTTTGGTGTACCTCACAATATCAATGCGAACTTGCAGCTCGCAATGCCATTGTATAATCCTCAAGTGTATGGATCTATCAAAAATACAAAATTAGCAACCGAACTAACAGAGTTACAATACAAGAAATCAGAAGAGCAGCTCTATTTTGAGATAACTACTCTATATTACAATGCACAGATACTGCTTCATCAACTAAATTTTCTTGATAGCAACCTGGTAAATGCGGCGCGACTCTTAAAAACTACAACATTACTCAAAGAGCAACTGCTTGCCAAAGGAACAGACGTGAGCAAAGTTAAATTGCAATCATCACTATTATCAACTCATAAAGAGAATATCCAAAGTAAGTATGCTCAAGTTTTAAATGCGTTAAAGCTCGCTATGGGTATAGCTATAGAACGCGAGATGCGCATAGAGCCAAATATTATTTATAAAAATGATAGCAATTATGGCAGATTTTTGAGCTTGGATATTCGTCTGGTACAAGCTCAAAAACAATTAATAGTAAGTGAAATAAACACATTAAGTAAGTCCAGATATTTGCCAACTATTAACTTAGTAGCGTCCTATGGGACTAGTGGTTTCGGATATGATAAAAAGCCGAATAACTTCTTAAAGTTTTACCCCATTGGCTTCGCAGGAATACAACTCTCCTATCCAATATTTAATGGAACAATCACTAATATAAAAATAGATCAGAAACGCATTGAAAAACAAAATAATGAGCTACAGTTCGATCTGCTCACAGATCAGAATAATACGCAGGTAGAGAATGCTAAACTGCAGAAGGAAATAGCCATAAAATCAATTGAAATGATCTCAGATCAAATAAACCTTGCACAGACCATTTATGACCAAACTATTTTTCAACAGAAACAAGGTGTAGCCACTCTCATAGATATTTTGACTGCCGATAACTCTCTACGTGAAGCTCAGCAAAATTATTTAGCAGCAATAGTCGATTTCTTAAAGGCAGATCTGGATCTCAAAAAACTTACCGGTAATATATCCATCCACTAATTAAAAAATTACTTACGCATCATGGCCATATCCAAAAATACAAAGAGAATAATCTATATTCTAGTCATTCTGGTGCCTATACTCCTTGTGGTATTCAAGCTAAAATGGAATAAAGAGGTAACCCAAAGTAAAGTATATCATTATGATAAAGAACAAGCTATAAATGTTCAAGCGGATACAATAAAACTAGAAAGTGTGAATGATGCCTATAATTATTCCGGAACTTTTGAACCAAATAAAGAAAGTAAGATCAGCGCTGAAGTACAAGGTAAGATAAATAGAGTCTTCGTAGATATTGGTAGTATAGTAACTAAAGGCCAGTCAATGGTGCTTCTCGACAATTCACTACTTAAGCTCCAATTACAATCCGTCAATGTGCAGATAGAGGGATTACAAGCAGATGTAGATCGGTACAAGATTCTCACTGATGCAGATGCTATTCAGGGTGTACAACTTGAGAAAGCAGCACTTGGATTAAAATCTGCACAGGTTCAAAGAGCTACCCTATTTGAACAAATAAGTAAATCAACTATCAGAGCACCATTTTATGGTGTAGTTACCGCTAAGCTAAGTGAAGAGGGTGCATTTGCAGCTCCAGGCGTTCCTTTGCTTCAGATAACTAACATATCCAATCTAAAATTTACAATAAACGTACCTGAGAATGACTTAAGTCAATTTTACCTAAATCAGAAATATACTATTACCACTGATGCTTACCCTACTCTATCGTTAGAGGGGAAAGTAACCATGATTGGCAGTAAAGCAAATCCGGGAAATAGTTTCCCGGTACAGTTTACAGTAAATAATACTTCTGATTTAAAAATAAAATCGGGAATGTTTGGAAAAGTACAATTAAACAACTCGTCACAAAAAAAGGGTATCATTATACCTATCTCAGCAATAGTTTCATCCGCCAATCATACCCAGGTATATCTAATCCAAGACGGAAAATCGATCCTGCAAAATATCAATATTTCTAAAAAAATTCAGAATAAGGCAGTAGTGTCAAGTGGGCTGAATGAAGGAGATTTAATAGTTACGGGTGGATTTATTAATCTATTTGATGGTGCGAATGTGAAGGTTAATTAAATAAACATGAATATTACAGAAATTTCCATCAAGCGCCCATCACTCATCATAGTGCTGTTCAGCTTATTCATCCTATTGGGCTTCATCGGTTATAAGAATCTGAGTTATGAACTAATGCCGGATTTTAATCAGCCGGTAGTTGTAATAAAAACTGTATATCCCGGAGCAGAGCCAAATGAAGTAGAAACTTCAGTCTCACGCAAGATAGAAGATGCACTATCCAACTTGGAAGGCGTAGATTACCTGGTCACGAAGTCATTGCCCAATGCATCCATTATCATAGCCAATCTGAAGTACGGAACTGACTTAGATAAGACTATGCAAGATGCCCAGCGATATATTGACAACATCCGAAAGGATTTACCTCAGAATATACTTAGCCCGGTGATGAGTAAGGTGTCTCCGAATGATATACCGATCATATCAGTAAGTGCCACCAGTAACTTATCTGCTACTGAATTTTATCAAGTAATGAAAGATGATTATCTACCTCAAATTCAACAGATCAAGGGTGTAGCAGAAATTACAATACTGGGAGGTGAAGAAAGAGAAATACAAGTCAAAGTAGATAAGGATAAACTTAAGTTATATAGGATATCATTATATCAGGTAGTGGAGGCAATCAATCGCTCCGGCCTCGATCTACCTGCGGGAAAAGTGCAAACTGAAAAGGAAAATAACTCTGTACGACTTACCGGAAAATTTACAAATCTGGAGGATATCCGCAGTGTACAAATAGCGATGCCACTTCCGGGTAGTCCTATCTATGTAAGAGATGTCGCCACAGTACAAGATGCTATAAAAGAAACTACATCTATCAGCCGCTTCAACGGCAAGAACGGAATCGGGCTATTATTAAAGAAACAAGGTGATGCCAATGCTGTGGACATGTCCAAAGCTGTTCGAGCCAAATTCAAAGATATAGAAGAAAAGAATAAGAATAAAGCAGTCCATTTTATCATTGCGGATGATAGCACAGACAACACCATTGCGGCAGTCAATTCAGTGGTTTTCGATTTACTTTTAGCTGTGATTTTGGTCTCATTAGTAATGCTACTTTTCTTAAGAAGTTTCAGGAACTCATTGATCGTTGTCGTGGCTATTCCGACTTCATTAGTTACAGCATTTGCTGTGATGTGGTTATTGGGTTACACACTCAATCTGATGACCTTACTGGCTATGTCATTAATCATAGGTATTCTGGTGGATGATGCCGTGGTTGTATTGGAGAATATCCAAAAGCATTTAGACAGTGGGAAAGAGAAGCGGACAGCGGCGATGGATGGTCGGATGGAGATCGGCTTTGCTGCCTTGTCGATCACTCTGGTGGATGTGGTTGTATTCTTACCCATTCTCTTCCTACAAGTTTTCGTGGCAGATATGCTTAAACAATTTTCAGTGGTCGTAGTCACTTCCACACTTACCAGCTTATTAGTAGGATTCACACTCACTCCTTGGTTGGCTTCACGGATCGGCAAGAAAGAAAACTTACAGCCTACCAATTTCTTCAATCGCTTCTTACTATGGTTCGAGCGCCAGTTAGAGCACTTTACAAATTCGTATGGAAGAATACTGGAATGGGTATTGAGTCACAAATTAATATTTACCGGAATAGTGCTATTACTTTTTGTAATGACTTTAGGCATGATGAAACAAGGGATAATCGGAAAAGAACTTATCTCTACAGGTGATCAGGGCAAATTCAGGATGGCCTTGGAGTTTGACAAGTCAACCTCAATTCAGCAAAATAATTTGATCTCAACTCAGATAGAAGAATACATCATTCATCAACCGGAAGTTGCTACAGTATTCAGCAATATTGGTGGTCCCAGTACGGGTATCGGAAGTCTAGGTGTGGGTGCTGCGAATAAAACAGAATTTACAATTCAACTGAAGTCAAAGGAAGAACTTAAAAATCTTCCCACCGAAAAATTCATGAGAAAATTACGTGAAGAATTAATGTCAAAATTTTCAAGTATAAACTATTCAATGGGTGCTCTGGGCCTAATACCCCGCACGGCACCGATAGAAATAACCCTGAGTGGTAGCAATCTAAATCAGGTAATGAAGACCGGGGATAATTTAAAGTCTACCATTGAAAAAATACCGGGTGCAGATAATGTCCGTTTATCAGTAGAGGCAGGGAGTCCGGAATACAAAATCATTCCTGATAAGGATAGAATGCAACGGCTTGGGCTAAACACTGCTTATGTGGGGATGAATCTACGAACCGCATTTACAGGAAACGATGATGCTTCAATTACAGAAAATGGAACTGAGTTTCCTGTCCGAATTTGGTTAGACGACTTCAGTCGAAAGAATTTTGAAGACGTGCAACAGTTATCTATTACTAATCCAATGGGTATCTCAGTTGAAGTTTCTCAATTTGCCCAAGTGGTACAAGATAACTCACCTTCTCTACTAGAGAGAAAGGATAGGCAAGCAGCAGTCACACTCACCGCTGATGCACTAGGCAGACCCTCAGGGACAGTGGCGGATGATGTAGTAGCCTATCTTAAAGAAAATCCATTGCCAAAAGGTATTCAAATGACTTGGGGTAGCGATATCAAAAGACAGAATGATAGCTTTGGAGCTTTAGGAACTGTGTTATTGATTTCATTTCTATTGATCTATCTTATTTTAGTTGCACTCTACGATAGCTTTGTATATCCTTTCGTAGTTCTATTTTCTATACCGGTTGCCACCATAGGTGCATTTCTGGCACTGAACCTATCACTGAGCAATTTGAGTCTATTTGCTCTACTTGGCTTAATAATGTTGATGGGCCTTGTGGTAAAAAATGCGATATTAATCGTTGATTTCACTAATCAACTAAAAGAAGATGGCAAACACTTTAAAGAAGCACTCATCATCGCCGGCAAAGGTCGAATGCGTCCCATACTAATGACAACTCTGTCGATGGTGGTAGGTATGCTCCCTATAGCTTTGGCTACAGGCACGGCAGCAGAATGGAAAAACGGCCTGGCCTGGGTAATTATTGGTGGCCTGCTTTCTTCATTAGCCTTGACCATATTTCTGGTGCCGGTGGTCTATTATGTTGTAGATACAATAAAGGAAAAATGGGCTTTGCAAAAAGCAAAAGTATGACTCATGCCAAAGAGAAAAATCGTAAATTGAGCACCTCTTAGCCATCTACAATAAAACTATGAATAGCCCCTTGGATTTTCTATACGAAACACCTACTTTTGGGTTATCCGTGTATGATCTGCCCACAGTGAAGATATAAACGATATAAATAGGTGGGAGTAGCGTTTATACAGATATTAGCAGAAATTTAAAAACTAAATTATGAATAAAATACTATTTGTTTTACTTATTATACCTTTTTTCAGTTTTTCGCAAAATTTGAAAATGTCAGAAATTTTAGAAATTCGAGGTAAGGACATTGGACAAATTGAAGAGTATTTAACTGCAAAAAAATGGAACTTTATAGGTTCTGAAAAAAATAACATTAATTTTTCCTATAATCAAGAAATTTACGGTTCTAAAGCCGAATCATTTTTAAAAGTTTATTTTATTTCAGATAACTCTTCTTTAAACTGGCTTTCAATTCAAATTCATAAAAAAGAAAAGTACATTGAGTATTTAAATGATATAAAGTCTTTTGGCTGTAAATTAATAAAGTCTGAAATTAAAGAGGGTAATTTAGTAAAAACATATAAAGGAAAGACTTTAATTTTTGAAATTACAGTGAGCGACAATAAAAATAGTTTTAGCAATGTTAAATCATTCTATGATATTTTTGTCCTACCGATAGGAGAATATGAACAATATTTTTGAAAAAACTTCTGCCAATCGAGTAGACGGCCTCTCCGATGAGATGCGCGGTTCACGATTTACCACGCGCTGGCCTGGCCATCCTGCGAACGCAAGTTGCGCTCCTCCCCTTCGAAAATTGCATTTCCCCAAATTATTATGCCTCGGGAACATATAGGGCGGTTCATTAATTTGAGCGTATTTGTAGATCCTACTCAAGCATTGAGATATACCCGTGGGACTTTAAGCGATCTACGGTTATTGTAGTGCCGAGTATGGGGCTTTGTTGTGGAAGAATATAAGCAGTGATCCTTAAGTATATTCATAGGACGACTTAATCAGAACAGTGTATCCTTCCCCACCACAAGACAACTATCTCGTTATTGAAATAAAGCCTGTGACAGACGCAGAATTTCAAAATGTAACCTGGGATTTTAAAAAACTAGCAAACTACTCGACAAGAAGAGCTTCCGCATTTCCATTTACAGCTAATGTGACAGAACTAATGAAAAATAAAACCAAATAATAGGCCTAAACATCATTATTACACAAATCCCCAGACAACACTGGCGAAATCAGAGAATATGAATGAGCCATATAGTCAAGAATCCAAGATTAAATTTACTAAATTTGCCCTTATATAAAGTAAAAACACAATGATAAAAGTACAACCAAATAAAACTTTAGGTACCTTAAGCATTTCAGAAAAATACTTTTGTTGCTTCTCAGAGCATACCAAAATGCGAAATCACATATCGATTGATCAAAAATTGGTGTCTTTATAATCGGTCTGATAAGTGATTGAATACAATAATATTATCTTAAAATTTTGACAGATGCAAACAACTAAATTTTTGATTATCAGTATTTTGGGTATTTGGTTGAGTGGATGTACGTCTCTTAAACCAGCAACAAGTATTAAAAATGGGCCAATAGAAAGCTTTAAGTATATGTACATCTCGCCAACTAACAGCTTAACTTCCAGTATAGGAGCTACAATTGGAGGTCAACTGTATACTTCAAGCAAAAGTGTTAACCCTGCTGACGTCATTAGCGGAATAATATCAAAAGAAGGAATAATTAGATTGCCAGAACTAAAATCTGAGTTAACTGATGAAACTCTCATTATAAATTATGGAGAAAGCGGTAGAAGAAATACAGGATTAGGAGGTTATACAATGGAGGTCACTATACAATTCATTTCTGCCCAAACTAACTCCTTAGTATGCTCTTGCTCTGCTGAAGGTCAAGGTGAAACCGAAGCCGATGATATTAGAATGGCTATAACTCGTTGTCTATCCACTATATTTCCAAATAAAGACTGAGTAATGAATTCATGAAGTTTAATTGTATGAAACCTGTACTTGCATGTAGATTGGGGCCAGTTGTTGGCATAATAATGTATAGTATAGCTGTAGTTGTAAATTCAATTATTCAAGTCAACATTGAACCAAAAATTCCAAGTATTTTGCTCTTTATTTTTTGAAATATTGCCGCTTTTATTGTAATCTAAATTTACAAAATAGTGGAGTCCATGGCGAAATGGAGCATATAGAGAGAGTGTAATCCTATATTCTATTCTTACGGTTTGGGGAAAGGTATCTTTAAACTTATACCCATTTTATTACTATATCGCAATTTCTTTCTTCGTCATTTTTGCATTATCTCTTAGTCAGGATGAGATGAATGTTCAAAAGAATGTAGGCGATGAAGAATAAATACATCAAAAAATTATAAGGGTGTGCCACTATTGGATTAGCTAGCTTTACCGGATTGCTCCGATGCCGTACTCATCTGACGAGTTAACACGCTTGGAGTTGACTTACATACATGCTGGTGATTTGGAACGGATCATTAACCGCTCATGATCTGCTTTAATTATTCCGGCACAAAGATATTCCAATGCGGATTTAAGCGCCTTAGGAGCATTAAACGTCTGATATGAGTCATTATAGTCTTCCACCATTGCCAGTTTTAATTTTGACAACTCATAATACACATTTTAGCCATAATGTATTATAGGTCTAACTACTACCCGAAGGATTCAAATTGGCATTTTATAAAACCTCTCAGTTCACACCTTTGGGGCTTCCTCGCACTTCAGGTCGTTACCCCGCACACAGGAGACTTCCACTCCCCAGCTAAAAAATGTCCTTTCAAACATCCTTACTCTCTCTGCTTTTAGCTATTTTTACAGAGGAGTTTGCCATTCGTGGCACACACAAAGTGTATATGAGATTTAAAGGACAACCTGCAACAAA
This sequence comes from Saprospiraceae bacterium, assembly GCA_035426385.1. Lineage (GTDB taxonomy): Bacteria > Bacteroidota > Bacteroidia > Chitinophagales > Saprospiraceae > Parvibacillus. Next base: position 12,955 of record DAOLZQ010000018.1, read on the forward strand.
CAAAAACTATCAAACAAATGGTATTACAAGGACTTAAAATCATAGGTGGAGCCCCAAACTTTGTGAGGAACAAACAATTAAATGAAAATAATTTTCCAGCATTAGAATTTATTGGCGATGATTTAATTTTATCAGGGGCGAGCTATAAAATACTTCCACCAAATTTGAAAGAAGTAAAAGTACGTGGAATACTTTCCAAAACTGACCCTATTTCATTATAGGAAAGTATGAGAAATGTATCAGCAGCGGAATAATAAAAAAACGAGTATTTTTTAATGACTAAATTTATGAATATTGCAATTGGGATAATTTCTTTTTTAATAGTGAGTTCAAAATATTTTGACTGCTACACAACGTCAATTCAAATAACTTCAGTAAATCAAGAAAGAAATCCGATTGCAAGAAATATTATGAAAATATTTGGCATCCACACTACAATTTGGTCAGTTTTTGGTTTATCCATCATAATTGTTGGACTTTCAGTTTGGCTTTTATTTACATTTTATAACACTTCTTTCTATAAGGCACTATTTGTTTCATTTGGAACATTTATCACCTTTACGCAGTTTGCTGTTGCTCATACAAACAAAACAAAACGGCTAAACTTATTTACCAAAATACTTTTAAAAAAATACACGAAATGACAGAATTCGAAAAAATCTATTTCAAATTAGTGGATGATGCAAATGGACACATTCAAATAAAGCAATACTTGGCAAAAGTATCAGTCTTGGCAGGTTTTGTTTATGAACCAGAAATTGACACCTCTATGGACGAAGAGTTAAAAAAACTTTCAAATCAAATTTATAATTTAGAATTGGTTGACGAACTTCAATCGTTTATTCATAGCAGTAATAGAGATAGAAATGTTGGACAAACTAATGTACCTAACTATGAAGACATTTTTAAGCGAGCAACGGAATTAACGAAGACTGAAATAGAACACTCAGCCAACTATTCAAAAATTCTTGGTTGGGCAAAGCAAAAAGCATTAAAAATGAAGCAATTAAGAGACTAAACAACTTAAAATCGAGTAGGCGCCCTCACCGGATTACTCCGGTGAGATGCGCGGCTCGCGATTTACCACGCCGCAGGCGTGGCCACCCCGCATACGCGAGCAGCGTACCTTCTATTAATATTCAAAAACACTTATAACTCATATGTAAATGATTTCAACAGTTGTAGTTTCAGCAATCTATGAATGCTCTTTGGAACGCGCCTTTAAAACACCTATGCTTTGTGATGTAGCAAAGGTTCACACAGGGTTTGGACTGATGCCCAAAATAACTCATTCAACCGAAGACGAAAATTGGGGAAAAATTGGCTCAAGCAAAAAAGTTTATGCGGCAAAATCATTGACGCAAAAAGGCGGATTTGCCTCGGTTGACAAAATATTTGAGTGAATTGAAAACGACTATTGGAAATTTCAAGTCGACAACTTTCAATCTTGGATGTTAGGTTTTTACAAATTTGTAGGTGAGTGGAAAACAACAGAACTCGAACCGAATAAAATACAAGTGGACTACTCATATGATCTATATTCTAATCAGCCTCTATTTTATCCGGCTAATTCGCTTTTTGCAAAGCTATTTTGGAAAAAATATATGAAGCAAGTTTTGGAGAATGTAAAGCAGATGGCATATAATAATGAACCATACCTGTATAAATAAATTAATTCTTTCTTTAATTGTTCAGTTAAAACTTTTACCCTTAGCTCAATGAGTAAAGAAGAACTACTAAAGGCCTATTCCGAGACTACATATATTATCCCTAAGCTCAATATCACAAAAAAAATTGGAGAACTGAACTTGGAATTAAATAGTGTGCTTGAAAAAATTTACTCAAATTCATGGACCTTCGTAACAGCAGAGAATCCCAGATTACAAGCACTCATTAATGATTAACATCACAGAAGGACGGATCAATTCATAAGCTAACTGTTACTGATTAACAAGCATTCACTATTCCTTGTAGATGGATTGGCTTAACTTTGTGTATGAGACAAAGTAAATTTGGAAAAAGCCCCAGTGGCGGGAGATTAGAACGCATAAAAAATTCGCCCAACTATAAAGCCGGTCGTTTCCAAAATTTAAGTAATACACCCGCATTTGCGGAAGGTTATTCAGTAGGGAGAATTTTGTATGAGAAAATATTCAAAAAATTTCCCGCATTAAGACCAATTCAACGAATCCCGAGTGTTAAAACAGACTTACACCACCTTAATCCTGTAAAGGATGTGCTAATTTGGTTTGGTCATTCATCTTACTTAATGCAAATAGATGGACTGCGCATACTTGTCGACCCGGTATTTAGTGGAAATGCTTCACCCATCGCAGGGACAAATAAATCATTTCAAGGCTCTGATATCTATACAGTTTCAGACTTACCTCAGATAGATTATTTACTGATCTCGCATGATCATTACGATCATTTGGATTTTGATACACTGAAAGCACTGAAGGGTAAGGTGACCAAAATTATATGCGGACTTGGGGTAGGTGCTCATCTTGAACATTGGGGCTATAATGCTGAGCTTATTATTGAAAAGGATTGGAACGAACAGGTAGCTCTAAGCAATAATGTCATGATTTATACAGAGTCTGCGCGACACTTCTCTGGCAGGAAGTTTGCCCGAAATAATACACTGTGGCTATCCTTTGTTTTAAAATCTCCAACGAAAACAGTATATCTGGGCGGCGATAGTGGTTATGATAGACACTATGTAGATATTGGAAATAAATACGGTCCATTTGACCTTATCATCTTAGAAAACGGACAATATAATAAGGCCTGGCCATATATACATCACACCCCAGAAGAAGTTATGAAGGCAGCACAGGATTTAAAAGCAAAAAGAATTCTGCCGGTTCATTCAGGTAAGTTTAGTTTATCCGCTCATCCCTGGGATGAACCATTGAAGAGACTGACTCACCTCAATGGAGAAAGCGATATTTCATTATTAACACCCATTATTGGTGAGATTGTCGATTTGGAAGCCGAAGATCAGATTTTTGAAAGATGGTGGGAAGGAATGAAATAAAGAAACTCAATAAATCCTCAGGAATCTATCAAAGCTATATTCCAATCCATCAGCAAAATAGCGGATCCGTATATACAGTTCTTTTAATCCCTAAAAACTTCGATCTCCTTTAACTCAGTGATCAAGTCTGTGAATTTTCCTTTGAAGTGAGTGGCCTTAACTATGTGATTATCGATCCAGTGATAATTACCACCTCGGGGCTTGCCATAGATCACGCCATGAAACTTGAAGCCATTGTTGTGTAGCCACTTTTCAGTGACGATACGATGTTCCTCCGTACGTGAGGTAAAGAAAGTGATAATGTGACCCTCATCAAACCATTTATTGCAGATATCACGGGCATCGGGATAGAGCATGGCAGTGAGCATACGCTCGGGCTGTTCATTGGGTATATCATCACATATAGTACCATCGATATCTACAAGGTAATTCTTAACTCCCTCCGGCAGAATTGGACTGTTTTTTCTGCCAAATTCATCTACAGAATCCTGAAGCTTATTTTCATTGTTGTGCTGTGTCATGAAAGGAATTGCGATTGATTAAAAGCAAAGATAACAACATTATATACATTATTTTAATAATATGTATGCAATTACCTACATATCGGCAGAAGAAAAATTTAGTTCATTCAACGGATAATATCCATTAACGAAAAAGAGTTTACCTTAGTACTTTTAAAACAAAATTTATAAATGTATTCATCTGATGTACAAGGAGTTGATGCTCTGGCCCAATCTTATCAAGATTTAAAATCTGAAATTTCAAAGATCATAGTCGGTCAGGATGATGTCATCAAGGCTGTTATAATGACTCTTTTTTCGAATGGTCATAGCCTTTTAGTAGGTGTACCCGGTCTTGCTAAGACGCTATTAATCAGCACGATAGCTGAGGTACTAGACTTAAACTTTAAGCGTATCCAGTTCACACCCGATCTGATGCCTTCTGACATCACAGGAAGTGAGATACTGGATGACAGTCGTCACTTCCAGTTTAATAAAGGGCCTCTATTTGCAAATATCGTGCTAGCAGATGAGATCAACCGTACACCGCCCAAGACTCAGTCAGCACTACTGGAAGCCATGCAGGAGCGAATGGTAACCGTCGCCGGCCAACGATATGCATTGCCTGCACCCTTCTTTGTACTGGCCACCCAGAACCCCATCGAACAAGAAGGAACCTATCCCCTGCCAGAGGCACAATTGGACCGATTTATGTTCAATATCCCACTTACCTATCCAACCTATGAAGAAGAAATCAGGGTGGTAAAAGAAACAACCACCGATGACAAGGTTACACTTAGACACATACTCAATGCCGAGCAGATCATATATTTTCAACACCTGGTGCGACGCATTCCCATCGCTGATAATGTGCTGGAATATGCCGTAAACCTTGCAGTACGTTCGAGGCCTAATACTGTAAAAGCTACCTCCACTATCAATGATTATATCGCCTGGGGGGCAGGACCGAGAGCGTCACAATATTTGGTGATTGGTGCGAAATGCCACGCTGCTATCAACGGCAAGTATTCACCGGATATCGAGGATGTTCAGCGAGTAGCCAACTATGTAATGCGACACCGCATAGTCCGAAATTATAAAGCAGAGGCTGAGGGAATGAGTGAAGAAGCCATTATCGAAAGTTTATTATAAAATCATGCGTGTATCCGTATTTCGTCAGTCGCACTTTAATGCAGCCCACAGGCTAAATGTTTCCTCCTGGTCCCCGGAAGAGAATAAGAAAGTATTTGGAGTGTGTAATAATGAATTTTTTCATGGACACAATTACGAACTCGTAGTCCGACTTACAGGTGAGGTAGATCCCATTACAGGCATGCTCATAGATCTAAATGAATTATCCGAAATCATCGATGAGCAAATCATAAATTATCTAGATCACAAAAATCTGAATATTCAAATAACCGAATTTCAAACACTTAATCCTACGGTAGAGAATATTTGCTTTGTGATCTACGAAAGACTTCGCAAGGTGATCAATTCCCAATTTGAAGTTCGAGTACGACTTTTTGAAACCGCTCGAAATTTTGCCGAATACCCGGCTTGAACTAGAGATTTATTTTTTGACAAGCTTGAGTAGAAAGTTAGGATCCCAGTGATCAAATGACCCTTTCAAAATAATCGTCTGTGTGGAGGTAGAAATCTCTACTCTGATTTTTTTGCCCTCAGAATTATAATAGTCTACCGGCATTCTGAAGTTGGCATTACAATTTTCAAAGTGCACCTGCATGGTCTCATTAGTCAGCGAATAAAACAATCTAGGAATTAAAGGGCTTCTCAGATATTGATCGAAAATTAGAGATAAATCGAGTCCGGTATATGCTGAAATAAAATGCTCAATGTCAAGACTGGTGACAATCTTATGATAAAAGGTCTGATTCATCGCGTGCAACATTGCATAGAACTTTTCATCATCAGAGATAATCATCCGAATGGTATGTATTAGGCTGGATCCTTTGTCATAAATATCTGAAGTAGATTCTTTATTAATACCATACTCCCCTATCAATGGCGCATCATTATTAATTATTTTCCGTTGGCCTTGTACATATTCTTGACCCGCGGCTATGCCTTGTTGACATTCAGTAAATATGGTCTCCAGATAAGTGGTAAAGCCTTCATGAATCCAATTTTCAGTGATATCGGAAGCTGTGATGCTGTTGCCAAACCACTCGTGCCCCGACTCATGCACAATGATAAAATCCCACGCCAGACCTACTCCTGTGCCACTTCGATCAGTACCAAGATATCCAGGCAGAAATTTATTCCCATAGGCTATATTACTTTGGTGCTCCATACCGAGAAAGGCAGTCTCAGTCAGTTTATAACCATCTTCATAAAAGGGATATGGATATACTTTCTCTTCAAAACATTGCAGCATCGAAGTGATTTCATTTTCTACTTTCTCCATATGTGACTTATGATAATCCAGCAGATATACTGTTATCGGTAAGATGCCATTCTTGCCATGATATACAATAGTTGACGGTGTATAATAGCCCAGATTCATAGTGATACAATAATTGTTGATCGGATTGGCGACCTGCCAGTGCCATCTTTTCAATCCATTTCTTTGCACGGCGGATATTAACTTTCCATTACTCACGGCAGTCAGATCTGGTCTGGCATTGATGTAAATATCTGCTCCCTCATCCGGCTCATCACTCTGTATGTCTTTACATGGCCACCATACACTTGCACCCTTGCCCTGACAGGCTACACCTACCCAATCACGTCCCAATGAATCTGTAGTCCATTGGACTCCGCCATCCCAAGGTGGGAGTTTAGCAATAATGGGAGTGCCTGAGTAAGTCAGAAGCAATTCATCGGTAGTTCCGACTTTAATGGAGTTGAGATTTTTCACAAAATAAGTATTGGCATTGACTTTTAGAATCTCTAATTTTCTAGCATTGAGCGAGACAGAATTAAGCACAAGGGGACTCTGGAGATCTATTTGAAAAGTACTGCCTTCCTTTAAAGCTTTGAATCTAATCTTCACTTCACCTGACAAAGACTTGTTGGCAATATCAGGTGTGATGTCCAGTGAATAGTGTAACACATCCCACCAGGAGCGCTGTGGACCATTCGAGCCCCTGAGCACATCCGGTGAGGGAATATCATTATCTACTATCTGCGCAGGTACTTTACAACCTGTTGATAAAATAATTAGTATGCAAGCGAAAATCATTAGTTTCTGAATCATAATTCATCGATTACCGGTAATAATGTGGATTTAAAATCTAATTTAGTTCTGTTTAATAATATTATGCCCAATACAAAGAAAATACCCAGGGCAAAAATGCTATTGCGCATACCTCCGGTGATCTGCTCTATAAAGCCAAAACTAAAGGTGCCAATTATGACAGATAGTTTTTCCAAAACATCGTAAAAGCTGAAAAAACTAGTGTGTTCGCCTTTATATCTATAAATCAATTTACTGTAGGTACTTCTCGATAAACTTTGAATTCCACCCATTACCATTCCCACTACACCTGCCAAAATATAAAATTGTATTTTAGTCTGTACGATATAACCTATGATACAAATAAAAAGCCATATGAATAGCATCGTCATAATTGAAAATTTATTTCCGCGAAGACGCGACAGCATCGAAAACAAATAAGCTCCTATTATAGCAACTAATTGTATTAATAAGATCAGAATAATTAGTTCTGAGGTGGCAAAATTCATTTGTTTCTGAGCAAAAGCTGCAGCCAGCAGCATGACAGTCTGCACGCCGGCACTGTAGGCAAAAAAAGCAAATAGAAATCTTCTGACATCATGCAACTTTTTAAGCTTGTACCAGACGTCTTTCAAAATCCAAATACCCTTGGTGATATTGTCTGTATTGATAGACAATTTCATACTCCCAGGCAGATAGCTCAAGGGAATAAGTGAAAAAAGTAACCACCACAGACCGACCATAAAAAAGGAAATACGCACTGCGATCTTTGCATCCGGCAAATGAAACCATTCCGGATTACTTATCATCATCAGATTGACAATCAATAGAATCACACTGCCAAAATAACCCATTGAGAATCCATTTGCTGAGACACGATCAAATTTATCTTCGGTAGTAATCTCCGGCAGGTACGCATTGTAAAAAACTAAACTACCCTGGAATCCAATTAATCCAAAAATAAAAAACACGCAGCCCAAAAGGAGGTGCTGCATACCATCAAAAAAGTATAGGCCCATGCAACTTAATGAACCAACCAGACAGAAAAGGAAAAGCATCACTTTTTTATTATTTGCACTATCAGAAAAGCCTGACAGAAGAGGTGAAGCCACCGTAACTATAGCATAGGCCAAAGCGATAATATAAGCGTACAATGAGCTATTTGAAATTGCTACATTTCCAAAATACAATATCTCATCAGTGGATCTTAAAAAATAACTGGGAAATATTGCCGCTGTGATGACCAACGCAAAAGCCGAATTGGCCCAATCATAAAAGGTCCAGGCTGTAGTAACCTTCATAGTTGAATATTTAAGTAATATTAATATTTCTTTGAAAAAACTCTACTTTAAGTCGTCTCTTATTCATAAGTAAATAAACAATATGTATTAGTGACTGATATATAGAATATTATATATTAAGACATTGCATAATTTTTCTTAACTTTACTATCGTAAGGTGGTTTAAACTTCTATTTCTGCAAATCAAACTATAATTCAGGGGTAACGTTTTACCTTTGAGCTTTAACTAAACACATAATATGTCAGTAAGAGTCAGATTTGCTCCAAGTCCCACCGGTGCGCTGCACATAGGCGGAATCAGGACAGCATTATATAATTTTCTTTTTGCAAAAAAGATGGGCGGTACATTTATCCTCCGGATAGAAGATACAGACAGAGGCCGTCATGTATCAGGTGCTGAGGCCTACATCACAGATTCTCTGGAGTGGTTAGGGCTAACTCCGAATGAAAGTTCTACTAACCCTGGTGCTTTCGGTCCCTATAGACAAAGCGAAAGACTGGACATCTATAGAACCTATGCAGATCGTCTTATATCTTCAGGTCGAGCTTACTATGCCTTTGACAAGCCGGAACAACTTGATGTGTTAAGAAAAGAAGCAGAGGGAAAAGGAGGGGCTTTCCTATATGGAGCCCTAAACAGAGATTCGCTAGACAATAGTCTGAATATTACTGAGGACGAACTTCACTCCCGACTGGAAACCGGGGAGACGTACACCATCCGACTAAAAGTCATGCCTGATGATATAATATCTTTTGAAGACATCGTAAGAGGTGAAGTAAGCTTCAATTCAAATGACCTGGATGACAAGATACTGATCAAGGCGGACGGATTTCCTACCTATCACATGGCCAATGTCATAGATGATTATTCAATGCAGATCACACATGTCATCCGTGGTGAAGAATGGCTGTCCAGCACTGCCCATCACTTACTTTTATATCATGCACTGGGTTTGGAAAATTCAATACCACGATTCGCACACCTACCTTTAATACTGAAGCCATCCGGAAATGGCAAGCTGAGTAAGAGAGATGGCCAAAAATTTGGATTCCCGGTATTTCCAATCTCATGGTATGAAGATGGCAAGGAATCATTTGAAGGGTTCAGAGAGGCTGGATTTTTACCCCAAGCTCTATTAAATTTTCTCGTACTACTGGGTTGGCATCCGGAAGGTGATCAGGAGATCCTCACAATAGATAATATGATCGCACAGTTTAGTCTGGAGCGAATAGGAAAATCAGGTGCGCGCTTTGATTATGATAAAGCGAAATGGTTCAACCATCAGTATATCGTACACTCCCCTACTGATGCATTATTACCTGAAGTGAGTGCGGAATTATCAAAACATGGAATTCAATTAACTCAAAAACAAGTTGTTGATCTGATCGAATTGATGAAAGAAAGGTGTACTGTTATTGGTGATTTTCATCAGCAGTGTGGATATCTATTTGCTCCAATACAGGATTTTGATGAGATAATGTTGAATAAGAAATGGACAGATCATTCAGAAGCAATGATGACTACGGTGATTGAATTAATAGATTCAATTCTACCCTTTGAAGCATCAGAAATAGAAGCACAGATCAAAAGTCATATGGAGATGAATGCCATTTCGCCCGGCAATTTATTCCCATTACTGAGGATAGCACTAACAGGAACGACCAAGGGTCCCGATCTATTTAAGACAATTGCCTTTCTGGGGAAAGAGGAAAGTAGTTCCCGTATAAATCATTTGATTACTATAAAAACTATTGCTAATGAGTAAAAAACAATCAAAAAAACAGGACCAATCTAGTGAGATGAATATTCAGATAAGTATAAATGAATTCGGCGAGATAGAGCACGGGTTTGATATTGATAAGGTCAATGAATTTCTGAATAAAACGACTACTGACTGGAGACTTCAGTTCGACAAGCCCAAGTCAGATAAATCAGAAGAGGAATAATAAAATTTAACTGTCTTATTTGATACCCTACCTTCATACTCTAGCTATATGCATTCCGGTATATAACCGAAATATTTCTGCTCTGATATATCAGTTGGAAGCTCAGTTGCTGTCCTATTCCGGCCGATATGAAATATTAGCTTATGATGATGGCTCTTCGCTGCAATATAAAGTGGAAAATCAAAAAATCAAAGCCCACGGGCTTATTTACGCCGAATTCAATAAGAATATAGGTAGGGCTTCTATCCGAAATATATTAGGGCTCAGTGCACGGAGTAAATACCTCCTATTCCTGGACAATGACAATGAAATAATAACAAGTGATTTTGTGAAAAAATATTTTGATCTAATAGATCAGGAGGAACCCGCTCTGATATGCGGCGGTGTCCAGTATCCCAAGAATTCTTATACCGAAAAAGATAAGTTGCATTGGAAATATGGAAACCAGATCATCAGTACAATATCATCAAAAATAAATCCGACTTTCATTTCATTTAATTTTTTAATTCGGCAAGATATCTTCTTGCAATTCCATTTTAACAGTGAACTGAAATCATATGGTCACGAAGATACCCTGATGGGAATGCAACTGCAGGAAAATGGATATAAGCTGCGGTTCGTAGATAATCCGGTGCTTCATGCAGAGCTTGACTCCACTCCAGAATATCTAAAAAAAAACCTCTCCGCAGTGCTCAATTTAGCATTACTATATAAAAACAAAGCGCATCATACACTTATAGAGCAATCACGACTTGCACAGGCATATAATCGACTGAAGAAATGGCGACTGACAGGTATGTTTAGCTTAGTATATAAATTAATCGAACCTTCGATCATTAAAAACTTAAATAGTAATGATCCCAGCCTTGGATTTTTTAAAGTATTTAAACTGGGAAACTTTATCATTGAAATGAGGAAGTAATTTATTCCGGTTTATTCTCTGTAGGAATTCTATCGGCTTCTTCGAATAAATCTAAAGGGTCTATCTCCGAGTCTTCTGCAGGACTCAGGTGAACAAAATCACGGGCGGGTGGAACGCGTGGCTGTACATATTCATTCATAAACATACCCACTAATAAAAGGAAATAAGAAATCAGAAGAGGGCCAAAAACTAGTCCGGGAAGTCCAAAAATACTAAGGCCAAATATTACCCCAAGAATAGTAATGATGGGGTGAACATCAGCAAATCTTTTAAAGACAATAAACCGAATGAGATTATCCACATTTCCCATGACAACAATAGTCCCAAGCAACACCACTAATCCCTGCCAGAAATGACCCATACTGAAAAGCACTATGGTAATCGGTATCCATATCAGGCCAGTACCGACGACCGGAATAATCGAAGCGCACCCGGTGAGCACAGCCCACAGACCGGCATCCTGGACACCGGCAATTAAGTAGAGAACCCACGCTAAAAGTCCTTGAGCAACTGCAATCAGGGGTACACCTACCGCATTGCCAATGGTCATATTCTTTAGTTCCTCACGCAATACATCTTGCTTTTCCTCGTCAAGAGGGATATGCCTGCCTATCGTCTTCTCTGTCTTACCATATCCTGTGAGCATGAAATAAAGGAAAAAATACATCATGGCGAGGACAGTCACCATACTGAATACACTTCCTATAATACCTGAAATAAAATTTCCGGCCCAGGAAGATATATTTTGAAAGACATTCTCAAATTTAATTTCGAAGGGTACTCTATTCAGTTGATTTTTGATAAAATCCTGAAATTGATTTACATAGTCCGGATTCTGAAGGTAATAGGTTACTTTGTCTACCATCAATACCCCTAAGAAATACATGGGCAATACGGCTATCACAAAAGTAATGATGATGATGATGATGGCAGCTAGTGATTTCTTTATTTTATACCGTTCCACCAGTCGGATCATAAATTTTTTAAACAGAATATAAAAAACCAATGCCCCCAGAACTGATGGCACAAACTGAAATAACTCGTATATCAGAAAGGCGCCCAGCAAGGCCAATAAAAAAAGGAATAAATATTTCTGAATGATTTTCTCTTTCATACCATACTTTAAGACATCATCTCCTAAGGATAGTCCTGAGTTATTTTTTGTTGTATTTAGCAAAAAGTGATGCTCCGGGGAATAATCCACTATCCAATAATTCTTCTTCTATCCGAAGTAATTGATTGTACTTAGCTATCCGATCGGATCTTGAAGCTGAACCCGTCTTAATCTGTCCGGTATTTAAAGCTACAGCAAGATCTGCAATTGTAGTGTCTTCTGTCTCACCTGAGCGATGTGACATGACGCAGGTATACCCATGATTCTTAGCAGCCTGAACTGCATCAATTGTTTCTGTAAGTGTACCTATTTGATTTACTTTGATCAAAATAGAATTTGCGGCGTTGAGTTCAAAACCTTTTTTCAACCGATCGACGTTTGTAACAAAGAGATCATCACCAACTAACTGAACTTTATCACCCAACCGCTTATTCAGGAGAGACCAATGCTTCCAGTCATCTTCAGCCAATCCATCCTCGATAGAACAAATCGGATAATCTTTTACCCATTTTTCCCAATAATCTACCATCTCGCCACCTGAAAGTGCTCGACCATCTGATTTTTTAAAAACGTATGTTTTTTTCTTTTCGTCATAGAATTCAGACGCAGCAGCATCCATAGCGATTAATACATCCTTCCCGGGCTTGAACCCGGCAGCTTCAATAGCTTTAATCACTAATTCTATTGCCTCTTCGTTTGATTTAATATTGGGTGCAAATCCACCTTCATCACCCACATTGGTCGAGTAGCCTTTTGATTTTAGTACTGTCTTTAGGTGATGAAATATTTCCACGCCCATTCGTAGAGATTCTGAAAAGAAAGACGCACCCACGGGCATAATCATAAACTCTTGAAAATCAATGCTATTGTCTGCATGAGCACCACCATTCAGGATATTCATCATTGGAACGGGGAGCGTACATGCGTTCGTTCCACCTATGTATCTATACAGTGGTAGGCCGGCACTTATGGCAGCTGCCTTAGCTGCAGCAAGTGATACGCCCAGCATTGCATTGGCGCCCAGATTACTTTTATTTGGTGTACCATCGAGCTCTTGCAGCAGCTGATCTATTTCACGCTGCTCGAAGACACTGACCCCGATTAATTCTTCATGAATGTTGTCATCTACATTGCGACAAGCATTTAAAACTCCCTTTCCCAGGAATCTCTTTTTATCATTATCGCGGAGTTCGACGGCTTCAAATTTGCCGGTGGATGCACCGGAGGGTACAGCTGCACGCCCCATACTGCCATCGTCGGTTATCACATCGACCTCCACTGTAGGATTGCCTCTAGAATCCAGGATTTCTCTGGCCCGCACGTCTATAATTGTACTCATAGTAGAATATTATTTAATTTTCTGAAACGTTTATTTCTCTATTTTTCGTTACTTCCGCTTGTTTTATATCTTCCACAAACTGGTCGAACAGATACCGACTATCATGTGGTCCGGGGCTTGCCTCAGGATGATATTGAACAGAGAATACAGGCTTGTGTAACCATCTCATTCCCTCGATACTTTGATCATTTAGATTGATATGAGTTACAGCTACTTCATCCTTGAATAGTTCTACAGAAGATGCTTTGAGTCCAAATCCATGATTTTGGCTCGTTATCTCTCCCAGTCCCGTCTCAAGATTGAGCACCGGATGATTTATACCTCTGTGACCATACCGGAGCTTCTCAGTCTCCATACCAGATGCCAGTGCTAACAATTGATGTCCTAAACAAATGCCAAATATGGGCTTTCCGGTGCTTAGGATAGACTTTACTGTGTCAATGGCATAATCCATTGCAGCTGGATCTCCGGGGCCGTTAGAAAGGAAAAATGCATCAGGGTTCCAGGCGTCCAAAACTTCAAAATCCACAGTGGCAGGAAAAATTTTCAGGTAGAGTCCTCGGCGCTCCAGGTTTTGGTAGATACTTTCTTTGCAGCCGTAATCAATCACGGCTACTTTAAGTTCACTATCAGGATCACCTCTAAATATAGGTTCCTTTAAGGAAACTTTACTTGCAAGCTCGCATCCGGACATATCCGCAGTAGAAGCCAGTATGGATCGAAGCAACTCAGGGTCAGTATCTGCCGGAGCGATAACGACATTCATCGCTCCATGGCTGCGAATATATCGGACCACAGCTCGAGTATCAATGTCTGAAATTCCTACAACCTTATTCTCTTCCAGGTACTCCTGAAGAGATTGATCAGCCTGGGCGCGTGAATAATATTCGGAAAAATTTCGCACGATAAGTCCCGCGATCTTAACAGAAGAAGATTGGTTTTCCAACTTACTGGTACCATAATTCCCGATGTGAACATTAGTCATGGTGACGATCTGTCCTGCATAAGAAGGATCGGTAAATATTTCCTGGTATCCGGTCATACCTGTATTGAAGCAAATCTCACCGGTAGATATACCATTCAGGCCTATTGCACGACCATAATAAGTCTTGCCATCCTGTAACATGAGAATTGCTCTTTTATTTTCTGACTCTATCATTCGGTGAAATTGGATTTGTAAATGTAAGCAAGTATTATAAAAATTTTCATATATACGTTGTTTTCAGATTAAAAAAAAGGCGATAAGAACTGGTTCTTATCGCCTTTATATATTTTATCATGAAAATCTATACAGTTTCATCCTTTGCTGCATTATCATCGGACGAATCTTCAGGAGTTGTTTCATCTGTAATTATTTCCTGAATAGAATCTGCTGAAGTAGCTGCGGCTTCAGTAATGATAGTAGGTTCCTCTGTAGAAGCCACATCCTGTGCTGCGTCAACAGCCGGCTCGGTTATTACCAATGTATCAGTTTCAGATGTAGTATCGACTATCACGCTTTCCTCTACTGCCTCACTTACTGTAGGTGATGACGCAGGAGTTTCTACTGAAAATGTGGACTTTTTCTTTGCGCGAGATCTACGAGTGGACTTAGCTTTATCAGTAGATACATCATTTTGAGAATATATGGTGTTATAATCTACAAATTCGATCATAGCCATTTCTGCTGAATCAGATTTACGAGGTCCGGTCTTAATGACACGAAGGTATCCTCCGGGACGATCGCCAACTTTCTCACGAATTTCAGTAAACAAAAGATCGACTGCTTCTTTGCTTTGCAAAAAACTAAACACAAGTCTTCTGGAGTGAGTAGTATTATATTTAGCTCTGGTCACCAATGGTTCGCAGTAAACTCGAAGGCTCTTTGCTTTAGCCAAAGTGGTAAAGATTCGCTTGTGAAGAATAAGAGAAATTGCCTGATTTTTCATTAGGGCTTCCCGATGGCTCTTCTTTCTGCTTAGCGCATTGCCTTTGTTTCCGTGTCTCATGTTTAAAAATTTGTTTACTTCGCAACACTAGCACCATATGGGCCGGTAATTTGCAGTGGATATTTATTAATTAATTATTCTTCGTCCAATTTATATTTGGAAAGATCCATTCCAAAGTGTAATCCTTTAGTAAGAAGTAATTCTTCTATTTCGACCAATGATTTTTTACCGAAATTCCTAAACTTCAGTAGCTCATGAGTTTCATATTGAACCATTTCACCCAGCGAGTTGATCTTAGCTGCTTTCAGACAGTTGTATGCACGAACCGACAAATCAAGGTCTTCAAGTGAAGTTTTCAGTAGTTTGCGCATGTGCAGAGTATGCTCATCCACTACGCTATCTTCACCCTTCGCTGCATCGTCAAATGAAATATTTTCATCAGTAATGAGCATTAAATGGTGAATCAGTATTCTGGAAGCTTCCTTCACCGCTTCTTCAGGATGGATAGTACCATCAGTTTTCAGATCGATGGTCAGTTTTTCGTAGTCTGTTCTTTGGCCCACACGAGTATTAGATACTTTATAAGCTACATTCTTCACCGGAGTATAAATAGCATCAATCGGAATAACACCGATGATCGACTCCTTATCTACCTGCTCATCTGCAGCTACGTATCCACGACCTTTTGTTACGGTAAGCTCTATCTCAAGTGTCACACTTGGCTCCATATGACAAACTAGTAAGTCTGGATTCATCACTTTGAAGACATTGGTAAATGATTCAATATCTCCTGACCGGAATTCTTCTTTACCTCTCAGTGTTAGATAAATTTTCTCGCTAGTAATATCTTCATCTTTAAGAAGATGCTTAAGTCGAATCTGCTTCAGATTGAGAATGATCTCGATCACATCTTCAACCACACCGTTGATAGTGGAGAATTCATGGTCAACACCACCAATTCTCACAGCCGAAATTGCAAATCCTTCAAGTGAATTGAGCAATACCCTTCTCAGAGAATTGCCAATAGTCTGACCAAATCCTGGTTCTAATGGTTTAAACTCAAAAACCCCTTCAAAATCTGTTGCTTTTTGCAATAGTATCTTGTCTGGTTTCTGAAAGTTAAGTATGCTCATTTGATAATATTATAATTCTGAAATTGGAATGTCCGAATGAAAAAAAGAATCTTAATTCTTAGAATATAATTCCACGATCAACTGTTCGTTGATATTCTCGGGAATTGAATCGCGCACCGGGTAATCGAGGAACTTGCCTTCCATACGTTCGGAGTTCCATTCTAACCAGCTAAATTTGCGTGAATCGTGCTTAGAGCCAACATTATTTTCGATAACTTCGAGGTTACGAGACTTACCACGTACTTCGATGATATCACCCGGTCTAACTGAATAGGAAGCGATATTAGTCACTACACCATTGACCACGATGTGTCTGTGTCCCACCAATTGTCTCGCTTCTCTTCGTGTAGAAGCTATACCCAATCTATAGACAACATTATCTAGTCTTGCCTCAAGATATTGCAACAAGATAGTACCGGTCACACCACTCTTACGAGCAGCTTTCTCGAATGTATTTCTGAACTGACGCTCTAATACACCATAAGTATATTTTGCTTTTTGTTTTTCCATCAACTGGACGGCATAATCCGAACGTTGCTTCCTTCGTCGAGTATTACCGTGTTGTCCCGGTGGATATTTTCTCTTATCAAAAGATTTGTCTGGGCCATAAATAGCTTCGCCGAATGCTCTTGCTTTTTTAGTAGCTGGTCCTGTATATCTTGCCATTTTTTCTTTGCTCTAATTTTAAATTAATTAAACTCTTCTTTTCTTAGGAGGCCTGCAACCATTGTGAGGAATAGGCGTGATATCAAAAATCTTAGATACTTTAATACCTGAATTATCTATAGCTCTAATGGCAGATTCACGTCCTGCACCAGGGCCTTTTACATAAACTTCCACATTCCTAAGGCCGGCATCATAAGCCACTTTACCTGCATCAGATGCGGCTACCTGAGCTGCATAAGGGGTATTTTTCTTAGATCCTCTGAACCCTGCTTTTCCGGCTGAAGCCCAAGAGATCACTTCACCCTTACGATTGGTCAGTGATATAATCAGGTTATTAAAACTGGCCTGGATATAAGCTAGTCCATCAGACTCTACTTTTACCTTTCTTTTCTTGACTTTCTTCTGTGCTTTAGCCATACTATGTGTCTTCTAAAATTTTAGATTCAGGATTAATTATTTAGTTACTTTCTTCTTATTAGCGACTGTCTTACGTTTACCCTTACGAGTACGCGCATTGGTCTTGGTCTTCTGACCACGAACGGGTAGTCCTCTACGGTGACGTAATCCCCTATAGCAGGCGATGTCCATCAAACGCTTAATATTTAGCTGAACTTCAGATCGAAGTTGACCTTCAATCTTATATTCATCATTAACTATTCTCGAGATTGTCTTGATGTTATCATCATTCCAATCAGAGACCTTTACATTCTCATCAATACCGGCATCTGCCAGTATCTTAGAAGCTGAAGTTCTGCCTACACCAAATATATAAGTAAGGCCAATTACTCCCCTCTTATTTCTCGGTAAATCAACACCACCTATTCGAGCCATATTAACTAACTGTTTTTAAAATTAACCTTGACGTTGTTTATACTTTGGATTCTTTTTGTTTATCACATAGAGTTTCCCCTTTCTGCGGACGATTTTACAATCCACAGTCCTTTTTTTGATTGACGCTCTTACTTTCATAACACCATATTTGCGCTGACCACGAGGGTAAGCTCTTTATTTATATCTATATATTATCCTGCCTCGTGACAAATCATATGGCGACATCTCAACAGATACCTTATCTCCAGGCAGAATTCGAATGTAGTGCATCCTCATTTTGCCGGAAATAGTAGCTAAGATCTGATGATCATTCTCAAGACGTACCCGAAACATGGCGTTGGACAACGCTTCTTCGATTATCCCGTCTTGTTTAATAATGTCTTGTTTAGCCATATAAATTTTCGGAGTGCAAATATCTAAATATTTATCGAAATATTTGCAATTTCTGGATTATTTTTTATTTCTGTTTCAATATATGAATGATCAGATAATGTTTCTACTTTTTCGGCTCCGATTCTTACAGTATGTTCGAAGTGAGCAGAAGGCATTTTGTCTCTGGTCAATATGGTCCATTTATCCCGGTGCTGATAGACTTCGCGCGAACCTTGATTGATCATCGGTTCTACAGCTATCGTCCAGTTCTCCTGTAATTTCAAGCCATTTCCCCGCTTCCCAAAATTAGGTACATCAGGTGGTTCATGAAGATGGCTACCTATACCATGACCGACCAAGTCTCTCACTACACCATAATTATGAGCTTTCTCGGTGTGCTGTTGAATAGCAAATGAAATATCGCCTATTCGACAGTTAGCACGAGCAAACTCTAACCCTTTGTATAGTGATTCATGTGTGACACGAATTAACTTCGCGACATCAGGTGCAATCTCACCCAAACCAAAAGTATAGGCTGAATCACCGAAATAACCATTTTTCTCAACTCCACAATCTACCGATATGACATCGCCCGACTTTAGTGGTCTATCTGAGGGAATACCATGTACCACGGCATCATTGAGTGATATACAAAGAGAATAGCCAAACCCTCTATAACCCTTAAAAGCAGGCTTTCCACCCTGATCTAAAATAAACTGCTCTGCAGCTGCATCCAGTTCTAATCCAGTAATACCCGGCTTAAGCATTTTAGCCATCAGAGCGAGTGTCTTAGAAACTATTATCGAACTCTCTCTAATCTTCTCAATCTCCACGGCACTTTTTGGTAGAATCTTACCAGCAAAAAGGCTCACGACAAGTAATTTTTATAAGTAGAGAAAATTGAATTAGCTGAGTACATTTAATATCCGATCTGTATTCCGCCTGAAGCGCGGCTTTGAATTTGCCCGGAACTAACTAAGCCATCATACTTACGCATCAGCAGGTAACTTTCTATCTGAGACAGCATGTCCAGGATAACACCCACCATAATCAGTAGAGATGTTCCACCGAAGAAGAGTGCGAAAGACTGGTTGACTCCAAAGTTGATGATGATCGCAGGAAGTATGGCAATAATTCCAAGAATGACTGAACCCGGAAATGTTATCTTGGATGTAATAGCATCAATATAACTTTCGGTATCTTTCCCCGGCTTAACGCCTGGAATGTATGCATTTGAGCGCTTAAGCCATTCTGCATAGGACTGCGGATTGACCAATAGTGCGGTATAGACATAAGTGAATACAATGATCAATACAAAGTAGATCAAATTGTAGGTAAATGAAAAGTGATCATTCAATGAGCGAATTAATATACTCGTAGATGTATTACTTCCGACCGCATACTGAGCGACTATCGCAGGTAAGAACATCAGAGCCTGAGCAAAGATGATAGGCATTACACCGGCCGCATTTACTTTCAGTGGAATATATTCACGATTTCCCGCTGCCATAGAACCCCCACCAATTGCTTTCTTAGGATACGAGAGTGGAATCTTTCTAACACCTTGTACAATTAATATCGTGAACACAATAATTACAAACAAGATAGCAAGCTCAAGGATAAACATAATCAAACCGCTAGAAGCTAACTGTGCGTTGAATTCAAATATAATAGCACCAGGTAGTCTGGAAATAATTCCAATCATAATCAAGATAGAAACACCATTTCCAACTCCTTTATCAGTAATTTTCTCACCCAACCACATAGCAAACGTAGTACCAGTAGTAAGGATCAAGATATTAGAAATCCAGAAGATACCGATTGGCACACTAGGTGATATGGCTCCGACACCTTTAAGATATGTAAGATATGCGCCACCCTGGACTAAGGTTATACCCAATGTAAGTAAACGGGTAATCTGATTGAGTTTCTTACGGCCTGACTCACCTTCCTTAGATTGTAGCCTTTGGAAGTAAGGTACCGCAAAGCCCAATATCTGCACGATAATCGAAGCAGTAATGTAAGGCATGATACCCAGAGCGAAAATGGAAGCTTGATTAAAAGCTCCACCTGTAAAAGTATTGATCAGACCCAATAGGTCATTTGGGCTTCTGCTCGAAGCTACATTGTCCAGAACTGATGAAATAACACCCGGAAGTACAACATACGAACCTAATCTGAAAACAAAAAGTAAGCCGAGTGTATACAATATCCGTTGTCTCAGATCTTTAATAGACCAGATATTTTTTATAGTGTCAATCAGTTTTTTCATTCAATAACGAGTTTTGCCTTTTGAAACAGAAGTTGAAGTTAAAATTACAAATTGGTAACTGAGCCACCCAGAGCAGCAATTTTTTCAGCAGCATTCTTAGAAATAGCATGCGCAGAAACATTCAGTTGCTTAGTCAATTCACCATTACCCAGTATTTTATACTTATCTGATCGCTTGACAATGTTCTTGGTTCTTAAGAATTCAGCATTGATTTCTGTAACTTCATATTTTTCTGCCAATTCCTCAAGAGTACTCAAATTCAGAGCAACATATTCAACTCGGTTGACATTTTTGAAACCAATCTTTGGCAAACGCATTTGAAGTGGCATTTGTCCTCCTTCAAAGTGTCTCTTAGTCTTGTGACCTGATCTGGATTTAGCTCCATTATGACCTTTGGTAGAAGTACCGCCACGACCGCTACCCTGTCCTCTGGCAATTCTCTTTCTGGATTTTATCGCTCCCTTTGCGGGACGTAAATTATTTAATTCCATGATTTAGTTATTTATCGTTTCTACGATTACCAAATGTTGTACTTTATTCACCATACCTCTGATAGCTGGTGAATCATCATGCTCGACAGGACGGTTTAATTTCTTTATACCGAGTGCCTCTATTGTTAATTTTTGTCTTTTGGGACGATCAATAGCGCTTTTTACCTGTGTTATTTTTATCCTGGCCATAATGTCTTGTGTCTGTTAATTTGAAGGTACTCCGTCAAATACTTGATTAACTGAAATATTTCTTTGTTTCGCAACAGTCCTTGGTTCTCTTAACTTCATCAGTGCATCAATAGTGGCTTTTACCACATTATGCGGATTGGAAGAACCCATAGATTTTGCTATAATATTGTGAAGACCTGCCATCTCCAATACAGCTCTCATAGCACCACCGGCTATAACACCGGTACCTGCAGCAGCAGGTCTTATCAGTACTCTACCTGCACCAAATTTACCGGCTTGTTCGTGAGGAATAGTTCCTTTATATACCGGTACAGTCACCAAGTTTTTCTTAGCGTCATCAATAGCTTTAGTGATTGCATCTGAAACCTCTCTAGCTTTACCTAAGCCCTGACCAACAGTGCCTTGGCCATCTCCTACCACTACGATCGCTGCAAAACTAAAGGTACGTCCACCCTTAGTTACCTTAGCTACGCGGTTAACCTTTACCAATTTATCTTTAAGTTCCGTTTCGGAGGCTTTTACTTTCGCTTGTGATTGTCTTGCCATTTTATATTAAATGTAATATCGTTGTTTAAAAAATTAATCCACCTTCACGCGCACCTTCTGCCAGAGCCTTTACACGTCCGTGATACAAATATCCACTGCGGTCGAAGACAATACTATTGATATTCAAATCCTTAGCCTTGGAAGCAATGTTCTTTCCGACCTGACTCGCCTGTTCGATTTTGGTTATTTTCTTGTCTCCCTCCAGTATTGCAGAAGAAGTCGAAGTCATTACTCTCCCATTTGCATCATCGATCAACTGGGCATAGATACCCTTGTTACTTCTAAATACAGTCAAGCGGGGCTTCTCAGCACTACCTTGAACTTTCTTCTTGATACGCAAGTGAATTCTCTTCCTGCTCTCTACTTTTGTCTTTTTCATAGTATAAATAACTATTCAGATTGATTATTTTTTAGCAGCTGCCTTACCTGCTTTTCTTCTTACAACTTCGCCTTTAAAGCGAATACCTTTTCCTTTATATGGTTCAGGTTTTTTGAATGCTCTTATTTTAGCAGCCACCTGACCGATCAATTGCTTGTCAATACCTGTCAAAATAATGGTAGGCGGAATTCCTTTTTCAGTCTTCGTCTCCAATTTTATTTCCTCAGGCAATGCAAATATAATTGGGTGTGAAAATCCGACTGCAAGTTCAAGTACCTGGCCCTGATTTGAAGCTCTATAACCTACTCCAATTAATTCCATTTGCTTAGTAAAACCCTCAGCTACTCCTTCTACCATACCATTGATGAGCGCGCGAGAAAGACCATGCATAGCGCGATGGCGCTGCTGATCTGTGGGCCTCCCGATACTCAGGATTCCATCTTCAACACTAATCGTAAGATCAGGATCAAACCGTTTGGTCAAAGTACCTTTGGGACCTTTAACTGTTACCTTATTGGCTTTCTCAATATTTACTTCTACCCCTTTTGGTAAGGTAATAGATGCTTTTCCAATTCTTGACATGAAACTTGCTTTTTTCTTTGTAACTAACCTAATTAACTAATGAAGCAAAGTACCTCTCCACCAATATTTTTCGAACGAGCCTCCTTATTGGTCAATAGACCCTGAGAGGTAGAAATGATAGCAATACCAAGGCCATTGATAACTCGAGGCAGGGCATCCGCCTTTTTGAATTGTCTTAGTCCAGGCTTACTCACTCTGATTAATTTTTGGATGACCGGTTTCTTGGTTTCAGCATTATATTTTAATGCTATACGGATTACAGCCTCTTTTGGAGTATCACCTTCAAAGGTGTACTTAAAGATATACCCGTTTCTGTATAAAATCTCGGTTATTCCTTTCTTCAGATTGGAAGCCGGTATATCTACTGTACGGTGGCCTGCCATTTGTGCATTCCTGATTCGGGTCAGGTAATCTGCTATGGGATCATTCAATGCCATTTATTCTGAATTTTACTTTTTAAACTATAAATTATTACCAAGATGATTTTGTGATTCCAGGAATCTTTCCTTCGAGTGCCATTTTTCTAAACATCACTCTACAGATTCCAAAATCCCTCATATAACCCTTAGGCCTTCCTGTCAATTGACATCTGTTGTGCAGACGGATCGGGTTCGAATTTCGGGGTAACTTATCCAGTTCTTCCCAATTGCCTTCTGCTTTAAGTTTCTTTCTTCTGTCAGCATACTTTGCAACAATACGTTCGCGCTTCCTTTCTCTGGCTATAACTGATTTTCTGGCCATTATTTAATTTCTACTTTTTGATTTTTAAAAGGCAATCCCAAAGCTAATAGCAAGGACATTGCTTCTTTGTCTGTTTTGGCAGTGGTCACAATAGTGACATTCATGCCTAATACTTTATCTATCTTATCGATATCTATCTCAGGGAAGATAATCTGCTCTGTGATACCAAAAGAATAATTTCCCTTGCCATCAAAGCTCTTATCGCTGATACCTCTAAAGTCACGCACCCGTGGTAACGCCACAGATATAAGACGGTCTAGGAATTCATACATCCGCACATTGCGCAGTGTTACGCGAGCTCCGATAGGCATTCCTTCACGAAGTTTAAAGTTGGAGATAGATAATCTCGCCTTTGTCACAACTGCCTTTTGACCCGTGATGAGAGATAAATCATTTACTGCAGCATCGATAATCTTCTTATCTGCAACTGCATCTCCCAATCCCTGATTGATACAGATTTTTTCCAACCTCGGTACTTGCATGACAGAAGAATAATTGTACTCATCCATCATTTTCTGTACCACTTCATTTTGGTATTTCTCTTTAAATCTTAAAGTGTAGTCGCTCATTTCTTAATTGTTTCACCACCTTTTTTATAATATCTTACTATTTTACCCTCTTCTACTCTGCGACCAACGCGGGTAGCAGTGCCATCGGGCTTCAACAACATCAAATTTGAGATGTGTATTGGCATTTCAATATCTTCAATGCCTCCCGGCTTGTCTTGCTGAGGGCGGGTATGCTTTTTAGCCATATTACGTCCCTCGACTACTGCGCGGTTTTGGTTTACCAAAACTTTGGAGATTACACCAGTCTGACCTTTTTCTTTACCCGCGATGATCACTACCTGATCACCCGACTTGATATGCAGCTTCGGCGTAAACCGCTTCTGGGTATTATTCTTTTTACTTCTCATTTCCTTTTATTAAATAACCTCCGGGGCTAATGAAACAATACGCATGTAATCACGATCTCTCAATTCTCTGGCCACAGGGCCAAATATCCTGGTTCCGCGGGGTTCATCCTGAGGTGTCAACAGCACAACTGCGTTGTCGTCAAATCGGATATAAGTACCGTCTTTTCTTCGGATTTCCTTTCTAGTGCGTACGATAACAGCTTTTGATACTGTACCTTTTTTAATACCACCTGGGGAAGCATGCTTCACTGACACCACTATTTTGTCTCCAACGGAGGCGTAGCGTCTGGTGGAGCCACCCAACACGTGCAAACAGAGTACTTCTTTAGCACCACTATTGTCTGCAACCTTAAGCCTTGATTCGGTCTGTATCATTTCTAACTGTTATTAAGATGCTTATTTTGCTTTTTCTAATATTTCTATGAGCCTCCAGCGCTTGTTCTTACTAAGCGGTCTGGTTTCCATGATCTTTACTAAATCGCCTTCTCGGCACTCATTCTTTTCATCATGAGCCATAAAAGAGCTGGTTTTCTTGACAAACTTTCCGTAAAGCGGGTGCTTTACTTTTCGTTCTACAGCAACTGAGATCGACTTGTCCATCTTATTGCTGGTCACTTTGCCGATCCGCTCTTTTCTAAATTGTCTGGTTATCTGTGTCTCTTGTTCCATATCCGCCGGGAATATTTTTTAATTTTTACTTCTTCTGTGTCTAATTTTTGATCTTTTAGCAATTTGCTCTGGGGTCATTTTTGCTAATTCCCTATTGCGCATTTCTGTCTTGAAGCGAGCAATATTCTGACGAGTATGCTGAATGTCAACGGCCGGTACATTACCATTTACGGCATGATCAAATCTCATTTTGACCATATGCAACTCCGCCTGTTGCAATTCTTCCTGCAGTTCAGCTTCCGCAAGGTTTTGAATATCGCTGTATTTAATTTTGTCCATCTTCAAAAATTATATCGTTCAGGAAACCCTGAGGTCAAGTCTTAAAATAGTTTTAGTCAATACGGGTAGTTTCTGAGCTGCTAGTCTGAAGGCCTCTATTGCTACATCTTCCGGAACGCCATCCATCTCGAAGAGGATCTTACCCGGCTTGATTACAGCTACATAATGATCTACTGCTCCCTTACCCTTACCCATACGTACCTCGAGTGGCTTAGAAGTAATAGGCTTGTCAGGGAAAATCCTGATCCATACCTTTCCTTCCCTCTTCATGTGACGGGTCATGGCAATCCTGGCTGACTCAATCTGACGAGCAGTAATTCTGCCGCCTGTAACTGCCTTGAGCGCTACAGATCCGAAGGAAATAGTACTCCCTTTGAAGGCTAAACCCTTAGGGTTCATTTTGTGCTGCTTCCTGTATTTAGTTCTTTTCGGTTGTAACATGTTATTTCTTTTATAAACCGCTGATTAAAAGCTGGTTAATCTATTTTTCGCAAAATGAGGTGCAAAGATAGCGATTATTTTTTATTTTAATTTTACCTTTTTGATTTAAAATTTCTGCCTCTATTTCTATTGTCCCTTCTATCGCCACCTCCATCACGGCCGGTAGCATGTGTGCCTGACTTTTTCTCCTCAGACTGTAGTGGCATGATTTCTCTCTTACCAAAGACTTCACCTTTACATATCCACACTTTCACTCCGATCAGACCATAAACCGTCTGTGCAGTAGATACGACATAATCGATATCCGCTCTGAAAGTGTGTAAAGGGGTTCTGCCTTCTTTGTATTCTTCGGAACGAGCCATTTCTGCGCCATTTAGACGACCTGAAACTCTTATTTTGACTCCTTCAGCACCTGCACGCATAGTCGATTGGATTGACATCTTAACCGCTCTACGATAGTTTATTCGGGATTCAATTTGTTTCGCTATAGTTTCACCTACGATCGCCGCATCTAGTTCCGGCTTGCGAATCTCATGAATATTGATCTGAACTTCCTTACTAGTAAGTTTTTTCAGTTCTTCCCTGATGCGATCCACTTCCTGACCACCTTTACCGATAATGATACCGGGCCTGGAGGTGTGAATGGTCACAGTGATACGCTTTAAAGTGCGCTCAATGCTAATTTTAGAAATTCCGCCTTTGGGTACTCGGACTCGCATATACTTTCTGATCTGCTCATCTTCGACTACTTTAGAAGCAAAATCTTTACCTCCGAACCAAATGGAATCCCATCCTCTGATGATTCCTAATCTATTACCTACCGGGTTGGCTTTTTGTCCCATGTAAAAGGTTATTTATTTGTATTATTATCTAATTCTTTCTTGTTTTCCACCACTATGGTTAAGTGACTGGAACGCTTGCGTATTCTGTGTGCACGACCATGTGGAGCCGGTTGAAACCGCTTTAGCATACCTGCTTCATCCACAAATGCTGTTTTCACAAACAATTGGTGGCTATCCGCATCTCCTTCATTCCCGGGCTTATTCTCCCAGTTAGAAACTGCAGACAAAACCGTCTTATAGACGTGATGTGCTGAATGCTTACTTGTGTGCTTCAAAATGACCAAAGCCTGGTTCACATCTTTCCCACGAATAGTATCTACTACCAAACGCATTTTGCGGGCTGAACCTTTGATATTTCTCAATCTAGCTTGTGCTTCCATTGTTTATTTATTTACAGAGCTTTACAGACTCCGTTTATTATTTCTTTTTATTTCCACCATGACCTCTGAAATTGCGGGTAGGCGAAAACTCACCTAATTTATGGCCCACCATGTTTTCAGTAACAAATACCGGTACAAATGTCTTGCCATTATGAACCGCGATAGTTTCTCCAACCATATCAGGTATGATCATCGATGCCCTGGACCAGGTCTTGATCACCATTTTCTTAGTGGAGTCTTTTGCCTTAGCAATTTTGTCCAGAAGACTGTAATGTACGTAAGGTCCTTTTTTTAGTGAACGTGCCATTGTATGCTACTTTCGGATTGTGTTTTATTTATTTTTTGTTTTACGCTTCGAAATGATCAACGAATTGCTCTTCTTGTTGACATTTCTGGTCTTCTGACCTTTGGCCATAATACCGGTTCTTGATATTGGATGACCACCTGAAGCTCTACCTTCACCACCACCCATGGGGTGATCGACGGGGTTCATCGCTACACCACGCACTCGTGATTTACGACCTACCCAAGCTCTGCGTCCTGCCTTTCCGAATACGGTCAATCCATGATCCGGGTTAGAAGCCTGTCCGATAGTAACCTTGCAAGTAAGCAGGATCCGGCGAACTTCGCCTGAAGGCAACTTGACCACGGCATATCTTTCCTCTTTACCCACCATGATACAATAAGCACCTGCACTTCGCGCCAAAGCGGCACCCTTGCCGGGTTGCATCTCGATGTTGTATATCTCTGCACCTAATGGAACTTCACTCAGATACATGGCGTTGCCTACCTCTACAGGTATAGAGCGACCACTTTGTATGGTATCACCAACCTTCAAGCCCTTAGCTGCGATGATGTACCTCTTCTCACCATCTGCATAGTGAAGGAGTGCGATCCAGGCACTTCTATTCGGGTCGTACTCGATGGTAGCCACTTTAGCAGGTATTTGATCTTTATCTCTCTTGAAGTCGATCACTCGGTAACGGCGCTTGTGCCCACCACCTCTGTTTCGCACGGTCATCTTACCGTCATGGTTACGACCACCGCTCTTCTTCAGTTCGGTAGTCAGTGACTTCTCGGGAGTAGCAGTAGTGATTTCCTGAAAGGAATTTCCCACTCTGTACCTGGTTCCGGGTGTCATCGGATTAAATTTCTTAACTGCCATTGCTATATATATTTACCGGTGGTGCCGGTTATTCTTCATTTGGATTTAAAAATATATCGATCGTATTGCCCTCTTCCAGAGATACGATGGCTTTTTTATAGCCTGATTTAAAGCCTTTCATGACACCGGATCTACCTGAGCGGCTTACTGCCCTTGCTCTGACATTTACTGTGTTCACATCCGTCACCGTAACATTATAAAATTTCTCGATGGCTTTGCCTATCTCCACTTTATTTGCCTTCTTATTTACCACGAACACATACTTACCATCATTGGCAAGGGCTTGTGATTTTTCGGTGATTACCGGTTTGATTAAAATCGTATTGATCATGATTCCGGAATTTTACTTTTTTTCTAATGATTTGACAATCTTGTCCATGGCGCCTTCAAATACAATGAGCGTATCGGCATTCACCATGTCATATACATTCAACTCATTGACGTAGGTAACTGCACCTTTCGGCATATTACGTCCTGAGAGATAAATGTTGCGATTCAGTTCGGAAGTCACTAGTAATGGCTTCTTCTCTGCCTGAACTGTTTTAAAGAAACTGATCAGGTCTTTTGTCTTAGGTGCATCGAAGCTAAAATCTTCAACTACCTTAAGTTTATTGTTCTGTAACAAATCAGTAATAACAGCCAATTTAGCCAGACGCTTAGTCTTTTTATTCAGATCCATACTGTAGTCTCTAGGTCTTGGACCAAATACTCTACCACCACCGTGCAGGATCGGGCTCTTGATGTCTCCTTTTCTGGAACCACCGGTACCCTTCTGCTTATGTAGCTTGCGAGTAGAACCGGCAATTTCGTTCCTTTCTTTAGATTTATGAGTACCCTGGCGCTGATTGGCCAGATACTGCTTCACGCTCAGATACACCACGTGCATGTTTGGTTCTGAAAGCAATAGTTCGTCAGCTATCTCAAAGCTGCGACCGGTTGCTTCGCCGGTTCTGCTAATCACATCAATTTTCATTTCGCCTTATTTTCTAGGATTACGACAGAACCTTTATGACCGGGAACGGCTCCTTTAACAAGGATGAGGTTTTGTTCTGAAAATATTTTTAATACGACCAGGTTTTGCATTTTGATATTATCTCCACCAGTCTGACCCGCCATACGCATACCTTTAAATACCTTGGACGGAAAAGAAGAAGCACCGATGGAACCTGGTGCTCTAAGTCTGTTGTGCTGACCGTGAGTAGCTTGACCCACACCAGAGAATCCATGACGCTTTACAACACCCTGGAAGCCCTTGCCTTTACTGACACCAACTACATTGATTTTTTCTCCTTCCTGGAAAATTTCACTTACTTCAATGGTATCACCCAGCGATTTGCCGAGAGATGAATCACGCAGCTCTATCAAGGTGTGCAGAGGATCGGTATTTGCTTTCGCAAAATGGCCTTTCATCTGCTTAGAGACATTCTTCTCTTTCACATCACCAAAACCGATCTGGAGGGCATTGTACCCGTCGGTATCCATGCTTTTCACCTGTGTCACGACACAAGGGCCTGCTTGGATCACCGTGCAAGCTACATAGTTACCATCTTTGTCGAAAGTACTGGTCATCCCTACTTTCTTTCCGATAATTCCGTTCACGACTATACTATTTAACTGGACAGCCTGATAATAGCCAGTGCCATCCTTTATTTATACTAATTATTAAAAAATCCTTATGTCAGCTTGACCTGGATATCTACCCCACTAGGCAACTCTAATCTCGAAAGAGCATCGACTGTTTTCTGCGTAGGAGTGTAGATTTCTATCAATCTTTTGTGGGTTCGCATTGAAAACTGCTCTCGAGATTTCTTATTTACGTGCGGCGAGCGCAGCACTGTAAACATTTTTTTCTCGGTAGGCAGCGGAATCGGACCCGTCACAACAGCACCACTGTTGCGCACAGTTTTGATAATCTTCTCCGTAGATATGTCCACTAGATTGTGATCATAAGAACGAAGCTTGATTCTGATTTTTTGATTCATATCCTTAAAGTAAATTTCTCTTTAGCTTACTTCTTGCATTCTAAAGTGGCGCAAAGGTAATCTCTCTGCAGCAAACTACAAACATATTTGTGCAGAAATTATTAAAAAAAGTTTTGCGAGCCACTTTTAACTTGTAAGGCTATCCAAAACTTGCGTACTTGATGAAGTCTAAACCTCAATTTTTTGGGGCGTGTCACCGCCTGCGGCGGCGTCGGGGCCTTCAGGGGTTCGCTATGCTCCGTGCTGAGGCAGTATTTATCCGAGGTGCACTTTTACACTTCTATTTAGACTTCATGCCTCTACTCAGACCAAAGATACAGAATACTCACCGCCCTCAGCACCGTTGCCCTTCCGGTCCCTCACGCGGCAAACTTGATCTGGTAGATATATACTTGATCAAAAAATATTGAGAACCGTGGGTTTATGTCTTCACTAATTTTATTATCGGAGGCTGACCGCAGATGCGGTCAGCTCCTTCACTCAATCTAAATTCACGGTAGGCTGCTCGCGGGGCTCACAGTTCAAGTATTTATGAGTTATTAAACATATGTATTAGGTTTCCCGACCCAAAAGTCCTGTCAAGAATCAATTACTATCTAAATTACTATATTCATTATAGACTTATCCACCTTTTTGGTGAAGTACGCATAATTCCTAGTGGTAGAGAAAGATCCAGGCTTAAATAAGAAATCTCAGAATTGAGTTTAACAGAAATTCCAAATCCCAATCCAACAAAAGATCTCGGCATAAATTCGCCTCTAAACTGACAAAACAGTCCCGGTAAATGGTGCTCTTTATAAGTTACTTCATAATTTGAAGAGAAAAAGCCACCAGAAGGTGACCGCTTTCTATAAAGTGGTTCCTGATACATAAATAATGCCGGCCCAACTCCCAACTTTAGTCTAAAATTTTGATCTGCAAATTTAAAACTTTTACTTAAAGGTAAAGACCAGCTATTAATACCCTGAGGTACACATGGTTTAAATAAACATAAGCCGGACTGGTAATCAGCCGGTTTATTATTTGCCTCAAAATACTGGACCGTATAGATGATTTCAAAGCCCCAATCTGACTTGAACACAATACC
Source organism: Saprospiraceae bacterium (assembly GCA_035426385.1). Lineage (GTDB taxonomy): Bacteria > Bacteroidota > Bacteroidia > Chitinophagales > Saprospiraceae > Parvibacillus. The sequence goes on from DAOLZQ010000018.1 coordinate 44,208, forward strand.
TCCGCCGGCATGAACAGGTGGAAACTCGTCATGAAATGCATAGTTAAAGCCTCCTAGGACATATAATGATTGTATAGTGCGGTCTAAGCTGGTAATTTCTTGACAAATTGCAGGGCTGATTCCATAAGATGAACCAAGAATAAAAAGCAACAGACGAAGAATTGAAAATGGGCTAAACTTTAGAAGCGATCGTTTTCTATAATTATTCTTCATAAGGGTGTATGTTGTGAAACGAGGAATATCGTGAAGTTACGGAAAATAGTACAAAAATAATATAATAATAAAAATTACCAAATATTTATGTATTACTAGTAATGGCAACTCCACTCAGACAGATGAAGCACATTTTCTATCAATGTCAACCTTCCTTCCGAACATAACGCAAATAGGTTCAGACTGTACATCGACAACTTGTCCAATGGGCTAAGTATCTTTTACCTACCTTGAAAAGCCCAATTTAATGAGAAAAAAAGTCTTAACTGAAGAAGACGAGGCTATTATCCCAATATGATAAAGAGCTATTTACAACTTTTATCTATACTAAACTTGGTATCTCAAGGTTACAATTTTAGTATCTTAATAACTTTTTCAAATTTAGGATTGATTATTTGTATAAAATAAAATCCAGGCTGTTCTAAATTAAGCTCTTTTGAGATACTATTACCAATTAGTTTTTCATCAAGTAATAATCTACCTGCAGCATCATATAACATCAGTAAGGATTCTCCCTCGATTTGTTCTATTTCAACACGAACTTTTCCCGTGGTTGGATTTGGGAAGGCGGAGACATTGTTATATTTCACAGTTGAATCCTGATCTTCAATAAGACAATCCAATATATTAATTTCCTTAACAGGTGACATACTTGAACATGCTCCTATCCGGATTTCCAATTGAATATTCTTCAAGCCGGATTCATCAAATATTATAACCGGATCTCTTTCATTTGAGATAACATCTCCATTTGAGGTCCATATAAATTCAATATCCGATGATTCTGGTATATTACTTACATCGATGATAGCGAGGCTATCTCCCAGACAAGCGGCTTGATTAATGAGGAAATTTGCATTGAGATTTGCGCCATCCAGATTATCAATAATAATAGTATCAGCAACCTCTGGACAGATTCCTTCACTCAATGTCCATGCCACAGTAGTCTGTTGCCCTGAGATTAGATCATCTATCCAGCTGGACGAGGCTGAAGGATTTCTTACCTGACCGGGACCTGATATGATTTTCCAGGCAGCGGTAGTGCCTTCGGGTGCACTTTCTGCATTTAATAATATGCTTTCCGCACTGCAGGGATATAAGTCATCGCCCGCATGTGCTTCCAGAAAATTCTTAGCAGTAGAAATGACTATTGTATCTTGTTGTATAGGACAAACTCCATTTGAAACAGTCCAGGTTAATACTACAGATTCATTGTTGGGCAAATCAGATAAAAGGGTTTGATTCGACTTTTTATTAGCAATTTGGCCATCACCTTGTACAATTTCCCAGATGCCGGATCCCACTAATATAGATTGGGCAGATAGCCAAACGGAATCCACACAAGCCATGATGTCATCTCCCGCATGCGCTCCATCAGGTAACTGATAATTTATTATTTGCAGAGTATCAATGGAGGAAGGGCACACACCGTTGGAAATGGTCCATGTCACTTTAATCAAGCTATCCGACACAAGCCCATCCAGAAAGGTGTTGGCGTCAGTCGGCGAATTAACATGGACAGAACCTTCAATAACGCTCCACATTCCCGACCCGGAAGTGGGTTCATTGGCTGAGATATTTAATACCTGCGCATTACAAATTTGCAGATCTGCTCCTAACCTTGCTTCATCCGGCAGTGCATTGTTTCTGATTACCACTGTGTCGATACTGACCGGACAAATGCCTGAACTTACTTCCCAAACAAGACTAACATCTGAACCAGGAACCAATCCAGTCACATGAGAAGCTGGGTCCTTTTCATCTTGGATATTTCCGATGCCTTCAACAATCCTCCAAATACCCTGTCCCACATCAACAGGCGATGCATTAAGTGAAAAATCTGTTTCATTACATATCTGTTGGTCCAACCCAACTAATGCAGCATCCGGTAAAGGATCAACTTGTATGTTCAAAGTTGCCGACTTAACAGGACAAACACCATTTACCACAGCCCATTGAAGTGTAATTGGTATCCCAATACTCAGATTGGTTATTAATGTCATAGGGTTTGACGAATTTGCAATTGTTCCTGACCCACTTAAAAGGGTCCATTCACCCTGACCTAAATAATTATCATCAGCGGCAATGATCAACTCTGTAGTCTGACATAAATTCACATCCTGCGTTAAAAGTAATGCAGGACCTGATGGTTGATCAATTGTAATTGTTATATAATCCTCTGCTGAGGGTAACCCCAGGTGACATTGATCAGTGATTTTCCACTGTAATACCAATGTACCCGCTGTGCCGGGTGAGAAATTAGTAATTTTAGAGGCTGGATTGCTTTCATCTTCAAAATCCGCCATTCCTTCAAAAACAGACCATGATCCCTGACCATTGCCGGGAGGAGTCGCATTTAAAATTAAAAAAGGTTCAGACTGGCATGCCGCAAAATCAACACCTGCGAAGGCAGGAGGGCTTTGATCTATATAATTAAGCAAGACGGTATCTATATCAGTACAACCAATAGAAGATATTAATGTCCAAGAAAGGGTAACATTTTCAAAGGGTGCCTGATTAGTAAATAGACTGAAAGGGTCAGATACGTCTGATATCACCCCATTTCCTTCAACTATATTCCAATGTCCGACAGTACCCGCCGGCAAATTGGCATTTAATATTATTTCTGCATCCGAACATGCAAATTGATCGATCCCGGCATTTACAATGGGATTTGGTTCAATGATTATTTCTGCTGTTGTAGTAGAACTGCAACCAAATATGTCAGTCACCGACAATTGATATATACCACTATCCTCAGGAAGAGTTGAATTAATTGATAATTCTTGACCAGAACCTGTAACACCTGAAGGACCATTCCATGTGTACGACACAATATTGTTGCCCTCGCCCGTGAGAATTAATGTAGCACCTTGACAAATTGGTGAATTAGAAGAAACAGAAATGTTGGGCAGACCCACTGTAATTAAAACCTCATCGCTACTGGAAGAGCAATTATTTTCCGGGTCAACTGTCCACAGAAAAGAATTTTGACCTATACTTAACCCAGTTACCAAGGTATGTGGATCATTAATGTCTTCAAAATTACCTGAACCTTGAGTGACACTCCAAGTTCCCATTCCTCCGGAAGGAGTCTCAGCATCAAGAACCGTAGTGGTATTGTTACACACCAATTGGTCGTTACCTGCGTCTGCTAGAAGCACTTCTTGGATATCAATATCTATGGTTGCAGAATTCTCACATCCATAATCATCAGTTACAAAAATAGTGTACACACCTTGCCCGTCGGGCGTGGTATTTGGTATGGTCAATGTGGAGGTCGTACCAACTAAGTTATTACTTGGATCATACCAATTAAAACTAGTGAAGGGAGCCGGATCTATTACTTCAAGAATCAAAGTCGAACCTTCGCAAATAGGTGCATTGGAAGAGATGTCAGGTGCAGGATGACCAACTGTGAGGATAACAGTATCACTAACTGATGAACAATTTGAATTCGGAGTAATTGACCACATAAATATATTTTCTCCAATTCCCAGATCAGACACTTGTGTGGTTGGATTTGATGTATCCTCAATGGTTCCACTGCCATTTATAATCGTCCAAAGTCCGGAACCACCAATAGGGCTATTCCCTTCCATTGTAGCTGAATTTCCTGAGCAAAGTAATTGATCAATACCTGCATTGGCTATTTCAGCAGCTTCAATGATTACTTCAATGGAGTTTAATTTTTCACAATTATATTCATCTATAGTTTTGACAGTATAAATGCCCGCCATGGATAATTGTACATTCTGAATTTCCAATGTGGAGGTCGTACCAACTAAGTTATTACTTGGATCATACCAATTAAAACTA
>DAOLZQ010000019.1:0-46352 GCA_035426385.1 Saprospiraceae bacterium
AATATGTAACTAATTTTTTCACCTAAATACACCCATTATTATGGATTACAAATCAATTAGGCTGCTTGCAGCCCTGACGTTGCTATGCCTCGGGATGAGGACCTCAGCGCAACAAATTCTTGGCGAACGACTGTATAATCAGATGTCCGCCTTTTACTCAGCTACACAGACTGGCCTACTCGCCGACAAGAGTGTTGGCCGCATCCGACCGCAAACCTTCAGTAGCACGGTGCTCGACAGCACCAATGCACTGTACGCCGATCTCTTTGCTTCTCTATATCTCAGCCTATCAGCTACCCCGGTAGCGGAAAAGTATTTACTCCCTGAGGCCGGACCGCTCTATTTTGACAAGGCCTTCCTCCGCTATCCGGATGCAATATTACCGTTGACAGCCATAGCCTACCGTTATGACTATATTCGGCCGGATGCCTTTGAGCTGGGATTGGTAACCTTCAATGGTGATTCTGTCCTGCGGCCTCTCGCGCCGATTGATCAAATACTCCGCATTGATACTGCATTTGCAGTGGGACCACAGCGGGATGTGATTTCCTCCGATTCAGTTGTATTGCTGTATCCCGCCATTGCAAAAAACCTGTCAGTGGAGCTGGATACTCTCCTGGTGGATGTCGGTGATGGTTCTGGGTGGCACCCTCTGGCGCCAAGTGGAGCCTATATAATTCACTATGAAAATGCAGGAGAAAAAGTGATAAGAATCAAACCTGGAAATCCTGACCTAGCTAATCTAGTGAGCCATTTTGCGATTACCATAGACCATGCATTTAGCAATAGTTCTCCACCACCTCCTCCCTCAAATAGTTATGATCAAATAAATCCAAAACATGTCATCATCTCCGCAACGCAATCCTATTTAGGCTCTTATGGCCAAGGCGACTTATATATTTTCCCTCATTGCGAAGATGGCAAGATTCACAAGCCACTCCTGCTCATCGACGGCTTCGAGCCGCAATATGCTGGTAATTCAGCTATTTTTAAGGATATATTCCTCAGAGACAAATTGGGGAAACAAACTGCTATTCCAAATAATAACTTGGAAGAGAAAATTCCTACCCATCAAGCGTTATACGATGCCGGCTATGATCTTATCTTTCTGGACTGGAAAGACATAAAGGTATTTGATCATTATGAGTATTATAATATTCAGCTCACGGATGAACATGAAAACCCGATGCAAGACCAAAATGGCAATCCGGTATATGAATCATTTAAGAAACCTGTGTATCGAGTTTCACAGAGAGGTGGTCAGGATTATATTCAACGTAACGCCTATCTAGTCGAGAGTACAATTGATTATATAAATGCTCAATTGGAATCAAATGGCTACAGTGCACAAAAGCTCAATGTCATAGCGCTAAGTATGGGCGGACTGGTAGCTCGCTGGGCTATCCTCGACATGGAAGAACATGAGAAAGCACATAATATAGAAAATTTCTGGTCATGGGACAGTCCACATAATGGTGCAAATATTCCCGTAGGACTTCAAGTTATGCTAGAGGATTTTAATGAATTGAAAATATCTATAATTTCTAAATTGATTACTATTAAAGTTTCAAAACTAAAACCTGTAATTCCGGAGAAGTATTCAGTACTAACCAGTCCTGCCGCTAGCGCAATGTTGTTATGTAGATATCACGGAGGAAAACTATGGAAAAATTTTGAGACTCTGCAAAATGAGTTCGATCATAAAGGCAGAAATAGAGATGGTGACATTAAAGATTGTGCTTTCAAAGCAATTAGTAATGGCTCACTTAATAACATTGGTCAGGTATACAGTTCGGGTGCTTTAATGGCAGAGGTACACTCATCCGCTTCACAAATAGTTCACCAGAAAGGAGATAAAGGTTGGGAAGGTTTTTGGACAGCAATATTAGAAGGCTTTGGTACTTCAATTCGGGTAGATGCTGAAATCAGAGCACAAGCCTCATCTGGCAGCGCACCGGTTTACTCTAGAACCACTTATTCAAAGATTCTTGGCTTTCTAATGGAAGATAACTTTTATGGTTATGCCCTAGCAGACTCAAGAGGACTTGACGATGCACCCGGTGGGTTCACCACTTTAGGCAGAGATATCGGTGGTGTAAAATTTAATGTCCGAGCAAATCTATTTATTCCAGCCGCTTCCAGTATTGCATTAAGAGCACGCACATTAGATAATTTACAAACTAACTTTTCGAATGTACAGAATGTTTTGGCCAATAATTTAGTACGCGTAAGCTCATATGTGGGCATGTTGCAGCCATCCATCTGTTTTTCAACCCGAGTCAATGGTGAGTTGGATCTCTTTCCCGAACAGGTCAATCAGATTCATTGTTTTAATAACTATCGGACTACTGCATTTCTCATGTATGATCTATTAAGATCTATTTCCGGACTTGAGGATATTACTTCATTAGATAATCAAAAGTTTAATTTTGGAAAATTGACCGATAATATTATTCCCGACAATTATACAGAGGGTCTTTTTTCACCAAGAGTTATGACGAATAGTATTACCCAGGAAATTACGTTGCGGAATAATTCATTGATTTCTGTAAATGCAGCCGGTCCAATCGGTTTCATACATGGGAATAATACGACTACTAATTTAAACAAAACCAACTTTGACCTAGACCTTTCGAAAGGAATTGATTGCAAAGAAAGTTATGGAAAACTCCTAATAGATGAGACTTCAATGCTTAAACTTGGTGATTGGGACTTGACTAATAGAGCGATAGTTTCTATAAATTCAGGTTGTGTTATAGACAATAGCGGCACAATAAAGATTGATGACAATAGTAGGTTGATAGTTCAAAAAGGTGGAAAACTAATCATTCGATCAGGGGCTTCTTTACTTATAAAAGCAGCATCCCTGATAGTAGAAAAGGGGGGCGAGCTAATTATTGAAAATGACCCAATTATCACTTTTGAAAACTTAGGAAAAATCGAAATTTCAGGCACAGTCCATATGGGCCGAACCAATATCAAAAATATGGATGGCTATATAGACCTGAAAGAAGGTGGGCAATGGTATGTACACGGTGACCTGACTCTGAAGAGTATTGATAGGGCCAAAACTATACTGAAGAATGTCCATGGTGCAATAAATTACTTTGACAATGTCAATTTAGATGTATCCAATGGAACAGTACTATCGGAAGTCGGCGGTGGAACCGGATTTTCGTTCAATTCAGGCGCGGGAAATGTGACGTTCAATAATGTAGTATTCAAGTATGGAATGCCGCTGTATATCAGTGGCCTTAATGGCGTATTCAAAGCCACCGATTGTGACTACAATGATGTCAACAGAAGCGCGACTATAGCGAGCGCTAATGATAATTCCAAGACTTACAAAGTACTCATAGATAAATGTAAAGTTTATAATACATCAATAAGTAATGCGGGATTTGTGATCAACGGAATCAAATGGGTTAAGGCAACTGGTAGCCAATTCTATACCAACCGTAATCGATGGAGCAATATCAATCAAGGAGGTATTGGTTTCTCACTAATAGATGTAGGAAATATCTCGCTTGAGAATTGTCACTTTGCTAAGTTGAATAGTGCCATTTCAAATAACTCTGCCAATATTGACATGAACTGTACCTATATGATCAACTGTGTCTATGGTGTGAATAATATTTATATCTCTCCGATCTCTCATGTACTCAAAATGCGACAATCAGGTATGATAGGCAACCGGGTCGGAGGTCAATTGGAAAATGCAATTTTAGACATCAGTACACCTTCTTATGAATGGTTTCTTGGCAATATATTTTCAGATTGTTGCTATCCAACTCAAAATCTCACCTTTATACCACCTCAGTTTCACAAAGCAATCGAGAGCGGTTTCATGTCCGGTGAGGAGGGTCAACAGATACCAGATGATGTGCCAGGTGATCGACTACCAGCATGTGGATATATCTTTAAGGGAACGGTAAGCAACCAACTGTTACCTCCAGAGTATTTGATACCTGCATCTTACAATTATTGGTTTGACAATGCCCTAAATTGTATGAGCAAAGTGAGTAATTTGACACACTTCATCAGTGGAAGATGGACCGATCTTGACACTGATCCGTCCAATACATTCGGCGATATGCGGGATATAATGAGTTGTACTGAAATCATGATGGACCGCAAAACTGACCCTGCATCCTTAAAAACTAAGAAAACGGGTGAGAATGCAGTTATAAACATATTTCCCAATCCGGGTACAAATGTCATGAAAATAGAAGCTTCTGACATTGCCAAATCATTTGAATTATATGATTTGAGCGGTCGTCGTGTCACTAATGGAGAAATTTCTCAATACACTGAGATCAACCTATCTGAACTTACTTCCGGAGTTTATTATATCTTGATCAGAGACGCTGAAAATGACCTTATTTTCAAACAAAAATATGTAGTCATTAGGTAATATCAGAAAAGCTTTTTTTCATAATCAAAATTTTTACCGAGCTGCTTTGGAAAGCCAGAGCAGCTCTTTTTTAATAAGAAAAATAACTATTTACGAAATTTAGATTTCTGAACTCGAAAAGCTACATTACGTAATACCTAATTATTCCCAAATGCAGTTACTTTAAATCAATACAAATAAGCTCTTCCTCACCTTTACCCACTGCGGTCTGTCTTAATAATCATGACAGAAAGTCTGGATGCGCTGACCAGTTGCTGCTTCTCATTGAAAATATCGATGCTCCACAAATGGATCTTATGACCTATTTTGATTGGCTTTGCGACCCCGGTCAATAGTCCCGTACGAGCTTGCCGCAAGTGATCAGTGGTGATGTTCAGGCCAACTGCGCTGTAGTTAGCATGGTCACTGATACACAGAAATGAGCCGACACTGCCCAGTGTTTCAGCCAATGTTGCTGAAGCGCCACCGTGAAGAATTCCCATTGGTTGGTGCGTGCGAGCCTCCACCGGCATGGTAGCCTTTAGAAAATCAGGTCCTATCTCTGTAAACTCAATTCCAATTAATTCTGCCAGGGTATTTACGCCCATTTCATTTAGAACTTCCACTTTCGGTAGTTGCTTCCAGATCATGTATTTTAGTTTTAATTTGGTTAGTTTGTTGCTCGATGATTGTAGTATAAATCGGGTCCCAATCACCCTGGTTGCGAAACCAGGTATATTGACGCTTGGCATAATTGCGTGAATGTTGCTTGATCTTGTCAATAGCCACTCCAAGAGAGGTCTTTCCTTCGAAATAATCAAATAACTCGGTGTAACCCACCGTAGCAAGCGCTTTTAGTCCCTTATCCTTATACAATTCGCGAGCTTCCTTTTCCAGTCCCGCTTGCAACATTTCCTCCACCCGACTATTTATCCGGTCGTACAGCAAAGTACGTTCCGGTAGCAAGGCAAACTTGTGAACTTCAATATCTGTGAAATGCTGTGAATAATTTCCTTTCTGAAATTGAGAAAATGGTTGACCGGTTGATCTGATCACCTCTGCTGCCCGCTGCAGCCTGCTGTGATTTTGCACATCCACCATCGAGTAGAAGACCGGATCTTGTGTAGAGACAAATTCCTGAAGCCAGGGCAACCCATTAACCTCAAACTCAAATTGTATCTCCTCCCGAACATGGTCAGGCACTGCCGGAATCTCATCCAAAGGCGACAACAGTTTATGAAGATAAAATCCGGTACCACCTACTGCGACTACGGTATCATCCTTTTTAAATAATTCGCCTAGCACTCTTTTTGCTTCAATTACAAAGTCACCCACTGAAAAATGATCATATATAGACTGTGAACTTATCAGATGATGACGCACGGCGGCTAACTGAGAGTCCGTGGGACGGGCAACTCCAATAGAGAGCTCAGTGTACAATTGACGGCTGTCAAAGGACAATATTTCACATTTATAGGACTCAGCCAGAGAAATAGCAAGGTCCGTTTTGCCACAGCCAGTGGGGCCTCCGATACAAATAAGTCTTTTCAATGAAAACTTTTTTAACAAAATAGTGGAAAAATATCAGTTGTCACCTATTTTGCAAGATGTTTTATAAGATATTACAGCGCACCGTTCGGATTTATCTCAGATTCTACTTTAAGAAGCTGTATTTCAATCGTATTGATGACATTCAGGATGATACTCCGGTTCTTATCGCATGCAACCACAATAGCGCTTTCGCTGATGCACTTGTCCTGGGCTCTTTTCTGTCTAAACTCGAAATGCACTATATCGTTCGGGGTGATGTATTTAATCCGAAAATGCTGTGGTTCTTCAAACTGACCAATCAGATACCCATATTTCGGTTTCGGGATGGCTACGGAAATATGAAGAAGAATAACGACACTATGACGTATTGTTATGAGGCTCTATCTAATAAGCAACGAATTATCATTTTTTCAGAAGGTGATTGTAGTGTTAAGATGCGTTTACGTACGATTCAAAAGGGCACTGCGCGAATGGCTTTTGGTGCGTATGAGAAATACAAAATGGAGGATATCCTCATCTATCCGGTGGGTATTAATTATATCGAACCTACTAAAATGCGATCTTCTGTCATAGTGCATTCAGGTGATCCCATCCACGTCAATCAATATTATGCCACCTATAATGAGAATCCAAACAAGGCCATCAAAGAGCTGACTGAAGAGATACAACGTCGCATGGTCGATCAGGTGCTCTCCATCGAAGACGAACAGACACACGATGAGGCCCGCAAAGCCATCCAGTACATCGATAGCTCATTCATGGCTCCGCTCTTGGCTTTAAAGCAAAATGATTCTTTCTTCAGACACGTCCAACAGTGGATACAACTACACAATGAGCAGATTCGCTCCGGAAATGAAGAATGGGCCACTACATTGCAGTCATGGGTAAAAAACATGAAAAAACACTACATACGAACTCGCTTGCCCTTATTTCTGGAAAATCTTACTACTCAGTCTATATTGTGCGTGATATTACTTCCGATAGGATTGCCCGCAGTATTGTATTTTGGTATTCCACATTGGCTAAGTAAAGCATTGGTAAAACGGATGAAAGTCTCACCTGAATTTACTAATTCGATTCGGATCGGATCATCATTTTTCTTTCTTATCTTCCAGATGTTGATCACCTTCTTAATAATCGGAATTACCATCAAATGGAAGTTTGGCCTTTTCTTCTTAATTTTGGCCTCGTTAATTGCAAAAATTGGTCAGATCTGGTGGCATGCTTTCCACTATGTGCTACAGCGTTACAACTGGCATAGAATGGGCGAATCTCTTCAGAAAGTGACCATATCGCAATTACAAAAATTACATTTATCAAAATAATCTACCTTTAATATGGGCGTACATTTAGTTTCCGGCGGATGTGGATTTGTCGGTCGTAATATGGTCAAGCGGTTATATAAAACCACTCAGGATCAGATCTTTTTTATCGATGACCTAAGTGTCGGCACTGCACCTGAGACCTGGCTCAGAGAGCCGCTCGTGGATGACCTCAATGGAATCCAGGTGTATGGAGAAGACCGTCGCTTGTTTTTCCTAAAGGAAGATTTCAGAAATGTTGTCCATGCATTGGCCAATGATCCCGAAGCGATCAGAAAGAAATACGGGCCTGATTTCGTGAATTTTAAGGATGTCTATCACTTTGCAGCAATAGTAGGTGGACGTGCGAAGATAGATGGCGATCCCATGATGGTGGCGCTGGATCTGTCTATCGACGCTGAATTCTTTTACTATATCACCCGACATAAGCCGGAGCGAGTCCTCTATCCCAGCTCATCGGCCGCCTATCCGGTGGACCTGCAGACTGTAGATGGCGCCATAGCACTAAAAGAATCAGACATTGATTTCACAAAAATGGGTCAGCCGGATATGACCTATGGTTGGACCAAACTCACCGGAGAATATCTGGCGAAGATTGCAGCGCAATATTATGGTGTGCACATCACCTGCATCAGACCCTTCTCAGGTTATGGTGAGGATCAGGATCTTACCTACCCCATCCCAATGCTGGCCAAGCGTGCTGCAATGAAGGAAAATCCATTTGAAGTATGGGGCAGCGGCAAGCAAGGTCGCGACTTTGTACACATCGATGACGTCATTGACTGTATCCAGTTGGCGATGGATAAGATCAGTGATGGTACTGCGATCAATATTGGGATGGGTAAACTCACTTCATTCCTTGACATCATCGAAGTAATGACAAAGTTTGCAGGTTATCAACCAGAGATAAAACCACTGCTTGACAAACCTGTGGGGGTCCACAGCAGATATTGTGACATGACTTTTGTGGAACAAACACTGGGCTGGAAAGCTAGGATTTCAGTAGAAGAAGGAATGCGCCGAGTATATGAGGCTGCACTTTCTAAATATCAATAATCCCATTCCGGCGTTATAAACGGCAGTCAATAGCACTCAATATGAAATGTACACCGGTCATTAGTATTATTTTCCTTTTATTTCTTGGACTTCAAAGTTGTATTAAAGAAGATCCGGTCAATACTGATCCGGGAATTAAACTCAGATATTCTACAGATACGCTATTATTCGACACCACATTTACAACTATTGGTTCTGCGACCAAGATTCTAAAGATATTTAATGATGAAAGTGGTCCGGTAATCCTCTCCAGAATCAGTATAGCCGGTTCGTCGGGTGTTAAATTTAATTTTAATGTTGATGGCATTGAAGGTCCGGAAGCAAAGAATATTCGGATAGAAGCGAAGGACAGCATTTATCTATTTGTGCGTGTGAAAGTGGATCCGGATCAGCCACTGAGTGTCAGTCCTTTTGTACTAGAGGATAAACTAAAAATCGAAATCAACAGCCACACCAACGAGATCGCTCTTGTAGCCTGGGGTCAAAACGCCAATTACATCACAGGCAAGGATGCAAGTGGCCGCATTGTATTGCTCACTTGTAATATGCAAGATCTACGCTGGGATGACAGCAAGCCGTATTTAATATACGGCACGCTTGTGATAGATAGTTGCCGTGTCATTATTCCGGCAGGTGCGCGCATTTACATACATGGAGGTTTGGTTCGTCCTGATGATGACCGCATCGCACCCTATACTGATGGGCGACTGATATTTATCAATCGTGGCTCGCTGGCTATAGAAGGAACACCTGGCAATAAAGCCTACCTAACAGGAGATAGACTGGAAGCGGCATTTAAAAATGGAGCGGGTCAATGGGGTGGCATTGCTTTTCAGAATCCGGGCCGAACAAATTCAATCTCGAATGCTGATATCAAAAACAGTTCTTTTGGACTGTATGTGGATAGTGCCGCATTTCTACAAATAGATCACAGCCGAATCATCTACACCTCAACCAACAGTATCATCGCACGCAATGCGGTTATCAAAGCATCTAATTGTGAGTTTACCGAATCGGGTCAGCACAATCTGTATTTTGCGCAAGGTGGCAATTACACACTGGATTATTGCACTGCCTACAATGCATATAGCAACTCATATAGTCTGCTGCTGGATAATTTTCAATGTACCATGCAGAATCCACAAACCGGACAGTGCATAGAGGGGAAAACACTTCCTGCTACTATCAAAGTGCGCAATTCAATATTTGCCGGCGAGGATGACAATGAAGTCGTGCTGGTGGATAGAAATCCTACGCCCATTCCGGGCAGATTTGTGGTCCAATTCTCAAATTCATACATCAAGGGTGATTCGCTTCAGAATTCCTCTTCTTTTAAGGATAATTGCATCGATTGCCTTTATGCAAAATTTGGTGATAAATTGTTTGAAAGTATTAAGCAAAGCAATTATCAACTGGACTCCGCAAGCGTAGCAAAAAATATAGGTAAACCAATTCCAGGTATTAGTGATGACCTATTGGGGAAGTCGCGGGATTCAGTCTTACCCGACGCAGGCTGCTATGAAAGCCAGAAATAAAAAATAATCGACATGCTAAATTAGCTTTCAGCAAACTTTCAGATTTTGTTGGATAGCAAATCTTGGTTTAAAAAAATATTCCAATTTCAATTTTCTTAAATTATCAATGGAAGTGTAATTGTGTACATTTACCTTTTAGAAAAAGAGAGAATCAGATGAGTGAACAATGCACCAATGCGATCATGATGATCCGTCCGGCCAGATTTGGGTTTAACCCACAGACCGCTGAAAGTAATGCTTTTCAAAGTCAGGACGAACAGCTGGATGCAGCTACTATCGCAGCAGAGGCTGTGCGCGAATTTGATGAATTCGTACTGCAGCTCAAGCACATCGGAGTCGAAGTAATCGTAATCCACGATACTCCTGACGAGAACAGGCCGGACGCCATCTTTCCTAACAATTGGATCTCATTCCATGAGAATGGCACTGTCATCACCTATCCGATGCATTCAAAAAATCGTCGCCTGGAGCGAAAAGAAGAAATCATTGAGACTTTGGGTCTTGTATTTGACATCAAGCATAGATATTCTTTTGAGTTTTATGAGAATGACGGAAAATTTTTAGAAGGGACAGGCAGTATGGTACTTGATAGACCCAACAGGACGGTGTATGCTTGTCTGGGTCCACGTACTGATATCTTTCTACTGGATCAGTTCTGCCTGCTGATGAATTACAAGTTGGTCAACTTTTATGCCAATGACCAGAACAATACTGCTATCTATCACACCAATGTCATCATGGCCATCGGGGACAAATATGCAGTCGTCTGCTTGGATTGCATCACTGATGAAGAAAAGAAAAAAGAAGTAGCAGGTACACTGGAAGCAAGTGGAAAAGAAGTCATCGCAATTAGCTTAGATCAGGTATATCACTTTGCCGGAAATATGCTGCAAGTGACCGGCCGGAATGATGAAAAATTCCTCATTCTCTCTCGCCAGGCCTACGATAGCCTTACTACGAAGCAGACGGACACACTGACTCAATACAATAAATTGATACCCATAGATGTAAGCACAATAGAAAAATACGGTGGAGGTAGTGTCCGATGTATGATGGCGGAGGTATTTCTTCCTAAAAAAGAGATCGGATAACCTATTAATAATCACTTGATTAGTGGCTAAATCTACGCCGTTCCATTCAAAACGCTCTATTATTCTGCTATAAATAGTAATTTGCGGTTCCAAAAACCAGCTGATTGCTCTATGAATATCAGGGCATTCAGAAAAATTCAGCTTTTCTGATTTATGATTAATAATGATTCGATATTAATGAAAACCAACGTCAGCGATCAAAAGAAGATTTTGTTGCCTGAAGAAGATATCCCCACTCATTGGTACAATATCATTGCTGATATGCCGCACAAACCGAAGCCAACACTAAATCCTTTGACGCAGCAACCGGTAACTAAGGAATATTATGCTCACCTCTACCCTAGCGGTGCAATTGAGCAGGAATTTTCTGAAGAAAAATGGGTTGAAATACCGGAAGAGGTACGTGACATGTACAAGATCTGGCGGCCTACACCCTTGATCAGGGCTACTCATTTTGAAAAGGCACTCAAGACCGACTGTAAGATATATTATAAGCATGAAGGTGTCAGCCCAAGTGGTTCTCACAAGCCAAATTCTTCGATACCGCAGGTTTACTATGCGCTACAGGATGGCATTACTAAGGTCATTACAGAGACTGGTGCAGGCCAGTGGGGCTCTGCTGTGGCCTTTGCAGCTCAATACTATGGGTTGGACTGTGAGGTATTCATGGTGCGCGGGCCCTATTTCCAGAAGCCCAGCCGCCGACAATTAATGCAATTGTGGGGTGCACATGTGACTCCATCACCTAGTGAGCAGACCGAGGTGGGGAGAAAGCAATTAGCTGTAAACCCGGAATCAAGAGGCTCACTGGGCACAGCTATATCTGAAGCAATAGAGTACGCCTCTACAGACGAGAATTTTAAGTATGTGATCGGCAGCGTACAGAATTTTGTTCTGTTACACCAAACTGTGATTGGTCAGGAAGCAGTCAAACAGTTTGAAATGCTGGATGAATCACCGGATGTCATCATCGCACCACTGGGAGGTGGTGCCAATTTTGCCGGCCTTACTTTTCCTTTTTTCGAGCGTATGTGGCGACTGGGAGAACAATATAAATTCGTAGCGAGTGAACCCGCGACTTGTCCAAAATTATCCCAAGGAGAATTTCGATATGACTATGGGGATGTGGGTGAGAAGACGCCACTTTTTCCTATGTACACACTCGGGCATGATTTCATGCCGGTTCCCAATCATTTGGTAGGCTTACGATATCATGGTGCGGGAAGCATTATATCACAGCTGGTACTAGATGGACATATCACCGCACGTGCACATGATCAGAATGTCTGTCTCGAAGCGGGAATTTTGTTTGCCAGGAGGGAAGGTTTGGTAGTAGCACCTGAGACGACTCATGCTTTAGCCTCACTCATAGAAGAAGTTGAATTGGCAAGACAAGAAGGAAAGTCAAAAACCATCCTATTCAATCTCTGTGGGCATGGATATTTAGATCTCCACGCCTATGATTCTTATATGACGGATCATTCAAAATAGTATTCATTATGCGCAGCAGAATTTATTTTATCTTGGCAGCACTATCATTGCTGAGTGCTTGTAAGAGTGATAAGGCAGCACCTCCTGAAGAGAATGTAGAACCTTCAAAGATAGCCGACATCAGCTTTGTGATGACTCGCACACTACCACATGACATTAATTCATTTACAGAAGGGCTCTTATTCCACGAGGGAAAACTATACGAGAGCACAGGAGCCACACCTGAACTACCCACCACACGCTCTGCTTTCGGTGAGGTAAATCTCAGCACCGGCAAGATCAATATCAAAGCAGAACTGGACAGAGATAAATATTTTGGGGAAGGCATTACATTTCTCAATGGCAAAGTGTATCAACTCACCTGGACTTCAAAAGTTGGTTTTATTTATGATGCCAAGACCTTCAAAAAACTAGGACAGTTCTCTATCCCACGAGAAGAAGGTTGGGGGATGACCACGGATGGCACCTCACTGATCATGAGCGATGGCACCGACAAGCTGACCTATATAGATCCAGCCACTCTTGCTGTCACCAAGTCACTGGCGGTCTCCGAAGATGGATATACGCTGCGCAATCTGAATGAACTGGAGTATGTGGATGGATATATCTATGCCAATATCTGGATGACGAATCACATCGTAAAAATCGATGCAACTACCGGAGAGGTAGTGGGAAATCTCGATCTTACTCCATTGGCAGAGGAGGCCGCCCACAACAGTCCGGGTACTAAAGAAATGAATGGCATCGCGTATAATCCGGAAACAAAGAAATTTTTTGTAACGGGTAAAATGTGGCCCTATATATTTGAAATCGAACTGAAATGAAAGTAGCCCTCATTGGAGCGTCAGACAAACCCGAGCGATATGCCTATCTAGCCATGAAAGCGCTTCAAAGCAAGGGGCATGAGGTAATTCCTTATGGGATTAAAAAGACGGAAGTGCTTGGCAGTTCGATTATCACCGATTTGAAACCGGTGGAGGGTGTACATACGGTCACTCTATATGTTGGGCCGGCACATCAAGAATATTGGAAAGAGCTTATCGACGCGCTTGACCCGGAGCGAATCATCTTCAATCCCGGCACTGAGAATGATGAACTGATGTCTTATTTTCAAAATCAAGGCATACACGTAGTTCAGGGCTGTACACTGGTGATGCTGTCTATTGGGGCCTTTTAACAAATTTTTCATTTTGTCAAAATCTCCCGCAGATAACGCAGATTTGCGCAGAAGGACTAAGTTAATTTGACAGTGTATAATTTTTTATTGATTTCTAAATATTTAGGGTTGGAGTTTTTTTTATTCTAAGGGCTATCGCCTTCGCGCCTCCAATGGGGGACATACGTAGATCAGTACAGAATATGGGACTAAAGCCGAAATACTAATGAATTGAGATAGAAAGCCTAATTTTGCTCAAATTTTTTCAAATGGTCATAGTCGAAGATTTACTGGTCAGCGATGACGTGCTACAGTCGCACTTCGTGTGCAATCTCAATGCGTGCAAAGGCGCTTGCTGCTGGGAAGGCGACTTTGGCGCACCACTCGATGAAGTCGAACTGCCCATCATGATTGAGATACTGGAGCACGTAAAACCCTATTTATCGGCTGAAGGAATAGCAGCCATCGAGCAAAAAGGTCCCTATACCTGGTTTGAAGAAAGTCAGGAATATGGCACTACCCTACTGGATAATGGCCCGTGTGCCTTTATGAATAAGAATGAATTGGGTATAGCTTATTGTGGCATTGAAAAGGCCTGGCAAGAAGGAAAAATTAATTGGAAGAAGCCGATAAGTTGTCATTTATATCCCATCAGGGTCCTAAAGAATAAGTCCGGCGAAGACTATGCGCTAAATTATGATCGCTGGGATATCTGTCGCAATGCCTGTAATGATAAACTTCAAGTGCCGCTCTTCAGATTTGTGAAGGATGCGCTGATTCGACGGTATGGTGAGGAATTTTATGATCAGTTGGAAGGATTACATAAGTTTCTCGAGCAAAACTCATCTGAGGATGCTGTTTCCTGATTTTTCAGGTGGAATGTACCTTCATATTCCATTTTGCAAACAAGCTTGTCATTATTGTAATTTTCATTTCTCCACATCGTTGCACTATAAAGATGATTTGGTGGATGCATTATGCCGTGAAATTTCAATAAAGGGCAGACAATTTAATGCGCCTAAATTAAAAACCATTTATCTCGGAGGTGGTACACCATCCCTCTTATCAGCAGTCGATTTGCAAAATATATTCAACTCTATCAAAACCAATTTTCAAGTCAACGCGGAAGCAGAGATCACACTCGAGGCAAATCCGGATGACATAAATACTGATTGGCTGGATATGCTTCAAGCTACACCCATCAACCGGCTAAGCATAGGCCTCCAATCCTTCTACAACGAGCACCTGACCTGGATGAACAGAGCGCACAATGAAGCAGAGGCTCTACAAGCGATTGAACTCAGTCAGGAAAGAGGGTATCATAATCTGAATGTGGATTTGATTTTTGGTTTTGACAGTCTCAGCCTCACTCAGCTCGAAACAGAATTAAAAATCATTGTGGCTAAAAAGATCCCGCACATTTCGACTTACAATTTGACAGTGGAAGAGCAGACGATGCTGCATAAAAAAATAAAAAGAGGCGAAATACAGACACCCACAGAACAAACAGGCGTGACCCATTTTTTATTTATACATGAATTCCTGACGCAGCATGGTTACGCTCATTACGAAATCTCAAACTATGCACTCCCGGGCTTTGAATCACAGCATAATACGGCTTACTGGCATGGAAAACCTTACCTGGGCATAGGGCCTTCCGCTCATTCATATTTTGCAGAAACACGCTCCTGGAATGTATCCAACAATCAGCAATATATACGCGCACTTAAAGAGGGAAAGATCCCGCAGGAAAGTGAAAGTCTGGATGACCGCACCAGATATAACGAATTAGTAATGACTTCACTTCGTACTCAGGCAGGACTAAGTACTGCTGAAATAGAACTTTTCGGTGAAGATATTTACAGACACTTCATCACAAAAACTTTATTACTCATAAAAGATGGTAAAATCATTCAGACAGATGATCGATTCATACTCAGCCTGGAAGGTATGATTCTGTCCGATCACATCTTTGTGGAATTATTCTATTGATAAAATAATATTTTCTTAGCTTTTTTCAGCCCAGATATTTACCAGATGCAGTATGGTATCAACTGCGCGCTCCATATCTTGGACACTCACCCACTCCTGCTTACCGTGGAAGGCATGTTCACCGGCAAAAATATTGGGACAAGGTAAGCCCATGAAGGACAATCGTGCTCCATCTGTGCCGCCGCGAATAGAAGCCCTGATGGGAGTCAGGCCAGCACGGCTAACCGCTTCGATGGCATAGTCAGCTACCTGAGGATGCTGATCTATGATCTCCTTCATATTGCGATATTGTTCTTTAACTTCCATAGTGATCTTGCTATTGGGAAATGCCTTACCGATGCGAACACAAATAGCCTCCAGAATATCTTCCAGTCTGTCCATCTCATGAGTTGCAAAAGAGCGAAGAATAAAATGGATCTCTGCCTGCTCCAGATTACCCTTAGCTGAAGTAGGATGGATGAAGGGCTGCTTGCCATCTGTCGTCTCCGGACTAAGCGTATGTGTGGGTAGTGCCTGTAGTATGTGCTGCATGATCTTAATGGCATTCTCCATCTTTCCCTTTGCAAAGCCGGGATGAGCAGCCACACCGGTGATGCGAATGGTAGCAGACATAGCATTGAAATTCTCGTCTTCTACCTGACCGGCAGTCTCACCATCCATAGTATAACCGAAATCAGCACCCAGCTTCGCCATATCAACATGATCGACACCTCGGCCTATCTCTTCATCGGGTGTGAAGAGTATCCTGATCTTACCGTGCTCTATCTCGGGAAACTTCATCAATTGTTCACATGCATCCATGATCTCAGCGAGTCCGGCCTTATTATCTGCGCCGAGCAGTGTATCGCCACTGGCAGTGATGATGTCATTGCCTATTTGATTGGCTAGTTCGGGATGATTGGCAGTAGATAGGACTTGTTCCTTATCAAGTGGAAGTATTATTTTCTCACCTTTATAATCCCGATGAATGATGGGAACCACATTTTCGCCACTACTATCCGGCGAAGTATCCATGTGCGAGCAGAGACAGATGACGGGTACCTGCTTGGTGGTATTCGATTCGATGGTGGCATACACATAACCCAATTCATCCAGGTGGGCATCAGAAATACCCAGTGAAAGCAGTTCCTCCACCAGCATTCTGCCCAGATTTTTTTGTTTCTCAGTACTTGGTACAGTCTCACTTTCCGGATCAGACTGGGTGTCTATGGTCACATATCTCAGAAAGCGGTCTGTAACTGAGTATCTTATAGTAGGTAGTTGCATTGGAGTTTATTTTATCTTGTAAAGTAATGTTTATTTCGTTAATCAGGTTTAATGCGCCTCCAACCAGTTGGCTCCCACCCCCACACTGACCTCTATCGGAACTGACAGATTGGGGATGGCGGCTTTCATCTCAGAGATGATAATTGGCTTTACTATTTCCAGTTCTTCTTTCGGCACATCGAATACCAATTCGTCGTGTACCTGAAGTATAAGCCTGGACTTCAGTTTATTTTCTCTCAATTTATTGTAAATGCCGATCATCGCTAATTTGATCATGTCAGCAGCAGTACCCTGAATGGGACTATTGACTGCGACACGTTCTGAGCCACTGCGTGCAAGTGAATTATTCGAATTTATGTCGCGCAGATATCGACGCCTGCCCATCAGTGTGGAAACATAACCAATATCCCTGGCCTCATTGACCATCCTATCCATATAAGATTTCAGTCCTGAAAACTGCTTGAAATATTGCTCGATAAGTTCACCTGCTTCAGTACGATTGATACCGAGCTGACGAGAAAGATTTTGTGATCCGGCTCCGTATAGAATACTGAAATTGACGGTTTTTGCATTTCTCCGCTGATCTGCGGTCACCTCTTCCAGTGAGACATTATACACTCTAGCAGCGGTGGCGGTATGGATGTCAAGTCCTTTGCCGAAAGCTTCGAGAAGAGCTATATCACCGCTGATCTCCGCCACCAGTCTTAGTTCGATCTGTGAGTAGTCGGCGGCAAGAAGTAAGTGGTTAGAGTCATCGGGTATAAATGCCTTTCTGATCTCTCTTCCTTCTTCTGTCTTGATGGGAATGTTTTGCAGATTTGGATTATTGGAGCTTAGCCTTCCGGTAGAAGCGAGTGCCTGATTAAAACTGCTATGAATACGGGTGGTCATCGGATTGATCAGTTTTGGCAGTGCATCTACATAGGTTGACCTTAGTTTGCTCAGGCTCCGGTGCTCCAGAATCTCTTGTACAATCGGATATTTCAGTGCCAACTCAGACAACTTCACTTCATCTGTGGAGTATTGACCTTGCTTGGTACGACTCCAGCGGTATGGAATTTTCAACTTATCAAAAAGTATTTCACCTACTTGTTTAGGACTGGAAATGTTGAACTGAGTTTCAACTTCACGATGAATTTTCAATTCTAAGGCATCTATCCGATTACCTAAGACGACAGAGTACTCTGTCAGATAATTTGGGTCAATCCGAACTCCATTTCGCTCCATATCCTCCAGCACATAGATGAGTTGACTTTCCAGTTTATCATATAGGTCTCCACCATTTATCTCTTCAAGTTTGGGTAGCAGATACTTAAAGAGTTGAAGTGTAATATCTGCATCCTCTGCCGCATATTCACCTACTTGCTCGAGTGGCACTTCACGCATAGTAATTTGAGTAGCTTTCTTTTCGCCTATAAGTTGCTTTATAGACACAGGCTTATACTTTAGATATGTCTCAGCCATATAGTCCATACCATGACGCAAATCCGGCTCCATCAGATAGTGCATGATCATTGTGTCCCAAAGCTTCCCCCGCACAGGTATATTGTAATTTCTCAGCATTGCAATATCATACTTGAGATTCTGGCCTATTTTTGCCTTTGAGGGGTCATCAAAATATTTTATTAACCTACTGGTGATCGCTTTGGTGAGGTGTTCATCCACTGCCACCGGAATATACCAGGCTTTATGTGGCTCAATACTCAGTGAGATACCAACCAACTCGGCAGACAACTGGTCGAGTGAAGTTGTCTCGGTATCAAAGCAGAACATATTTGTCTCGTCTAATGCAGTCAATAGAACCTGCCATTTGTCTTCAGTATCCACTATGATATATTCATGCGGAGTGTTGCTTATGTCAAATTCAGCTACGGCAGCCGAGGGAGCAGCAGTATATGTCGGACTGGAAGTGCTTTCACCAAATAAACTGCTCTGTTGACCGCCACCCTTAGCTATCTGTGGGGTTGCAATTTGCACGCTCTCCTCCCCCATGATGGCAGTAGCCAGGGAGCGAAACTCCAGTTCCTTAAAAATTGGGGCTAATAATTCCTTATTGGCAGGACCTACTTCGTAGTGCTCCGCTACAAACTCCACTGGTGCTTCCAGATGAATGGTTGCCAGCTCCTTAGAGAGTATAGCCTGTGAACTAAGTGAAGCAACTGTCTCGCCTACCTTGCCCTTGATCTTGTCTGCATTGGCTATGACACCCTCTACACTATCGAACTCTGCCAATAGCTTTTCCGCCGTCTTTGGGCCTATGCCGGGCAAACCCGGGATATTATCAACGGAATCGCCCACCAAGCCAAGCATGTCAATCACCTGATCTATGCGCTTGATGTTCCACTTCCGCAGGACTTCAGGAATACCCACTATCTCTATATCATTACCGAAGCGAGCCGGCTTATATTGGTATATATTCTCAGATACCAGTTGTGCAAAGTCCTTATCTGGGCTGACCATATACACTGTAAACCCTTCCTTCTCCGCTTTTTTTGATAGCGTACCGATTACGTCATCTGCTTCAAAATTATCTATAACTTCCACCGGAATATTCATCGCCTTCATAATATCGATAATGATGGGGATGGCAATAGAAATGTCTTCCGGCTGCGCATCACGCTGCGCCTTATATTCAATGTATTTCTCTGTTCGGAAGGTTGGACCTGAGGGATCGAAAACCACACCTATATGAGTGGGCTTGCGGTTCTTTATAATCTCCCATACAGACCGAACGAAGCCATTTATGGCAGAGACATTGAGTCCTTTTGAGTTCATCAAAGGTCTGTTGATGAGTGCATAGTGTGCTCTATACACCATTGCATGTCCATCGATGAGAAATAATGTAGGTTTTACAGCCATTTTTTTGTTCTATGAATGACAAATATACTTCAATGGCCACAAAAGCATCAAAAGCACCATCATATTTAGGATTAACTAACCATTAAAAACTCCTTCAGAATATTTATCCTATTTTTGAGCTGTTAATTTACTGAATATCTAAGAGTATGAGTCTGATTACATTATTGATTGTCATTGCCATTTTCGCTGCTGTTGCTGCTGCTGCAACCTATTTTTTCCATAAGTCAAGAAATATTTTCATTTCGCTATTGCAATATTTTTGTGGGTTTTTATTTATCGTCTCCGGTTTCGTAAAGGCGGTTGACCCACTGGGTACTGCGTTTAAGATGGAAGATTATTTCGCTCAGTTTGAGTTTGTGGCCAGAGAGAGTTTTCTCTCACCCATCGCTTCTGTGTTTCCCTTCATGGCTCATTATTCACTTGCCTTTTCCATCTTCACAATAGTGCTGGAGATTATGCTGGGTATAATGCTGGTATTGGGTTCAAGGCCAAAATTTACTGCGTGGACTTTTTTCCTATTGATTATATTTTTCACCATACTCACCGGATTTACTTATCTGACCGGCTATGTACCTGACGATGTCAATTTCTTTGAATTCACAAAGTGGGGTGCTTATGAAGCTTCCAATATGAAAGTTACTGATTGTGGTTGTTTTGGAGATTTTATCAAACTCGAACCACGCATCTCATTCTTCAAGGACATCTTCTTGCTCATTCCGGCGATTATCTTTTTATTCAAATTCAGGGATTTCCACCGACTTTTCACACCTATTGTGCGCACTACCATAAACTTCACGGCACTGGCAGGGCTATTTATATTCTGTCTGTACAATAGCTTTTGGGCAGAACCTATAGTTGATTTCAGACCATTTAAGAATGGAACTAACGTGCGTGATATTCGTGCAGCAGAGATGAAGGCTTCTAATGAAGTTCCGGTAACTATGATCATAAAGTCAAAAAAAGATGGCAAAGTTACGCGCCTGTCACAGGATGAATATATGAAGCGTTTCAAAGAATTCCCAAAGGAAGATTTTGAGTTTTCACAAGAAGTAGGTGAGTCAGAGATTCCAAAAACTAAGATTAGTGACTTCACTATAATGGGGCTGGATAATGATGATATGACTGAAAGTATCTTAGATGAAAAAGGCTATTCACTCATGTTTATAGCATACCACGTACCTTATACTGAGTCAAGCCAGCAGGTCACGATGAGAGATACCATCTATAATAAATCAGACAGTACTTCCACAAATAATGACTCAATGACGATAAAAAATATTCAATCTAAGATTGAGAATATTTCCATTAAGGAATGGGATCCTGCATGGGTCAATAAATTTAAAGATTACATTCTACCTATTATGGAGTCAGCTCAGAAAGAAGATATAAAGAGTATCACAGTGTTTGGAGGTGTTGGAAATGATGACATTAGGGATATAGAGCGTGTATTAGGAAAAGAATTTTCAGTAGCTGAAGCTGATGATAAATTGCTAAAAACTATGATTCGTTCCAATCCGGGGATAATCCTCTGGAAAGACGGCCGGATAGTTAGAAAATGGCATGTCGCATCGAAACCGACCTGGGCGAAAATCAAACCCTATGCAAAATAGATTATAAATTTTTGTAATCTAAAGTCATTTTATACCATTACCTTTACGAAATGTAGTAGGCCCTTTCAGGCAAAATACAACTATTATATTTGAACAATATATTCAAAAGGAATATTATATAACTTTTTAAACAAGAGGATGCTCAGCAGAAGAATCATTAGGGTCAAGGTAATGCAAACACTATTTACCTGGCAGACTACACCGGAGCTTACAAAATCTGAGATTTTATCTTTTTACGATGACTCTATAGATGCAGCTTATGAACTATTGGGTTATCATCTTTATCTACTTACCAAAGTAGCAGAGCACTCTGTACAAGACAGTGAACGTCGAAAAGGAAAGCTTTTACCTTCTGCATTTGATAAGGGATTCACTGATAAACTTTACAATAATAGTGTCATCCAGTCTCTAGTCAGAGATAAGGAATTAAAAGAACAGTGGGAAAATGATAAAGTAGCTGAAAAGGTTCCTGATGACTTTACCAAAAAACTGTACAAGACCTATTCATTATCTGATACCTATACAGATTATGTCAATGCAGAATCTTCTTTAGAAGGGGATAGGGAAATAATCCTTTCACTCTTCAAGGATCTGATAAAACAGGAATATTTCAATGACACCATCGAAGATTATTATTACAACTGGCTCGACGACGAATCAATCATCGTAGGAACCATAAAGAAAATAATAAAGCAATTACCTGAGACCGGTCTCAATGATAAATACGGTCCTACTAAAGAGACCATTGTTGATTTCGGTCGCAACTTACTTGAGTATATTGTCGATCACAACACAGGTCTCGAAGACATGATCGAACCGCTAATAGAGAACTGGGATATGGATCGGGTCGCTCGTATAGACATGATATTTATTAAAATGTCAGTGGCTGAGATGATTATTTTTCCTACTATTCCTACCAAGGTATCTATCAATGAATACATCGATCTGACTAAACTTTACAGCACCGAAAAAAGCAAAGAATTTGTAAATGGCATCCTCGATAAATGTTTACAAACGCTGTCCGGCGAAAAGAAAATTGTAAAATCCGGCAGAGGTTTGATTGAATAACAACTAAACCATTTTAAATGCAAAAATTTCATTTATTGTTCGCCTTCATTGTGATGACAATGAGCCAATCAATAGGGCAAAATGCTGATTCTCCCAACGGAATCGGACTATATGCACGAGGGGTTAACACCGGACTATTGCGTTCGGATGGATTGACCACTACAAATACTATACTGGCAGCAGATATAGCCTATTCGAGAAATATTTTACCATTTTTAAATGTGGCAGTACCACTTGGTGCCAATATTGCGCTCAAAGGTGATGAAAAGTTGCTGGGTTTTCATGGAGATATCTTATTACAAGGTGGCCTATTTGACCGATTCCGTATAGCTGCACCATATATATATGCAGGTCCCACATTCGCTTTGAATAAAAACTTTATCGAAGATAAATTCAATGATTTTGAAATAGCAGGCCGGTTTGGAGTTGGTGCTAATTTTGGAGTTAGTGAAAATTTCTACATCAATCTTCATGCCGGATATCTCAATGATTTCAAAGATGGGAATAAAGGTTCTGTCGAAGCAGGACTCGGTTTCATTTACACCTTTGGAGGTGGCGGTGCGCTATCAAAAAGCAGTTTAAACTCGCGGAAACTCAGAAAAAGTGACCGTGACGGTGATGGCATACCGGACATCAGAGATGAATGCCCAACTGTACCGGGAGTCGCTGCTTTCAATGGCTGCCCGGATACTGACAATGATGGTATAGCAGACTATGAAGATAAATGCCCTAATGAAGCCGGGACACTAAAAGCTGGTGGCTGTCCTGACCGTGATGGTGATGGTGTAGCAGATAAGGATGATAAATGTCCGGATATAGCAGGTGATCCAAGTTATGGTGGGTGCCCCTTCTTCGACAAAGATAAAGATGGAATACCCGATGACCTTGATAAATGCCCTGATGTAGCCGGACTTGCCAGATATAATGGTTGTCCTGACACTGATGCAGATGGTGTACCTGATTACATGGATGACTGTCCCAATGAAGTAGGCTCAATAGAGGCCAATGGTTGTCCCGATACAGATGGTGATGGTGTACCTGATAAGATAGACAAATGTCCAACTAGGATAGGCCCTGCTTCCAATCAAGGGTGCCCCACAGCAAATCAAACCGACTTAGACTTGCTGACATCAGCTAGCAGAACTTTGATCTTGGGTGATAAGGTAACAGAAGTACCTGCAGGAGCAAATGCTGCCCTAAACAAAATAGTTACTTTACTTAAGAAAAATAAAAAATATACACTCGTCGTCTATGGCTATGAAGATGAACTGATACCGGACCCAGATGGATCTACCATTGCCGCCGCCAGAGCACAAGCTGTCAAAAGCTATCTGGTAGGGAAAGGAATAGATGCAGAGCGAATAGAGACTGTAACCAGAGCCAAGCCACGGATACTAAATCGGAAAGTATCCTTCGACCTGAAATAAGCAAAACGAAAGAAAGCAAATGAAACTTCATTTGCTTTCTTATTAAATAGAAATATAGCACATGCATCATAAAGTATATATTGTCGATAGCGGCTCGCAGTACACCCAGTTGATCGCTAGAAGAGTCAGAGAGCTAAATATTTTCTGTGAGATATACCCATATAACAAAGTACCAGAACTAGATGACACAGTGAAGGCCATTATACTAAGTGGCAGTCCTTTCTCAGTCAATGATGAAAATGCACCCCAGTTAGCTTTAGACAAATGGGTGGGTAAAATACCGGTACTGGGTATTTGCTATGGGGCTCAGTATATTGCTAAATATTACGGTGGTAAAGTTGAAAAGTCAGCGCAGCGGGAATACGGTAAGTCAATGTTACAAATACTTGATCTGACTGACCCAATCTTTGCAGGCATCACCGCAGATAGTCAAGTGTGGATGTCGCACGGCGATTCGGTACTGGAACTTCCACTGCACTACATCCATATTGCTACCACTGATTCAAACGCGTTTGCCATGTTTTGTGATAAGACAGTTGAAAAATGCCCGGTCTATGCTATACAATTTCATCCTGAAGTTACTCATACCACCGAAGGGAAACAGCTCTTGGAAAACTTTCTGGTAAACATAGCAGGCGTCAAAGCCGACTGGACCCCAAAAGCATTTATAGAAGAGTCCATCGGAGAAATACAAAATAAAGTCGGCAATGACACAGTCCTGCTCGCACTTTCCGGAGGTGTGGATAGCACCGTCTCAGCAATGCTGCTTCAGCGGGCCATTGGAGACCGACTTCATTGTTTTTTTATAGACAATGGCCTACTGAGGCTCAATGAGTTTGATCAAGTACTCGAATCATACAAAATTCTGGGACTAAACGTTAGGGGCATAGATGCCAAAGCACACTTTTATGCCAACCTGGAGGGGCTCACTGATCCTGAATTGAAGCGGAAAGCAATAGGACGATCCTTTATCGAGATCTTCGAACAGGAAGCGAAGAAAGAAAACGACATCAAATGGCTGGCACAAGGGACTATCTACCCGGATGTCATAGAGTCAGTGTCAGTACATGGTCCCAGTGTGACCATAAAATCACATCACAATGTAGGTGGTTTGCCTGAAAAGATGCACTTGAAAATAATCGAACCACTACGTATGCTTTTTAAGGACGAAGTACGCAAAGTAGGCAGAGCGCTGGGTCTGGAAGAACAGTTTATCGCGCGACATCCTTTCCCCGGGCCAGGACTTGGAATACGCATCCTGGGCGATATCACTCCCGAAAAGGTGGCCATCCTCCAGCAGGCGGACAACATTTTTATCAGTGGCCTTAGAAAAGCTGGTCTCTATGACGAGGTATGGCAAGCGGGGGTCATTCTCCTTCCGGTTCAGTCGGTCGGCGTCATGGGTGATGAAAGGACTTACGAGAATGTAGTCGCACTGCGAGCCGTCACCTCTACCGATGGTATGACTGCCGAATGGAGCCGTCTTCCCTATGATTTCCTGGCACAAATCTCTTCTGACATCATCAACAAAGTCAAGGGCGTGAACCGCGTCGTCTTCGACATTAGTACCAAGCCTCCGGCCACTATTGAGTGGGAGTAGAGGGGGAATAATGTAACAATTGGCAAACTATTATACTTTATTGACATTTTAATGCCATCAGGCACTTATGTGATAAAATTTAAATATATTCTACACATTATGATTTTTATAAAATAAATGTGTGTTTCAGGAAAATATTTCTTCCATATTATCAAATTACTAAAAAATACTAGCAAATTAACATATTTTATCAAATCAATAACATTTTTATAGATATTAAGGGTTGGTTAGACAGCAATGCTTTTATTATGAAAATATTGTCCTAACTTGGCGCAAATTTTAAACCTTAATCGTATGATTAGGCGTCTTTTTGTCCTTATTTCGCTTATTACACTCTTTTCCTGCCACTCAGACAAAGAGAATTCAGATTATTTAGAATTTTCAAACTTCACTATAAACGGCAAAAATATCACCCCCTTCGATATTCCGGCGGACACGTTTAATTGTACCGAAAATGAAGTATGCTTTTGCAGCTTATTCATAAATGAAAATGCTTATGTACAAGCTCCCTTAAAGCCTGGTACTGAATTGCCTATACGGTGGAAGATCGAAGGTGAATTTTACGAAGGTTCGGAAGTCACTGTCAACTTTCCTACGGCAGGTGTAAAAGAAATTGTACTTCAAGTGGTCGGGCAAAAAGAGATTTTCAAATATATTAGAGTAAGTAGCAATACTTTAGTTCCGGGCACCTTTGTAAGTGAGGGAGATTCTTCATATAACACTGCAGAAATTAAATCTGCTAATGGAGAAAATCATGGTGAACTCAATAAACTACCTTCAAAACTAATAAGTAAAAAAGAAAAAAACGGAACGCCCCAAAAACATACGGGAATCCAAGATAAAGCAGAAGAGATTATAATAGGGCCACCTCCCCCACCGAGAAATATAGGTAAAGTAGAAACAAGACCAAGATCTTCGAGCTCGAATTCTTCACCAAATACAGAAATAGTTACCAAACAAAATAATGCGTCCAAGCGTCCAATAAATGTTGAATTTACAAAGACAAGAACTGAAGGTGCATCTTACGCCCAACCTTGTAATAATGCGGAGTATGAAAGTTCGGCGAGCTTAACTCTATCACCTTCTAAAGACTTAGAACTTGAAAGTGTATCGGTAATCTGTAATAATGGCGGCACAATTCAAGTCACATTACTACAAAATGGAAAAGTCGTTAGTAATCTTTCTAACCGTACTGCTAATAAAGGGAAAACACAAATCAGACTATCTACAATGGATGCAATTCTTGAAGAAGGATCAACTTATCAGTTAGTGATTAAAGGAGGAAACGGTGTAGAATTTGCCAACTTATCTCCATGCAATGTAAAGGGAGGTGGTAGCATCTTAAATCCTAGATATAATAAAGTAACAATTTTTGATATTAAATTTAATTATTAATATATGATTAGTATCTACGAGATCCATCTAAATAACCTAATTCCTCTCCTACTTTTTCTTCTTTTCGGTGCAACACTAGAGGCACAATCAGTTAAAATTATTAGTGAAAAAGATACACTTTGTGAGCATGATAATTTGACACTAAGGAGGAAAGTCACAGGTTTTAGTTTTCCGGTAACTACTAAATGGTATAAAAGAAATCAAGAGATATCATCTGATACAGTATATTCTAAGTTGAATTTGAGTCCAACTGATAGTGGTACATATGTTGTAATTGTTTCTGATACCACTAATCTCACAGCGAGGGACTCCGTACATATTACCATTGAGCCATCACCTACTTTTACTTTGGGGAAAGTAGATCCTACAAAGTGTGGCACCAATACAGGACAAATAATTTTTCAAAATTTATTAAAAGAAAAAGAATATATAATAAAATATAAACTAGGAGCTCAAGTGCTTAGAGACACACTAACCAGTACATCATCTGGCATAATTATCAAAGATAAAATTTACGCAGGCGCTTATAGAGAAATAATGATTAACTCAGGAAGGTGCTGGAGCCAAAGTCAACAAATAGATCTGATCGATCCCAAACCTCCCACTATCACTTTTAATAGTGTAGATGAATTCTGCGATGGCACCTCAATAACACTAAGAGCAACTCCAAAGGGTGGAACATTTTCAATAATCTCTCCCTCGGGCAATGGAAAAATAACGACAGATTCAATACTGACAAATAAAACAGGAAACCTAGACACGATAAAAGTATTATATACCTATAAAGATCCTGCCACCAGCTGCACTGGTACCAATACTAAATATATTACTATCAATCCAAACCCAAATATTGGAAATCCTAAAATAACAGATGTAAGCTGTAATGGCGGCTCGGATGGTAAAATTGAAATAAACCCAGGATATGATAAATATGTTTGGTCCTCACCGATAACAACGAAAACATTCAAAGCAGATAATCTAACAGCTGGCAATTATAGTGTTACTGTCACAGATAAGAAAGGGTGTGTTTCCATAAAAAAAGACATCCCAGTAACTCAACCGGAAGTTTTAAAAATTGAAAACGAAAATATTTATGTATTCTGCTTTGACAATAATAAAACAATAAATATTTCCGCCACCGGTGGTACTCCGGGATATTCATACAGTTGGCAGGGACCAACAAAAAATGGTACAACTGAGGTTATTGATGGAGATGTACAAGGGAACTATGCTATAAACATATCAGACAGTAAGGGTTGTATTCAAACCAAAAATATAGAGGTCAAAATTAATAGCGAAATTCCTCTAAATATCTTTACTTCCGGAGGTAACTCAGTTACAGATCACTTTTGTGCCGGAACTTTCATTAAAATTAGTGCCAGCTCATCACCGGGAGCAATATACAATTGGAATACTAATGAGACTACTCAGGCTATCTTTCCAATTAACTCCGGCACGTATACCGTAAAAGTAACACTTTCTGAAAATGATAAGATGTGTTCAGTTCAAAAAGATATTACTGTAACAAAAGATCCACTACCCATTTTTCAATTTTTAAATACAGAAACAAATGAAAGTGGTACCTCATTTATTATTTGCAAGCTGGATACACTACATGTAAAATTAATAGGAAATTATGATTATACGTGGGAGGACAATAATAAAAATACGCTGAGAGATATAACCGGGATTGGAAATTATACAGTTCAGGCTAAAGATTTAACAACAGGTTGCACTGATTCTTCAACATTTTCATTAAGACATTATAATAAAGCAGATCAGGTATTAGATATCGAACTACAAAAGCCTAATGGAATACCATTTTCTGATGAAGAGCTTATATGTTACAATCCATCTGACTCCATCAAAATACAAACTAATTTCAAAGATTTAGATAAATTTTCCGAAATTAAATGGACAGTAAATGATAATAATATCGCGACAGTCAATCCATCTAAAAATTCAAAAGAAGCTTATATAAAATTAAAAAGTTCAAATAATTTTATTCTTATTATAGAAGGAACAGAAGATAAAAAGGGTTGTCTATCTAGAGACACAGTAAAATTTACTATAATAAGTGGTGATATTAAAATTGATGCTTTCAATTATTGTGGCTTAATATTTATAGATCCCAAATTTGAAATATTAAAACCACTCCCCCCTAGCGTGGATGATTTAAATAATGGATTCTATTATATCAATGAAAACGCAAAATTTAAATTCCGATATAACTATCAAGAGGCTTACTTTTGTGAATTTACTCTAAATAAGTCAATTACTAATTCAAGACCAGGAAACCATGTTATTCTCGACGATTTAGTATATGATGAGTGTGGCCCCCACTTACTAGCCAAAGAAACAACCGGCAATTGTTATGACTGGTATAAACAAAATAAGAAAACACTTCAATTAGAGAAAATTGATTTCCAAAATAATTCCTGGCTCAAAATAAAAGACACGATTGATTTCAGATATGTTGCTATCTCTTACAATTGCAAGGATACCTGTGAGTCTGTAGTCATATCACAGTTAACTGACAAAAGTAATTTCATCCGATGTGGTAACGACTCAGAACAATCTGTAACTATTTTTCCAAACCCCGGAATAGGCAAAATTTATATTTCTCTGCAAGATCAAAATGAAGATGTTTCACTGTGGGATTTACAAATTGTAGATACCAATGGGAAAATTGTAATGACTAAAAAATGCTCGGTTATAAAAGACGTTGCCAGTGAAATAGTATTACCTGATCTCCCACCGGGAATTTACATAATGAAATTGAGCAACTCTGCCTCTGCCTTTACAAATAAGATTATACTAAATTAAAAAAGAGTAAGCGAAATGATAAAGTATATTATATTAGTCTTTCTTACAAGTGGGGTGCTATGCTCTCAGAATGCACACTCTCAGGAGTGTAAGGTAGAAAGCATAAATTGGAGCGCTCTTGAATCATCCAACATCGATGAAGTTGTAAAAATAAAGATCAAATCAGCTATTGAGAAGTTCATTGCTGATTATAATAATTACGCTGATCTATATGATGAGGAGTATGAAATGTCAGCTGAGAGAGATTTCCTGAAACTAATCGATGGAGGAAATTCTTCGAGCAGATATCTCAATGATATGCTGGAACTACCTCAGTCAATGCAAGCATATGACTATATCACGCTGATC
The DNA here is from genome assembly GCA_035426385.1 of Saprospiraceae bacterium. Taxonomy (GTDB): domain Bacteria; phylum Bacteroidota; class Bacteroidia; order Chitinophagales; family Saprospiraceae; genus Parvibacillus. The sequence continues at coordinate 29,987 of DAOLZQ010000019.1, forward strand.
TCTGAACACTTCTCCACCGGATATAAGTTTTGCCTCAGAGACATTGAAATTAATTCGGTAAAGCAGCAACAACCGAATCTATATGCGTTAAATTTTATAGGCAAGAAAACAACCCCGGGGTATTTCCAAAACGATCAGTTCATAAAAATGGATCGGGAGATGCTAATCAATTACAGAATGGTTGTGCAGGGGGATGATATTTCTGATAAATTAAAGGCCACGATTAGCGAGCTTTCATTTATTGACTTCGTTGCACCTCTATTGGCAAATAGCACAGATAAAGGCGAAGATGTTAATAAAGACAAGGATGTGGCCATCAATCAACCCAAAAATCTCAAAGGACCAAAAAAAGATAAAAGTAAAACCAAAAAAGAATCGGCACCTATTTTCCTGGCAGATGGGGATAATAAGCCAATGCGACAAATGAAAATAATTTACGCAGGTGCGGGATATGGATTTGTAAAAAATAAATTCATTAATGGCTTCAATGCAGATGTAGTTAAATCAAAGGGAACTAATTATCTAATAGGATTCGACTATTGGAAAAGTCAATCAAAATTTAATAAGCTTTTTTACAGTATTGGAGTTAGTGCAAACTACTATAGCATCACATCAACTTTACAAAATAATATTGCCTTAGGTAATTTAGGAACAAGGGTGCAGGAAGATAGGGCTGAAAAAGTATCTGTACTCACTTTTAATACCTCTGCAGAGTTGACTCATAGTTTATTGACAGTAAATGTTCCTATCGGAATAGTTTACAACCTTAAAAAAGGCAACGATCCACGTACTTTTATGCTCCAATTTACTCTGGTCCCAGGTTATAGCCTATATACAAGCCAACAATTTAGCGGTAAGCTAAAGTACGATTCGTATTATGGTAAAGTCGGATCTAGTGATAATTGTCTTATTAATCCATTTGACAAGTCAGAGTCTGGAATGACATTAGTAAAAGGGTTTAACCTGGCAGCAAAATTAAGCCCAACCTACGTATATGAAAAACGATCGTACCAAGGGAAACAAGGTTTCGGATTTATTTTCGGACTTGACTTTACTCTTGGGCTAATGCCACTGTTTAAATCTTCTGATAATAATATAGTCGAAGTAGCTAATTCAACCAGCCAATTTATAGGTCTAAACAAGAATGCTTCTATATTCTATAATTCAACAACCTATCACTCAGTTGGAGGAAGAATAGGCATTTATTATGTCTTAAATTAATAAACAATGAGACTTTTATATTTTATCCTATTATTTACATTCACAAATCAACTACTTTCTCAAAGCTCAGTAAAGCTTTTAGGCTCTCCAATAGATTATGATTTTCCACTGGACAAATATTTTTCTTCAAATAAAGCTGATCTAAATTTCTATATAAACAACAACAATTTAAGATCCAGTAAGGAAAAGCCTTGGATGGTCATAAGTGATCGCAGTGGAAATCAAGCATTTAAAAAACCGGAAGCGTCATCTGCGGTGCAGAGTACATTGGAATACCTCGGGATATATTATGTAGTAGAGCTAGCAGGTGATTTTGCCAGATTAATCAGAGTAGATGGGGGTATTCCGAGATCTCTACAAATACCTCAAAACGCAGTTGGTGTTGATATTGGATGGATAAAAAGGACCAATCTACTCCAATGGACTGACGGTCTTGTGGATGAAAATTCAAAAATCTCACTAAAAGGCCTTTTACTAAATAAAGCTGTTAACTTGAAAGATATCGTAAATCTTCAGAATAAAGAACTTGTACAGATCTTTGAAAGTCCTTATTCAAATACTTCAGTTGGAGCTAAAAACATTTATGAAATATTCTATATACTTAAAAAAGAAAATGGAAGAGTCCTGTTATCATCAGAATATTCGTATCGCTCCTCGCCATCAACAAAAATAATTGGCTGGGTAGATGAAACCAGAGTTTCAAAATGGAATACTCGGATTGCTCTTGAACCTAATCACTTAGAAGCAGCATTTGCTGAAAGAAAAGAAAACAATAATTTTCGATTTGCCTTCTTCGGTAATATTGCAGTTACACAAGAGTATGTCAAGACAGGAAAATTACCAGAAAGCGGCGTACTATTTAACAATGACCCAGTTACTTTGACAAAAGATAAACTTTCTAAATCCAACCCCCGCAGATATAAAGGAAGTATTATAAGGTATCCGATACTCACGAACCATAAGAATCTGTTCGGAACCGGTGTCATAGGAAACATAATTTCAAAAGACGCACAAGGAAACATTGGAACTATCTCAGAAGTAAACTATGGGAATTTTGTCGATAAAATGCGTATAAGGAAAGAAGAGGATAAAAACGTAAATATCCTTTTCATGGTAGAAGGAAGCACAGAACTCAATGCTTATAAAGATAAACTATGTGACATAGTCAAAAACATACCATCCAAGTTCCCTGGATCAAATTATGTTAATGTAGGCTGTGCTATTTATGCTGATTTTCAATCAGGTCAGAAACCAGTGCTTCTAAAAGATCTAACCCAGGACAGAAATGAAGTAATAAGTTTCATACAAAATACAGTTTTCTATCGACCACCTGATGATGATAAAGAAACAACATTCAGACATGCATTAAAATTTGCACTTATAAATGTCGGGAAATTCCAACCTGGACAAAGGAATATTTTAGTAGTTATCGGAAATGCAGCAGATTTTGTAAATAATAGAATCCGCGCAGTAAAAAGTGAAAAATCTCCTTATCTAATTACTGGCGATGAGATGGGATCTGCTTACAAAGCATTAGCAGATCTTGACATGAATGTTATTTTCATCCAACCGAGTAATAAACCGGGCAGGGCATTCGATAAATTTCAGAGTGATGGGCTGGAACTACTGAGTGAAACCTCTAAACAAATTTATAACGAAATTAACAAACTACCGGGCGGAGCAAAAATTGATCCTCCTTTTATTCCTGATGTTTCTCCGGATGATATGGTGAGTTCAAAGGCAGGGGTCAACTACTACGGATTCTTTACTCCTGAAAAGGGAATTGATATCAGCCCTACCCGATTAGACAAAGAGTTGAGCTTAGCACTGAAATCCTGTAACGAAATGAGAGATAATCAATTAGAAAATCTCTATAAAGTAGTTGAAGAAGGCAGAAGTCTGGATGTGTCACCGGGAGAATATCAGCCTTACATAATGAGATTTCTTCAAAAAGAATTGGAAGGAGTAGATGCAAAGACATTGAGTAAGTTCCAAAACGAGAAGTATCAGTTGTTCCAAGAAGCATATTTACCTAAAAGGCCTTCCGGCGCAAAGTTCCCATTGTATTCATATGTGATGTTTCTACCTCGGAAAGAATTGGGTAGATTTAAAAATGATTTAAATGATTTAGCAAATGCATATAACGCAGGTTACTCATTTTCTGAACTAAGACAATCTTTAAAAGATGCACTTTCAAAACTGGTCTTATTATTGAGCTCTGAATCTAGTCGGGCTAAAGTAGAAGAATATGATATGAGTCGAATATTACAAGTAATTCTAGGTCTGAATCAGGAGGGTGTAGTTATTTTTGAAACTCTTTCGACCAAAGAGCTCAAAAACATAACAAAATCTGGTGTCTTTTCTGATCAGGAAATATTAGCACTTGCCAAATCATTTAGTAACCTCAAAATCAAGCTGGATGATATTTATAAGCAAGGTTCTAGATATGAATATTGCTTTCGCAATTCAGGAGATGATGAAAACTTATATTTTTGGATATCATTGGACGATATACTTGACGCATCACTATTCTAACAATGAAACCGAAAATATTCCAAATAGAAAATCTTGTCTCAGGTTATGATAAAATCAAAGCCGTCCTGAAAATCTCAAGCCTTTCTATTTATCAAGGCGAATTGACTTTTATAGTTGGAAAATCTGGTTCAGGGAAAAGTACCTTCCTAGAGACTATTGGATTTATGAATAATACTTTCATTGGAAATGAACCCGAGCCGGTGCAGTTTTTGTCACCACATAGCACCCAACACATAAATATCAAAGATCTATGGGGAAAAGACATATCAGATCAAACAGCATTCCGTAGCGAGCATTTAAGCTTTATATTTCAAGAAAACAATTTGTTAGAACACTTCTCTGTTTGCGATAATATTCTTATTCCAATGCTATTGAAAAAGAAAAATAAAGAAGAAAGTATTAAAATAATTAAGTACGCTTTTAGTGAGATCCATCTTTCTGAAGAAATGTTATATAGGAATGTTCGACACCTATCAGGCGGACAGAGACAAAGAATAGCTTTTCTACGAGCTTTGTTGTCTGACCGTACAGTTCTATTAGGTGATGAACCTACCGGTAACCTGGATGCCATTACTTCAAATATTCTCATGAAAATGATTCTGGATAAAGTAAAATCCGATGGAAGCTCCGCAATTATTGTTTCTCACGATCTTAGCTTAGCTAATACTTTCTCAGATAGAATAATATTTCTGGCTGAAGATTCCACTCATAAAAGTGGGATAGTAAAAAGTTCTTTTAGAAGGCAGGGCGGAGACTGGATTAACGAATTAAATCAACAAATCACCCATTTCAATGATATCTTGACCTATTTATGAAAGATATAATCAACATATTCACCAAAAATGAAATTAAAAAAGTTTGGAAAAATAGCCGCAGCCAAATTATTCTTTTATGTCTCATGTTTGGATTGCTTATTCTTGCTTTAAACCAATCCATATTTGGGTTAGCACAAATAAATGAAAAGTACACAAATCCCTTTGTAAACTATATTCAGGTTGCTACACCCATATTTAGTGAAGATAGAGACCAAACTATCAAAGATATTATAACTACTTTCAATAAGTCGGATATTAAGTCGAAGCTTAAAATTGAAAGCCTTTCAGAAATCCATTATGACTATATCACCTTTACTAACCCGGAATCAGGAAAAGTTAAAACTTATAAAGGTCGTACTTTTCAGGTAAATGACGACCTATATAATGAAATAGTAAAAAAAGAAGAAAATATCATTATAAAACGGAATTTATCCGACAATAATATAAATAAACAATATGGAATCATTGTGACCGAAGCTTTGGTTAAAGAGCTTGGATATGATCCGGAAAGTATACAGTTTCTGCCACTTAAATTAGAAGAAAGAAATTTTGTTCTATTGCCAATAAATACAGTTGTTAAGAACTTGCCACAGTTTTCTGACTTTATGATAAGTGAGGACTTCTCTCATATTAACAATGAGTCTATAGATAAAACCAACTTCGCAAATTTTGGTCCCAGTAATCAGACTACTATTTTGACATTTAATGACACTCTCGGATTAATCAAACAAGCAAAGTCAGAAATAGGAAAAGTCCAAAGCTCCAAATGTCGACCTATTACAATAGATAAATCAAATACAGCGTATGCTTGTAGCTTTTCTACAGAAGATTATAAAGATCTATATGAAAAAGCAGATATTATCAGAGACCTAAACAACAAGAAGAATAAAGAATCATATCGCTATAGCTTCTATTCCTTAGATTATGTAGATGTGGACAAATCACAAAAATTTGCTGCAGACTACTTGGAGTTCAAATTTGCTAGCCTGGACAGTATTAAAGTATTTCAACAATACTGCTTGCAGAACAATCTTGAGCCTGATATGCAGATTATCAATTCCCGACAGATATTTTCAGAAGTTGGTACGATCTCTCGTGTACTCGCAATAGGATTCATTTTGTATTCCATATTTATGCTCTATATATTTACAGAGTCATTCATCTCAAAGCACATAAGTGAGATTAGACCAATACTGGGCACACTAGTGGCATTTGGAATGTCTAGTGCTATTATTAAGAAAGTATATCTCAGAGTTATTTTATACCTATACCTAATATCGATAGCGGTCGGAACAGTACTCGCAGTTATTTTTAATTTACTTCTGAATGTGTTCTATGACTTGCCTCTAGTCTTCAATCCATGGATAATAGTCTTGCTTTTATTTACAATAGGCCTCATAGTTTACTACTCAAAAATTATAATTGTAAAAATATTTAAGACATCTCCGGGTGATCTGGTATATAAAAGATAAAACACATAATGAAATATTTACTATTATTTCTAATACTTATATTCTTAACACCTTATTGTAAAGTTGACAATACAACGGACTCCATTACAGAAGTTGCAATTGATTCCTTAGTCACAGAGGCCGACACTATGACTATGGAGTTAATAAAGAAAGATTCTGCAGTTGGTAAAGTAGCAGGTGAACACATAGAGAGAATCAAAAAAGGAATTGAAAAATCACCATATAAGAATACAAGTTGCGATGAAATAATGTCAAAATTCAGAGTTGCAGTGGATAATTTTTGTAAAGGGTCCCTCTCTCTGAAAGATTTTGAAAAAGAAATACCGGACATAAAAGATGGAAAGATAAAACTATGTATCTATGAAATTCACAAAGATGAATATGATCAACTTAATGAAAAAGTCTCAAATTGTATTGACGAGCAAGAAAGAAAAAACTCAAAATAATAATAGTAATTACATATGAGGATAACGAAATGGATGCAATAGTAATATATAACTTTACAGAGGACCAAAAGCCACTTATTAATAAAATAGAATTCTCTTTATCTCGGAAGTACTCAATCTTTTATCCCAAGAATCATCAGGAACTTATTAGTCTTTTTGGGATACATGAAACAATCTTAATATTTTACTACTTTTCTACAGATCCTAACGAATTAAGTAGAATCAATCAGTTAGTAATCACCCATGAGAAAATATACATTTGTCTTATCGCAACAGAATCTCTCGCTAATATTGCCTGGAAGTTAAATTTATTTCATTTTTTATCTATACCCGTTTCCTCTAATGATCTCATAAATGTCTATAGGAAATATCTGACAGTTACTTCAGAGCAAATAAATGAGATTTTATTAAAACATAATAATGAAATATTAAGTATCGCCATTAGTGACATAAGTCACATCGTAGCTTCAGGAAACTATTCACTTATAAACCTTCTTTCCGGAAAATCCATTTTACAAACAAAACAAATAGGGACATTTGACTTTCTGGTTGAAAAGAACCTTAATTTCGTCAGACCGCACAGGTCAATTATAATCAACCTCAGGACTATTAAACAAGTCGGAAATGGCAAGATTATCTTTAAAACAAAAAATAATCCCAAAGAGATGATATTTTATACATCTCCGGCCCTAGAAATGAAAATAAAAAAAATCTTAACAGTACCCGGTAATTAATGGAAACTGTGGAAATAAGTATTGGGCGTGAAATACAAAATGACATTGTATTGAATAACCCTGTTGTTGATGCTATTCATTGTTATGTTTTTATGTCATATCCAGACATAATGTGGATCAAAGATAATGATTCTGTTAATGGAACTTATGTCAATGGAAGAAGAATTGTTAACAAATGCTTCAAGCTAGGAAACAAAATATCCTTAGGGTCATACGAATTAGAGAATACAACATTTTATCCTCGATTATTTCATATTTACAAAACAAAAAAAACCAATTACACTCTCGAATATAAAGATATCATAAGCAAATTCGCTGAGTATCAGAAAAAAAAAGACTCCATTACTGACCCAAAGCCTACTTTTGTACTCATTAGATTAGGTATAGGACTAATCTTTATACTGGTACTTGTATTCTTTAATAATTTGATTCCTTCCAATAATGCCAGATATATCATAATGCTATCTATTGGACTACTATCCATTGCCTCTTCACTTTTCTCAGATTCACAAAGCAAGAAAGTAGAAAAATTAGACAAACTTAAGTTAGATTATGAAGAAGTTCTAGTCTGTCCTAAATGTGGAAACTCAATGATAAATTCCAGCTATACATATTGGAAAGGCAAGTCAAGTTGCGTAAAACCCGGGTGTAATGCTATATATGTAACTAATCCATAATGTGGTACATACAATAAAAAGAGCATTTCATACAATAGATAGGTATATAAGATATTAACTATGTATTTTTGAACCAAATAAAAAACCTTCAAAATGAACAAAGAAGCATCACAAAATGAAACCAGTATTTTTAACGGCAAGCTAGACGGTGATTTAGCTTTTAACGTAAAAGAAAACCCCAATAAACCTTGGTATACCAAAAGGGTCGTTCTAGCACCTGCACTCTTAGCGTCAGGAGGATTGATAGGATTCGTTTCTGCAGCAGAAGTAGATAAATTTATACCTGGAATCCAAAATGTCGCCGTTCTTCCCTCTGAAACCAATGGACTGCCTGATATCATTGTAAATTCACACATGGAATGCGGTCATCCCGATGATTCTCTCAGCTTTGGAGAGGCATTTCATTCTCAAAGAGAATTACTTGGTCAAGGTGGAGTTTTCGAATATCATGGTAAATTTTATAATACATATTACAAAGAGGAGTGGGATAGTATGAATGATTCCCAAAAACAAGAATATTATTCCTCTATAGAAGATAAAATGGATTATGACCATTCATATCTGGTTCATCAAGGAACAGATCATCATATCACTCTTGATGTGCACAATGATCACGGTTATACTCATGTTGACAATGATATTCCTGAAGGTCAACAAGATGAGTATGTCGTATTCGAAGGTGATAATAATTCCTTCGAACATGGTCCTGATACTTTTCATATCCAAGATGATTTTGTAGTGCCAGAGACTGTTATAGTGGATGATTCTGATATAGCTTCAAATTATGAATCAGATAATGTAGAACAGCACAACCACAACGGCACACCTGATGATGACAGTTATGAAGAAACACATCATTATAATGATGGATTAAATGAAGATATAGATCAAAATTCACATCCCTTAGCGGATTCTCATAGTGAATATGACAATTATAATGATCATAGTCATATGGATTCATACATAGGAGATCATTAAAGATTCTTTACAGTTTCAGTTCAATTCCTAATGACTACTAATTGTCCCTTTTGTAATACTGCTATAAATTTATCAGAAGTCATAAAACTGAGTGGTTCTGAAACTAAAATAGAATGTACTAATCTCAAATGTGGACAAATATTTTCCTTTATCCCGGCAAATAGTTCTAAAAATTTAATTAATCTGATAGAAAAAGTAAAAGAAGAATCTACTCCGGGAAAATTAATCTTACAAGGAAGTACAATATCACTGATTACTCACTATGACCTAAAAGATAATAATACTATTATTGGTCGTGGCTTTGAAGAAAATATACCAGGAAAGTCCCGAATATCAATCAACACAGAAGACAGTACTATGTCAAGAATACAATGTGAAATCAAAATAGTTAGAGATAAATTCACTGATAAGATTAACTATACACTTAAAGATACAGGTAGTCTAAACGGGACTGTGCTAAATGGAGAAAAACTTCTTAAAGATGAAGAGGTTTATCTTCTAGATAATGATCAAATAAAAATGGGAAAATTTATTTACAAATTTGAACAAAAATAAGTATCATTGATTGTTGATTATTTTCAATATTTAGGTGAACGGGAAGTTCAAGAAGATTCTTTATATGTCTCAGATGATTTTAATTTCTTTGTGGTATGTGATGGAATAGGAAGTAGTGAAGGAAAATTTGCCAGTACTTTTTTGGTATCGAAGTTAAAAAAAATGTATGATGAATATCCAAAACCTTTCAGTGAAATCTCCTTTAAAAATTTCATTCACGAAGGAATCACAGAATTGGGTAATTTCATAGATTTCAAATCCGGTACTACATTAGTCACGTTATATTTAAAAGGAACTATAGCTTATTTCACACATATAGGTGACAGTAAATTATATTTTTGGAGCAATAATATATTTTATAGCACGAGAGATCATTCTGTCGTTCAGGATCTTTTCGAATGTGGTGTTATTGAAACCGAAAATCAAATGAAAAGCCATCCATTGAAAAATAGAATTACAAAGGCAATCACTTCAGATACTCACTATGATCAAAATTTTATAGAAATAAATTCCTTCTATGGGATAGAAAAAAATGATGTATTTGTACTGTGTTCTGATGGAGTTATAGAAAATTTTACAAATCAGGAATTTAATGAATATATTGCTTCTTCAGCACCCGAATATCACAACAGAATCAAACAATTAGAATTGGAAAGAGCTAAGCATAGTATAGATAATAGCTCTTTAATTTTTATTCAAATATAAACACATATCGCATGAAAGATATTATCACACTCTTTACATTATTACTCCTAAGCTTCCAAATGGGAGTCAGCCAATCAAAACAACTCTTTTATTATAATGAAGAAGGTAGGGAAACCAGCAAAGACAATTCTTTTTATTATAAGATCATAAATTATGATTCAAAGGGGAAAGTGCATGGAGCAATTAAAGATTACTATTCTTCCGGAAAAGGAATGGCAATGGCTGATGGTGCTCTAGAAATTAACAAAAGTGATGACACTAAATCTGTTTATTGGGGTAAGCGCATCTTCTATTATAAAAATGGAGTCATGCAGAAGAAGAAGCTTTACACCTTAGATGGCAAAATGTTATATACTAAAACTTGGTATAAAAACGGAAATATAAAAAGTTATATCTCTAGGTACAGTGATACAGATTTACTGTTTACTATAGATTATAATGAAGATGGTACTGTTTCCGAGAGTAAGATATACTATGAAGATGGTACAAAATATCCTAAAGTATTCAAATTCAGAGATGATGCATATTATTCTGTATATAATGAAACTTTCCAAAATAACGATTATGAAAAATTCTGGAATGAAGATGAAAATCAAAACAAAGGTACCTTTATAACTCAGAGAGGCTATAAGGTTCAAATATCAGGAAGAGAGCCATTCACGCATATTTTTCGTTTAGGTTCTGATTATACAACTTTTAACATAACAATTAATTTTACTGATTATTCAGGAGATAAAAATGGGTCATATGGGATAATATACAATCACGTAAATGAAAATAAATATTCAATATTTTATATTAATCCAAATGGATATTTCTCAATTATCCATTACAATAAAGGTGAAATATTTACGGAAGCTGATAATGTAGCTAGTAGTACCATCAATCCCAAGAATAATAAATTAGAAATCTTTAAGAATAACGATGATATTGAATTCACCATAAATGAAAAGGTTGTATATAAGACCAAGATCGAGGAAGATAATCGTCTTAGTACATTTGGGATTTACTCAGACTCAAAGACAAAATCATTTTTAATAGATAAATTCTCATTAATTGGCACAGACGAAATAACCCGTGATTTACGTGAAGTGGCTTCAACAGAAAACGCTGTCTCATCAGGTACAGGATTCATAGTAGATAATAGGGGTTATATATTGACAAACAATCATGTAATCAGGAACGCTAGTTACATTGAACTGGAATTCAAGTGGAATGGCAAGATCAAGACTTATCCGGCAAAAGTCCTGGAAACAGATGAAGAAAATGATATCGCACTATTGCGTGTCGTTACAGATGATTTTACTAAATTTGGAAATGCATCTTTTTCAGTTTTGTCGGGTGAAGTACCTGTGGGTACAGATATCTTTGCTTTAGGATATCCGCGATCTAATGAAATGGGCAAAGAAATAAAATATATAAATGGTGTTATAAGCGCAAAATCCGGCAATAAAGGTAGAAAGTCACATTATCAGACCACCTTAACAGCGGACCATGGCAACTCGGGCGGCCCTGTATTTGACAAGAATGGCAATGTAATTGGAATAGTTGTTGAAGGATTTAATAAAGGAAATAGGCTGTCTGATGTCGTTACTTATATTATTAAGTCAAGTTTGATAAGCAAATTCGTGAAAGATTATAATTCAAAGTTAACCATATCAAGGCCTAATAACCTTAGTAAAGAAAGTAGACCCAACATGATCTCTAGACTTTCAAATGACGTCTGTCTTATAAGAATTTGGTAAAAAGTATTAAATAATACTCATTTAAAGATTTAGAATGACACAAGAGGAATTTAACAGCAGATATGAGATAGATTTTGTCCACCCCTTAGGTGAGGGCAGCTTTGGAACAGTTTATAAGGCGTATGATAATATTCTGGGCACCTGGATAGCAGTAAAAATATCAAAAGTCAGACATCACGAAGGAAAAAAAATCTCCCTTATAAATGAATTTAATACTAGAAATAAAGTCCCTATTCACCAGGCTTTAGCAAATTATGATGCCGTATATGAGTTTCAGACAAATCTAGGTTTGTACAACTATGGTATCATGCAGTATTATGACAAAGGCAACCTTAAGGATCTAATGGATTCGAAAAAATTAAAGGTTGAGGAAATAAGCAATATCTTTATTAAACTGCTAAATGGGATCAACCACCTGCATAAAAATAAAGTAATCCACAGAGATATAAAACCAAGCAATATTCTGTGTCATATAGATCCACGGGGTGAGCTTTTCGTTAAAATTTCTGATTTTGGCATTAGTAAGGTGGTTAATTTTAATAACACAGCATATACTTCTTCCTTGGCGGGAGGGACAATAGACTATGCATCGCCAGAGCAACTACGAGGTGAAGAAGTTGGGTTTAATACAGATATATGGTCCCTAGGGGTCATATTATTTGAAATGTTTGCGAACAAAAAACCATTTGGATCACTAGCTGAACATGGCAACTCGGAACTTAGCCGACTTACAGTAATCGAAAATATTGTCAGAGGTGAAATTTCTCCGGAAGTTAGCAATATTCCACAACCCTTTCAGGATATTATTATTAAATGTTTACAAAAAGATAGAAGAAATAGATTTACAAATTGTGATGAAATTCTGAGCCAGTTCGAAGGAAAAAAGCGAGCACTGGATACTGTCTTAATTGGTTCTCAACCTGCGAAAGTCAAAAAGTCAATTAAGCTTTCTGAAATTAATCTAAACTTTGATTTAATCCATAAAATCAAGAAATATAAAGAATTAGTTATTGGTGGTGGAGTGTTCATTCTCTTCATATTTCTTGGAATCTTTGCGTATAATAGAACCAAGTCAATTCATATCTTTGAAGAAGGTACTAAATATGGGATATCTAATGGTTGGGGTATGACTATTAAGTCTCCTATGTATGATACTGTCTTCTATGATTCTAATAATAGTATGATAGCAAGGCAATATGGAAGTGAATTTTATATTGATAAAAATGGAAATTTTATTGAAGTAACTAAATAATTATAACCTAATATAATACTAATACTATTTTAATATCATAATTTCTGAGGAAATAGAAATAATAAATCTCTTTGGCAATATATATTTAAAAGCTACCCTGCCTTCATTTTTTTGATTCCTTCGACCAGCAGATTTATATCTGATGCTGTGGTGTCCCAGGAGCACATCAGGCGAACTTCATTTCTCTTTTCATTCCAAATATAAAACGGAATTATGTTTTGCAATGGTTTTATCCAATCAGTCGGCATGATGGCAAAGACCGCATTAGCTTCGACCGGCATGGTTATGGTGATCTCGTCAAACTGGTGAAGACCTACTCTTAGTTTCTGGGCCATATCATTTGCGTGCAGCGCATAATTCCTCCAAACATCATGTTCCATCATCCCCATGAATTGCGCAGCAATATATCGGGCTTTAGAAGCCAGTTGAGCATTGCGCTTTTGAAAAAATCCGGCGCTCTCCCCTACTTTGTCATTGATATAAACTACTGCTTCAGCTCCTATGGTACCAGCCTTAGTAATACCAAAAGTCATTACATCCACACCGGTAGCAGTGAGCATTTCCCGAGCTGAGCAATCCATAGCAACCAACGCATTTAGAATACGTGCGCCATCCAAATGAAGCAATAGTCCAAACTCATTACATACCTCTCGAATGGCAGAAATTTCATCCAGTGTATAAAGGGTACCGTATTCTGTGGACTGAGTGATGGTGACTGCGGCGGGCTGAGCGAAGTGTACGTCCCCCTTACGGATGCATTGATCTCTGATCGCCTCAGGAGTCAATTTGCCGTGGATATCCGTTTCCAAAGGTCTTATGCGACACCCGGTCATTAATTCCGGAGCAGTTGATTCATCTACATTCAAGTGAGCCATGTGAGTGCAAAGAATCGATTGGTATGGCTGTAGCACACTACTAAGACCCAATAAGTTAGCTCCTGTACCATTAAAAGCAAATAGGGTTCGTACTTCTTTTTCAAACAGATTATTAAATAGTTCACCTACCCGCGTCGTATAAGAATCAGAACCATAAGAAGATTCATGCCCATTATTCACGGCACTCAGGGCAGATAATACCTCAGGTATTACCCCGGCATAATTATCACTGGCAAGGGACTTCATTTGATATTCATTTTAACATTCTTACTGCAAAGTAACATAATTGAGCATTCCAATCGCAGTGGGCGTTCAAAAGAATTGAGAACTTCCAATAACATATTTATTCATCTTTGAACTTTTTTCCGACATAATGTGCTTTATATGTATATTTGCACCATTATTGATAAATCACCACCAGATCAATTCATCGTATTTACAGTAAACTTCGTGTAATACACATATTCACAAAAATTCAAATTTACATTGTCATTTAAAGAATTAAATTTAATTGAGCCTTTATTGAAAGCGCTCGAACAAGAGGGTTATACAGAACCCACGCCTATACAGGCACAAGCCATTCCATCTATGCTTCAACAAAGAGATATATTGGGATGTGCACAGACAGGAACCGGCAAAACTGCCGCGTTTGCGCTGCCTCTACTACAACTAATGCATGAAAGCAGAAACCGCACTCCGACAGGTTCAAAACCTGCAAGAATTACTATCAAAACACTTGTGCTAACTCCCACACGTGAGTTGGCCATCCAAGTACACGATAGCTTCCGTAACTACGGCAGGCACTTATCACTCAAGAGTGCAGTGGTCTTCGGTGGAGTAAATCAATCCTCACAAGTCAATAGCCTTCGTCAGGGAATCGATATCCTGGTAGCTACACCCGGTAGATTACTCGATCTGATGCAACAAGGATTCGTCCGTCTACAGGATATTCAGTATTTTGTACTTGATGAAGCTGACCGTATGCTTGATATGGGTTTTATACACGACGTAAAACGCATTATCGCCCAATTACCGGAGCAGAAACAAACTTGTCTGTTCTCAGCTACTATGCCATCAGAAATACAATCTCTAGCGGATAAGATGCTGCACAAACCGGTCTTCGTAGAAGTTACACCGGCATCATCTACTGCTGATACAGTTGTACAGACTATGTATTTGGTATCCAAACACGACAAACAAGCTCTACTCAATCACTTGCTGGATGATGGACATATCGAAACAGCACTTGTCTTTACGCGTACTAAACACGGAGCGGATAAAGTGGTGAAAAAACTGAAGATGTCCGGTATTACTGCTGAAGCTATACATGGGAATAAATCACAAGTAGCCAGACAAAAAGCGCTGAGCAATTTTAAGGCACGAACCACGAGAGTCCTCGTAGCTACCGATATTGCAGCCAGAGGAATCGATATCGATAACCTCACGCACGTGATTAATTTTGAAATTCCAAACATTGCTGAAACTTATGTTCACAGAATCGGTCGAACAGGCAGAGCTGGTGCTTCAGGAATTGCACTATCCATGTGTGATGATGAAGAAGTACCATTTGTGAGAGATATTCAGAGGCTGACCGGCAACCTGATCACTATCGAAAAGGAACATCCGTATCATGTACAGTATGAAATGGTAGAAGCTCCAAGAGGTATTCAAAAACTTGCACCTACGGGGCCTAATCGCAGAAGTTATGGAAGGAGAAGAAGGTAGGCGGTTAATTTTTAATTATTAATTATTAATGGTTAATGGTTGAAGTTGTCGTATTCGCATTCTTATTGTGCGCGAGGAGCGATGCAACCTCGATATGATATATCGCCCCTTCAGGGCTGGCCTTTTTTATTGGGGCATTTTCAAGGGGCTTTGCCCCTCGCTGAGGTATATCGCCCTTTCAGGGCTAAACCACCAAGATTAAACGCGATACTGTAGATAAATTAAGCTTTTGACAAGCGGTGTTAATTTTTAATTACTAATTGAAAATAATTGAGCGAATTAATTACCATGTGTATAATATGTACCGTGCGTTACCCAGCGATAGTCCGCAGCGTGAGCGCCTGAACCCGTAGGGCTGTAGCGACAGCGTGCAGGGGCGCGAAGGCGATAGCCCTTAGACTAATATTTGTAAGAATCGTTAGTATGCTGCAGAAATAGTATGGCTTTTAAAATAGCTCACCAAAGGTTTATTTTACGATTAGATTATTCTAGGAGGTTGGACGCAAAGGCGGTCAGTTCCATCACCGAAGATGGCAACCCATCTTCGTCCCTGCAAGCAAGACTGCGTTCGGTCATGTTTACTTTTTTTGGCGACTGAAAAAAAGTAAAAGCCCTGCCGGCTCGAGGCAAG
>DAOLZQ010000020.1:0-44564 GCA_035426385.1 Saprospiraceae bacterium
AGCGCAACGACCCATTTATAATTTACCATTAACTATTCACGATTCACAATCAAGCTCCCGCCAGACTCATTTTGATTTTCTTTTCGAGCTCTTCCACAGTAGCTTTGATCACCTTATCGGTGTCCATCATATCTTGGACTGCCTTCCGTGAGTAGATGACCGTACTGTGATCTTTACCGCCGAATTTTTCACCGATCATTTTGAGTGAGAGCTTGGTGAACGTGATACAGAGAAACATGGAGATCTGACGCGCGATCACAATCTCACGCTTACGACTGTTGCTATTGAGCTTGTCCTTGCCGACCTTGAAATGGTCAGCTACCAGCTCCTGGATATTTTCAACACTGATCTCTTTGTTCGTTTCATTTACGAAGTGCTGGATGACTTCTTTTGCAAGCTCTAGATCGATATCAATTCCTTTCAGAGAGGAGTGTGCGACCAGTGAGATGAGCATTCCCTCCAGTTCGCGGATGTTGTTTTTTAAGTTGTAGCAGATATAATCCTGGACATTTTCGGGTATGACCACGCCGGCATGTTTGATTTTTTGCTGTAGTATGGCTTTTCGAGTCTCCATATCGGGATGCTCGAAAGCGGCAGTAAGCCCCCACTTGAAGCGGGAGATCAATCTTTCTTCCATACCCGCCAGATCCTTAGGAAGTCGGTCGCAGGTCATGACCAGTTGTTTATTGGCCTGATGAAGTTCATTGAAGATGTAAAAGAACACCTCCTGGGTCTTTTCTTTGCCGGCGAGAAACTGGATATCATCCAGTATCAATGTATCTAGTGACTGGTAGAATAGTGAGAAGTCACCCAGATTTTTGTTCTTGATAGCCGTTACGACCTGATTGGTAAACTTTTCACAACTGATGTATTTGACCCGGTTATTCGGAGATTTTTCCAGTATGGCATTGCCGATGGCGTGTGCGAGGTGTGTTTTTCCCAGTGCAGAATTTCCATAGATGAAGAGTGGGTTGAAGGCACTCGTCCCTGGTTTCTGTGCTATAGTCTGCCCGGCTGAGCGAGCAAGTCTATTGTAATTGCCCTGTACGAAATTGTCAAAGGTATATCTTGGATTGAGTTCTGACTCAAAAGGAATCTTCTTAATCCCCGGTATGACGAAGGGATTCTTGATCTTTCCTGCATCAAAAGCATTTCGATCAAACGAATTTTTTTCATCTTGACCTGAGCTATTATCCATAGGGATTTCGTATTCAAGCTTTGCTTTTGGCCCGATCACCGTTTTGATGGCCTTGCGCAAGACATTGATATACTGCTCTTCGAGCATTTCATAGCTGTACTGATTGGGTACTTGGATGGTGATGATCTGCTCCTTGAGATTGACGGCCTTGATAGGCTCAAACCAGGTTGTAAACCCCTGCGGGGTTACCTGTTTTTTAATGAGATCGAGACACTCATTCCACACTGATACATGATCATTGGTCATTTTCCAAAAATAACAATTTTAGTTCTCTCTGAGCTAGGTAAAGTGGGTTTCAGTGAATTCTTTGTGAAATTCACTTTACAGAGCGGGGGACAAATATGAGCAAACTTTTTCCTGCTTCCAAATCAAATGCGATGGTAAAGGGTCACAAGCCTTCGGTCTAAGTGATAAGAAGGCATAAAATCTAAGCTAGAGCTGCTTTAGCGCTCTCTTTTCAGCAAAAAATCGCTGAATTAGTTCTCTGGCTTCGACTTCGCAGACACCCATTGCCAGTTTGGTCGCCGGGTGCAGCATTTCCTTTCCGTACCTCATAAATCCATATTTTTCATCATCTGCCCCATAGACTACACGCTCGAACTGTGCCCAGCGTAAGGCTCCCGCACACATGCAGCAGGGCTCTATTGTGACGTACAGAGTGCAGTCTGTCAGATACTTGGAGCCATAGTCCTGAGAGGCTGCGGTGATAGCGAGTATCTCAGCATGAGCAGTCACATCATGCAGCATCTCTACTTGATTGTGTGCCCGACTGATGATCTGATTGCGCGCCACTACGAGCGCACCTATAGGGACTTCATCTTTTTCATAAGCGAGCTGAGCCTCTCGGAGCGCCATTCGCATAAAATAAGTATCTGTGTATAAATCTTCCATGGGAAGAATAATTTTTTAGCAAAGTTATGAAATGGTTTATCTTCGCACATGGAAAGTATAAACAGCACTTCTGACGATAAATTCAATAAAAACGGCCTCACTTTCGATGACGTTCTATTGCTCCCCGCACATTCAGAAGTTTTACCAAGAGATGTTGACATTCGAACTAGATTGACAGAGACGCTATCGATCAATATCCCCATTATCTCGGCTGCCATGGATACGGTTACTGAAAAGGAACTGGCCATAGCACTGGCACGCCAGGGTGGTATAGGGATTATTCATAAGAATATGTCTATCGACCAGCAGGCTGCGCATGTACGCAGTGTGAAGCGCTCTGAGAGTGGAATGATCATAGATCCCATCACTCTGTCAGAAAATGCACTTGTGAAAGATGCTTTCGCGCTCATGGAATCAAATAAGATCGGCGGCATTCCCATCATCGATCGCGACAATCGACTGAAGGGCATACTGACCAACCGTGATCTGCGCTTCGAAACTTCACCAGAGCGACCGGTACGAGAATTAATGACTAGCACTCGGCTCATAGTTGCTCCGTCAGGTACTACATTAGAGCAAGCACGAGAGATACTACAGAAACATAAAATAGAAAAATTACCCGTAGTTGATTCTGACGGCAAACTGATCGGATTGATCACCTATCGCGACATCATGAAGGTCAAGGATTTTCCGGATTCAAGCAAGGATCAGTTCGGACGACTCATGGTGGGTGCTGCTGTGGGTGTCACCTCTGATACATTGGAGCGTGTATCCGCACTGGTCAGTATGGATGTGGATGTAGTCATCATAGATACTGCTCATGGGCATGCACAAGGTGTACTGGATATGGTGCGTAAAGTAAAGTCAACTTTTCCGAACTTACAGATCATCGGCGGAAATGTAGCTACTGGAAGTGGCGCCAAAGCACTGGCTAAGGCAGGCGTAAATGGAATCAAGACAGGTATCGGCCCGGGAAGTATTTGTACCACTCGGATTATAGCCGGTGTGGGTGTTCCACAGTTGACTGCTATTTATGATACTGCCCAGGCACTGAAAGGGTCCGGCATCCCGATTATTGGCGATGGGGGCATTCGTTTTACGGGGGATATAGTCAAGGCCATCGCAGCAGGGGCTGATTGTATCATGGCGGGATCACTATTTGCTGGGGTAGAGGAGTCGCCCGGCGAGACAATTATCTTAGATGGTCGCAAATTCAAAACATACAGGGGAATGGGTTCTATGTCTGCGATGCAGCAGGGTTCTAAGGACAGGTATTTTCAAGATGCGGAAGATGATATCAAAAAATTAGTTCCGGAGGGAATTGAAGGGATGGTGCCTGTCAAAGGCCAACTCTCAGAGGTAATCTATCAATACATCGGTGGCTTGAAAGCAGGTATGGGATATTGTGGAGCTGCCAATATCGCAGCACTCAAAGAAGCACGCTTTATTCGCATTACCAGTGCTGGTGTGACAGAGAGCCATCCGCACAATATCAATATTACGAAAGAATCTCCAAATTACTCCCGACGATAAGACTCTATCAAGGAACTTTGCTTCATTTTATTAAAATAAACAAAGTTCGAGATTGATAAACTTTGACTTTTTATGCGGATTAATAATTTACACATTTGTGTGGGCAAGTATTTAAAACTACAAATCTCTTTATATCATTTGAAAAATTATTGCTGGTGATGAAGCAAGAATAATTGGTATTTTTATCAGCGAATGCGACAAAAGTCAATCGGTCTGTTTATCAACTCAATTGCCGGCGGAGGCAAGGCAATCACCTTAGCCCGTAAGGTCAGTGCACGTCTAACTGCACTGGAAATAAATCACGTTTGGATTTTGGACAATTGGCCGGAAGAATCGGATGAATTTAGTGAAATCTGGATCTTTGGTGGTGATGGTACTTTGAATTATTTCATAAATAAATATCCTGAGATAAAATTACCGCTTGTAATGTTTAGCGGAGGTACCGGAAATGATTTATCCTGGAAGATAAATAGAAATATCGCTACCGAGGATTTTCTGGTAGAGTTATTAGAAAGTAAATCTTTTTCAGTGGATGCAGGTCGCTGCAATGGCCGTTTGTTTCTCAATGGAGTGGGAATAGGGTTCGATGGTGAAGTGCTGAAATCGATCAATTCAATTCGTTATTTTGGAGGACATCTCGGCTATTTAATTGCAGTGATTCAGAACATATTTACTTTTCGCGAGCGAAAATTTTCACTATCATTTAATCACATTAAGATAGATCAAAAATACTTACTACTTTTTATAGGCAACTCATCACGTACGGGCGGTGGATTTCACATCTCTCCGTTAGCTGAAATAGATGATGGGTTATTGGATCTGATTCTGGTAGATCCACTATCTCCAATGAAGCGATTATTCTATCTTCCCAAGATCGAGAAAGGCCGGCATCTTACTTTAGATATTACCGCACATCATACCTTGCAAAGTATCAAAATACAATGTGATGGGATCTGTCCCGCCCAGATAGATGGTGAATTAATTCACTCAGATTTATTTGACATTGAAATTTTGCCCAAACACTTCAACTTTAAAACAGTGATGCTTTAAATTTAATTACCTGATGAATTAATTTGGGAAGGTTTTTTCAAAATAAAAAATTTGAATTCCTATATAAGTAAGCAAGATATTTAAAGTGCAAACTCACATCAATCGTATAAATTTTCCAATTAGGAATCGCCAAACAATTGATAAAAATAGTTTAGATAACTGTGATAGCAATATAAATGAATCTCAGAGTGTTTTCTTTCCCCAAGCGTGCAGATCAGTAGTGAGCGTAAGTGTATGTGTTTTTCCAGCTAAGTGATAAATAGCAAGGCCGTAATCCAGTGTGAATTTGCTGATGCGCAGTCCGATACCACCTGAGAAACCCGACAAGCTCCGAAGATTGTTAACACTAAGTTCTCGCTTGCGAAAATGATTATAACCCAGCCTGATTTTGAAGCCTTCTTTTTTTCCAATCATCAGTTCTGTTTGCAGTACCAAATGCCGGAAGACATTGTCCACGAAGCCATATTTTTTAACAGTGGGTTCTGAGAAGGGATCGTCAAATGAAAACGATTGTTCCAAATTATTCGGATTGTCATACAGCAGATTCCAGCGCTGGAGGTGATGTGCTACCAAGCCAATACGTAGTGGTAAATGTCGCAGTCTGATAGAAGCTGACGCCTCAATATTTAAAGGAAGTGGCTCTTTGTTCTGTGAGTAAGCGGTCAACTGAGTTCCGATATTTCGTGCTGCAAATCCAAAGGTCGCCGGTGACTCAGGTATATGGTAGGCGGCAGCAAGATCCAGTGCAACTGCTGTGCTGTGATAAGATTCGTAAGATGAAGTGACGAATTTGAGATTGGCTCCGACACGCATATTTTCATACAACTGCTTCGATGCACCGGCTACGATACTAATATCATCGGCACTGAATGTTCCCATCTGTTCTCCATTCTCATCATATCCAGGGATATCTCCTGAGGTAAAATACACTATACCTCCATATACGGTTATACCCGACTGTCTCAACTCTGTCCCTGTGAAGATATTTCCCGCATTTGATTTTAGCAGATGAAACTGATTATTGAGTGATATATGCCAGCCGCCGTCAGGCTGGTACATAGCTGGATTGAACCAGGCATGATTGATATCGGTAGAAATGTCTGCTATTGCATAGCCACCATGAGCGGCAGTGCGCCCACTGGATACTTGATTTAGGAATGGCATGATCTTATTTTGATCGATCTGTGCTGATAGACTTACCGGAGTTATGAAAATAACCCACTGGGTTAGGAAAATAAGAGAGAGGCAATAAGGTAAGGATGTCTTCATAGTTTATTTTTTCTCCCAAGTGGTATGGCATTCGCCATTATCACACTGCATTTTCTTGACTAATTCACCGTCTTCGTTGTACATTTTCAGCTCCCCTTGTTCTTTAGGACCATTTTGATATACGCCTTCAGTTTTTAATTTTCCATTTTTAAAAAATTCTTGAAATGGTCCATTTTCTTCATTTGATTTAAAAGGAGTAGTTTCCATTAGTTCGCCGGTGTCGTAGTAGCGCTTCCAGATGCCATCCATCTCACCGTTAAGATAAACACCCTCTACATTTAGCTTTCCATTCGGATAGAAAGAGTTGAATGTACCATTGTATGCACCTGAGAGGTAATGTTCGATCACATCAGGTTTACCTGAAGCCTGAAAAAGCTTCCTTTCGCCGTTCAACTTCCCTCCATCATAGTGAGCTTCTTCTAGCAATCGTCCAGAGGAATCAAAGCGCTTATAATAACCTGATTTGAGATTAGATTTTTTATTAATCTCGTACTCTTCGATCACTTTATTTGCTTGATCACGAATGTACACCACATTTGTGTTTTTACAACCGGCTATTAGGCTCAATAGTAATAGTAAGGCAAGATAAATCTGAACTTTACGCATCAACTAATAACCTTTTCAGATGAATCCAAATTGCCCTTTGACATCATTTATTTTGTGACTACAATATTACAAATTATATAAAAAAAAGGTGTGTATTACGCATACACACCTTTTGAATCTTTAAATTCAGTGATTTTATTAATAAAAATCGAGACGGTTGTCTTCTATTTTCAATCCCTTTATAAGTGATTGTTTGACATTTTCCACTACTTGATTGCGACCCATATTATTGTAGAATGATTTGGACTGTTCATCAGTAGGTCGCTGTTGATCTGACTCTCTTTTGATAGGCATACCGATCAGCAGAGCGCCATTTCCGACTATAGGACTGGTCATTTTATTAAGCGGAGATACTGTCATCACTGCGCCAAATTTTGGCTCATTACCCAGACCTTGTATGAAAGGTGATCCGGCAGTAATACTTCTGATTGTATCCACCTTGACGTTATAATTAGCTGCCACTTCTTCCAGAGAATTACCCTTTTTAAATTTAGCCAATAGCATTTCACCTTTTTTGTGAGCTATTACGGCAGGCTTGATGACATCGCGAACCATATCAAGAGTAGGTGGTCCTTTTGGTAATATAGCCTTCAGGCCGGCTATGATATATTTTGTGGGGAAGTAATCACCCTGATTCTGTATAGGAAAGACATTTTTTGACACTGAGCCTACCTTGGTGTCATCTTTAAACAACCATTTTACGATATCTCTTGCACCTTGGGTCTGACCTGCACCCGGAAAGGTAGCAACGTCAGATGAGACCTGCACCGGTTCTTCCATTTTCACTTCCTGGCCACTCTTGAATTTTCGTTCCATATCGGCTGTAGTGTTGATAGTCTGTAGTATTTTCTCTGCTTTCTCTTTTGCAGCCAATTGTGTAGTCTCACTCGGTATGATTCGTTCAGATATATATTCGAGTTTGTATCCTAGACCATTACCAATGGTTTTCTTATCGAGTACCTGAACTAAGTGAACGCCAAACTGGGTAGTTACTTTCTTCATTTGACCCTTGTCTAGTTTAAAGAAGATGGCGTCATTAAAGGGCTTCACCATCTGTCCCTGACCTGCAAATCCGAGCTCGCCACCTTTCATGGCGCTACCCTGATCCTGACTCATTGCTTTTGCAGCATCTTCAAACTTAGTTTTTCCGGATTCGATGGCTACTTTGATGCTATCTATTTTACGATTGGCTTCAGCCATACCGGCTTCATCCTGAGCTGGAATTAATATGTGTCTTGATTTGACAGAGTCAGCAACTGTTCTTTTGGAAATCATTTTTGCCAGCTTAAAGTATCCGGCTTCTTCATATGGGCCATATACCTCTCCAGGTGCCAGACTGATCAACTGAGCACGCACCTTCTCATTGAAGGTTTCTGCTTTGGCATATGTGTCAGTAAACTTGCCGCCATTAGCCTCGACATACGTAGAATCATTGTTAGCAGTTCGGAATGCCTGTGCTTTATTAGCAATTAGTTGGCTGATCTGAGCTGAATCTGCAGCAGTAGGTGCTGCATCGATAATAATATAATCCAGTGAGCGAGTTTCTTTTTCATTGTCAAAGGAACCCTTGCGGCCGTCCAGGAACTTTTGATAATCCGCATCAGTCAGTGTGACTTCATTGTCCGGCACGGTAGTGTAAGGAATCTTGACTACCAGGGCTGTTGTCTTCATAAGTTGCTGGTCGACCATCATACGAGTCTGCCAAGTAGGCACGTACATTGCCTTACCAACCAAATTTCCTAATTTTTCTATGATCCGGTCTTTAATTATTTCCTTTTCCTGAAGAGACCAGAAGGATATAAGTTCAGCAGGTAATTTATTCTCTTTAATCGCCTGACGAATCTGATTGAGCTGAGAGACATTGGGCTCACCCGTCTGTGGATTCCCAAACCTACTGATGATTAACCCACTGTAATTCGGTCCAAATTCAAGTGAAAGCAATTCATTTTTGCCTACGTCAAGTCCTACATTCTCAGTGATATTATCAGCAATACTAGACTCTATAAAGTTATTCCAAACATAATCTTTTTTGCTAAATTCATCCGCATTCGAGCCTTGATACATGACGTCTTCCATGTACCTCATCTGGTTGATTTCCAGAGATTTTCCATTGACTTTACCTACAGTGGTATTTTGTCCCATCATGTTGCGATTATTCACGACATCCATTACGATGAATCCAAAAACACCCAATCCAACTAAGGTGACCATTATTCCACCTCGCTTTCTAATACTAGTTATAATTCCCATCTATAAATTGAACTATATTATTTATATAAATTTTCTAAAAATCCGTGCAAAGGTATGATTTTTATTGGTTCTGCAAAGAAAATATTTGGTTGTTCATTGGACATACTCAGATAAGTAACAGCCTCAAATAGAGCGCCTTTGGTCAGGTATGTGAATCTGTATCTTCTGCTTCCTCTGAAGTGGCCTGGTTGTATTCTGTCCAGGCTGAGGTAGTTTCTTCACTATCCTTCTGAGTCTCATTCTCAGGGGTTTCACCCAATTTTCTTGCTTTTTTCTTTTTTCTCTCTATCGCGCTCTCGCGGGGCACTTTATTGCCAAATAACTTTCCCCAGGGTTTCATGCCCGGCACACGGTCACTGATAATCTTAAGTATTGCTACAAAAGGTGCAGACAAAAACATGCCGGGAACACCCCATAAGGCACCTCCCAGTAACACACTGAAGATAGATATAAATGCATTGATAGATACTTTGCCTGCAACCACTTTGGGCACAATGAGATAATTATCGATAAACTGAACCACGAGATATCCACCTAATATATATAATTGGGTGTTCCAACCCTCACCGGTGATGGTTTGGACTACTATGGGAATAGCAATTGCTAATATTCCTCCTATGTAAGGGATGATATTGAGCAATGCACCGATTACCCCCAGCAGAATAGCATAGGGTACTCCAATGATCAGCAGTACTGCTGAATTAAGTACTGCAACGCATACCAGCTCTATCATAAGCCCGCTGACATAGCTTTGAATAGCACTTTTGGTCTCTCTGAGTATCTCCTCTACCTTATTCCCATACTTATCATCAAATGTCTCGTAGAAAAAATTTAAAAATAGGGGCTTGTAAAATAGGAGTAAAAATATATACACCGGAACCAGAAATAATACACTTAGGATACCAAAGAATGAAGATAATGAATTACGCAACAGCGGACTTCCACTCTCCAATACCTTTTTCATATATTGTTCCTGAGCTGCGATAGATACGTGCATAGTTTGTGCTATCCACTGTTGGACCTTTTCAATCAGTGACATTGCCTTTTCTTTGAGTTCAGGCCCCATATCGGCAAAGTGCGCCAACTGACTTGATATAAATGCGATAATCCCAACGAAAGCGGCTATGACCAACAGAAGACAGATGGCGATGGAAACTACTTTAGGTACACCCCAACTCCGAAGTTTGGACTGAATGGGATTTAGTAATATGGCAATTAGGCCGGCAAAACAGAGGGGAATCAAAATATCTGCAAGCGCATATAGGACAAAAAAGAATAAGCTCACGCCAAATAAAAGCTGTGTGGCCTTGGAATAATAGGGAAACTGTACGGTCTTTCTGGTTTTTGGATCGACGGTCGGGTTATTTTCTACTGTTGAGGGGTTTTCCATAAATTTTATTTTAATGAATGTACTTATTTATAATCGTTTTACTTTCATTTTCTAAAACTCAATTTAAAAATTCTTTGTCTTATTATATATAGTCCAATCTCATCAATTCGATAGGTCATATAAATTTTCTTCAGTGGCAAGTATGATTCTATATTGCTTGGCATCATATCCTGTATATAGACCGGTGAAAAGACTGAAGGCCGGCAATATGAGGTGCTGCTCATGCACCAGATAACAAGCCGCCTTGAGATATCCACGACCCTTTCCACCCAGTATAAACCCCGGATGCAAATGTCCTGAAAATGTGAACCTTTCTGCTTTAAGAGTAGTATATTCATGTTGAAAAAAAAATGGAGTCAAGTCTAACTCATCATGCCAACGATGCACATACTCCACCGCTTGGTGCTTAAGGATGTGTCGGTCATGATTGCCGGCAATGAGATCGATCTCTAGATAAGGAAACCCAAACAGCCATTCTTTGAATAGCTCCAAATCTGAATTGTGCCCATGATGAAACATGTCACCGACTATTATCAGTCTTTCGGCAGAGAAATAATGTATCAGATGATCCAATCTCTGCAGATCAGCCATCATAACAGATGCGGGAATAGCTATGCCATGCCTTCTGAAATAAGCTGTCTTGCCGAGATGTAGATCTGCCAGGATAAGCGTCCGCTCTTTGGGCCAGAATATCGCTCTATAGTTAGTCAGAATCAACTCCTCACCCTGCAGCTCCAGTTCAAGTGTCTTCATCGATGCAATGCTTTATCATTATCCAGCTTGAGCTTATTGATTCTGGATTCCAGATTTTCGCTCGTCAGATGCTGACGTAGACTATCCACCTTGATCGGAAAGCTCAGCGGGGTGAAGGCTCTTGCGTGCTCCAAAATAATCGTACCATTATTGATCCGAAGGAAGGCATCATGCAATCTCTGTTCGTCTATCTGGTACGCGAGGACTTCATCATATGCCTGTCTCAAAAGTAAATTTTCCGGTTCATAAGTTTCCAATACATTAAATATCAACCCGGCTGAAGCCTGTAGATTTCGGTTAGTTTTTTTCTTATTAAAATAATTTTGAAGTACAAGACCACTGATGACTGCAATATCTCTAAATTTTCTGGTAGCCATTTCGGTACTGTTCATGCTCGAGATTACGTCCTCCATCAAATTGTCAATCGATAGTATTTGTTTAATATTGGATTGATCAACAGGTATAGGCTGATCACTAAGCAACTCAAATCCATAATCATTCATCGCCATTGAGAAACTCATAGGTATGATTCGGCTGATGCGGTAGGCGATCAGTGCAGAGATTACCTCATGTAGAAGTCTACCTTCAAATGGGTACATAAATAAATGGTAGCCGTCTTTAGTATCGATTTTCTCCACCAAAAATTCATCTTGTCTGGGTACGTGTGATGTTTCCTCTTGTGCGTGCAGTAATGGCGCCAATGTCTTTAATTCGATTTCACTCACGCCGGGTTGCATTGCATCGTGTAGTTTTTTTCGAAGGAAGAAACTCAGATTAGATGAGAGAGGTAAGCGCCCTCCCAAATAGCTGGGCGCTATCGCTGTCTTACGGGTACTTTTTCTCACGAGTACCGTCATTTCTTTGATCATGGCGAATTCCAGCACTCGGCCGGCGAGGACAAAGCTGTCACCCGGCTTGAGCTTTGAGATAAAATATTCTTCTACCATACCTATATATCCGCCGCCCATAAACTTCACCTTGATCATAGCATCACTTACGATAGCGCCGATATTCATGCGATGCAACATTGCTATTCGTCGGTTTACCACCTTATATATACCTTTTACAATTTCAACGCGGTGAAACTCGGTATAATTTTTTAGCGCAGTGCCTCCCTGAGTGATGAAGTTTAGTAACCATTTCCATTCATCTTCATTTATAAACTGGAAGGCATACGTTTTCTTAATTTCTTTGAAAAGATTTTTCTCTTTAAATCCTTCACTAAGCGCCAGTGTAACCATAAACTGTACCAATACATCAAAGGTCATGATCATCGGTATCCGACTCTCCACTGTATTGGTGCGCACTGCCTCTTGCAATGCAGCCGATTCTATCAGCTCCAGTGAGTGCGTAGGTACGAAGTATATTTTTGAAGTCTCGAATGGAGAGTGACCTGAGCGACCCGCGCGCTGTAGAAACCGGGCGACACCTTTAGGAGAACCGATCTGGATGACAGTATCAACCGGTTTGAAATCCACCCCCAAGTCCAGCGAAGAAGTGCTCACTACCGCCTTCAGCTTTCCATTACTAAGATTGTCTTCTATCCAGGTGCGAAGTAGGAAATCAATCGAACTGTGATGTATGGCTATCTGGCCTGCCAAGTCGGGATAAACATCGATCAAGATCTGATACCACATCTCTGCCTGACTGCGGGTATTGGTAAAGATCAAGGTAGAGCGTGACTGTTCGATTACCGGAATAAGCGCAGAAGCCATCTTGATACCCAAGTGACCTGTCCAGGGTAGATCTTCAATAACCTGTGGAATTACAGAGATGATTTCAGTTTTTTTCTTGTGTCGGGTTCGTATGATAGTCTTGCGTCCTCTCTTCTTGTATGTCAATACTGTAAGTGCCTGATCTATGTTGCCAATAGTAGCCGAGATGCCCCAGATTCTCGTCTTGGGTTGCACTCCACTGATTCGGGCAATAGCCAGCTCAGTCATTACACCTCTTTTGGTGCTCAGTAGTTCATGCCATTCATCCACGGCTATACAATATAGTGATTTGAAAAAGGAAGGGTAATCTTTCTGAGCAAGGAGCAGATGAAGACTTTCGGGAGTAACTATGAGTATATCAGGTAAGTGCTTGATCTGTCGCTTCTTGACAGCCGGATCAGTATCGCCATTTCGGACCCCGACTTCCCAATCCAACCCGATCTCTCTGAGTGACTCATCCATGGCTCGTGCAAGATCGGCTGCCAGCGAACGTAGTGGAGTAATCCAGATTAACTTTAGTCCGGGCTGATAATGTTCTGCATGATTGAGAAAGTAGATAACTACTCCAAGAAATATCGAATAAGTCTTACCGAGTCCAGTCGGAGCAAGTACTAGTCCCGAATACTCCTCTTCGATACGAAGCCAACTCATCTTCTGAAAGTCAAAAGGTTGAATGTTTTTATCTTCCATCCATTTCCGTATAATACGGTAACCGTTGGTCTCTTCAAATGCTGCTATAGTCATTTGGGAATCAATGCTTTGACTTGCTCTAAAGTGTCTATTTCGTCTACTGATTTATCCTTTCGCCAACGCATGATGCGAGGGAATCGCAGTGCTACTCCTGCTTTGTGCCGATTGCTCAGGCCGATACCTTCAAACCCGATTTCAAATACCAGCTCCGGCTTCACAGTGCGTACCGGACCAAATTTCTCTAATGAATTTTTATTGATAAAGCGGTTTACTTCCAATATTTCTTTATCAGTAAGCCCTGAATAAGCCTTTGCTATAGTGACTAATTTATCTTCATCGCGTATGCCAAAGGTGTAATCGGTATAATAGCGGCTGCGACGGCCAGACCCCTTCTGCGCATAGATTAATACGGCATCAATCGTAAGTGGATTAACTTTCCACTTCCACCAGTCACCTTTCTTACGGCCGGTATGGTAGAGGCTATTTTTTTGTTTTAGCATGATTCCCTCGCTGTTGATGTCGCGAGCCTTTGCCCTGATTTCCTTCAACTCGGACCAGTCAGAATAAGCTAATACGGGGGATAAGTGGAAACTAGACTCCGGCTGCGTCCAGTCTAATAATTCTTCCAGCAGAGTGCGACGCTCGCTCAGTGCATGGTGACGTATATCTGTAAAATTATGTTCCAACAAATCATAGACAAAAAAATGAATAGGTGTATCTGCGCGCATCTTTTTGCTGACTAACTTTCGGTTGAGTCTCTTCTGTAGCGAGTTGAATGGTAGTATCGAATCTTCCGAATAGGCCAGTATCTCACCATCCAATACTATGCCATCAGGAAGTGAAGCAGCTGCTTCTACCAGCTCAGGGAATTGAGTAGTAACTAATTCCTCGCCTCGAGACCATATGAAGATCTCATTTTTTCGTTTTATCAGTTGTCCTCTGATGCCATCCCACTTGTATTCAGCCTGCCATTCTTCCGGCTTACCAAGGTCTTTAACTTCTTTTTCTACTGCATAGGCCAGGCAAAAAGGGTAGGGCGCGGAAAGATTTTCTCCCTGTGCGATGCCACTGATAAGGTCATCATAATCGGTTGTGGTAGGATCCCATTTACCCATGAGGCTATGCATCAGTTTACTTTCATCTACACCAGAGCTTTTGGCCACCGACTGAACTAATAGCTTGTACGAGACACCGACTCGGAAGCCACCACCTATAAGTTTGTTGAAGATAAATTTCTCTATCCGTTCCAGAGAATCCCAAGCTGCCATGACATACCTTTTCTTTTCAACGTCATCTGCTTTTGCCAGTTCGCTGAGTTCTGCTATCCATTGATGCAGAGGTTTGTCTGAAGTGGTCGTTGGCTCCGGGAGAATAAGAGATATAGTCTCACCGAGGTCACCCACATTGGAATAACATTCGAGGAATAACCATTCCGGGAGGCAGGCTCTTTCAAGTGCCCAGGCTCGCAAAAGTGTAGTATTGACGGGACGACGTGGTCGCTTACCGGTGAAGAGAGCAAGCAACCATATCTTATCAGCTGCTGGTGCAGTAGCAAGATACTGAACGATGGCATCGATTTTATCCTTTGTCTTATTACTTGTCTCAAGTTGGTAAATCAGGCCGGCAAATTGTTTCATTCACTTTTGATTTGATCTATTGTTGTAATCTCATCATGCTCTTCACCAAATTTGGTTTGTACTTCTGCAGCACTGAGTCCATTTTCATTGAGATACCTTGAGAAAGTTGCAGTATAGCCATGTGTCACAAATACTTGTTCACATCCGCACTGTGAAATGGCACTGAGCAGTCCGGGCCAGTCTGCGTGATCACTTATGGCAAATCCGGAATCCAGTGACTTCCAGCGGCGATTTCCGCGTACCTGCATCCATCCACTGCAAGCTGCTATAGCTGCATTAGGAATCTTTTTCATTAGAGTGGTGCCTTCTAGTGCCGGCGGAAAAATAACTATCTCACCTGATAATGATTTGAGATTGGTATCCTCATTGATGACCTCATAGTTCGGTAGTTTTATTCCATTTTGTTCGAACAGCTCATTTATATTTCCGATAGATTTGTGTACATATATTTTTCCTACTCCCTCGAGCGCTTTCATCACCCTTTGTGCTTTGCCCAGGCTATAAGCTATAAATACGCTGGTACGATTTTTGCGTTTATTGTCTGCCACCCAGCTTTGCATTTGATGGTATAGCTTATCCTGTGCCATCCAGCGATATATCGGTAGCCCAAAAGTACTCTCAGTGACGAAAGTATGACAAGGTACAGGTTCGAAAGGCGTACTCAACTGATCATCAGTCATCTTATAGTCTCCGGAGACCACCACTATGAGCCCTTGATATTCCAGTCTTACCTGAGCTGATCCGATCACGTGACCGGCAGGATGTAGACTGACCTTGACTCCATTGATGTTTATAGGTTGAGCATAATCTACTGTCTGTACCTGAATGTCAGCTCCCAGTCTATGCTTCATTATAGGAGCGGAAAGCCTGTGGCTTAGGTAATGCAGATTGCCTGATCGTGCATGATCACTATGAGCATGTGTTATGATAGCCTTGTTCACCGGTGTCCAAGGGTCAATATATACATCAGCCTGCGGGCAGTATAATCCATTGGGGGTGAACTGGAGTAAATCTTTTAATTCTCCCATGGTATAAGAATGATATTTAACGAAATTGGTTGAAATTGAGTTAGCGATAATTGAAAACTCAATAAAAATAGAATAGTAAGATGCTAGAAATTAGATCTTGGATTTAAGAAATATAAACCCGCCTTTAAATTCTGCAAACATTGATCGCAGATTTGCGTTTTATTTTTCCTAATAACAAAGAAATATGTGCCCGGAGGAAGAATTGAAACTGATCGAAAGTCTATCAGAGGCAAAAATCAAAAGGATTTTGACTGATCCTGAAAAGTCCGCTGGAGCAATTAATTTAGTTTATGTAAATGATCGGGAGACTGATGGTATATCACGAAAAAAGAAGGGAAAGAAATTTGCCTATTTTCTGCAAGGATTACAAATAAAGGACAAAGAGGAAATCGATCGGATCAATAAACTGGTCATTCCACCCGCTTGGGAGGAAGTGTGGATCTGCTCACTTCAGAATGGCCATTTGCAAGCCACAGGACTCGATGCTGTACATCGTAAACAATACAAATATCATGCAGCATGGAGTTTGCTCCGAAATCATACGAAATTCTTCAGGATGCGTCAGTTTGGTGAAGCCCTGCCCGCATTAAGGCTAGGCTTGGAAAAAGATCTATCCATAAAATCACTTGAGAAGCGAAAAGTATTAGCCGCTGTAGTTAGTCTTATGGAGCGAACTAAT
The DNA here is from genome assembly GCA_035426385.1 of Saprospiraceae bacterium. GTDB lineage: Bacteria > Bacteroidota > Bacteroidia > Chitinophagales > Saprospiraceae > Parvibacillus. The sequence goes on from DAOLZQ010000020.1 coordinate 16,690, forward strand.
ATTCGCGTTGGTAATAGTGTATATGAGCGGTTATACGGCTCTTTTGGCCTCACTACATTAAAAGATAAGCACGTTAAAATAGATAAGACTAAACTAAACTTTGCCTTCGTAGGTAAGAAGGGGGTCAGACATGATATTCAATTGAAAAGCAAAAAGTTAGCCAGAATAGTTAGCCAATGCAAGGAAATACCAGGTAAGGATTTATTTCAGTATTATGACGATGAAGGAAACCGACATGGAATTGACTCAGGTATGGTCAACGAATATATAAAAGAATTAAGCGGCAGTGATTTTACAGCCAAAGATTTCCGGACCTGGGCCGGTACTGTAAATGCGTTTATTGCTTTGAAAGAAATAGGTCTGGCAGATGATGAGTCCGACGTCAAACACAATATTGTGAGTGCACTAGACACAGTGGCGGAGCATTTAGGTAACACAAGAACCGTCTGTCGGAAGTATTATATTCATCCGAGTATAATCTCCATGTACGAATCTCGGAAAATTGAAAGGTACTTCAAAGAATTGGATAAAATCGAAGTCGATGATGGTAGTGCAGGACTCACAGCAGATGAGAAAATTATTATGAAAATACTCTCTACCCATTAGCGATAAGATAATTAAAAAGAGTAAGTATCATCCATACTATACTTCACTCTAGTCTACAACACTTGAAATTTAAAACCTTCATATCTATTTTGGTATTATATCTAAATAAATTAACTATGAATAAGATTATTAAAAGCGTCATTGCTGCATTTAGTGGAGCAGCTGCAGTGGGTATAGTTGCTTATCTCAATGGAAAGAGAAGAGAGGGTATTTTGGAGGAGTATGATGTCGTTCGCCCGTTTAGTTTGAATAAATATCTGGGTAAATGGTATGAAATAGCTCGTTTCGATTATAAGTATGAGCGCAATCTGGAGAATGTAACTGCCGAGTACTTGCTTAATGAAGATAAATCAGTTAGAGTGGTGAACTCCGGCTATGACATCCTCCAGAGTAAGTGGAAAAGCACAGTGGGAAAAGCAAAGTTTGCAAGTAGGGAAGATACGGGTGTTCTCAAGGTTTCCTTCTTTGGACCAATTTGGTCGTATTATTATATTTTGGAGGTCACTGATGATTATAAGTGTGCATTGGTCACCGGTGATAATAAGAACTATCTATGGATCTTAGCAAGAGAAAAAGAAATATCAGAAGATATCAAAAAGCAATTTTTGGATAAAGCTATAGCACTCGGTTTTGATACCAATAGATTATATTGGGTAGTCCATACTGATAACGTGCAATAAAAAAAGCCGCTGTAAGGCGGCTTTCTGTTTTATTTTAAGTTATGTTTATTCAATATGGAAGTTCACTGATTTTCCGTCTTTCACCAGAATACCATTTTCACCTCTTGCCACCCATTTGATTTTGGCGTTTCCATAATCTGCTCCTTTTGCAAATTCAGTCCCGGAAATCATATCCAGAAATATTTCTTTTGTATCAGTGGTAAAAGTAAGACCCACTGTAGGTTTGTCATTTTGTTTGAAATACCGAACCAGCAAGACTTCACCATTTGCACCTCTGTAAAAATCCGCAATTGGCATACCTTGATTGTCATCAGAGTTTTTTGGCATATTAGCCATATCTATTTCATTATTTCCGCCAGCTGAGGGTGGGGCTCCGGTGCTGTGTCCCGTGGCCGTATCTTGGCTAGTCACTGAAGTTTGGGGCAGAGAAACATCATCGGTTGCGGGTTTTGATTCATTGTTGGCACAGCTCATATAGAGAAAAAAAGACGCCAGATAAAGAAAATGTAGTTTTTTCATTCTTAAGTTTATTGTGAATACAGATATTTATGAATGCTTTGTCCACTTATGAAAGCATATCAGTGCAAAGAACGTGAAAAATGCGGATTTAATGTGAATCTTGAGTTAAAATAATTTATTGAGCTACAGAGTCAGATGGTTATGTCGCACATAATCCTTATCCCCACCAAAATGCAATTGCTATAATGAGATATAATCCAATGAGCATCAGCCCTTCCAGCCAGATAGACTCACCATCGAATACGATAAGCGCACTTACTATTACTGTCAGAGCTAATGCGGCCAATAGTAGTGGAGCCAGCACAAAAGATAGTATCGCTCCTCCTAGAAAAAATGAAGCCAGTACTAATATTGGAAATAAGCCCAGTGCGATCTGTAGTGAACTATTCATGATTACACTGACGGCATAATCGGCTTTATTTTTTAAAGCGAGTTGAATGCCTACTACATTTTCGATCGCATTGCCCGCTAAAGCAACAATAACCAATCCGGCAAAAAACTCATTGATTCCCAGAGCATCCATAGCCGGCCTCAGTGCCTCAACAAACCAGTCAGAAGCAAACGCTGCAGCAACGCCGGAAAGAGTCAGAACGATTATGGTAGTTCGAAGGGGCCAAATAGCATGGTGCTCTTGATTACTTTCTTCCGGTCGAACAGATTTATCTCCTTTTGTCGAGAAGTACAAATAAGCAATCAGCATAACTAGTAGTATAATAGCAACTGCGATATCCAGCGAATTGATGTGTTTATCGCCGGGAGTATGTAGTGTATGGGTCAATGTGGGAATAGCAAGTGCAGCAAAGGCAATAATCATCAGTGTAGCATTCATGCGTGGAGGAAGTGTTTGAAATTTTTGAGTTCCATTTTTAAGTCCACCTAGAAACAATGCAAGTCCAAACACTAAGAGTGAATTTCCTAAAATAGATCCGACTAATGCTGCCTGAACAACTTTATCCAAACCGGCTCTAAGAGCAAAAATGCAAACAAATAATTCCGGCAAATTGCCTAATGCAGACTGTACAATCCCAGTCATACCCGGACCCATTCTATTGCCTAACTGATCTGTAGCCCTACCTACCACCATTGCTATTATCGCAATGGATATCGCTGTAATAGCAAATGCCAGTACCGGATTGAATTTGAAGTGAACAGCAGTTCCTCCCAGCCCGATGGTGAGTATAGCTATGACAAAAAGTGAAATATCTTTTTTAGACATTAAGATTATTTTATAGGTTATAAAAGGTCATAAGACTTTAATTGGTTGCTTCCTCACTATTTTTTTGTACAAGATATTCTTAATCACACCTAATATTGTTTTGTGTTTCTGGATCTCATACACATAATTTTGCAAATGAAACCAAAATTAATAGAAAATATAAAACAATAACGGGAATAAATGATTTACATAGTTATAAAATCACCCGCAGCAAAGAGTTTATAACAAATTTAGAATAAATTAAAAGTAAGTTAATGAGTGCAAAAAGAATCTCAGCAGCATCAAAAGTAAAAAAACCTGTTGCTAAAAAAAGTCCAGTTGCGTCTGCTAAACCCGCAGCTGCTAAAGCTGGTACTACTAAAAAAGTAGCTTCAAAATCTACCACGCGTACATCTGCAGTAGGTAAACCGGCTGCTAACAAAAATGCTACTAAGTCTGTAGCAAAACCTAGAGGATCTAGAATGATCGAACCTAAAAAAGGTGCGTCTAAAGATCTTAGAGAGTTATTTATCGCTTCAATAAAGGATCTATATTGGGCGGAAAATGCACTGGCAAAAGCGCTACCAAAGATGAGTGCAAATGCCACAAATCCAGATCTTAAGTTGGCGATTACTTCCCATACAGCTCAGACTAAAGAGCACGTAGCTCGACTCAAAGAAGTCTTTGCCAGTATTAAAGTAAAGCCGGCCGCTAAGAAATGTGATGCTATGGAGGGACTTCTCAAAGAAGGACAAAGTATAATGGAAGAAACGGTGCCGGGATCTGTAAGAGATGCCGGAATTATCGCTGCTTCACAAAAGGTAGAGCATTATGAAATTGCTTCGTACGGTACCGTAGCAGCATTTGCAAAAGTACTTAAGTACAAGGAAGCTTTGAAACTTCTCCTTGCCACTTTGGATGACGAGACTAAGGCAGATAAATTAATGACTGTAATAGCAGATACCCATTTAAATCACGACGCGATTTAAGTAGATCTAAGTATGAAAATTTTTTTTGAGCTCGGAGATGGTTTATCCCCGAGCTTTTTTTTTTGAGTTTTTTTCAGGCTTAATTATGTAAATAATTAAGCAATATTTAATAGACAATTATAAGCTACCAATCCTATTTTATTAAATACCTTTTAAAAATGGAAGTCGCTTTATATTAATGCTATAAAGGTTCGTAAACGCTTTTTTTAATTAGCCAGATTCTGCCATCTCGAACTGAGAGAGATCTAGATCATTCAAAGAATTTCCTCATGGACTAAATTTACATGTAGGTATATTATACTTATCCTAAGTGTTGTGATTCGCGAATCGGTTTTCCAGATATGTGGTATAGCCAACATAATATTTGTCTGCTGTAGGAGAGTAGATGATATAGAGGTACATTTTCCAAGTTGTAAAATAAATGTAAGTCCAAGTTTACATCCGCTCAGTTTTGCCCTCTATCCCCCAAGCGGACGACCCTTGATTAGTCTGGTTAAATTCTAATCAAGGAAGATAAAAGAATAATTGATGAATCTAATGAAAAAGGGAGCCAAAACTGACTCCCTTTTACTTTCGCTCCCCCTGTAGGACTTGAACCTACGACCCTCTGATTAACAGTCAGATGCTCTAACCAGCTGAGCTAAGGAGGAATAAATCGCTTTTATCAAAAGCAGGGCAAAATTAACACTTTTATCTTAATTCTAAAATACTTTGGCTAAAAAAAATGATTGACACAAATATTCTCTTAATGGAATGATAATGTGAGCATTACACATTATAGATATTTCTCTTTGTCGGATCGAACTTCTTTTAGTTCGACTTCCTTCAAGTTAGCTTCTATCTTTTCCTTTTTCAGACCCTGTCTGAGCAACTGAAAAGTACTCATATAAACATTTGCTATCCACACCAACGCAAAGCCACTTATGAGATATCCTCTCCAATCTTCAAACAGAAGTTTATACCTGGTAAGAATGAGGAATACGACTGTGACATAATGACTGAAACAGTATTCGCAAGTGAACAGGTAATAAAGTTTCCTTTTAGAAAAGGACTTCTCCTGTTTGTACCGATTGCTACAGAATTGCTGTAATTCACTAAATATTTCTTCTTGTGTCACAGTCCATGCAATACATGCTATCGGTATGGCAAGTATAAAAAGATTTATAAGAGAATCATTCATCCGGTTATTTTGACTTTAAATTAATCAATTGGTTGGAATAAACAATACGATGTTACATAAACTTCTAGATCACCTTCTCATATGCCCTGCGTGGCGCTCCACTGAAATATACGATGCCACAGTAGCTATAATCAAGCTTTTCCAGTATGCGCAGCATGGGTGTATTATCAAAATTAGTATCTACTTTAAGACTATGGATGTTAATTTCTAGCCCCAATTTTTCTATTCTCTTGAATATAAGTGTAGCCAGACCTTTACCTAAATATCGCTCCGAGACTGCTACTCGGTGGATTACTATATACTCTCCATCCGTAAGCCATTGGCCCTCAATATGGTCATATGCTGGCTCGATATCTTTGATTACTGCAGCATAACCGATGATATTTGTATTCGCAGTGAGGACATAGGCTTGCTGGGAGGCTATGTCCTGAGATATGATGTCAGGGTTAGGATAGCCATTCTGCCACTGGGTGCTGCCGTCTGCTTTCCTCCGGGCTATGGCCAGCTGAATTATTGACCAGATAATCGGGGCATCACTCAGAGTAGCAAGTCTGAATTCGAAGTCCTCAGCGGTTAGATCCATTGAATAAAATTAGGAAGAAATTCCGGGTTTTGAATAATTCTATTAGATGATAATTAAAGTTAGACCAGGTCCTGTGCCTTTAATTTTCAACTTGTGATTGTATCTCAGCCTATTATGGCTAGGAGATAAAGAATTTATATTTGTCTCAATTATCATTTTATTTACCTTTATCAAATCAATGAATCTTAACTTTTGAAGAAATTAACCGAATTACAGTCCACTGCTATATGCGGTAATGACATCACCTCTTCTTGTCTCTACGTATCTTCTCTGACTATACTCTATGCAGGTCAATATGCCTGGATCTCACTGCTGATAGTTGCCTTGGTCTTATTCCTCTTTAGGAAGATCTATGGAGAAGTGGTCGGAGCACTTCCGCTGAATGGTGGAGCTTATAACGTATTGCTCAATACTTCTTCTAAACGAGTAGCCTCTCTGGCAGCTACACTGACAGTATTGTCCTATATGGCTACTGCGGTCTTGTCTGCCAATGAGTCAATGCACTATGCCAGTACACTATTCGTCAATTTTCCGGTGCTCATCGCCACTATTGTGGTACTACTCATATTTGCTCTATTGACTATTGGAGGCATCGGCGAATCTGCCATTGTCGCTGTGGTTATATTTCTTACTCATATAGTCTCTCTTGTTCTATTCGTAGTGGCAGCCGGTTGGTTCGTAATGGTAAATGGGCTGGATACTTTTCATCTCAATTGGGCCAGACCGCCTTCGGGCGGTGATATCCTGATGGCATTGTTCTTTGGCTTCTCAGCTGCCATGCTGGGGATTTCGGGCTTTGAGAGTTCGGCAAATTTTGTGGAGGAACAAGCGCCTGGAGTTTTCCCCAAGACACTTCGAAATATGTGGGGTATTGTTAGTTTTTTTAATCCTTTGATAGCTTTCCTGATCATTTGTATCATACCCATCAGTACAGCGGCCGAGCATAATGAATCCCTTTTGGCATTTGTTAGCACCCTCACAGGCGGAAAAGTACTGGGCACTATAATCTCCATCGACGCGGTATTTGTATTGTGTGGTGCTGTACTGACTTCATTTGTGGGTGTCTCAGGTCTTATCAATCGAATGACTTTAGACCGGGTATTGCCCAATTATTTTCTAAAGAAAAATAAGAGAGGATCGAATTATCGCATCATCATCGCATTCCTTATTCTGTGTATCAGCATATTGCTTGTCACTCTGGGTGATATGAAATCTCTTGCAGGAGTATACACATTCTCGTTTCTATCAGTGATGGCCCTGTTTGGCATAGGAAATCTATTGCTGAAGGCTCTACGAGGACGATTACCAAGGCCTGAGAGAGCCACTGTGCTTTCTGTTTTGATCGCTGTGTCCTTTGTTTTTATAGCATTTTATGGCAATTACATTCTTCATACAGATACATTTTTCACGTTTATTCAGTACCTGATTCCGGCGATGATATTGGTGATGATTATGCTCAATCGAACCCGATTGATCAAATTGCTTGTTTATCTTTTAGATTCTATATATGGTAGGTTGCGCACGTTTGTGGTCGTTAGCAATCGTTACCTGGGTCGCATACATAAGCAGATTAATTCGCAGGAATTCGTCTTTTTTACCAAAGGTGATAATATAGCTAATCTGAATAAGGTGCTTAGATATGTGGAAGAAAATGAAACCACCAATAAATTAAAAATTGTCAATGTAAAAACTGCTAATGAGGAAAGTAATGACTTGCTTCGAAAAGATCTCGAAGTACTTGATCGTGCCTATCCCAACCTCAATCTGGAGTTTATAGAAATGGTGGGAAAATTTGGTCCTGAATTAATTGAAGAATTATCTGAACGTTGGAATATACCAAAGAACTTTATGTTTATCGGCTCACCGGGTGACCGCTTTAGTTTTAGAATATCCGAACTGGGCGGTGTCAGGCTGATCATGTAAGATCATTAATAAATCATTTGATATAAATTGCATTAATATGGTGCAATAGTTTCTTGGCAGAAATAAAGTTTGTAGCTATAATAAGTATTTCTAATTAATTTATTTCTTCAATTTACTGGAGGATTATATACCCAATAATAAATAATTATTGCAACTAATCCAGAAACTATATTTATTGTAAATCCCCACATAACCTTTTTTCGAGCTTCACCCGATGAAAGGAATATTCCATAGACCATCTTTAATATATTATTGCTAAACATGGCTTGTAAGACGGCAGCACCAATAAGCGAAATTGCAATTGTATTGGTCGAGTCGAATAAATTTAGAAGGAAGGCGGTTACATCAGTGAAGCCCACCAGATAGGATAAGATCGTCAGTCCAAAGGTGCCAAAATATTGTAGAGTAAGTTGTGTAAGAAAGGTAAATAGGAGGAACATTAATGCAAATATCAGTGCTATTTTAAACTCTAGCGGGTTTTTATTTTCAACGCTATTGGGAGCAATACTTTCCTCAACTTTTTCATGGCCGGAATAAATTACCCATGCCGTTAGCATTGATATTAAAAATAGGACTCCGAAGAAAGGTAAGACTATCACAGTCAGAGGAAAGTCGAATATTAATATCAGTATAAAAAGTCTCACGTACATCATAGCGGTGGCAGATAGTATAGCACCTGCATAATGATGCGCTGAGGCATTAAGGTTTTTACTATTCCTGGCCAAAATAAGCGTAGTGGCAGTGCTGCTGTACAAACCCCCCAGTATGCCTGTGAGCAATAGACCGGCTTTAGTAAATATGTATTTTCTAAGTAGATAACTCACATATGAGATTCCAGAAATCACTACGACCGCCAACCAAATATTATAAGGTGATACAGGAAGATAAGTGGGATGAATATCATAATGTGGGAGCACGGGCAATATCACCCCCGACATAATGATAAATTTACTCAGTGTAAAAAAATCATCTCGGTCCAATTCATGAGAAAAGTTTTCGAAAAATCCTTTCAGTTCGGCTAGAAGTAGTATGAGCACATATAGTAATATGGATAACCAATAGACTTGCTGGATGACAATAAGTGGCATGCAATATATCAATAAGGCTAAAATCTCAGCGGTCATGCCTGAACCAACTGAATTTTTGTTTTTAAAATAATAGAATACGGCCAATAGCAGAGTGAGCGCAATTAGGCCGGCAATAAAGAGATCTTGGTTTTCTTGAGAGGCTAAAATGAAACCCAGAATACCGATAAAAGTAAATGTTCTATCCGTTCCAAAGCTCTCCTGGCCCTTTTCTCTAAAATGGCGCTTTTGCTCCATGCCAATGAGCAGGGAAAAGCCGGTAACTAAGAAGAAGTCAATTATAATCTTTGGAAACAAGTCCCACATAATTCTAAAATTTTTATTTTAATTGGGTGAAGAAATTATGAGGTTTAAAATTCCATACTTTCATCCCGAACACTTCAAGGTAGCTAATTTAGAACTTTAATTGTGATATATAGAATTAATATAATCTCTATTAATATTAGTCCCATCATATAAATCAGGTGAAATGAGGGAAGAAGTCGTCGATATCGTCGGAATTCCTAATTTTGCGGCCAAATAGAAAATAAGATATGAAATTAGTGACTGTCGGTACTGTAGCCATAGATGATATAGAAACTCCTCGCGGAAGAGCTGCCAATGCCATAGGCGGTGCCGCTACCTACATCAGCCGGAGTGCGGCAAACTTTGTAGATAGTCAAGGTATTGTATCTGTAGTAGGTGGTGACTTTCCCAAGAGTGAGCTAGCTGAGCTGGAAGCTAATGGGATAAGTATAGAAGGTATTGAAGTCCGCGAAGAGGAAAAGTCCTTCTTCTGGGCAGGGCGTTATCATACCAATATGAATCAGCGGGATACACTGATCACAGATCTTAATGTATTGGCTGATTTTAATCCCATCCTCCCTGAATCATATAGAAGAGCAGAATACCTGATGCTGGGCAATCTCACTCCTGAGATACAGCTCAATGTGCTCAACCAGATGAACCAAAGACCGAAAATGGTTGCCCTGGATACTATGAACTTTTGGATGGATGTAGCACTTGACAGCTTGCTGACTGTACTGCGTCACATTGATATCCTGATGATAAATGAAGAAGAAGCACGCCAACTCAGTCGTGAATACTCACTTTCGAGGGCAGCTGAACTGATACACCAGATGGGACCTAAATACCTAATCATCAAGAAAGGGGAGCATGGAGCATTTCTATTTCACGAGCGTGAACTCTTTTCGATCCCTGCTCTGCCCGTAGCTGACGTCATCGACCCTACCGGTGCAGGAGATACATTCGCCGGGGGCTTTATGGGCTATCTATCGGACTCAGACGATCTCAGTTTCGATAATTTCAAGCGAGCTATGGTATATGCATCTGTGATGGGCTCATTCTGTGTAGAGGATTTCTCACTTGGGCGCCTAAAAACGCTTACATCTGCAGAGATTGAAGAAAGAGTGCAACAGTTTGTACAGTTGACCCAATTCCAAATATAATCCTATAGTCCGGACAGAGGTTTTTTTCTATATTTGTCATTATTCATAAATATAGCTAGATCTTTTATGTCGTTTGAGCAGAAGTTTCATGAAATGAATCACCACTGTTCCCATCGGTGGAGCAATGCTTATTGCCAGGCAAAAAGTGAAGATTTCCCTGAGCTGAACGAGGAAAAGACTTGCAGCCATTATAAGAAGGGTGAATACATCTTCAAAGAGGGGGCAAAGCCATATGGGGTCTTTTGTATCAATTATGGTAAAGCGAAACTTATAAAGATGGGCTCTGATGGGAAGGATCAGATCATTCGATTGGCCAAAGAAGGGGATATCATTGGTTATCGTTCACTTCTTAGCAGCGATCGCTACAATGCTTCAGCTATAGCTCTGGAGGATTGTGCGATGTGCTTCTTACCCAAGGAAATGTTCTTACAGATCATGATGAAAGACAGTAATCTGGTTATGGAAATGTTCAAATTACTATCTGAAGACCTAAAGAACTCAGATAATCAAATGACTCATATTGCCCAGAATCCGGTTCGGGAGCGCGTAGCTGAAGCTATCCTCTTCGTAAAGGAGACTTATGGGTACGAAGCAGATGGACGGACTATTTCAGCCGTAATCAGCCGTGAAGACCTCGCCAATATAGTAGGTACTGCTACTGAATCTGCCATACGTATGCTGTCAGATCTTAATAAAGAAGGCGTCATAAAGCTGGTAGGCAAGAAAATCAGAATCAATGATCTTGCCAAGCTGAAGCGAATAGCCAACATTAACGACTGATCCGTTTCATTTTACTGATTAATTTCATGTTTTAAGGTGGGCAAACTCATTGTAAGTTGCATTTTCCTATCCAATCTTTGTGATTAGACCTTGTCCTCATATTCTCTTCTTTTATCGAAGATGGATAGGGTGAGAAAAAATTATGCAACCGGTGAAAAATATAATCAATCAAAGTAGAGTAGAGGATTTGCTCATATTCTTACAGGATCTTCAGAAGAAGGATTATCCAGTATTGTTACAGCATTTTGACATTCTAAAGGATGGGTTAAAGCAATTAACTCCTTCTGAAGGAGTAAGGACAGCGCTTGGAGATTTGGTGAATTCTGTAAGCGAGTTTAGCCAGATCATAAAAAGTGAACAACTTATACTTCTTCCTTTCATGACCGACAAAGTAAAATCTACTAAGAAAGATTTGTCTCTGGATCATGCTTTTATGCTGCTTCATGAAAAATATTGGAAGTGTATCAAATGGATGGATAAAGTGCTGCAGGAGATGTACAGACTGTTTCCTGAGGGAAATGAACCCATAAGCCATGAAAGTGAAAAATTATTGGTTGAACTTCATGCCCTGGAAGAGAGAAAATCTAAAAAGTTTTTTGGCTTATATACTAATGTTGGATAACTTTATTGGATTAAGTGAGCAAGATTATCATAGATAAGCATTGTTTTCACTGTGGTGATCAATGCACCTCAGGTGATTTTTCCATTAGCGATAAGCTCTTTTGCTGTCTGGGCTGTGAGCGCGTGTATTCACTACTGCATAGCGCGGAAATGGAGAATTATTATTGCCTGAATGATGCGCCAGGAATCAGCGTAAAAGATACCAGAAAAGACAAATTTAGCTATCTGGAGCATCCTGAGATCATCAATTCATTGATTAGTTTTCGAAATCAGGAATTTACCACTGTTACTTTTTTCGTTCCACAGATGCATTGTAGCTCTTGTCTCTGGCTCTTGGAGAACTTATATAGACTTCATCTTGGACTAATGAATTCTCATGTTAATTTTCCTTCTAAAAATTTAACCCTTAGTTTCAACCATGAGTTACTCAGCCTTCGCCAGGTGGTCGAATTGCTCTCTTCTATAGGTTATGAACCCGCTATCAACCAAGAGCAGACGGATAAACAATCAGCAGGGAGTATTTTTAAAAAGAATGCGCTCAAAATAGGTATTTCCGGCTTTTGCTTCGCCAATATAATGCTGGTCTCACTGCCAGAGTACCTGGGACTCAATCATCAGAATGATGAGGGAATCTTGCCGATCTTCAGATTTATCAATCTAGGATTAGCCTTACCTGTTCTTATAGTAGGCGGGAAAGACTTTTTTGTCAGTGCCTGGCATAGCTTACGCCAGCGATATATCAATATTGATCTGCCTATAGCTTTGGCCATTGCAGTTACCTTCATCAGAAGTGTGATAGAAATTCTTTCAGGAACCGGACCCGGTTTCCTTGATACTATGGCTGGCATTATATTCTTTATGCTGATCGGACGTGCACTTCAGAATAGGACATATTCTCACCTCAAATTCAATAGAGATTACAAATCCTATTTCCCTATAGCAGCTACTTTGCTGAAAAATGGTCAGGAACAAACTATCATGCTTCACGAAATAGCAAAAGATGATATCCTTAGGCTGCACCACGATGAGATAGTTCCGGTGGATTGTATACTGAGCAAGGGGAGGGGAGAAATAGATTATTCCTTCATCACCGGAGAGTCTGTGCCTCAGCCTGTCGCTATCAGTGAGGTGATCTATTCAGGTGGCAAAGTCTCTAGTACAGCCATCGAAGTAGTGGCTATCAATAATTTTGTCCAAAATAGCTTTACCCGGTTATGGAATAATGAGATTTTCAATCAGGAGAGTGTCGAGCGAAACCTATTTGTGGAGAGACTCAATAAGTATTTTTCGATTATTGTGCTAGCCATTGCGCTTAGCTCCTTTATTTACTGGCAGGCATATGATATCACCCGCGCCTGGAATGCGTTGACTGCAATATTGATTATCGCGTGCCCCTGTGCACTTCTGCTGGCTTCTTCATTCACATATGGATTTTTACTTGAAGTGTTCTCAGACAATGGATTCTATGTAAAGAACTCAGCTATTCTAAACAGACTAAACAAGATAGATCACATAGTCCTGGATAAGACCGGCACGCTCACAGTCCCCAGCGGACAGTCACTCAGATACGAAGGTATCCCACTGCCTGATTTGTATCGAGACCTGGTATATGGGGTCATGGAGCAGTCTATACATCCACTCAGCAGAGCCATAGTGAGTCAGATGAAACCGACTCAGCGCTTTGAGATCAGTGATTATAAGGAAGAAAAGGGAAGAGGTATCGTAGCCTGGTACGAAGAAATATTGATAAAAATTGGGTCACCAGAGTTTCTGGGCGTTCACACCGTAGATGATCAGGATGGGAGTGCCGTATATGTATCAGTTGATCATAAACTGTATGGGTCTTACCGCCTCCGCAATATACTTCGGCCCGGTATAGGAAAAATGATTGCCGATGTGTCTCGATATCAGACCAGCTTACTGAGTGGTGATAATGATAACTCCTCTTCTGACATGCGGTCACTGTTAGGATCACACTCTGAAATGGTTTTTAATTGCTCTCCGCTACAGAAACTTGAATATGTGAGAACTCTGCAAGAATCCGGTAAAAAAGTGCTCATGGTAGGTGACGGACTGAATGATGCCGGCGCACTTCGTCAAAGTGATGTGGGTGTATCGGTGGTGGATGATAAATTTGCATTTTCACCTGCCTGTGGAGCGGTATTAGATGCTACTAAAATTCAGAAACTGGGCACTTTTCTCAAAATGTCACGTCAAGTGAAGAATTTAATCATTGTTATTTTTATATATTCAATTATTTATAATATAATTGGTCTCAGTTTCGCTATTCGAGGAGTATTAGAACCTGTTTTGGCTGCCATAATTATGCCATTATCAAGTATTAGTATTATTTTAGTGTCTTTTATAAGCATAAAATATTTGGCTCGGAAAAATACAATGATATAAATCATTATCATTCTTGAGCGAATACATTAAATATTGATCTTGATAATTAGAAATTTGACGTCTAAATTAATCTGAATTTGAAAGTTATAATTTTACTTCTTTCTGTTAGTTTACTTGTAGCCATTGGCTTTTTGATAGCTTTTATATGGGGCGCAAAGACCGGTCAGTTTGATGATGATTATTCGCCTGCCCAGCGAATTTTTTTTGATGATAATAATTTAAAAAATAAATAAAATACCATATGCAAGCAGAGCATTTTTACTATGACAATAAGATAGTAAAGCAATTTGGATTAGCCACCTTGTTTTGGGGCATCGTCGGAATGACAGTGGGGGTATATATTGCCTTCCAGCTTGCTTATCCTTCTTTAAGTTTTGGGTTGCCTTACTTGACTTTCGGGCGTCTAAGACCGGTGCATACTAACGCAGTTGTTTTTGCTTTTGTGGGCAATGCCATTTTCGGCGGTGGCTATTATCTGATGCAGCGAGTGTTGAAGGCACGCTTATATAGTGATACGCTGAGTAAGATCCACTTGTGGGGTTGGCAGCTCATTATCCTTGTGGGTGCTATATCCCTGCTTGCCGGCTTCACTACCGGAAAGGAATACGCAGAGTTGGAGTGGCCACTTGATATTCTCATCACTCTCATATGGGTAGTCTTTGGTGTTAATATGTTCGGAACTATTCTAAAAAGAAGAGAGCGACACCTATATGTAGCCCTATGGTTCTTTATCGGCACCTGGGTGACAGTGGCTTTATTGCATATAGTAAATTCATTTGAGATTCCTTTTTCGTGGTTTAAAAGTTATAGTTTGTACGCAGGTGTTCAGGATGCACTGGTACAGTGGTGGTATGGACACAATGCGGTTGCGTTTTTTCTGACTACACCTTTCCTTGGACTGATGTACTATTTCGTGCCCAAGGCTGCCGGTCGTCCCATATACTCATATCGCTGGTCGATCATCCATTTCTGGGCTTTAATTTTTATCTATATTTGGGCCGGACCTCACCACTTATTATACACTGCCTTACCCGGTTGGGCTCAGGCCTTGGGTACAGTATTTAGCATCATGCTTATTCTTCCCAGTTGGGGAGGTATGCTGAATGGTCTCTATACTATTCGCGGAGCGTGGGACAAAGTACGTGAAGATCCTATTTTAAAGATGTTTGTCGTAGCACTCACCTGTTATGGTATGGCCACCTTTGAAGGACCTATGCTCTCGTTGAAGAGTGTAAGTGCTATAAGTCACTATACTGACTGGATTATTGCGCACGTACATATCGGTGCCTTGGGCTGGAATGGCTTCATCATATTCGGTATGTTGTATTATATTATTCCAAAAATGTGGGGTACTACGCTGTATTCCCGCAAATGGGGCAACACGCACTTCCTGCTAGGTACTGTGGGTATTCTGCTCTACGCCATTCCACTATATTGGGCAGCTGTAGCTCAGAGTATCATGTGGAAATCATTTACTGCTAGTGGTCAGTTACAATTCCAGTTTATGGAGACTGTAACTCACATAATCCCCGGCTATATTCTCAGAGCAATAGGGGGTACCATCTATTTGACCGGCGCTATCATTGCTGTAGTCAATCTATGGAAGACCATGAAACAAGGTACTTTCATCGCGAATGAAGCTGCTGAAGGAATAGCATTAAAAGACCAACCACTACCTCAGAAAAATCAACACTGGCATAGCTGGATCGAGCGCAGACCTATACCTATGCTCGTAATGAGTCTCATCGTAGTTGCTATTGGCGGTATCGTCGAGATAGTACCTACTTTCCTCATCGATAGCAATGTACCTACGATATCGAGTGTTAAACCTTATACACCTCTTGAACTACAGGGCCGGGACATATATGTCCGCGAGGGATGCTATACCTGTCACTCACAGATGATCAGGCCCTTCAGAGATGAAGAGGCACGCTATGGAGAGTATTCTAAAGCTGGTGAGTTTGTCTATGACCACCCTTTCCAATGGGGCAGTAAGCGTACAGGGCCGGACCTGCACAGAGTAGGTGGCAAGTATCCGAATGCCTGGCATTATAATCACATGCGAGAGCCTACTGAAATTACTCAGGGAAGTATTATGCCCGCATATCCCTGGCTGATCGAGAATACTTTAGATTTATCCAAGACAGCGGCTAAGATCAGAGTAATGCAGCAACTAGGAGTACCCTACCCGGAAGGATATGACAAAGTGGCAAATGATGAATTGAAAAAGCAGGCGGAATCGATCGCAGATGATCTTAAGAAAAATAAGATTGATGCTAAGAGCGATAAAGAAATTATAGCTCTGATCGCTTATTTGCAAAGATTAGGTACTGATATTAAGAAATCAAATGCAAATTAAATTCTAATGAAATTTACTAACTACCTTAAGAATATTGACAGTGTACAATTGTATCCCATTATATCTTTGGTGATATTTTTAATAGTTTTTATTTTGGTATTGATCTATGTATTTTCAGTGAATAAGAAAGAGCTGGATGATCAGGCCCAAATTCCTTTAAAATAAACAAGAATACAAATTTTACAAAATGAAAGGTTCTATAAAGATATTTTTTCCCATCAGCCTACTCCTTACTCCGGTGTTGATGTTTGCTCAGAATGCGCCTGCCGTAGCTAATATAGCACAAGGATCCGGTGACCATCTCAATATGACCGTGTTGAGAATCGTCTTACTTACGCTGGCAGTGTTGTTGATGATTGTAATCATCTTGCTTGCGAAGGCAGTACAATATAGTAGTGTCGGATTTTTTGATAAATTAAACCAGCGAAATTCCACAAGAATTAGCGCGCTTATTTTATTTTCACTCCTGGGCAGCTCTGTTATGGCACAGGCTCCTGCATCTTCCGGAGAACTTAGTGTAGGAATGCCGATGGATATTTTCTTTATTCTAATCCTTATTTTTCTGGAAGTTATTGCGATAGGAATTATGTCGTTGGCAATTTTCCGTTTTAATAAAAATGAACGATTAAAACGAGATGTAAATTGGGGAGAAAGATTTATGAAATTGAGTCCATTTCTCGTCAAATTTAATAAAAAGAAAGTTGCACTCAGTGATGAAGAGCTTGATTTAAATCACGACTATGATGGCATTAGTGAGTTAGATAATCGAATACCTGGCTGGTGGAGTTTTGCGTTTTATGCAAGTATTCTTTTCGGTGTTGTATATTTATATCGCATGTTTATATCGGGTGGAATACCGAATCAATTTACTGAATTAGAAGCAGCTAATGCAATTGCTGCGATCAATAAGACTGAATTTCTTGCAGCCTCAGGCGGCAATGTGGATGAGACGACAGTGACACTGGTAGATGCTGCCGGCATAAAAAGTGGTCAAGATTTATTTGTGAAAAATTGCGCTCCTTGCCATGGCAAGGAAGGTGGTGGAAACGCAGTCGGGCCGAATCTTACGGACGATTATTGGTTGCACAAAGGTGGCATTAAAGATATTTTTGCTACCATCAAATACGGTGTTCCTGAAAAGGGAATGAAGAGCTGGAAAGATGATTTTTCGCCGGTACAAATAGCTGAATTAGCAAGTTTCATTAAATCGATTCACGGCACAACGCCGCCGGATCCCAAGGCGCCACAAGGTGAAATCTATAAAGAGGATGCACCTGTGAATTAGGTTAAACTTAACATATAATGGCTAAGCAAAAGGAGGAAGATCCGGTAGATTTTCGTGAGAAATTAAGTACCGTTGATCAGGAGGGGCATCGGAGATGGATATACGCCCATAAGCCGAAGGGTAAGCTATATAATATTCGAACCATAAGTACCATTTTTTATCTGGCGTTATTATTTGGTATGCCATTTATCAAAATAAATGGTAACCCGATGCTTCAGTTTGACGTCATTCATGCCCGGTTTTCTATCTTGGGAAAGATTTTCCTCCCTCAGGATGCCATCATCCTCGGCACTATCATGTTAGTCGCCTTGCTCTTCATTATTGTCTTCACTCTTATATATGGACGTGTCTTCTGTGGCTGGGCCTGTCCGCAGACTATCTTTTTGGAAATGGTCTTCAGAAAGATCGAATATTGGATAGAAGGACCGGCGAATAAGCAGCAGATGAACGACCGCAAAAAATGGACTACTGAGATGTATATCCGAAAGGGACTAAAGCACATCATTTTCTTCGCAATTTCATTTATAATCGCAAATGCATTCTTGTCTTATATTATAGGAATAGAGGAATTATTCAAAATAATGACCGAACCCATAAGCCAACATGTCGGTGGCTTTGTGGCTATATTATTATTCACCTTTGCTTTCTATGCGGTCTTCGCTTTTATCAGAGAGATCGTATGTATTGTGGTTTGTCCCTATGGTCGATTGCAAAGTGTCTTATTAGATAAGAATTCCATTGTAGTTGCTTATGACTATGTCCGTGGTGAACCTCGGGAAAGATCTTCCCGAAACAGAACAGAACAAGCAGGTGACTGTATCGACTGTGATTTATGTGTTAAGGTCTGTCCCACGGGAATTGACATCAGAAATGGTACCCAACTGGAATGTGTGAATTGTACTGCGTGTATAGATGCCTGCAATCTGATCATGGATAAAGTTGGCTTACCTCCAGATCTCATTAAGTTTGCGAGTGAGAATAATATCGAGAAAGGCGAGAAGCCACGTATCACTTCACGTATTGCGATGTACTCAGTGGCACTGGTGGTGATGCTGGGATTACTTACGACTCTATTGGTCACACGTTCTACTTTTGATACTACTCTGTTCCGAGTGCCGGGTCAAACCCTTCAGGAGAATCCCGATGGTACTATTAGTAATCTATACAGAATTAAGATCGTAAATAAAAGTAATAAGACCCTGCCTTATCATCTGGAAGTAGTAAACCCTGAAGCACATCTTGAATATGTAGGAAATCACTTAGATAGCTTGACTCCTGGAGCCTTTAATGAAGAGACCTTCTTTATTAAAATTCCAAATGAAAAGATCAGTGAAAGGAAAAATCTAATTAACATAAAAATCATGAGTGGTGAGAAAGTAGTAGATCGAACCAAGTTGACTTTTATAGGTAAATATTAAAGAATTATGAGTAAAAGTAAGTGGACACATTCTGGCAATCTAATTATGGCGGGGTTTGGATTTATGTTGTTATTTATCTCCTTTCTGGTATATAAAAGTCTTAATATAGACTTTCAAATGTCAGATAAGAATTATTACGAATCGGAAATGAAATATAATGAGGTGATGGAAGCAGAAGCAAACACTTCCCCTTTCGAAAAAGATTTTTCGCTTACTACGTCTGACAATACTGTACAGCTTAAGATTCCATCTTCTTTAAGTGCCGGCCTAAAAGAAGGTAAAGTGATCTTCTATTGTATATCCGATGAAAAGAACGATCGTACCGTTACCATCAATCCTTCGCCCGAAGGATTATATTCTATATCGACTGCAGAATGGAAAAAGACATCTTATAGAGCACGCATTTCTTTTGTTAATACCGGCAAAAGTTATTTTCGCGAAATTCCCTTTTCGATATAATTTCTGAGGAGTGTGGACCGCCATAAGTATAGGCTTTTTCCTGGGCCTTTTCGGAAGTTTTCACTGTATCGGTATGTGTGGTCCACTCGTCATTGGAATTCCTTTTAGGCAGAGTAAAGGAAGAGATAAGTTATTTTCAGTATCATTTTATATGCTGTCAAAGGCCTTAGGTTATGCTATGCTGGGTCTGATCACCGGAGCGGTTGGATTTGGGTTGAGGTTTGTTCTATATCAGAAATACATTTCCATATTTACTGGAATATTATTAATTGGCTCATTTCTTTTGCCTACTATTACAAGAAAAATTAAACCTGCAATAGCTGGAAGTAGGTTTATTGAAAAGAATTATCTCCGGTTTGTTCGCTCAGACAATTCACTGAAATTTGTTCCGCTTGGTTTTTTAAATGCACTCTTACCATGTGGCTTGGTATATACTGCTCTTGCCACTGCTTTCGTCACCGGCTCTATGTGGCAAGCAGCGGCACTCATGTTTGCTTTCGGAATAGGTGTCGCCTTTCTATTGAGTATCTTTATTTTTTCAAAAGATCTTATATCACCGACCTTTAGAATAAAATTAAATACTTGGGTTCGTTGGGTGACACTTCTGCTGGGAATTATCTTAGTGATGCGAGGCCTGGGACTCGGCATTCCTTTTCTCAGTCCGGCTATAGATGCATCCGGTAGAATCTGTGATTGATTTAATAATACCTGATTATTTGGTAAAACTGTTTACCTTAATATTCTAAATAAGCAAGTATATGAAATCGCTTCTAAAATTGTTATTCAGCTCGCTCAATATTTTATTTTTTATTTGCAATAGTCAGGCTCAGAAACCCTTTATCGATTATGATAAGGCTGCTGCGGCACTGACCTTCCGACCTTGGACATATATAGACAATCTCATCCAACCCGACTGGAGCTCTGAGGGCAAGATCTGGTATAAATCTCGTGTTGGCGAGCAGGAAAAGTATTACCTGTACGATCCCAAGTCGAATGAAATGAAAACGGTTAGCTCCAAATCAGATTTAAATCTCCCTGAGGTAAAAGACAATACGCCTGAGTGGAGTGGTCAGGGTGTATTTTCTCCTGATAAGACCAAAGCAGTTTATATAAAGGACTATAATCTGTGGCTAAAGGATTTCCCTTCAGGCCGTGATATCCAACTCACTACAGATGGATATCTATACTATGGATATGCCACTGATAATGCAGGATGGCGACAGAGTAAGTATCCGGTGGTCTCCTGGAGTCCGGGCTCAGATAGGATTGCTACCTTTAGGCAAGATGAACGTGAAGTAGGGGACATGTATCTGGTGACTACACAGGTGGGACATCCTGAGCTTAAATCATGGAAGTATCCACTTCCGGGTGATAGTGTAGTTGCTAAAATAGAAAGAATTATAATTGATGTGAGAGACATAAATAATACCCGTGTCATTCCACTGCAGATACCACCTGATTTCCACCGTGCCACACTGAGTGATGACATCATTAGCAGTGGTACCTTTGATGATAATAGTTGGTCCACCGATGGCAATCTATTGGTGTTTGTCTCTACCGGTAGAGATCACAAGATGGAAAAAGTACGCCTCGCAGATACCCGTACAGGTGCTGTACGAGAACTGTTTCAGGAAGTCTCTCCAACTCAATTCGAATCCGGGCAAGGCACTATTAATTGGCAATTTCTCTCCGCCACTAATGAGATTATTTGGTACAGTGAGCGCAGTGACTGGGGACATCTCTACCTCTATGATGTGCTCACCGGCAGACTGAAGAATCAAATTACTCAGGGTAATTTTACTATTACCAGAGTTTTGAAGACAGATGTGGCTTCCCGTGTTATCTATTTCGAAGGCAAGGGACGTGAACCCGGCAATCCGTATCATGCTTATCTCTATCGCGTCGGTTTCAATGGGAAAAATTTCAAGTTATTGAGTCCGGGTAAAGGAGACCATAAAATTAATTTTTCACCTGATGGGAAATATTTTATTGATGATTATTCCCAGATTGGAGTTGCTCCTTTAGTGGAAGTGAGAACCTGTGATAATGGGAAATTACTGACTACTTTGGCACACTCGGATATAAGTCGACTTAAGGAAAAAGGCTGGGAGTCGCCGACAGAATTTAGCGTCAGATCTTCGCAAGATAAGTGGGACCTTTATGGTATCTATACTACTCCTCGCGATATGGATACTGATCGTAAGTATCCTGTGATCGTTCTGATCTATCCGGGCCCTCAAGGCGGAAGTGTAGGAGGCTGGAGCTTTTCTCCTCAGGCTCACAATAATCAGCGGGCATTGGCAGAGCTAGGATTTGTGGTGGTCCAACTGGAAGGTAGCTGTAATCCACAGCGTTCTAAATCCTTTCACGATGACTGCTATGGCAATATGGCTGAGAATACACTTTCTGATCAGATCTCTGCACTTCAGCAACTGCAGAAAAAATTGGGCTTTCTTGATCTCGATAAAGTAGGCATCTATGGTCATTCGGGTGGTGGCTTTGCCACTGCTGCTGCCATGCTTCGACATCCTGAATTCTTCAAGGTGGGCATAGCCGAATCAGGCAATCATGACAATCGGGGCTACGAGGATGACTGGGGTGAGCGCTACATTGGACTCTTGTCTGGTGACAATTATGCTCTACAGGCTAATCAGGAATATGCTTCCAACCTTAAAGGGAAATTATTGATCGCACATGGTGGAATGGATGACAATGTGCCGCCTTACAATTCTTACTTATTAGTTGATGCACTTATCAAGGCCAATAAGGATTTTGATTTAATTATTTTTCCAAATGCCAGGCATGGATATGGAGCGGATAATATGTACATGATTCGAAAGCGGTGGGATTACTTCGTAGAGAATCTTCTGGGGGCCGACCACCCCAAAGAGTATAAAATCAATTTTAAATAATCCTAAACTGACGGAAGGCAGCATCCATTGCTTTATCTGTATAAGTTACTGATTTTATCCAGTACCTGACTTCCGGGACACAGGTCTGTTTCAGTAAGGCTATTGAGCGGTCTATCACTAAGATTCAGCACTGACGAAAGGTCTTGGCTATCGACATCTATATACACCAGACCGGTCAGGATTTCTCCTTTTGCTTTAGTACTATACAGTTTGTTGACAGCCGAAGATTTATCAGTTGGATCCCAATCCTGCTGTAATTTATGAACCGCTATAGTAGACTCATCATGCATTGAGATTATCTGGGTCGTGCCGGTGGATTGCTCATGCTTGATTTCATGTCTGTAAGGTACCAAGTCAATCGAACCTGTCGCCTCCATATGTTCACGGGTATATTCATACGACTTGGTAGAACCCACATTATTATTGAAGGTCACACAAGGTGAGATAACATCTATCAGAGCAAATCCAGGATGTGCCAGGCCGGCCTTGATCAAAGGAATTAACTGTGACTTGTCACCACTAAAGCTACGGGCTACAAACTTAGCGCCGAGCTCTATTCCCAGTGAGACCAGATCTATCGACTGAAACATGTTCTCTGAACCGGATTTATTGATTGAACCTTTATCGGCGGTGGCGCTATCCTGACCTTTGGTAAGTCCGTAGCAGCCATTATTCATTACGATGTAGAGAATATTCAGATTTCGTCGTATGGCGTGTACGAACTGGCCCATCCCGATAGAGGCAGTATCACCATCTCCACTTACGCCCAAGTAGAGCAAATCGCGATTGGCAGCGACTGCGCCCGTAGCTACTGAGGGCATACGACCGTGTACTGAATTAAATCCATGTGACTGTGACAGGAAATAAGTCGGGGACTTTGATGAGCATCCGATTCCAGACATTTTTGCCAGACGATGAGGTTCAAGTGAGATCTCATAGCATGCCTGTACTATGGAGGCATTTATACTGTCGTGACCACAACCTGCACACAGTGTAGAGATAAATCCTTCGTAGTCTTTCTTGTGATAGCCAATAGCGTTGGCTTTTGACTCAGGATGTCGAAATGTTGGCTTAATATAAGTCATAAGTGGATGTATTTTTATCTTACTTGCTTATGCAGTGGTAAGGTGCAATTGTTCAATTTTTTGTTTAATAGCCTCATATAAAAAGATGGCAGTAAGTGGAGAACCATCATAATTGAGCAGTCGTACCAATTTAGCCGGATTGATCTCCAGTTCGTTTATAAGCAGACTGCGCATCTGTGCATCACGGTTTTGCTCTACTACATACACTCTATCATATCGGTCGATAAACTCAAGCACATCACTGTGAAAGGGAAAACTAACTACACGGATAGTATCCATTTTGTTTCCTTCAGCAGCCATCATTTCTACTGCCTCTTCAACCGCATATTTAGTTGTCCCGAAGTAAAGAATAGCTTCATTGCCGGCACCTTCAGCAAGATGAATCTCTGGCCTGGGAACTGCTGTTTTTGCGGTTTCCCATTTTTTTGACAGTCGCTCCATATTCCGTACATACGCTGCACCATCTTCGGTATATCTGGCATATTCATCTCGGGAGGAGCCCCTGGTGAGGAAAGCACCTTTAGTAGGGTGAGTAGCTGGCAAGGTGCGATAAGCTATACCATCACCATCGGTATCCAGATAGCGACCATAAGTACCCATAGCTTCGAGCTGCTCAGCGTTCAGTACTTTTCCGCGATCATATTTTCTATCTTCTGACCACTGAAAAGGCGCACAAAGGTGATCATTCATGCCCAGATCCAGATCAGTCATTACTATAATGGCCGTCTGAAATCGTTCAGCCAGATCAAACGCTAGTGCAGTATGGGTAAAACATTCATCCGGTGTGCTTGGGATGAGTAGTATATGCTTGGTATCGCCATGAGAGGCATAAGCTGCAAGTATGAGATCCGATTGCTGTGTTCTGGTTGGCATCCCTGTAGAGGGTCCTGAACGCTGAACATCGATCAGTACAGTTGGAATCTCAGCAAAATAAGCCAGTCCCAAAAATTCATTCATTAGTGACAGCCCCGGTCCACTCGTCGCCGTGAAAGCGCGTGCGCCATTCCATGCAGCACCGAGTACCATACCGATAGCAGCAAGTTCATCTTCAGACTGGATGACAGCAAAATTATGTTTTCCGGTGTCCGGATCAATCCTGTATTTTTTACACCATTTCTCAAATGAATTCATCACTGAAGTAGATGGTGTGATGGGATACCAAGAGCCCACTGTTGCTCCGGCGAAAACTGCACCCAAGCCACAGGCATTATTGCCATCTGTCATGATGCGATCACCGATAAGATCACGTCTCTCCACGCGTACCGGCAAGGGGCAGGTGAAATGCTCCTTAGCGTAGTTATATCCCAGCTCCAGAGCCAACACATTTCCGGGGATTAATTTCTCCTTACGGGCAAACTGGGCACGAACCAGATCATTAAGTACCTCCAGCTCCATGTCGAGCAGCGCAGCCAACGCACCTATATAGATCATGTTTTTCATGAGCAGGTGCATTCTGGAGTCTTTGTAGTGCTGCACACTCAGTGCCATCATCGGAATGCCGATATAGGTAATATCCTGACGCTGATCTGCCAGATCCCAGGGTTTCGTATTGTCATAGATAAAATAGCCACCTGGTCTCACTGACTCGATGTCCTTGAGAAAACTCTGTGCATTGATTCCGATGACGATATCGACTACGCCTTTTCGTCCCAGGTGATTTTGCTCAGATACCCGTACTTCATACCAGGTAGGTAAACCCTGTATGTTGGATGGGAATATGTTCTTTGGAGATACCGGTATCCCCATCTTGAAGATGGCCTTCGCAAAAAAATTATTGGCGCTTGCCGACCCTGTGCCGTTTACATTACAAAAACGAACGACCAGATCATTAACACTTGTTAGATCCATTTAGAAATTAGATGCTTTAGGAGAATTGTAAAAGTATTTTTGCATATCCCAGGCTGCAGTAGGGCAGCGTTCTGCGCACAATCCACAGTGCAGACACACATCTTCATCTTTTACCATCACTCGCATAGTTGGTAAGAGCTCAGAGACATATAGGTCTTGAGTAAGATTGTGAGCAGGAGCATTTAGATGTTGTCGCAATTCTGATTCTTCCTCATTTGGAGTAAAAGTAATGCAGGAAGTCGGGCAGATATCTACACATGCATCACATTCGATACACTTAACTTCATCGAATATGGTCTGTACATCACAGTTTAGACAGCGCTGTGCTTCTTTGAAGGCAAGCTGATCATCATAGCCCAATTCGACTTCGATCATGCGGTCACTCAACGCCAATTCTTTATCGGTGTGAGGTACTTTGAAGCGAAGATCAATGGTAGTCTGATTGTCATACGACCATTCGTGAATCCCCAGCTTCTGGCGCATCACATATACATCCGGGGCGGGGCGGACAGAGATATCTTGTTGTTGACAATAGAGGTCTATTGATATACCTGCATCATGCCCGTGAGCCACTGCAGTGATTACATTTTTCGGTCCGAAAGCCGCATCTCCACCAAAGAATACCTGCGGTAGAGTGGACTGAAATGTTTTTTTATTAACTATCGGCATTCCCCATTCATCGAATTCCAGTCCGAGATCGCGTTCAATCCATGGGAAACTATTTTCCTGACCAATTGCCAGCAACACCTCATCAGCTTCCATAAAGATTATTTCACCCGTAGGTGAAAGTCTTCTCTTGCCATCAGTATAGGTCGCTTCGACCACTTCAAATTCCATTCCCTTTAGTTTGCCATCTTCCATGACAAATGCCTTCGGAGAGTGGAGTGGATAGAAGGGTATATCTTCTCGCTGTGCATCTTCTATTTCCCAGGGTGAAGCTTTAAGCTCATTAAATGGACTCCGGACTACGATTCGCACATCCTCTCCGCCTAGCCTTCTGGCAGTTCGACAACAGTCCATGGCAGTGTTACCACCACCGATTACAATGACTTTTTTGCCGATCTTTTCTATGTGTTCGAATGCAACGCTGGCCAGCCAATCGATACCTATATGTATGAATTCATTTGCTTCAGCTCGCCCTGGCAATTGCAGATCTTTACCACGCGGCGCACCTGTACCTACAAATACTGCGTCATATCCCGCAGAGAGGATATCATTTTTCAGACTATGTACATGATGATTAAAATGGGTTTTTATACCCATATCGAGGATATAACCGACTTCTTCATTCAGTACTTCTTCCGGTAGTCGGAAAGAGGGAATTTGACTTCGCATGAAGCCGCCACCCGCCTTCTGATCATCGTAGAGATCTATTTCGTAGCCCAGTGGAGCCAAATCTCTGGCAACCGTAAGGCTGGCAGGACCACCGCCTATTAGCGCTATCTTTTTACCATTGGAAATGGCGGGAGCGGTCGGCATTAATGACTTGACTTCTCCCTTGTAGTCTGCTGCTACCCGCTTCAGACGGCATATTGCCACCGGTGCCTCTTCTATACGACCTCGCCGGCAGGCAGGTTCACACGGTCGGTCACAAGTTCGTCCGAGTATTCCCGGGAAAACATTGGATACCCAATTGACCATATAAGCTTCAGTGTAGCGTTGCTGAGCGATCAGTCTGATATATTCCGGAACAGGAGTATGTGATGGACAGGCATACTGACAATCAACTACTTTGTGAAAATATTCCGGATCTTCTATATTCGTCGGATTCAAAATGCCAAATTTTAATACGAAGGTAAGGAATTTGTCCTATTCCCCTCAACTGATTGTCAAATAGAGTGGATATCTTTTTATTCTAAATCTCAGTAGGGGAAAGTAATAGATAATCGCTCATTTAATCTAATAAAAAGGCACCCTTCACCCTGTTGATTTACTTAAAATTCTCGATGAATATATTTCGGAAGACCAAAAATAGTCAAGATGTCAAAAAATAAATAGTGATAAAATAAATATATTAGTTGTTGATTGATTTTGTTTTATATATAATAAAATATTTAATATCGTATTTTACAACATTTCTGAAGGTTGCAATATTAATATCTATACCTTAATCAAATAATATAAAGCCTCATTGAGATGAAAAAAAGCATTTTTATTGTGACCATAGTTTTAGCCACCTTTGCGCTTCAAAATTGTAACACTGCTAAAAAAACAGCTACTACCTCACCTGTAGCAAATCCAACTTTTACTTACAGTAGAGATATATTGCCCATAGTGAATATGCACTGTTCTCCTTGCCATACGGGTCCTACTTCTAAAGAAGTGCATTTGAACCAGTATGATGTCGCCGTAAAAGAGGTGAATGATATGATTCATATGACTAGCCTATCTCCCGATAGTCCTAAGTTTATGCCCTTCAAACACAAAAAGCCGGCACTCAGTACTGAGCAGATCGACATGTTAAAGAAATGGCGTGATGAGGGTACTCCTCAAT
>DAOLZQ010000021.1:0-16943 GCA_035426385.1 Saprospiraceae bacterium
CACAACTGCCATCAGTAGGGATGGAAGAGAAGGCGGTAGCGGTGCTGCACTCATCATTTGCAGGAGGATCAACCAGTGTAGTGAATGAAATCTTGGAATTCGTACTATAGCCATTTGAGCCACCGGTGCAGTCCTGCCGCACATAGACATCATAATCAGTGAGTGGAGATAAGCCGCTGAGGGATTGTGGGCTTGTAGCGGGATTTATCAATGTTCCATTTGTGCCCGGAGTGCCAGCGGTACCGGGTGTATAGCCAGCCGGACCATACTCCAGCAGAAAAGTGCCAGAACCTGTCCAGGTAATGATGGCTGAATTATTGGTTACTGAACCCACCATGACCGCAGTCGGCGCAGGACAGGTGGGAGCCATACCATCTTTATATCTAAACCGTACCTGTGGTCGGTTTGAATTGTCAATTGAAGTAGTAACTCCACATTGATTACTGACATCTGACCGGACAGACCGGGAGCCGCTGGTGAGTGTGTGTGCTCTGACTCCTCCATACGGTGAAGCAAAGGAATTTGAACCGGTACATATATCAATGAAGATATTATCTGTACCATTCCAGACAAATTTGACATTAAAAGGGATGGTATCGAAACTACCCACTCCTACTACCGTAGGTGTATAGCTGAATGGATTGATCACAGTAGTAGATGGATTGCTTATGTGAGCCGCAGCATTGGAAGCAGTAGTATGACCCATTTTTATGGTATAATTAGCTAATGAGCCCGGACTTTCAGTGACAGAAAATCCAATATTGAGCAACGTGTCATAGGGAGTAAGACCTGCAGCAGTAAGTTCAGCAGCAGTATATACCGTTTGATACCGAATAAATTTATAAAAATCATCTATAGGGTCACTACCTGACCCGTTGGTATTTATACCATCAGTACCTATAATTATCGACTGTCCTTGTAGAGTTGAACACATCATAAGAAGTGGTACTAAGAAAAGTAAAAGTTTGTTAAAATATTTCATATTCTAAATGTTTACAAAATTTTTCGCTTACTCTTTGTGGATTTTCAGCAATCTCCGGGGGAATTGAGGTCATATCTATGGCTGCGTAGGATATTATATTCAATATCCAGCGATACAGTAATCAGGCACAGTGGCCTTAATGAAATAATGATGCGAGGAAATGTGAGCCGGATGATTTATACTAAACACTGACCGGCTGAAAAGGTTGGTGTAGATTTCAATCGATAAATGATCTTTTTTTTGTTAATTAATTAGTTACCCATTAGATTAGCGCCAAAGAAACATAAATCACTGTGGTTCAGTATAATATATACCTTTCCTAGTAAGACCGTGCTTTCATTAGCTGATCAAAGTGTAAAGATAGGTTTATTTTTAGTAATAGTGAAACTTTAACTTATGGTTTTCCATTTTACCATATAAAATTTCGAAATTTCAATTAGTTTATGGAGTATATTTGGGATGTTGAGAAGGTGAGAAAGTGAGAAGGTGAGAAAGTGAGAGAGTGAGAAGGTGAGAAGGTGAAAAAGTTAGATGGTGAAGTGAGTTAAGATCATCAATAATCAATCAGCAATAATCAATTTCAAAGTTGTTTGCGGCCGACAAATCGGATGACGGAGCCAAGGCCATTGTGATAAAGTCCTTCTGACAGCTCGGTTTCTACTTCGGATAATTCTTCAATAGCATAGTTGGGGAAATCTGACCTGACTTCTTCAATGGAAAATAATAAGGCAACGTCTTTTGGACCGCCAATCCGAACATTTTTCATTGAGTGAGCCAGATTATTCTTGCTGAAGGCCTCAAGTATGATGACGCCACCTACGCGGAGCAAACTATCCAATTGCCGATGATAGAATGACCTGACGTCTGCCTGGAAATGGGCAAAAATGAGGCCGATGGCGTCAAACTGGCCTGCTTCATAGTCCATCGACTGTATCTCTCCCACTTGATAGTCGATCTCAACGCCTTTGGATTCGGCGAGGCGAAGCGCTTTTTTTTGACCCTCACTACTGGTGTCGAAGGCGGAGACGCTCCAACCACGGCTGGCTGCATACACTGCATTCCGGCCTTCTCCCTCGGCGGCGAAGAGGATCTTGCCGGGAGACAATTTATCCAGTTGTGCCTTGAAGTATTGATTGGGCTCGGTGCCGTAGGCATACGCCGGCTGACTGTACCTGTCATTCCATGTATCTTTCATGATGCGGAGGATATTTTGTATTTTAAGTAGGTTATTTCAGTAACAAGTGGCAAAACTAAGTCGAATTAGTGTCCCATAGACGGTTTAAAATCCTGATTGCTAAAAGGTGGACTATCCGGAATCTTCACCACGTTAAATTCAAATTTAGCTTCTCGATGGCACTCATTACAGGTGTTTGTGAGTGTGACATACTTACTTTTAAAAGCGACCGGATCCTGCTGTCGAATGGCGGCGTTTATACTGTCCAGTGCGGGGTCAATCATATAGATCAGTTCACTTTCCACTCGCTCTTTTTGATACTTTTTTATGTCGGCAATGGCTTCCATTATTTCGTGCACTTCAAAGTCAGCTAAGGCCCAGTTCTGGTTTATGCCTGCATACCACAGTTTGTTGTGGTGGACCTGAATGCCACTCATAAATTCGCCAAAGCCGGGCTTGTAGGTATCTGCAAGTTTCATTTCTAAACTATCCACACGATTTTGCAAAACCTTATCTTGATCTAAAGGTCGGGAACAAGATAGTATTGTGATGGTGCTCAGTACAAGAGTGATATACTTCATATCAGGATAGGTAACATTAATACGCCCATATAGATGCAGATATTTTTCAATCTTTAATGAATTTATATTGTTTGCCTTGAGTTAAGATCATCGTCTGCTCTGCAGGATCAAAAGTTAATTTAATTCCAGCTCTTTCAAAGCTAAACTCATTTATATTTGTTACTTCCAGTTCGAACGCAGATTGTCCTGTAGCTTGAGCCATTAGTATATTATCATTTTTTGTTATTGTAACTTTCAGTGGAAATTCCTTACTGGAATAAACGCCCAAGTATTTATCCAGATCCTCGGTAGTCAGTTTTATCTCCTTGAAAGTGGGAATCTCATAAGGCAAATGATACGCAGCACTTATCAGTACAATGGCAATTGGATTATTGTCAATATTCTCACCATTTGAGATCAGAGCCACCGATACATTTTGTTCGTCGAAATGGTAAAACACAGATGAAAATTCATCTATTCTACCATCATGACCATAGCCTACTTTATCATTGAAGGGAACTTTAAATAAACCCATACCAAAGCCATCTTGTATAGTCATCATTAGCTGAAGGCTATGAGTTGATACCAGTTTCCCGCCAAATAAAGCATTTGAGAAAGAAACTAAATCACTGGGTGTAGAGACGATGCCACCAGCTCCCAAGGGAACAGACATGTCAGTCTCAAGACTCTTTATCCAACTCTTTTCATAATAGTACGAATATGCCTCATTCTCATTTATATTTATTTGCTTACCATAGGAAGTGTGCTGTAATTTAATTGTTTTAATGATTAGCTCATTTAGCAGCTCCGAGTAGTCTTTTTTATAAATTTTTTCAAGGATCATTGAAAGAATTACAAAATTGGAATTGCTATATTCTGCTTTGCTATCCGGTTTGAAATCACTTCCTGCCTTGATTACTACAGAAAGCAATTCTTTTCTCGAAACTGACTGAATCATCAACGTTCCATAAGCTTCATCGCTAGTGAAACTATGAATCCCGCTTCTATGATGAAGTAAGTTTTCTATGGTAATATCAGTTGCATTTTCAATCTCAGGGAAATATTGACTCAACTTATCTACCAACGAAATTTTCTTTGCCTCTATAGCCTTAAAGATGAGCACTGAAGTAAAAGTTTTAGAGATAGAACCAATTCTATATTTGGTATTTGCGTCCGGTCTTTTCTTGTTTTCTACATCTGCATATCCGACTTGATTAGTGTAAATGATTTGGCCATTCTTTGAAATGGCTACACTACCCATAAATTTATTATTGGTCTCTAATGCTTTAAAGTAACTGTCTAGGCGGACCTTATCTATGTCTTGAGAAAGTCCTATTTTAATTAAAAAGGTAACCAGAAGAATTGATAGAAGGAATTTTTTCATTTATTCTATTTATTTATTCTTTGAAGATCCAGATCCTGAAAGTCGAAACTAAAATCGATGTCCGGAGAGATGCCTTTCATCATAATACGCTGTGCAGTGCCATTTTCATCGAGACTAAACAGCGCAAAGGCATCACAGTTCATATCCTGATATTCCCACTTGATGGCAAAAGTATTTGCATTGTAATAGTTCATTGGGCCATTCAGTTTTGGAGAGCGATAGGATTTAAACCAAAGTTGATCTCCCTTCAGAAATACTTCGATTTGACCAAACCATTTGTCTTCGTACACACCGATATAATCCAGAGGATTGATTTTTGTTTTCTTCATTGCCTCCACTTGCTTCCATACGTCGGTAGTTATAGAATCTCTATTAGTTTGCATAGCTTGCATTCTTATAATATATTTGGCAACGTAATCAATCTTGTTCAGTCCCAGATAGCTGTCAACAATAGAATTATTTACAGCACTAAATAGTGCAGCACCACCATTCTCAGTGTTTGTCAAAATGACAATTCCTAGTTTTAAGTCAGGAATCAAACTTACCTTAGATAGCATGCCGGGTAGTCCGCCGGTATGTGATACGCTCAGATTGCCCTTAATATCGGTCAGTCCCCAACCCAATCCGTAGCCGGCAAAGTGTGAATTGTATCTAGGATCGGGATTTGCATTTTGTACGGTGTGAATCCTCCACATGTCTCTCTGTCTTGCCGGTGAGAAAACTTGTTTCTCTAAATTGTTTCCATACTTGCCGCCATTTAATTGCATGATCATCCATTTGCTCATGTCATGTACATTAGAAATGATACCTCCTGCTGCCCCTATAACCGGGTTATAATATAGGTTGATGGCCTTTATTTTACCCGTAATAGTCGAATGAGGAGTGGCCATATTGCTCTGGTCTTTCATTGCAGTCTGAGCGGAAAATGAATTAGTCATTTGTAATGCATCCAGAATTCTGGTCTGAACAAATTTTTCCCAACTCATACCACTTACCCT
Source organism: Saprospiraceae bacterium (assembly GCA_035426385.1). GTDB lineage: Bacteria > Bacteroidota > Bacteroidia > Chitinophagales > Saprospiraceae > Parvibacillus. Next base: position 5,099 of record DAOLZQ010000021.1, read on the forward strand.
GGCCAGCAGTTCTCCCGCGACCACATACAACTGATTGTCATAATCCCATTGAGTCCGAAAGGCTGACACAGGCTTGAGGTATTGTGCAAAAGTCAGTTTATCTCTGATGGTAAAATCAGCTCCGTCCGGGAAATCCATCAAATCGCCTGCCCCTAGACCCAATCCACTCCTATGACACAGCAGATCTTCAACCAGGAAATTCTCTGTCACGTAGTCGTTGTACATTTTAAATTCAGGCAGATAGTCGCGTACTTTATCTGTCCACTTCAACTTACCCTCATCTATCAATATAGATAAAGCCGTGGTAATAAATGCTTTAGTGTTTGATGCAATTTGAAAGTTGGTATTTTCGTCAACCTGCTGCCTCGTAACGATTGATTTGACACCATATCCTTTTTCATAAATGACCTTCCCGTCTTTCACTACTGCCACAGCTGCTCCGGCCACATTAAAGGAGCTCATCGCGCTTTGCACCAATGAATCTATCTGGCCAGAGGACAACTGAGCAAGCACTTTAGTGCTAAAGGATATCAAATAGAAAAGGAAAAATAATTTTATGAGTTTCATTCTTACCTTGATTTAGTGAATTTAAATAAGCAAAAGCTCAGTGGTCTAGAGGAATCAAATGTAGCGGAATCATGCAATGTAATCAAAAGTACTTTTTCGATAATTTGGAGCGAAGTTCAAAGTAAACCTAATTTATATTAATAATTCTCAGAGTCTTTGCTCAGGTTATTTTCTTTAGACAAGACACAATCATTTCTATTGCTTCATCAATTACTTCCTTTTTTGTCCTAAAGGCTAAGATTGCTATTCGGATTACAAAACGACCGTCGATGATAGAAGAACTTAAAAAGACAGAACCATCTGCGTGGATTTCATCCATCAGTTGTCTGTTCTTTTTATCTGTCTCTGACTCAAAAGGAAACCAAAAATAACTGACTGACAGGTCAGGCTCCGGTCCCAGACAGAACCCGAGTTCACTAAGCGTATTTCTAAAATAGGTGACCAATAGTAATTTTTCTTCAAGACAGGAGATAAAAGGTTCAATACCATGAACTTGTAAGGGTAACCAAACCCGAAGGCCTCTAAAGTGCTTCGTTAATTCAGGTGACACATTAGCCGGACTTTTTAGCATTTCTTCATTTGCTCCGTCTTGCATATAACTGGCCGTATAATAATTTGACTGTAAGACAGCAGCACTATCTTTTACCAATACAGCCCCGACTCCATAGGGGAGAAATAACCCTTTATGCGGATCGATAATTATAGAATCCGCCTTTTCTATTCCCTTAAATAATTCTTTTTTTGAGGTCATAATAAAGAAACCTCCGTAGGCGGCGTCAATATGGAACCACAGCTTATGCTTTTTTGCTATGGCGGCAATTTCATTTAGCGGATCTACAGCTCCGGTATCGGTAGTGCCGGCTGAAGCCACTACTAAAAATGGGTGAAGACTTGCCGCGATATCTTTTTCTATAAGCTCTTCTAAAACATCAGCCTTAATCCTATGATGCGCATCTAAAGCCACATATCGGATGATCAAATCTTCTAACCCAATGATGCGCAATGCTTTTTGAGTGGAATGATGTACTTGTTCGCTTAAATAGGCCACATTTTTTGGGATAAATTCATTCTTAACCTTGTGCTTATCCCTTGCGGCTGTAAATGCAATAAGTGTAGAGATGGAGCCACCGGAAGATAAGCATCCAACTGAATTTTCGGGAAATGAAAATAGATCTTTCAACCATTTTACAACTTCATTTTCAATAGTAGCTGCACCGGGCGACGCAAAATACACACTAGCGTAGGGATTGGTAACTGCGGCGATAAAGTCAGCCAGCGCGGCGGTAAAGACGCCACCACCGGGGATATATCCCAGATGCTTTCCCGAAGCCGCATTTATACCCGTCTCAGCTACTTCTTTTTGGTACAATTCAAGCAGTTCTGCTATAGGTCTCTTTTGATTGGTAATTTCTAATGAAGTAGGTTCTCTTTCATTAAATGCTTTAACACTACCAAGACCTCCGATAAATTGATTGGCATATGCGGCTACACTATTAATCATTTCCAGTCGCTCAGGCTCATTTAAATCAAGCAGCCGGCTTGACTTATTTAATTCAATTAGTTGTAGGATAATTTCTTCTTTATTCAATCTTTTAATAGTCTATTTCTTATGACGAGAATTAAGTGAGTTCACTTAGAAGGTAAAGGTAAAATTAAACTGGCTTAGTCTAGAGGAGACCTTGTGGTAATTGCTATTCTGTTCCAACCATTAATAGTCACAACAGCCATGATCACCGCGGCTAATTCAGCTGGCGTCAAGTGAGCAGCGGCCTCATTATAAACTTCGTCCGGCACGTGACCATGGGTAATTAAAGTCATTGACTCTGTAAGTGCTAAGACAGCTCTTTCTTTCTCTGTAAAGAGCGCTGTCTCTCTCCATGCATCTAGTAAAAATAATCGCTGTGCGGTTTCACCAAGATGCATCGCATCTCGTGTGTGCATATTAATGCAATATGCACAACCGTTGATTTGTGAAGCTCTTGTTTTAATTAATTCATACAAGATTTTATCCAAACCACTCTGGGCAAGATATTTTTCCAGTCCGATCATCGCTTCGTAAGCTTTAGGATCTACTTTTGATACATTTATTCTGTGTTCCATTATTTAAGTACTTTATTATTAGATCTAATATTATTAATTCTTTAACTGTTTCTTTCCCGATGTCATAGCTGCTGGCATCCTCTTTTTTTTAATTTATACTTCTCATAACCATCGCCTTACTTTAGCTTTGTAGTTCAAATATTCCTGGCCAAAGGCACGTTCCAGATACTTTTCTTCTTTAATAATTACGAATCTATTTATTATATAGATAACTATTGGAATAAGTATAAATGTCCACCAATTTCCTTTTAGAAATGCTATTCCGATATAGAATGAAAGGAGACCGATGTACATCGGATTTCGGCTTATGGTGTATATTCCTGAGGTCTGAAGAGAATTGGCCGGCTTTACGGTTATAATCGTATTCTTTGATTTTAAGAATTTCAAAAAAGCGGGTAGTATAAAGAGCGCTCCAAAAACTATAACTATTGTGGCAATAATTCCAATCCAACTGTGTTCGAAAAATGATTTTGATATGGGGAAATAGCGCTGTAGTACTATGGAGATAAAAAATAGGGTTATATAGAAAAGAGGAGGAGGAATGTGAATTCCCGGGTTATCCTTTTTTGATTTCATTTTTTTACAATTATAATTATTTCGAATTATTATTTAGGTTGTATTTTGGGTCTTTAAGCCAATCAGAATATCTTTCCTTGAGAAACTCATATCCATCTGTATTATATACGGGTGTGCTGACTGTAAAGTGATCACCCGGATAGTATGCAAATTTAAATGATGAGTTTAATCCCTTCATTTGATTCTCCAGGAGAGTTACAGCATGATTTAACAGAAAGTTATCTGCTGTGCCTACCGAGACTCGGACTTTGCCATCCAAATCTGACTTTAAGGCGTCCCAATTAGTTTTTAAATTTGATGAGATGTCATACTTTTTCCAATTAGTAAATACTTCCGGATTGATTTCACCGGTCAGGCTATTACAGATGTTTTGAGGTAGCCCGTCTGCGCCTTTTTTACTAAAGACAGCGTTGAATGACTGCATCTGTTCGCCCCTGTAGATGACATGTTCCATCTGATAGACAGTTTTCATAGTAGCCCAGGGAATACCCCCCGCCACAGTGGCAGTCAGTCTCAGTGTACTGTCTTGCGCATAAAATATATTCTTGTCATCATATAAATTTACTTTTTGAAAGCTGTGGAAATCCACCGGGTCAGGCGAGCTGGACCAGCAGCCGGCAAAAGTCTTTGGGTATTGTGTCTGAAGCCATAATACTGTCCAGCCTCCGCTGCTGTGTCCGGTTAATAGTCTCGCACCATTACATCTGTATTCTTTTTCTAAAAATGGAATAAACTCATTTACCAAAGCATCGCCCCAGGGGCCGTTATTATCGCTATTGGCATATACGCTGTGTCCCAAGGCACAGTTGCCGTCCAGCAATACCAGTATAGTCGGTACGCTATCCAGGAAGGAAGGTATTTCCTCCTGATAACCTGATACTTTATGGTAGTCGCCACCATAGCCAAACACATTATATATGACCGGAAATTTTCGGTCTGGCTCTGTGTAATATTCTTTGGGAAGTACCACTGCTGCGTCCAGGGTCATAGTCTTTCCACTAAACTTAGTAAGTAGTAGCGAGGGTGCCTTTATTTCTCTTATGAATTGTGTCTCTTTAAATTTACTTATGGGTGGAATCGATTGACTAGCTACAATAGTATATATGCGCTTTGTGTCTTTAGTGATTTCTATTTTTGTTGTTGAGTTGAATAAGTTGCCCGGGCTGTTTGCAATAGAACGTCCACCTTGATTTTTGTCCCATACGATCTGTACATAATAGGTGCCCCTTTCTATATTTGAAAGGGTAGTGGGATAAGAGAGGGCATTGTCATCTATGATTATGGATTGCCCGGGGTATATGTCCTTGGCAAATATCGAAAAGCACGGAAAGGATATAATACCTACTGCCTCATCTTTGGGTTCTTTATTTTCTTTAGAGAGATAAGCAATCACCTTTCCGGTAAATGGCGCGTCAAGTGCATTGGATGAATAGCTCACTTTCAGTTGCTGGCTAAATCCATTAAGCAGAAATAGAGTTATGAATGAAATAGTTAAGAATATTTTGGACATTTTGAAGTGTTTTTTTTGAATTAAATGGAGGTTGTAAGAATGGTCGGACAGAAAATGATTAACTGAGCGTGTATACCACTTTTGCGTATAATGCCCTACTGACTTACCGGATCAAATATAATTGAATCTGGCAGCATTTACTTTAGAGCATTGTTAAATCTGTTAAAGGAGTGATTAATAAATAGCACGACCATGATCGACAGGAGGATTAATGATATTTGGCTAATAATATAGTCCCATTTTACCCACCCAGCACCTTTGGAAATTTATATACTGGCCTCAGTTACAATTTTCCATTTCGACAATGAAATATCCTTTTCTGTCGATCTCCGCCTGCCGATCAGGCTCTACGGTTTCGATATGGCAAAATTGACATTCTTTGGAGCTAAGTGCTTGGCCTTCCTGACCTTTGGATTTTAAGAATTCGGCACCATAGTTATAAATAGTAGTGGTGTCTTTGACTTCAGATGGTGCAATGATATCGAAATGCATAGTGCTTCCATCCTTTTTGGTTACATAAGTGTCCCAAACTGATACTTCCATGATTTATGCTATTTTGGTTAAATATTATTTTTGAATATAAGTATAAATTATTCTTTAATATGTGAAAAAGGTATGAGCACTCTCTAAAGATAACTCACATTAGGTAGATAGGTTTAAATGTTATAGTTACTTTCTACATATTATTTGTATCATTTTGTACATGGAATAGTCAAGGCCCCCACAGTGAATATAGCAGATATGTCCATCTAAGCTCTGAATGATGTCCGGGTCGTCGATGTTAATAGGTATATTTTCAAGTAAATGAGCTAGTTAGACTCCTGATTCTCGTAATATCGAGATCTGCTCAAATGCCCTAATCTTGTCTATCATCGTTAAATTTTGGTTTTAAAGGAGGAATTCTTCAATAAAAATGCGTTTATAGTAAGTACTTTCTATGCGATTAGCACTGATAAATAAGTGATCAATCTGCTGTATTGAGAGATAGCTAGTACGGTACTCAATATAAAAAAGGTGGTTCCTACTATAGTGAATATCCAATTATATTGATATACTCTCTTTATAGATACCAATGCATATAGAATGAACATTAGGATGACCGGAAGGAAAACTATACTATAGTTAATGGGCCATTTAGTGACCTTTAAGAGTAATTCATAAAATCCGATCCAAATCACTGAGGTTGCAAGTAAGAAGGTGAAAATATGTGTGGCATGAAACACATGCTGTGCATAAAACTTATATTTCTTGAAACCGATAATGAATAGAAATAGTCCTAAGGCAGGAATCAGTAAAAATAAAAATGCTTTAGAAATCTCAGGCGTTTTACTATCAATCTTGAAGACCATTTCTTCAAAGGTGAGTCCTTTTTTTTCTGCTTTATTACTTATATAGTTTTTTAGATCTAAGGCAGATCCCTTCAGATCACCCTCTTTGAAATATACCGGTTTTTCAGTCTTAGGTTTTTGCAAGACTAAATACTGAGTCCTTGTAAAAAAGACATCCCAGTTTTTAAAGAGAAGAAAGAATGCTACTGCAACAATAATGTATAGTTGAACCGGCTTCATTAACTTTACCCTCCTGCCCGCCAAATATTCAAGTGTAAGTTGGCCCGGGTAGAACAGTAAGTATTTCATACTTAGAAAAAACTTGCCATCAAAGTGGGTAAATACATCTATGGTTTGGGAGATAAATTTTCTAATTGCATAGTCAGTTTCTACATATCTTTTTTCTCCACAATTAGTACAAAAATTTCCTTGAAGAGGCGTGTCACAAGTTCTACAGTTTTGCATATTAGAAAAATTATTCTCTGATTATAAAATATGATTATAATTAGCTCCGGTCATTTCCTCACTTATACTCTAAAGGATATAGTTACATCCCGTTGTCATAAGCAAAAGTAGTTAAACCATTATATATTTCAATGCTTGTTTTGGTATTGTCTAACGAGCGATTTGGCAAGCAGCACCTTTCGCAAAGTAGGTATATTGCATTAAAAGCTTACATTAGCATCAAATGCCACCTAATGAAGACTATATTCACGATCTTTCTTACCTTTTGTATAGCTGCAAGTTTGCCTGCTCAATTTGGTCCCCCACAACTTATTAGCTTATCCTCCGACACTCCCGGTGGGAGGCAATACATTCGAACAGCGGATGTAGATGGTGACGGAGGGCTTGATATACTGGTCGCCAGCGATTTCAATAATGTAATTAGGTATTTTCATAACCGGGGTAATTTTAGCTTTGATGGACCTGCGTTGCTATCTGCATCCTGGAAAGATCTTAAAGCTATGGAGGTCGCCGATCTCAATAATGATGGGAGACCCGATGTGGTTTCTCTTGATGTTAGAGAAAAAAAACTATACTGGCATAGAAACACAGCAGGAACATTCCCCGAGCAGGAAATGATAGTGGACAGTCTGGAAACCGTATTTTCTCGCATCTTGTGCCAAGATTTTAATGGCGATAGCAACATTGATATCGTTCTATTGAATCATGGCAATGCGATTATAATGCTCAATGATGGCCTTGGAAATTTTTCAGAGCCACAAAATATTCTCCCTCCCGAAGACGAAACCGAACTATATGACAACGTAGTAGGTGACTTTAACAACGATGGATTTATAGATCTGGCCTTGGCTTCAGGTGGCTTTACCATATACCTGAATGATGGTGCCGGGAAGTTTACTAAATCAACGGGCGGTGGCATCGAGATTTCGTTTCTCTTGGAAAGTGCGGATTATAATAACGATGGCCTAGATGATATCTTGATGGTTGCTTCCAAACTTGTTCCTTATCAAAACTCACCTTCCGGATTTTCAGTGGTAGGTTCTTTCTCGCCTAATAATGAGCATTACCAAACTATATTCTCCTCGGATCTGGACAATGACGGTGATCTGGACGTGATTTCAGAAGATGATCAGACGAATGCTTTCTTTTGGTATGAAAATGTGGACGGAGGCAACTCTTGGATCCGGCATACCATTTCCATAGGATTTGAAATTCCGACAACCATCTACGGCGTTAGAGCCGCAGATCTTGATGGTGATGGGGACAATGATCTTATTAGAACCTCTCTCAATGGAGACGTTGCCATATATGAGAATCAGTTAGTGCTTAGTATCGGAAATATTGAAAAACCTAATTTTAAGCTATTTCCAAACCCAGCCTCAGAATTTCTGACCATTGATGGGAATAGTAACCGTCAGTTTAGCGTCGCAATGTATGATTTGCTAGGAAACCCGATTTTTATAAATAAAAAAATAGAAACAAACTCTCAAATAGATATTTCCTCTATTGAATCAGGTAATTATATTGTAAAGATAATTGAAGGCAGCAGAACCGAGGTCAGAAAGTTAATAATAGTTCATTAACCAAGTTCACTTTTGATTGCGGCAATTCGATATTCGGCAAACTTTTAGTAGGCCCTTTTAGAGCCTACTAAAGGAATACAGGTCTTTATTATTCCAATTGACAGTGACCTCCAAAGTTAGCTGCGTTTTTATCGTGATTATTGCAGGTATCTATTTGCTGTTGTCTAGTCAAATGGGTCAAGTCATACTCTTGCTTTTGACCATTTGCAAATTCACAATAGCATACACCCGACTTGCGGTCGCCCTTACTGCAAGCAGCTAGGAAAAAGAAACTTAATAGTAGTACAAATAAATATTTCATGTTAAATTAGTTTTATTAAAGATACGATCTATATTTCGATATAAATAATAAATTTAGACACAATTTATTGCCAGGTCTCTAGAAAAATTAGGAAAAATTATGAATCTATTCCTGCTTTCCAACAGATATAGATCAGGAAAAATCTACGAGATACTTTTTATTTTAGTATTATCTCATCAGCGAAAATCATTGATTCATACTTAGAGCCTGCATGGTGCCATTCGGGCAGTTTGCCATAATAATAAGCCACTACTTTAATAAATCTCGCTTGGAGGTTATTAAATTCGGTTGTATAGTTGTGCTTTATACTTCCCTTTTCTTCCGGACCTATCACATTGTTTATTGTTTTTACTAACTTATACTTATCGGATAGACCAGTCTTGGCAAAGATGTCAATCTTGCGAGGAAAAATAACCCAATCAAAAGTATTCTGATAAAATCCCATTGAAAAGTAATTCAGCGGCTGCACTTTATCGAGGTCTATCTCGATATCAATATTTTGGCCTCCATATCCCTGCCACTTTCCACTTCTCAGATCACTTGCATCGCCCTGTAGCCCATCCAAAAGGCCGAGCTTACCACCACCATCATAGCTGGGGTGATAGTTTGAATAGGTTGAATTTAGCTGATAAAGGGCTCCTATGGCTTTGTGATAGACTAGCTTACTTTCTGACATGGGATATGCTTTGTCGTTTTGAATTACTATGGCTCTTAAGTCAACATCTCTTTTAAAATATAGAGGGCCGGTGTATTTCATAAACGAATCATCTGAGTGGGTAGTGTCGATAGAATAGTACACCGGCAAGTCATTAAATAGTGACTTGATACTAATTTCTCTTCCTTTTTCTGAAAGTATAGGTGAGGGAGTAATAATGCAGTGTGTTTCCAGATTAGAAATGTCAGATATTAGCTCATCAAATTTCTTAAGATTCTTATCCAGCCAATAATCCCGATTTTCCTGATGCCATAATGCAGCATAATCTGACTTAAACTGCTGTGCACTTCTGGTTAATGTTTCTATATGATTTTTTAACTCGGTTGCTGACGGAGCCTCTTCATTGTGGATGAAAAGATACAAGTCAATTCTCAATAGATTTTTTAACAAAGTAAATCGAACTTGCTTCATAGCAAAACTTAGATAGTCCAGCGTGAAACGGTTATCTTTTACTTTTGGAAGTACTGAATCAATTTTATTGCTCAATGCATCAAGCTTATTGAGTAGATTTATATTCTCTTCCTTTTTACCTTTTGCCACATCACCCAGTAGTATAGGGAATAGAGGTTCAAAGAACCGACTGTTGGTTAATATGTCTCTCACATCTGATTGTCTGAGTGCTGAAAAAGTAGCAATATTTTGAGTTAGAGAATCATTCTGAAGTCCATAAAAGATAGCATCAAAACTTTTATTAAAGGAGTCATAAATTCTTTTTCTTTCGCCGTCTGATTTTTTAATTGAGTTAAAAGAAACCGGCGCATTCCAACTATTCTCAGCACCCCAGGAAAATCCATGCCAGTTGTTTTGGAAAAAATTAAGTCCGTCATCATCCCAGCTTGTATTGAGCACACCTGTAACACCGTGTTTATATGCATCTCTGATGAAATTATACACATTTATTTCGGTAGTCTTAAAGTCCGGATATATATTGGACCAGCAGCTTACACCCGGGGCTACCCAAAAGTTGAGCCCGGATTTTGCAAGTGGAGTTATAGCATATTCGAAGTTGTCGGCGGCGTGATAGCCCCAAGCTATTACATTGATATCTTTAGGTAATTGTTTGATTATCTCCGGATGGTTGCCGATAATGTCACCCCACATCAATATTTTCTTCCCATAAGGTTTTAGAATTTTGTCAAGTCTATTTATATGATATAGATATACACCTCCAAGGCCAAGACTGTCCACCATTCGCTTCGAGGCTCCCTCTCCAAGTCCATATGTTTCATCACAATTTATGTTGAAATATTCCCCACTGAAAGAAGGGACTATCTCGCTATAGACATCACCTAGAAACTGATAGGATTCCTCACGGGCAGGAGAAATGATATGGCCATTTTCAGCCAAATGCTGATACTTTGGGTTTGATAAGGTCTTTTCCATATGACCAAAAGATTGGTAACTGCCTATGAGGTTCACATGATATTGTCTTGCAAACTCGCTTAGTTCATTGATTTCAGCTTTAGTAATACCCTCACTTGGTGCAATTCCGGGATGCTTGTCTAATTTAAATACCTGTTCTATATATAGTGTAAAGTAATTTAACTTAAATGAGGACATTTTTACTATTTCCTCCTTCAGTGTAGCCATAGTAGGTATTGGCCCTCTACTGATGTCGTCTTGCCACCCACGCACCGGAATATCGGGAGCATCATAAATGACGAGACAGGGGAGATTATAGCCTATTCTATTTGCTGCGATGATTTGTTTTAGCGTTTGAATGCCATAAAATATTCCCGCATCAGAGGTAGAGAAAATCTTGATTCCCTGTGGGCTGATGAGTAGGATATAACCCTCTTTTCCTGTTTTAAAATCTGGGTCAAGGCCATTTGCTTTAGTGATGGCTTTAAGTGCTTCGGGTGTAATTGCTTTGATGAATTCTATGTAATTGGATGTAGCATTATTTGCAAGACCAAGTTGTATGCCAACTTTCTCCCTCATACAGGTTGATAACTCATTCGCATAAAATAGGTCTAGCCCATTGCTCAAGATTTTAGTGTTCTGCTCAATAGTAAAACTATTTGATTTTATGATTACCTTCTTCGGCATAGGTATAAGCTTGAGCTGCGCATGTAATGGTAAGCCCATGCAAATACTTAGAAATATTAAGATGAAGTATTTCCTTCTCATTCTTTTTTAATTTACAGTATTATAATTTTCTTGTAAAAAATCTAAATCGGTTCTGTTATATTTTTTTAGACCGGGATTTTCACGCTTTAGTCTCCACGATTTGACCGCATCTTTCATTGATCTATCGGGATTATTGGTAAGAAAGTCCCTGATGTAGGTATTGTATTCAAACTGTGGAGCAATCTCAGTCCTATATATTTTATCCTTCTTTAATAGTGCGATCTCTCTATATTTGTCTACTGCGTCTCCAAGTGTCTTTCCACTATTCATCTTCATCCAATCCATGAAAGTGACATTAAATTTAAAATTACTTCCAATTAATTGCTTGAAAAATGCCCGAACATTTTCAGTATTCTTATAACTATCTGAAATCACGGTTTCTAGGCTCAAGGTCTCAGTATTCCAGTCGAAGTTAGATTTGAGTGTTTTGTTTTGTTTTTCTGATCTTGGAATAACTATTCCGGTCTCAAGATAGGATATTACGCTATTTGAGATTTCAATTTTTCCGCCACTTGTATTTATTCCAATTATTCTACAAAAATCAATCAGTTCTTCTTTAAGCCAATAGTG
>DAOLZQ010000021.1:17043-27690 GCA_035426385.1 Saprospiraceae bacterium
GTGACAAGTGAGAACTGAATTCAGCGAACTCCACCCCCCTCCTTCATTCCTCAGTACTTGTTTTCTTGAAAGCGCCATTGAGCATAGTCAGCAGCACATATCCACCAAAATGAGAACACAACAAGACTTAATCCTCTAAATAAAGAGAGTCAAATTTGTAACAATACAGTATAATTTATGGATTGGGGAGCACATAACGGCAACCTGACTGATCAGTTGATCTGATAGGCTTTTGCTCCCCTTAGCTTTCTAGTAATAGCTAGCTTTTAGAAGCTTTCTTTAGTCTCTTTTCAGCTTTTTTTTCTTTAGGCGTTTTAGAAGCCTCTTTTTTAACGGTTTTCTTTGTGTCTTGACCTTTACTCATGATATTACTTTTTAAGTGTTATTAAATGCTCTCGTTAAACTTCTTGGTCTTGAGTTTAAGTGTGAGACTAAAGTATTAAAGTCCTTTATTCAAATTTAGTTCAATACTGATATAAAAACCCCAAAATCTCTTTTTTTCTTCAAGAATCGGCTTTTCCAGGCATTCTGTCATACTTTTCCTTTCCAGGTAATCCGAAAGTAAAGTTTTTCTATAAATATTGATCCTGTTTGTTGGCTATTTTCAAATGCGCTCGATCAGCAATTTCAAAGTTATGATAGTTCGATATTCAATTCGCACCTCCAATATACACATTTTGGTAAACGGTCTGGCCACTCAAATTAGGATAGATTATTAATGAAGATGGCTTTAGCCGGGGATCTATGGGGGTCGGTGTTTACTTCATGCTACAAATAACAAGTGCCGCAATAGCGGCACCTGTTATTTAGTGGTTTGTATCCTATGAGATGATGCCACGATTGCAGCACCTGAGCATTCTAAAGCTTATTCTACGTTAAACTTGCCCTTCATAGTCATGTGGTGACCAGGGAAAGAGCAAATAAAATCATAACTGCCTGCTTCAGGAGCTTTAAACGTAACGGTAGTAGTTTCACCACCTCCAATTAAGGATGTATGGGCTATCACTCGACTGTCCCCTTCGGGTACATAATCGGTAGCACTCGCTTTTATTGCATCCTCCGCAAATGCGTCAACATCAGTACCTTGTGCCAAAAGCACGAAGTTGTGACCCATCGCAGCTTTAGCCATCTTACCTGTATGTTTTAGTGTCAGAACTACGGTTTGACCTGCATAGACACTTATATTGGATTTGTCGTATTGCATTTGGTCATTTCCATCCAATGAAACTTGTATGGTTTCATCATGTGCAGGTGCCGGAGCCTCTTCGGTCGTTGCAGCTGGCGCTTCAGCAGCTGGTTTTTCATTGTTTGTACAAGACGTAATTGTCATCAAGCTAAAAGCAAGAATGAATAAAAGAAATTGGAATTTACACTGTTTCATTATATTTATATTTTAGTGCAAAGATATTAGTAAAAGTATCATTGTATAAGGACTGTTTCTGCCAAAACTAGGACAAATCAATCATTATTCTGTATTTTGAGGGTGTACAAAGCGTTTCAGTCTTAAAAAAGCGACTAAAATAGGATGCATCTTCAAATCCAAGCTCAGTACTAATTTCGTTTATGGTCATTCTAGTTTGATGAAGTAACACTTTAGCCTCAAGTATGGTAACTTCCTTAATTATCTCTGATGCTGTTTTGCCGGACTCTATCTTCACTCGCTTATTTAAATGATTGGGCGTAATATTAAGCTGTGAAGCATAGTCCTTGATAGTCAAGTTTTGTTTGAACCGGGTTTGAACTAAACTTTTAAATCGGGAGAAGACATCATTCTTTTTTCTGGGGTCTATTTCTTGCTCGCTATGGATTAAAAATAATTCGGCAATCACGGTAGAAAGGTAAAAAGAAAGTAATCGATAATTGTTTGGGTTCTCTTTTCGGTTTCTATACAAATGATTAATACGGGTCAAGAGGAACACTAAGTTATCTGCTCCTATTTGTGAGAAATGAAAATAATCTTGCCTACTAGGTTGAGTATGAAGGGTGACTAAAAATGGATTTGCTCCAATAAACTCATCAGAGAAATGACAATAGAATCCTTCTAAGTCTTCAGATATAAATTCTGTGGAGGTAATATTGTTTTTTGGCGTGAATAGAAAATCATTTTTCTTTAGTTGGAATGATTTAATTCCCACACTTTTTGTCATTTTACCTTTGACGATAAAGACAAAATCATTAACGGTCTTCTTGTGCGGAGGAAGAGGTAAGTTAAAGTATACATCATCTTTTTTAAAATAGTGGATGAAGAATTGAGTAATGCTATCATCATCTAATAGTCCATCCCTGTTATTCTTAATGTGATTTTGCCTGAAGATTATGGGGCTTAATGTCGGTATGTTGAGTTTATCTTTCAAACTAAATAGATTAAGCTATTTTTAACTTATTTGATATTACTTATCTTCATTCCAAAAGTCCACATCCAACTTATACTCTCCATCAGGTTGCTTGATCCAGACATTGATGTATTTTACGGTAAAATTATATACCGAGTCTTTATAAAGAGATTGAGTTTTGGTCTTACCGGTCTCATAAATTATATCTTCATTTCCACTTGTAGTAAGTACATCAGTGCTCATTTCTAAAAGTCTGGATGACTTGAAGTCTTTCATCCAAAATGCTTTAATGCTATCCCTGCCTAAGATAAAGTCAGTCCCATTGGGTGAGAGTTTTGCAGAGTCGGTGTATATTAGGGCTAATTGTTCTGCATCGCCACTCTTAAAATATCTCTCTAAAAGGTTATTTTGTTTAGTGACAATTTCTTTCAACTTAATTTTATCTATTTTTACTCCTGTATTATGGTCAGTGCAAGAATAAAAAACTATTAAGAACAGTGCTGAGGTAAGAATATGTTTAAACTGTGACATGTTTTTTGATTTGAATTCCTACAGTTTTTTTTGAACTATGTGATTGTGTTGTTTAATCACTCCCAAAGTTAAGTATTCGAGTGAAATATACTATTCTTCAAAAAATATTTCTTCAAATACAATATATCTTTTTAGAGAGATATCTATTTTATCTCTGTTGATTTTTTATTTGTGGAGCAATTATAGTCATCGTAGAGCAAGGAGAGTAAGACTGAATCTTCATATTGGTCCAATGTTTTGCGGTGTTGGCTCAATATGCCTTCTCTCTTGAAATTATATTTTTCCAATAGTTGGAGAGATGGGATATTATTAACACTTGCCAAGGCTTCGATTCTGTTTAGATTTATCTGATTGAACCCGTATTCTAAAATGGCTTCTATAGCTTCACTCATTAATCCTTGCCGTTTAAAATTATTATCTTCTATGTGATACCCTATCTCAGCGCGGCTATTTTCTTTGTTCCAGTTATGTAGTGCACATCTTCCTATAATGCAATTGGACGCTTTGTCTATCAAAAGGAATAAAATAAAGCTTCTATTGTAACTTGAATAGCCACTTCTCTGTTTAAATTCTTCTTTAATGAAGTCTTCCTCTGACCGATGTCCTAAAATCCCTTTTATTTCATCCTTTGAATTATTCTCAAAGATAAGCTTCATGTCATTGGGAGAAAGTCCTTTTAATAATAGTCGCCGTGTCTCAATTATTTTAAGAATCATAACATAATATTTGCAATGCGCTCAGCACCTTCTGAATTTAATAGAAATATTTTCGAATACCAATAAAAACAAAAACCATAATCGTATAAGCTAAAAAGAAAGGCAGAATAGATTCTTTAAGCCCTAATACAAGCATCACTGCAATAATGAGCAACTGGAAGCCAAGACCAAAGGTGGACACACACGTCATCAACCAATTAGGCATATTTTTACCTTTATATGCATTACTGTCCAGGATATAAATAGTTTTATCAAAAGCACCGTAAAGCAATTTATACAGACCAAAGAGAATATTAACATGCCCTTGTTTTTCACCCATTAATGCTATTGGCGCTCTGTCCTCAAAAACACGGCTGGTTGTATCTCCATTAAATTTATTTCTTAAGATGACATAGTAGTAATTATAAAGAGTGCCTTGTAACTGTAGCCCCACGAACGCTGCTATACAGATCCAAAATGACGTGTCTGTAACAGACCATATTGAAATAAAAAATAATGCATTTAATATAATGTCCGCAACCGAGTCCAAGTAGCGACCGCTATAAGAGGGTGTCTGTCTTACACGAGCTAATTCACCATCAGCAGCATCTAAAATTGACTTAATAATTAGGAACAATGCAGCCAGCCAATAGTACCCTTGAATAATACAAAAAATGGCTATAAAGCCTGCTATTATAAATGCAATAGTAACATGGATAGGAGTAAAAATAGTATTCTTTAAAGCATTTGCGATCAGTCTCGCAATTGGTCTTCCATAATCTGAAAGATCAAAAAAGATATGTTCTTTTGGTAATTTGGACATTTAGCGTCAAAGCTAGCAGTATAGTTGAATAGTGTTGTATTTTCTGCAATCTACGGTTAAATCATGATTTACACTGTTCAAACCAAGGAAAAGTGTGGAAAAATGGTTATTATGTCTCCCATTTTTCTGATAGCGGTAATTTTTTTCAACTACTACCGATATGATATCTCTAGGAAGGCGCAATTTGCGCTTTTTTCACATACTACCGATATGACATCCCTAATGGGATTAACTTTATTAAACTCTTTACTCGCGCAGCAGTATTTTAGTATGCGGAGCGTACAGTGCTCTTATCGAGTTTCCATACCTTCATACTTAGTGAGGACAGCAAGCAACCTGCGCCATCAAAGTGGCGTAGGCACCACACGTGTCGAATTTGGAGATCTCGATACTATGGATAAGATTTCTCCCACGTCTTCAGCGTGGTCGGAATGAAAGACTAATTTTTTTAAGATGGCAGCGGTGAATGCATGCCAGAATAATTGTTTCTCTTTCAGAGATACTTTTCTGTAACTTGCATGTATTAGATCGAGTTTGATTGATATTATGTAGAAAATTTAGAGTGTACTATGACAACATTAAAGCTAGTTTCTCTTATCACCATGTCTTCAATTTACTGCTTTACTGGAGTTAGTCATTTTCTAAAGCCAGGGCTTTTCTTAAGAATTACGCCCAAGTGGGTACCTTATCCTGAAATAATTAATATTGCAGTTGGGGTTATTGAGGTAGTTTTAGGTATCAGTTTGCTCTTCAATGTTACCAGGAGCTATGCAGCTGTAGGAATAATAGTTCTACTCATAGCCGTTTTTCCTGCTAATGTGTATCATTTTCAGCTAGCCAAGAGAAAGGGAAAGAATGTTATTCCCACTCTGATCAGAATTCCGGTTCAGGTATTACTAATTTATTGGGCATATACTTTTATCTAAATTGGCATTTTCCTTTTTCATAAACTAATGTGCGCCTATTGACTCATCAAGCTCGCCTAACCATCTGAGTCTTTAAAGTGCTGTATGAGCTAGTCTCTTCTACACTAGAATACTTGAAATGAAAAAATTTAGGATTTAAAGGGTGATTGAATTAGTACTATTTGATTGTTCTTTTTCCTCTAAAATTTCAATAGGCTTATAGGCTCTACATAAAGGATGGCTGTGCGTTTAATCGTGGTGTATGGAAAGGTTGGGTACTATTTCCAAAAAACTTTAAAATTTCTGTAACCATTCTTATTTGGAAGACTCTAACTCTATATAAACCTCATCCGAGTTAAGTGCGGAATCGAGGTAAGAGTAATTTTAATCCACAAAAAATAAAATAAAGGATCATGAGAGTAAAGTTTTCGATTCATGCGCTGCTATTAATTGCTGCGCTATGCCTTTCTAGCTGTGATAAGAATGATAAAGGACACCTTGCTCCGGGAGAGGGTAGCCTAAATTTACCTCCATTGGATCAACAATTGGTTCAGCAGGGTCAACAAGTCTTCCGATATGAGACTTTCGGCGATGAATCATTTTGGACAGATGTGTTGCAAATGAATAAGGTTATAGAAACTGCAGTAAGTCCGAAGACGGCTTTAAGTGTGGGTCTAAAGGTAGACGCCTCTGCTTTGCCGGCTGCTGTTGTTGCCGGGATTCAAGACGGATCGATCAGTCTGGATGACCCTCAGACCACTCTCGCCCTGTTGCAACTGAATGCTGTAGTGGGTGTACAGGGTCAAGTAAGTAAAAACCCGGATGGTAGCTTAAAGTTAGATAGAGTGGGCATTACTTGTGCGCTGTGTCATTCGACAGTGGATAACTCTTTCGCTCCCGGTATAGGAAATCGTCTTGATGCCTGGCCCAATAGACAGTTAAATCCAGGGCTTATTATCTCATTGTCACCCGCCTTAGATCCACCTACAAAAGCCATTTACGCTTCTTGGGGACCCGGCCTATATGATCCGAGATTCAATCATGATGGTCTGAATAATCCAGTGGTCATCCCACCTGCATATGGCCTATATGGTATTCCAAAAGCGATATTTACCGGAGACGGTGATTTGTCACACGAACCCGCCGGACCAGTGGCTTACTGGAATAGATATGTAGCGGTAACTCAAATGCACGGACACGGTTACTTTGCCGATGCACGACTGAATAATTGGGTAGTGGATCACAGAGAAGGCGATGATTTAGTTACTGACAAACTGCCGGCTTTACAGGCATACCAATATTCTATCTCAGCACCGACTCCTTCTGCCAGCTCATACGATGGCACTGCCGCTGTGAGAGGAAAAGCGTTGTTTTCCGGGAAAGGCCAGTGCGCAAGTTGTCACAACGGTCCTTTATTTACCGATGTTACTGATGGTGGAAAATTACATCCTCAAAGTGCTTCTGTTGCACCTGACAAAGATTATGTTAATCGCTCGGCTACAAAGCAATGGAGAGTTACTCCATTGAAAGGTGTATGGCAACATGCACCATATTTCCACGATGGTTCTGCAGCGACCTTGGCTGATGTAGTGTCCAGATACAATCAAGAGAGAAATCTTAAATTAAGTACCGCCGAAAAGGCAGATCTTACTGAATATCTCAAGTCGCTATAAGGAATTAATAATGCAAAAACATAAAATTCCTTAGATCTCTTAGATATATTGGCGCTAAATTCATCTCTTTATGGGAATCAACTCCTAAAGAGATGTTTTTTAAGTGGATGAGCTTAGGTTGAAGAAAGTGGTCAGCTTCTTACGCCGGTATATAAAGCTTGATAAATTTTTAATACTCGTTCTCTATTTTTCCGACTTAGATAATTAAGATTATGGACAGACTTTATTATTAATGATCGTCGAATATTCAAAACTGTGCATAAATATTTATAATCAGCTTTCTTTATGGTTGTTAGATTCAGAGAAGCAGAATAAAAATCTAAAATAGTACCTCAAAATACTTATTGTATTCCATATTGATGTACAAAACAATCGGCTAATAAATGACACGTTTAAAAAATATCTTCTTTTCCACCCGAACAATGACATTTCTATTGCTTCTATATGCCATATCTATGGTCGTTGCCACTTTTGTGGAAAATGATTATGATACAGCTACAGCAAAAACACTCATTTACAATTCCACCTGGTTCGAGATTCTGATGCTTTGGCTGATAGCTTTATTTTTGGTAAATATTAAAAAGTACAAACTTACAAAAAGAGGAAAATGGCCTGTACTCGCATTTCACCTTGCGTTTATCTTTATGTTTATTGGAGGTGGGATCACCCGCTATTTTAGTTTTGAAGGGCAAATGCCGATCAAAGAAAAGCAGACCACCAATGAGATTATCAGCGACCTCACCTATTTTAAACTGGAGATCAATGACGGGAAAAAGACACTCAGTTACGACAAGTACCCTTATATGATGTCTTATTTTAATGCAAAAGACACTAAGTGGCCATTCAAAAGAACGTTTAAGCAGGATTATCAGTTTGCCGATAAGGCTATTTCTCTTAGAACGATTGACTATATTCCATTAGCTAAAGACTCTGTCCAGACAAATGAATCAGGAAAAAAGATGCTACATATTGTATCTATGGGAGAGGGAGGTAGAGAGAATAATTATATTTCCGAAGGTGAAATAAAAAATATTAATGGGACTATGTTTAGCTTCAACAACCCTGCCCAAGGCTCTGTCTCACTAACTGAAAGAGATGGTAACATAATGATGGCCTTTCCTACGGATGGTCGATATATGTCCATGGCAGGACAGCAGATGGGAGTGGTATCTGACTCCACCCTACTCACCCAACAGTCTGGTGATATCAAAGCGAATGAGTTTGATACTCTGAATCACAGAATGCTTTACAGCATTGGTAATGCCAATTTTATCATTCCAAAAGGTGCTTTCAAAGGTAAAATAGTCTATTATAATGGAGACAAAAACAACCCAATGGATAAGAATCTCTTATCTATTATCGAGGTTGAATTAAGCTCGGGAAATGAAAGTGACACTCTATTTATTCAGGGCGGTAAAGGAATAACCGAACTCAGTAAGTCAGTAAAAATCAATGGTCTGGATGCCTCTGTCGGATTTGGATCAAAGATACTACACACCGACTTTTCTTTACGATGTGATGATTTTCTGCTGGATCGATATCCGGGATCAAACAACCCATCGTCTTATGAAAGCAAGATCACAGTCATTGATAAGGGAAAGGAAAAACAGCATCACATCTACATGAATAATGTTATGGATTATCGGGGATACAGGTTCTTTCAGGCAAGTTATTTTCCGGATGAAAGTGGAACAATTCTTTCTGTAAATGCGGAC
Source organism: Saprospiraceae bacterium (assembly GCA_035426385.1). Lineage (GTDB taxonomy): Bacteria > Bacteroidota > Bacteroidia > Chitinophagales > Saprospiraceae > Parvibacillus. The sequence continues at coordinate 25,719 of DAOLZQ010000021.1, forward strand.
CGGTGGGGAACGAATGTCACCTATTTTGGATACTTCATGTTATTTGGGGGAATGTTTTTCACTCTGTTCTGGAGGGGCACTCATTTCTGGAAATTAAATTATTCATTAAAGAAAATGCATCCGAAAATTTTTACTCTGCTCCTCATTTTAATTCTTTTTGGAATAACACTTGGCATCAATCCGGTTATCGCTCAGAGCACAACAAGTTCGGCTAATGATACGGCATCCATCCTGAAGAAGACACCCGGACCAACCGCTCAGTTTGCAAGACCGGCTGAGCTTGGAGCCAACAGAATAATTGGCCCAGTTCACGCAGCAAGATTTGGTCATCTGCTTGTTCAGGATTTTCAAGGTCGGATTAAGCCCATGAATACCCATACACTGGACCTGCTCAGGAAGCTGTATAAGAAAGATAAATATCATAAAGGTCCACTTACCTTATCTTCAGAACAATGGTTTATTTCGATGCAGGTTGATCCCGGCAATTGGGCTAATGAGCCGCTGATCAAAGTGAGCCAGAAAGGTGGTGACAAACTGATAAAAGAGACAGGCGCCAACGCGGAAGGGTATACTTCCTATGCCAATCTTGTAGACCCGAATACAGGTGTATATAAGCTGGAAGCACAGGATAATAAATCATTCAGCAAGCGAAAAGCTGACCAATCCAACTATGACAAAGGAGTGATAGAGGTGACTGAACGATTCAATATATTCAGCAATATCGCTTTCGGGTATTATACTCAAATCATACCTGTAAAGAATGATCCTGCACAAACATGGCGGAGCTGGATCTATAGCTCTGAAGACAACCCTGTTGAGATAGACACTACGGCTTACGCTCTCCTTACCAATTATTTTAATGGTGTTAAATCAGGTTTGAAAACCGGAGACTGGAGTAAGGCGGATAATAGCATTAAAGTAATCAGTGAATTTCAGCAATTGTGGGGTAAAAAGGTAGTTCCCTCTGAATCAAAAGTTAATCTCGAAATCCTATATAATCAACTAAATATTTTCTTTTGGTTGATGATAGTTTATAGCCTTTTGGGTATGTTCATGATCATACTTGGTTTCGCAGAAGTGTTTTCTTCAGGATCAAAGTACAATCACCTTATTCGTGTTCTCACCAAAATACTGTTGGGAATAATGGTAGTAGCGGTGGCTATTCAAGCGATAGCTTTGGGCGTTCGCTGGTATCTATCAGGACATGCTCCCTGGAGTAACGGTTATGAGGCAATTGTATTTATTTCCGGTATTGGTGTACTCTCTGGTCTCCTTCTTTACAGAAACCGGAATGCATTTATTCCTGCAGCTGGAGCTTTAGTTGCGATGATCATGATGGGATTTGCACATGGCGGATCGATGCTCGATCCACAGATTACACCCTTGGAACCTGTATTAAAATCCTATTGGCTTATGGTTCACGTGGGTATCATCACTTCTAGTTACGGATTCTTTGGGTTGTCAGCAGTATTAAGTGCGATTTCATTAATACTGTTCAGCGCAAAACCAACAAAAAAATTAAAGGATTCCATTAAGGAAATGACCATTGTAAATGAAATGGCTCTGACGGTGGGAATCTTTGCACTGACCATAGGTACCTTTTTGGGAGGAATGTGGGCCAATGAGAGCTGGGGGAGATATTGGAGCTGGGATCCCAAAGAGACCTGGGCATTTATATCAGTTATATTTTATGCGGTGGTACTTCACTTGAGATTAGTGCCAAAACTCAGTGGAAAGTTAACTTTTAATATTGCAAGCCTATGGGCGATTTGGTCAATTATATTTACTTATTTCGGTGTGAATTACTATCTGTCCGGATTACACTCTTATGCTGCCGGTGACCCTATGCCGATACCCGCCTGGATTTATATTACTGCCGCGGGTATGCTCACATTGTCTTTGGTAGCTTATTTTAGAAGTAAAATTTTGTCCAAATAAGTAAGTTCAAGATATATTAATCAAAATGAAATCT
>DAOLZQ010000021.1:27790-44540 GCA_035426385.1 Saprospiraceae bacterium
ACTTTAAAGCTTTTACCGTTTGCTCCACTGCTGATTTGTTTGATGTAGGGACATAATTAAATCTCTCAATGAATTTACTGCTATCAAAGAAATACTCCCTGTCATATTGGTAGCTCATTTCATGCATTTCTGACAGGATAGGAATAAAAATACCAAGAACTTTAAGTATCCAGGCGGGTAGCACTTGCATTTTATTTTTGACTTTCATTTCAGAGGCAAATAATTCTGCCCATTGGCGACCGGTGATTGGTGATTGATCCACGGGGAGGTTCCATATCTGATTATATGCGTCGGCTGAATTACCCAATAGTGCAGTGCCCTTTGCGAGGTCAGGTGTGAAACCGGTAGTATGAACTACATCTGCATTGCAAAACCATTGTGCCGATTTTCCTTTTGCATAATTATCATAAATCATATTCATCAGAATACTATTATTTTTTATCGGCCCAAAAAAATCCGGAGAGCGGGCGATTATGGCTTCTAAATTTCCTTTTTCTATATTTTCAATAATATACTGATCCACAAAAGCACGAACTTCACCCTTCTTACTTGAGGCACTGATAGGGCTTTCTTCTGTAATATGCTTTATATTATCGCCACCAATAGCATACACATTGTCAAAAAACACCAACTTAGTCTTATGTTCTACACAAGCGGCGACCACATTTTTTATTAATGATGGCCAGAGTTGTTGCCACAATTTAGTGTTGTAATCAAATCCTAAAGTTAGGTAGCAAATACTGCTACCTTCTATTGCCTTTGACACTTGTATAGGATCTGTCATGTCGGCAGAAAGCAATTGGTCGGTGTCGTTTACTTTTCTTGGCGTTCGTGATACCAATCGTATGTCCTTTGTATATGATGTCAGTGCCTTGGCAAGTTCTGTACCTATAGCGCCACCTGAACCTAAGATTGTCTGCATTTTCTTTTAATTATGTGGATACTAAAATTTGTGTTTTTGATGTGAGTTTCTCAAGAAAAATTTAAGTGATAAATAGAAATGTGATTGGTTTATATATTTACCTTTTCAATGCTCTATTTTATTCCTAGCCTCTTAAATGATGTCACCTTTTTAAGAATATTCAATGTTACAGCTTATTTTATCTAAATCTTAATTGAGAACAAAGTAACTGGCATTGAGTATAGAAGCAAATGTCACCCATGGTAGGTAGGGTATATTGATATATGCAGCTAGAGGCTTTATTCTGTAAAACAGAATGAGCATAGTAATTATAAGAATCCATAGTACTATGATATCGATCAACGCAAGACCAATCTGATGGAAATAGAAAAAAAGAAAGCTCCACGCAAAATTTAGTACTAGCTGAATTAAAAATATGGAGATTGCCCGGTTTCGTTCTTTCGTAGCCGGTTGTTTCCAAATGAGAAAGAATGAAATACCTAAAAGAATGTACAGTGATGTCCATACCGGCCCGAATATCCAATTGGGTGGATTAAAGGAGGGTTGGTTTAGTGTAGCATACCATTCAGGTATCGCTTTTGCGGTGAATATCCCAGCTATAGCACCAAGACCTAAAGGCAGAAGGATTGATACGACTAACTTGAGTATTTGTCTCTTATTCATAGTACTCTTATTTATTCTAATTTGATTTTGTCTTCTTCATAAAAGTGAATGTTGCACCCACTGAAGCGTAATGGAATAATGAGAAATTATATACCTCATCGTTATCTGCTCCGCCTTCAAGAATTCGATATCCAAGATGAACAAGTAGGTTATCTGAAACTTTATATGTTCCGGCCAACAGCACATCTTCTGCTCTACCTTGGGGTGCGGCCAACGCATCTCCTTCGAAGAGGATACCAACTTTATCAGTCGTCTTCCAGTTTACTCTGAAATTGATGATGGGCACAAACCCTATATTAGTTTTTGAAGCAGCCAAGTCTGTGCTATTAAGCGCTATTTCAGCATCTCTTATTTTTGCTGTAAAGCCGAGTCCAAATTCAATTTTCTCTCTTTTAACGATATCGTATCGATAAGTTATTCTGTATGAATTAAATTTGTATTTTGAATTCAACTCAGTACTTGAAGGAAAAGTTACGTCCTTAAAAAAAATTTCTCTATTTGAAATCCCCTCTGATTTCACTATTAAGGGTGCATATAGGAGTGAGATGGTATGCCTAGTGCCCAGTTTATATCCGGCCCTTATGCGAATAAAAGCATTTGGGCTGGGAGTCAAATCATCCTTTAGGGAAAATAAAGTGCCGACGTCGCCCGGTATTCGCACATTGTTGTAGCCGGTGAAGACAGCACCGGACTCCACATCTATAAATGCCTGAGCACTCACGAATGAGACGAAACTAAAAAAGATTATCACAAAGTATATTGTTGATAACAAGGATTTGTATTTCATTAATATTCTTGTTTTAGTGTTAACTGTTTTTTTTGGACACTGAGTTTTCCATTTACTCGCTTTTTATTAAAGTACTTTTGACCTGTGTTATTCCTCTATCTTAGGTAGGTATTATTTCTCCTAGGTTAATTGTATAAGCTGCATCGTAGGCCTTAAGCTCGTAAGCTATAAGTAGGAGCTCATAGGTCGGAGCAGCAAGCGCGCAGCCATGTCGTTCGCTCAGTTTCAGAACCAAAAGCCGTATTTTAGATAGCCTGCGGAGATATTTTCTCCCTGGTTGAGTCCTATGCTGACCATGTGCTTCTTATTGAAGGTATTTGAAATGGCCAGGCAGATCGCGCCAGAGATTCCACTGCGCCCTTTATCATCATATCTGGAAGTAGTTTCTGAACTATACATAATGGCGGGCATAATTGCGAAAGAAGGATTCCAGTTCTTTTGGGGTAAGACATTTATCCTTATACCCGCCGCCAAACCATAGCCAAAGCTCTTCTCTGTATGACCGCTTATAGCTTTTTTCCCCGAATGACTGTCCAGGAAGATCATTGACTCCAGTTGGAGTACTTTCTCAGTCCGAAGTGCATAATGGTAAGAAAAACTCGGTCCGAATCCACCGCTCAGGAGACCACCATTTATTCCTGCCTGAATGGAAAAATTTCTCGGTGTTATCTCTTGTTGCGCATACATCTGAGTACTCAACGAAAGAAACAATATAAAAGTAGTTGGCCTTATAAAGTTTGGGAGTTCGATTAAATAAATTTTTTCCACATTCAACCATTTTATTTTGTTCATAATTGTGATTTTTGCAATTGTCGGTACGAAAGTAAATAGTTTTACTGTAATCCGCACTTATTTAGCAATGACACAGAAAATGAGGCCGGTTTTGTGGTACTTAAGGCTGAAAATTGTATGTAGTTTGATGTTTGCAATATGAATTATCTTAAGACAGATACCGCTCTTGTGAATTGACGAAGGTGTTTAGTTTAGTCTCACTTTTTCACTTTCTCACTTTCTAACTTTATCACTTTCTCACATTCTCACTTTCTCACTTTCTAACTTTCCTTTGTTACACTGAAGAAGCTGATCATTTCAGATAATCATTTTATTCCACCTCCGCATTGTTACTTGCTTTTATATGTTGTCCTTGAGATTTCAATTCCGGAAGGATAGGTAACATCTCCTTTTTCTTCTGCGGTAATAAATATTTCACGGACATTAAAGGGAGTACTGGTCTTGAGGTAAGATTTCTTTCCATTTTTATTGAGGAGCTGCCCAATATTTACATTTCGGTCGGTATCGGTCAGGATCCATACGACATAGTTTTTCATCGGGGGATTAAGTCTTTCCGCACTAGCCATATTTTTGGCATTAACTTCAATAATCGTGTTTTTGTTATCATCTTGCTTCATTTTTGCAGATATCTCAGCTGCCGGTGTGACACTAGAAATCGGAAATTTTACTGTTGATCCGCATGAAGTTAATAAAGCTACTAGAGCCACAAAAAATACACTTTTCATTCCTTGCATTGTGATTGTTTTTTAATTTTTTTACATTTCCTACTCTTCCGGCTTTTCGGAATTCGCCCCTTTGAGATGTGTGGTCATCTTATTCTTACTCGAAAGCACTGTCTATCTATAGATGTAACACCGGTATATCAGTACATGTTGCGACTACCCATTGCCTTCGCGGCGATACACACAGACTACCTACCAATTAAGGCGGGTTGCAGCCTTTAAATATGAAGTATAACACGTTGGTTTTCAGTTTATAGCACATTAGCACTTTAGGGTCAATGCGCTTTGGCTTTGGACGGATTTAGACTTTATAGCCTACACATTATAACTACAGCATATATCCTGCGGTTCATATTGTAAATGGTAGTTGATAGTCTAACCCTTTCATGAGGTTATGATATTCATCCGATTATTATTTCTTGAAATAAGGTAACTTATTTTAATCTAAATGCAACTCCTACCCCAATAGTGATAGTTCCGATTTTTTGTTCAATGTCATAGTATATAAACTCCTGGTTTGTGTAGAAATAGTCAGCACTTAAAGTGAGTGAAATCTTCTTTCCAACATGAAAGCGTAGCTGAGTGCCAGATAGATATCACCTTGCTTCTTATAACCTAATATCTGAAGTAACTCCTCCAGCTTATCTGCGTGTCCATGGATATCTCCAATAAAGTCTGTCATATTGCGGTGGTTTCTAAAGTACATCAAATATACTAAATTCGCTTAATGGCTATCAGCTTAAAACTCTTGCTCTATCCTCCATTGTGTGATATCAGGAGGACCGGCCATAAAGTCTCTTGAGTCTTCCTTAAAACTTTTTAAGTGGTTTGTTTTCAAATGGTCACCATTATAGTAGTCCTCATCCGTCCACTCTTCATATAGCAAAATGTTCGACTCGTCTTTCGGATCTAAATGAAGTGTAATTTTCACGAAATGGGGTTCGTTTTTGACCTCGGTTATCAGTTTTTCTAAGGCCGCTATAGCTTCTTTACATTTTGAAGGATGGACCTTGTATCTTACTAATACTATAAGATTGTGGTAGGGTTCTTTGTTCATGGTTTAAATTTGTATCATTTTCCTTTAAAGCGAGTGTCAAAAGTCATTGAAATTTCATTAATAATCTTAATTTTCTTAATATCGGGATGATTGGGATTTATTAAATAGTTGTACTCTTGAGGTACTATAGTACTCGGAACCTTTAGGACTGCAGCATTAGCCTAACCTCTACTCTATGAATAGTCTATAGTTACATTGAATTAAGTCGGTCCATACTAATCATGCATTAATTGCATGCAGCTTATTGCAAATCCTCACTCATTACTACTTTCAAATAGCTGTCCATACTTTTGATGAATCTCTCTCACTATGTCGAGTGGGTTTCCGTGAGGTTTATCAGGAAGTGTGGCGTGTTGATCGGTCCAGCCCCATTCGAAGTAAGCCATTTCTTTATCTATAGCCTCCATATCGAGGGTCGTATTTTGCTGCAGGTTGGAGCGGAGTATATCAAAGAACTTCTGCCATCTGACTTTATAATAGGTAGAGATAAGTCCTGACAGGTCGCGACTGGCATAGTCGATGATTCCATTGCCCTCATTGCCCCAGGTGGTAATGAGTACGCGTGCGTTTTTCTCATAATAGTCCTTAGCAGCAGCATCTTTTCCAAAGAGGCGAGCATCATTGATCCACTTTCCGAGCAGAAACTCGGGTTGTGTAGCAAGTAGTCGATCCTGATCGTCCAGGATACCCAAAAAGACATTGATCTGTCTGTCCAACTCAATTGCATTCTTATCTATATAAGCCTGGTTTATTTTCTTTCTGACCGGAATAATCAGGTTGTCCAAAATCTGCTTAGTTACCACTATCAGTTCTTTCTGATATGCCGGATTCTGCAGGCTCTCTCCGTCTGCAGAGAGCATCAGTGTCAATATATGCGTCAGTTCCTTGTAGTCATACTTGCTTGGGCGCTGATATCCTTTGATACCCGTCAGAAAAGGACGCGCCTGCATAAGACTACCGGTGGCAACACCTGAGACCTGATCGTTATAGACCAGAGCTATGAGCCGGCGATAGGCGTCCTCCGCTATGGAATCAGCACGGCCGGTCTGGGTGCGGGCATATTGGGTGATCCATGTATCGACATCGGTCACGCCTTTATCCCAGGCGTAGTCGAAGAGCCACTCAAACATGAATCGGTTCACTCCAAATCCCTCCAGCGTAGAGCCTATGCCGATAAATTTTCCGTGATTGGCGTCACTTTCAGCCATAGGTAATCGCTGTGCCACTTCCCTGAGCGGCGCAGCCATCTCGGTATTGCCGCCGAAATTTCCCAGATAGCACCAGACGTACGGAGCGCCATACCAGGCAGTGGTGGAACGCCAGACTTCTTCTTTCTCTGCAAAGTAATCCAGTATGATCATCCTATCTTCAGGTACCGCCTTAATCATAGCTTTCAGCCGCTCGGGGTTATCCTTCCATAGTTTCATATAATAGAATGTCCAGCCCATCTGCACCCAGGTGGCTTTCGGATCAATGCTACTCATTCCCTCATAAATAGTCTTCGACACTGACGCCAAATATTGTGGACTGGTATCCGGTGGGTCCATCTCGTTGAAAGGGTCTGCGCCATATAGGTGATCTGTGCCAAAATACTTGGTCTGCGCTTTTAAGAATTTTTGCTGGATGGTGATAAATAGTGGATCCAATGGATCGAGAAAGAATGCCTCATATTCTTTTCCAACATCATACGAACCCATTGAGGTAATCATCGCCTTTGGATATTTCTGCTTAATGTCTTTTGGCACGTGACCCGCAAAGGCGGGAAGCACCGGAGTCATACCCAGCGATCGCTCGCGTTGTAGGATCCTCTTCTGCAGTTCGAACTGATGTGTGATATAATCTTGGGGCAGTGGGCCCAAAAATCCATCTAGGTTGCCCATACGATGCCAGGGTAAGTGAGCAGGTCCGGTAAAATAGGCCCTGATCTGAGTATCTGTCATGCCAAATTCCTTCCACACCTTCATCCAGATAGCTTCCTGACCGGTGATGGCCAGCGGCATGTTGATGCCATTGAGCGCCATCCAGTCGATAAATCGCTCCCAATCCGCCCATTGCCACCAGAGCATAGTATAGCCGAAGGTACAGTAGTTTAGAAAGAACCTCTTCTCAAACCGGCACTCTTGTGAGATTGAGGTTTCCACGAGGGGCAATACAGTCGGAGCTATTATCAGATCTGATTTATACCAAGATACCCGGATGTCACAATAGTGGGTCAAATAGAAATCGAATGCCTTAGCAAGAGCCAGATTGCCCGTCCCTCTGAGATAGATTTTTCCATCCTTGCTACTAAGCTCAAAGGCCTCTTTTCCAATTTGTGGAGTTAGATCTTCAATGATAAAGTAGCCGGACTTTCCTGGGAGAATTCGCTCTATGAGCTGATAGATATTTTGGTGCTTTGAGTTGCTTCCGAGGCATATATTCATGCCGGACAACAAAAAAAGAACTATTCCTATTGATTTCCTTGACATAACTGTTTTTATTGAGGTCTTGAAGCTAAGCTATTTCTTTAAAGTAGGGTATTAAGCGTAGATAATTTTTTTGGGAAATGTCCGTGGTACTACTTAGTTTTCTTATCTAACTTATCTAACTTGTCCACGGTGATAATTCTGAGAGTATTTGAATTTATAGTTATTCTGAGATTCGCTCCAGGATTTGATACATATATGTTCTTCCCAATCCTTTGAAAATTCAACTCATCTGTTTCGTGAAGTATGTCAAAGATTATAGATTCAATCTTAGCTTTAGAAAGTTGCAAATTCATTTTTCTATTGATGCGCTCATATACAAGTTCTGTGTAGCAAAGATTACTTAGTATTGTAGATTTAATACTTGTCATCTACAGTTTTATTTGCTGCTTTATTTAGGTAATTATACAGAATCTGGAGTTGGCCTTTTCTATTTACCAACTTTTCTCCGCTTATACTGGCGGTATTGACTTTAAATGCATTTGGCACTGTTAATCTACCCATCGCCAACGAATACATCCAGGTGATGTCCATGATATTGAGGATACTATTAAATATTTCACCCAGTCCTGTCTTATGGAGTTCAAGCCCCATCCTCTCAACGGACTTCTGGCTGAAGAAGTATGAGCTGCCTCTTACAATAATGGTCTCATGAATCTCACCGTGCTCTATCTTTTCAATGATTACAAGTATCCCCTGAATGTAGTAACTGAGCATTTTGGACCGCCAACTTATTCCCGAATTGACATTTCTCATCACCATTTGATAATCAAATGAGGTACCATTGTGCAAATCGAGCTTTTCTTTGCCAGAACCAAATACCAATAGCATTGGGGAAAGATATTCGTATTGGTGGATTAAAGTAAAAATAGGAGTGGATAAAAACTGGATTAGTGGAGCGAGTAAGATTAATAGGAAAAACCAAAGTGGATTATTCCCAACTAGCGATATATAGCAAAGCATATTGCTAATAAATAAAAGTGCCATAATGATGGCGAGAATCCATTGAGCTCCCTTAGGTAGAGTATAGAATTGATTCATGTTAGCTTAAGACTCCGAGGGGGAATTAATTAATTGTCTATCAATCTAGTTCTTTCTTGATTGCAGTGCTAATCTTGTTTATTTTGCCTTCCACTTCTGAATATGATAGTAAAATAAACCTCCGATTTAGTTGGATCTTCCACAAATAGCTTAGCAAAATATTCCGCTCCGATTTATTGATCTTTAATGGCTGTTCTATACCACTTATATTTCCCATCGAATTAAAAATAAAATATGGCGCAATTAGTTTGTTTATCTCATAAAAATAATTTTCTTGAAATTGTAACTCATTATACTCTTCCTCCAGCTTCATTAGTGTCTTGTAATCATATTCATAAAGTGAGATGATCATTGATCTGAGCGAATCATTCTTTATCAACTCAAGTCCCTTGGATTTCAAGGTTTCATAGCCGGAGGTATTTTGAATGGAGACAAAATCTCGGGTTAGATTTAAATAGAACTGTCTCAATGAATCCACATTTACCGGTTGGTCGGTGATTATGTCTCGCCAATATTTACAAGCAGCTAAACCCTGATTGTGCCCGGCTTCATTTACTTTCACGTCTACCAGGTCCTTCTCTAGGCCGTTTAATATTTCAGTTAGGATTTTGGTCTCTGCATTATTGTCTCTTCTATTGTCATTCCAATTATTTAACGCAAATGCAGAAACAACTGCGATAAAAATGGATAAGAATTCAATTGCATATTTTTTGAGATTCTGATTACTCTTAGTCAAGTATTATTTTTTTATTTTAATTAAGCTCCCTTATCATTTTGAGAAATGTCTTTCCCGATTATAAAAGTTTTATTCATACACGGGCAGGGTCAAAAGTAACCTTTTCCCACCGAGAAACCAAGAGAGTGCTGAGAATATAGAGACTAGCTTGCTTGTTTTAAATTTCTTGAATAGTCCTGACTAGATTTATTTAAGTATCCTTTAAGGATAAATGACAAATAGAAAAGCACTTGCCAAGTGTTTCCATTTCGGCAAATGCTCTAAAACATTATGAACTATGCAGTTTATTTTTTAAACTTATCAGGAAATGCGGCTACGATGCCATTGCTGAGTGCGTCTGCCAACATCATCATATGTGCTTCTGCTTCACCATATGAATTAATTCCACTCGCAAAATCATCATGTTGGATGGCAGTGGCATAGACCAAGGTCTGATCAATGTGTGTTTTTAGCATATCACGGACAAAGTCTCTGGGCCAGTATTTATTTGCATTTGCCAAAAAATCACCAATCTCCTGAGCGTTATTATATGATTTGCTTATAGCTACTTTTAGCTTATCCTGATCGCCACGTTTAGAGGCAGTTAGTACCTCCACTACAGACATAATATGTTCTTTTAATAACTTGGTTAAGGCAGTACCTGCTGCTTCACCGTAATACGGTTTTATGGAATTACCTATGTCCTCCTGGTTGTGAAGAAGACGAGCGGCAGTAGCATCATAATTTCTAGTCGTAGTTAAGAACGCCGTTACTGCTGCGTAGGTCCATTCCATATGCTGAGACCACAGAAACCTCATGTCTGTTCTTAATTTTAGAGTACTTGCATTATACGTGTTCTCAGCCTGTGAAACGGCGCTGTTGGCTGAGTGTGATGGCATCTGTGAGATCGCCACTGTTGAGAATAGGCTCATACATGCGACAAGCAGTAAAGCCTTTTTTGTGAAATTTTTTAGCATGACTTGTTTTTTAGTTGTTAGTAACTCAATTCATATAGTTAGAGTAGATAGGAGACAAAAAGGTTACATTTATTTGAGAAAACCCCTATTGTTTACTAAGGCATATTCTCGCTTTAGAATCGATTCTGTCAATCATAGACTATGTGTGGGCCTGAGATGTCTTTAATGCTTGCAAATCGATCTCATGAAATAATTCATTAGTGCCCTTTATGGTTGTTTGAGTTTGCTCGGGACACTGGCATTTTACGGGAAAAGCTACTTGGTCACAAGTTCATTTTCGAGATAATGACTGAGTTATAAAGAAAGGCAGTTAATATGAGCTTATAATGACTTATAAACCCCAAGTCCTATACCTATCTGGTCTATTTTATGTCGGTAATCATTTCTCTGGAAAGTATTCGTCAGAGCATATCCATAGTTTGCATAAAGAGCAACGGAAAAACCACGTTTTGGTGTGGTGCACGTCATAGATGCTGTGTTACTACCTACATTAAGTAACAGGAGTCTGAATATCCATTCTATTGAGTTGTATCCTAACCCCGTATTAAATTCTATGAAGATACAAATGCAGAATAGCGAAACACAAATTGATAAAGTAGAGATCACTCACATCAATGGAAATGTTGTTTGGACAGGATCATCTGGTTCTCTTGATAAAGATATTGATTTATCAAGGTTATATAGCGGTGCCTACTTTGTAAAGATTATAAGTAAAGAAGGTATAGGCGTCAAGAAATTTATAAAGATGTAGTAAATAGTTGTCTCATAGTGCCTGGCCACTTCCGGATCAAAACGGAAGTGGCCTTTTTTATTTTATTCCAGATAAATTAATTCTTAGTAACTAACTGTTCCCAAAAGACACCACTAATATCTGTGATCTTCAATGTGTATGAGCCATCCGGCAAATTAATTAATGTAGCATCAGTTAGTTTCATTTTTGCTTTTGCACCTAAGGGAATGATCAAGCTATATTTTCCCGGTTTTATCTTGGCAACGTAGTAATTTAAAATATTCCCCGCATCTAAAGAAGCCAGATCTTCTTGTGAATAGTCAAGGACTTTTTTGCTCTGTTCATCCAACAGTTCTATACTAATCACCCAGGAGCCATAAACATCAACGCCTTCTGTTCTATATACATCAAATGATAAGGTATCGGCTTCTATTTTGACTTCTGACAGTTCAAGTTTTGGTTTTACAGACTTATTATGAAGTGTTCCCCACACACCACCATGGAAAACCTGATTTGTCATCAGTGTCATCCCGAAAATAAATAGTGAGCCCATCAATACAGTTTTTGAAAAGATCCGCTCCTTAATAGGCAATACGCCCGAGCCAATCCAACCAAACCATTTCTTTTTTGTGATGGCAAAATTATTTTTGATCAGATAATTGTCTAAAGAATATTGACCACTTCCCGTTAGGAATAATACAAAGCCAGTGGCTATACCCAGTGAACCTATTTGCCATTCGTCCAGACAGGTGGTGCCAATCCAGCCTGAGCCAAGGAGTATACCCATTGCCAACCCGAAAACAGCGATACTCATAATTCTGGTAAAGAGCCCCAGCATGATAAATAAACCTACAATGCCTTCTATAATGGTAAAAATGACCATGTTCAACCAGAGCATATCGGGATTTTCTACCAGATATTGGATAATGGGCTTTATACCCAATGCATTGGGTAAGAAATGATTGAATTTTTCACCTATATAACCGGCAGCCTCAGGATCCAGTTTATTTTCTAAAATCGATCTTCTCCAAAAGGCTGAAAAATAAGTCCAACCTATGACAAGTCTTACAGCCAGAGCTAAAAGCCCGGCATCGTTTTTTATATTGCTATTATTCATTTATATACTATTAGGAACCTGATTTGGTTTGTGTTATTAGTTATTTTATACTTTGAAGACATCGATATCTCTACAATGTGTTTTACGTACAGTTTATATAAGGGTTTTAAAAATGGCCAATGAGAAATGAGTATTACACAATGCAATACAATGAAGTCTAAAGTTATTTTCTTGAAATGGAATGTGAATTATCTATAATTAATAGGCCATAGAGGACCCGAATAACTTTTCTGTAGGTTGAAAGCTATTTATAGGTAACCCTTTAGGTTTTGGTATAGAATATATAGGGGAACGGTGTAAATTAAGTTTCTACCTTCTTTGTAGAGTTGAAGGGACTTAATGAATAGACCGGTTTTACAGAAGTTTAAATTAAAATGATTTGCTACAAATCCGGATGAGCAGGATATGTTGTAATTTGTCTTTGATTCAATGCTTATTGTTCTTTCAATGGTAATGCAGGTAGAATGGGAAATTGTAGTTTTACCCTTAGTTGCAAATTCAGTTTGGGCAACACCTAGTTCAGCTTGGATAAAGTTTTTGACCTTGCATGGGGAAAGCAATAGCAAAAGAGCCAAGACTAAAACTGGAAGAAAATTAGATATTATTTTTATGATTTTTTCTTTCAAACTGCAAATCTAAACAAAAAAACGCAGGAAAATGGCGGTATTTACTTCTAAAAGTGACTAACGACTGTAAATTGGCTTTTATTACTTTTGGCGAGAGGAACTAATTTTTCTCTAATAAAGCGTTATAGAGGTAAACTACACAATAAGAGCAAAGGAGTACCTCAAGGCGCACCTCGTCGGAGCAATTTGGTAAGGCCATCTACTCGATTAGGGGCAGATTTTTATCTTTATTCTTGATTAATTTTAACTACTAATTTCCCTCTTGCGCTTCTGGTCTCAGTTTTTTTAAGTGCCTCTAAAGCATCTTGGAAGGAATATTCTTTTTCAAGCACAACCTTTATTTTTCCTTGTGATATTTTATTTATCAAGTCTGTGATTTCTTGATTGGTAAACAATTGGTGTGCCATTTGACGAACTTCGATATTCCTCTCTGAAACGACTGTTTGGCTGTCTCCTGAAACAGTAATTAATAAACCATTGTCCTTTACAACTTTTATACTGTCAGTTCCTGTTCCTGGTTGAATTGCCAATGCTGTGTCGACTCCACCATTTGACCATTCTTTAACTTTCATAGTCCAATCGGGGTCATTGTAATCTACCGTATGTTCGGCTCCGAGAGATTTCATATAGTCGTGGTTTTTTGCTGATGCAGAAGCGGAAATGCGAATTCCTTTTTCCTTGGCTAACTGTATTATCAGAGTTCCGATTGCACCAGATGCTCCTGCAATAAAAAGCGTATTATCTCTTTTTAAATTTATTTCACGCATACATTCTAAGGCGGTTTTTCCTGCAATTGGAATAGACGCTCCTTGTTCGGTAGTTAAATTCTCCGGTAATCTTATTAGTGCGGCTTGCTTAGCAACAGCATATTCTGCCCAACTTCCACCTTGCATTTGTAAAATTGTAGTAAATATCACTTTATCATCGATATTAAAGTTCTTTACCTCACTTCCTACTTCTATAATTGTTCCTGCTCCTTCGGAACCAATTACGTAAGGAAAACTTACTTTTGAAGGAATAAAGTATCTGTCGTGAATGCCCACTCCAAATGCTTCCACTCTTATTAGTACTTCGTCCGCCTGAACTTTAGGTATATCAATATCTTGTATTTCTACTTCTTGAGTTTTTGCGCTTTTTCTTACAAACGCTTTCATTTCATTCTTCATATTTTAATTATTGATTTCAGATTTGTCTTGTTTTTAATTTCCCCATAACCGTTTTGGGCTTTGCGAAGTTGTGAAATTAGAAGTACCAATGTTCAAGTAGGCTCAAATGTTTCTTAGAATTCCTCCGTTCAAATTTAGGATCGATGCCCCACTCTAGCAAAACCCATGTGTGTGCCACGAATGGCAAACTCTTCTGTAAGAGTAGCTAAGAGCAGAGAGTAGGGATGTCTGAAAGGACATTTATTAACTGGGGAGTGAAAGTCTCCTGTTTGCGAGGTAGCGACCCGAAGCATTAGCAAGCCCCAAGGGTGTGAACTGTGAGGCTCGATCTGAAGTAAGGCGGACTGCAAAAGTGGGTACTGAGGAATCTTGTGAGCGGCACACCTCATCGGAGAGGTCGTCAACCGATTGTATGCATACCCTTTTATTTCTCGCTTCTCGCTTATTTGTTAAGTTTGTCTGTGTCGCAGCGAATGATGGTTGCAGCAAAGTAAAACGTATTTTTTTTACTTTAATAATTTTGCAAGCTTTTCTTTTGTTTCAGGAATTAGTTTAAGCGTTAAAGCTTTTTTGAAACTCTCTATGGCTTTTAATTTATCACCTTTGGCGAGGTAGAAATCTCCCAGGCTATCATAGCAATTAGCCGTTTCGGGATAGTTTGCAATATTTAATTTAAATAATGCTTCTGCCCTATTAAATTGTTTTAGGCTCAGCATATAGTATCCAAGACCATTAACTTGGCTTTCACCTGGTTTAATGAGATAACCAATTTGCTCAGAAACATTATTATAGTGTCTTACCAATAAAGAATCCAAATTAAAATTGGGATCGTTTAATTCACTGTTATAGATTTTAAGTTTGTAATAATCAAAAATAAAGCGGAGGGCATCGTACTCTCCAATCAACCGCACTGAACTGTGATCGTCATTTTCATAATATTTATGTTGGAAACGTAATTGATTCGTTTTGTTTTTGAATACATCTTTAATAAATTTCAGGTTGCTACGAATAAGTTCGGTACCCTCCGTATTATCTTTTTGAACTGTTAGTGTATCCATTCCTTTTTCCATCCGGTTTGCCAAGGCCATAAATAAGGTTTTCCTTTTATAATTTGTATTTTCTAAGGTCATTTTGGCTTCCTTTACAATTTGCTGATCGTTCCACCATAAAGCGCCATCCAAAGAGACATAGGCATTGAATAAATTTGGATGATGTATTAAAGTGTTCACAACAGTAAGGCCGCCAACAGAGTGACCATTTTGGTCTTTAGTCTTTAGGGCGCTAGCGTCGCAAGTGTGGCTCCGGTAGTATAGACTTTACTAAGCTAAGGGAATCATTTTGAAGACGAGACCTCTTGGTAGATCACAAGAGTCTTATGTGCAGGCCCCCTCTGGTCATCATGTGCAGTATGTCAGCATCACTCTGCATCAGATGTGAAGCTACATGGCGGCTGAACTTGCATTGTAATATAGGATAGGGACCTTGTATTTTATAGTAAACTGTTCATTTCATTCCAACGGTAGATCTTTACTTTCTCAGTTTGATGCCGGGCAGCATTGTTGATTGCCTTTGCAATGTCCGCCCCATCCATACCTTTATATTTACTGAGTCTACCGATAAGTAGCGGATTTATGAGTGAAAATAACTGAATGAATATTTTCTCCATGGGTCGGTGTGCTATTCTGTTTCCCAGAATCATTGAGGGTTCGAAGATATTTGTGTGGTCGTAATCTAAAGCAATTATGTCTCTTTCGGTCTCACCTTTTGTCTTGGTATAGAAGAGTCCGGAATTAGGATTAGCTCCAATGGCAGTTACGATAAAAACTGATTTAGCACCATTTTCCTTTGCCATTTTTGCCGACAGCACAGGGTAATCATGGTCCACCTGATAGTACTCGCTTACATCAGGAGTTTGTTTTTTAGTTGTCCCGAGGGTGATAAATACATCATCTGCTCTTATTTGCTCTTTTAGTTGCGGCAAAGAATGAAGGTCACCGATCAGTATTTTTAATTTGCGATGGCTGAAGTTTTGGTCCTTTCGAACTACAATAGTTACTTGTTCATAGTCATCATTATTTAATAGCTCTTGCATCAGATGGGAGCCAATAAAGCCGGTTGCTCCAAATAAGATCGCTTTTTTCATTTTACTTTATTTGATTTGTTATTCTTATAATACTAGTAACTACGATTCTAATTATTCTATTCTGCCTCAAGCAGAGACTTTTATTTTATATTTAATTTCCAATGAAGCAGGCTTTCCGTTTCTCCAATTTTAATAAAATTATTTTTCATTAAAAGGGTAAAGGAGCCAATATTATCTTTTTCTGTTGAGGCAATTATTGAGCTTACTTCTGGCTGAGATCTTGCCCATTCTATCATCCCGCCCACGGCTTCAGTCATGTATCCCGCTTTTCTAAACTCCTCGTAGGTGCTATATCCTATCTCTATCTCGCCATTTACATTAGGCTCTCCGACTATACAGATGTCTCCCACCATCTGATTCCTTTCTGTGTCAATTGCAGTCCAAAGTGTAGAGTACAAGTAGTTCTTATTCGTGTCAGCTACATTCGGCAAGATAGTTTGTTCGAAAGCTTCTTTAAGTTGATGATATAGTGTTCTGACAGTCTTCTTTAGATTAAATTCAGTTTCCAGCGAGTGATCCGCCTTGAGATACTTTACGAGTTGCTCATACGTCAATGGCTTTAAAATCAGTCGCTTAGTTTCGATCACTTGTGACGTTTTTTTTCCTATTAGAGGCTACTTCCCAGTTGGAAGCTTATATTTATATGGACTAAGTTATAGTTATATTCTGACTTCAGAACCTAAATAATATTTTCCAAGGCCTAGATTTACATCAATTTTAAATTTGGACAGACGAATTGGTAATTTTCATATGCTATAATCCATACTAATGTTTCGAGTTCTAAGAGGGGTTGTATTTGTAAGATTTTACGGTTGCGGTACCGAAAA
>DAOLZQ010000022.1:0-44331 GCA_035426385.1 Saprospiraceae bacterium
CAGACTTAGGATCTGGCGCCGAGAGGCATGGGGGTTCGAGTCCCTCCGCCCGCACTTCTTTTAGAACTCAACATGACCTTTTACTTCGATTCGAAGTACATCTAATTGCCCGGGAAAATTGATATACACGTCTTTGCTGAATATACCCGGTATCTTCGAGTCATATGAAATATAGACCATACAGGTATCCCCCGGTTCCACTACTTTTTTACTTGTTTTCGCTGTCGTACAACCACATGTTGTAGAAGGCTCTTCTAGTTGCAACTGATTGTTGGAATGATTAAACATGATCACTTTTGACATGACCGGGATGCCCCGTTGCAGTACACCCATATCGACTACATTTCGGTTGAAGAATACACCCCGCTTATTGATGAGGCTGTCTGGAATAGTATATCCCTTAGCTGCTGATGCAGTAGAAGTTGATTTTTGCTTACAGCTAAAAAGCATAAGCATGGCCAGTATGGGAATCAATAGTCTCATTGTTGTTTCTTTATTTTAGTGTAAAAATCGACAAAAAAGGCCACACTTTCCGGATTGCGCATAGTGTCTTTAGTAATGGATTGCTCAGCCGACTGCCCCATGAGAATTTTTTTGATGGGAGCTTCCATCTTTTTACCACTGAGTGTATACGGGATATCATCTATCTCATAAATGGCATCAGGTACATGCCTTGGTGAGCATTCGGTCCGGATTTTCTGAGTTATAGCTTTCTTTAAAGCTTCGTCATATTCATACTCCGGATTTAACTTTATGAATAAAGGCATGAAGTGAGAGCCATCAGGTTGTTCCAGATTTACGATCAGACTGTCTGCGATGGCATCCATTTGCATTAGGTTGCGATATATTTCTGAAGTTCCGATGCGTATGCCTTGCCTATTGAGGGTAGCATCAGATCGACCATGGATAATTACCCCTCCCTCATCAGTGATGGTGATCCAATCGCCATGTCGCCATACACCCGGGAACATATCAAAATAACTCTCTTTATAGCGTACCCCTCCTTCGTCATTCCAGAAGTAAATAGGCATCGAAGGCATCGGCCGGGTAACTACCATTTCTCCCATTTCATTAGTGACCGCTTTTCCATTTTCATCCCAGGCAAATATGGCGGCACCTAAGGCTCTACATTGAATGACCCCTTCGTACACCGGCTTCATAAGGCAACCACCAACGAAGGCAGTACATACATCTGTGCCACCACTCATCGAATGCAACCAGACATCGGTCTTTATCTGTTCGTATACATAGTCAAATCCTTCCGTAGGCAGGGGAGAACCCGTAGAGCCGATGGAACGCAATGCGCTGAGATCATATTTTTCCCTAATGTCAATTCCAGCTTTCAAATTGGATAAAATATATGGTGCGCTGGTACCAAAATGGTTGATGCGGTGCTGCTCAGCCAGTTGCCATAGTTTATCCACTCTATTATATCCCGGGCTCCCATCATACAATAGTAAAGTAGCATTAAAAAGCCAGGCTCCATGCATGAAGTTCCACATCATCCACCCGGTGGTGGAAAACCAGAAATAGATTTCTCCTGTCTGTGTGTCATTATGGAAAGCATGATACTTATACAGCTCCAATAGAATACCACCCTGAGAATGAGTGATCGCCTTGGGCTTACCTGTCGTTCCACTTGAATACAAGATCCAGAGCGGATCATTGAAGCCCATGCGCTCATATTTGAGCGGTGCGCCCTCAAAAGCTGAGATGGCGGGATCTCTATGAGACTGCATATGCTGAAAGGTCATATTGTCAATCATCAATATAGAAGCTATACTTTCAATCTGCATAGCTACCGACTTAGCCTTTTCGATGATGGTGTAATGCTTTCCACCATATGCATATTCACTTACTGCCAGCATTACTCTTGGCTGGACCTGTTCGAAGCGATCAATGATACTGCCTACTCCAAAGTCAGGAGAGCTACAGGTCCAGATCATGCCCGAAGCAGCTACTGCGAGAAATGCAGCCGAGGTATCAGCACTATTAGTGAGGATGCCACAAACTGTATCCCCCTTTTTCAATCCCAATTGATATAAATAATCTTGAATGTGTGCCGCTCTATACATCAGTTGACCCCAAGTAAGTCGTGAACCACCATTAGATTCAGGTATTGAAATGACAGCGAGTTCTTCTGCTGATTTCCCGGCGCACAGATTTTCCGCAATGTTGAGCTTTACTCCTTCGAACCATCTGTAGCCGGGCATAGATGTCCCAGAAAGTACCGGATTTATATTACCCTCATATACGATAGGAAAGAAATCAAAGAGACTGGCCCAGAATGATTCTATATCGTCTATGGACCATTGCCACAGAGATTCATAATCACTGAAGTGAAGTTCTCTGTGCGTAGCCAGCCATTCTACATAATGTGCTAAGTGTGATTTTGCAAAGATCTCCTGTGAGGGAGTCCATAATTTTCGAAACTCTTCCATGTATTGCTTTCTGTTGGCAAAATAAAAGAAATGCCGGTCAATAGTAAATTTCGATCCTGGAAATTATTCAAAAAAAAGAGCTACCCTTTGAGGCAGCTCTTGATATCATGGGATAATAATAGTTATATACCTGATAGATTGGTTTTGATCCGATCTACCTCAGCTTTTTGTTTTTCGATTTCGGATGCTTTAGCAGCTTGATCATTTACGCTTTTATCGATGTCTTTTTTCCACCCCTGGATTTTATCTTCAGCCTTTTTGATGTCTTTTTCCAGACCTTCTTTGTCTTTAACTAAACTTTTTTGTTGGTCTTCCAGCTTACTGAGTGCTTTCTCTGCCTCTTTCAATTGTTGGTTGACCACAAATCTTTTTGTTTCCTTATCAAATTCATTCAACAAAGTTACAGCAGCTTGGTATCGCTCAGGATGATCTTTGCTGTTCAGATAGGCGCCGCCAAGATCAAACCACAGTGTAAATTGGGTAGCATCTCCTACGCGTTCAGCTTTGGAGTAAACATCTACTGTATTATCACTTAGAGTTTTAATAGTGGCATTATCGATCATTAGCTCTTTAGCCTTGCGATTATATTTTTGCTTTCCATCATACTGCTTGGTGAACTTTTCCCAAACGCTTTCTACATCTTTTGGCTCGATACCATTGACTATAATCGAAAGAGAATTATTATCTCCTGCTGACATATTGCGAACTGACTCGGATACCTGTCCTTGTAATTGAAGAGAGGAAAAGGCAAGTGCAATGAATATGAGAAAATTCTTCATACTATATTTTATTTTCTAAACTATCATCAGCGAAGTAAAGTTTAGAATCATTCACTTAGTTTACTCTTAAAAGTCAAGACTTGCTGTTTTTATTACAATGTGACAATGAGATATATTGTAAAATGTGTTATATAATCAAAGTGTAATATAAACATTTACCTTTGAGTTTAAATTTTCACTGTCTCTTATGAGCGACATCATCAGATTATTACCGGATGGCCTTGCTAATCAAATAGCTGCGGGTGAAGTCGTACAGCGTCCCGCGTCGGTGGTGAAAGAGCTGATGGAAAACTCTATTGATGCGGGCGCAGATAATATCACCCTCAATATAAAGGATGGTGGTAAACTGTTAATTATGATTACCGACAACGGGAAAGGTATGTCACCTACTGATGCCCGGCTGAGCTTCGAGCGCCATGCGACTTCCAAAATAGCAAAAGCGGCTGATCTATTTAACATTCGCACTATGGGCTTCAGAGGCGAAGCTCTTGCATCCATCGCAGCCGTAGCCCAGGTGGAGATGATCACTCGCCGTGCGGAAGACCCGATGGGCACGCGCATCCGTATTGAAGGCTCGGTAATGGTATCCCAAGAACCGGTACAGGCCAGCCCCGGCACAATTATTTCAGTAAAGAATATATTTTTTAATATCCCCGCCCGACGTAATTTTCTCAAATCCATCGAAGTAGAGAAAAAACATTGTTTCGAAGAATTTATACGTCTGGCACTTGCACATCCTGACAGACGGTTTACGCTGATACACAATGATGAGAATATCCATATACTGCTCCCCGGTAAAATCCGTCAGCGCATAGCTGCCTTATTTCGTACTGAGACCATCAGTCATTTGCTGGACCTCAATGAGTCGGCCGGTGATGTAATGATCTCAGGTGTGGTAGGAACACCTGAGTTGGCCAAAAAATCAAGAGGCGATCAATATTTGTTTGTCAATGAGCGCTTCATTCGTTCACCATTGATGAATCATGCCATTCAGTCCGCCTATGATCGAATGATACCCGAGGGCCAGTTTGCCTTTTATGTACTCTTTATCACGTGTCCACCGGCTTCTATCGACGTGAATGTCCATCCTTCAAAGCAGGAAATAAAATTTGAGGATGATCAGTTGATTTATACTTATCTCAAATCTGCTGCCAAGCATGCGCTAGCAGTAAACCTGGTAGCTCCGGCACTGGATTTCGAGCGGGATGCAGAAATGAATCAGGCCTGGAATGCGGATAGAAACCAGCCCACCGGCTCAACTACTCGCGATCAGTATCGTATCCCGGGAAATTTTTACAAAGAAAACGCAGGTCGGTGGAAAGACCTCTATGAGAATATTTCTTTGGGGAGCACTCCGGAAATCAATACAGGCAAACCACAGACACTAGTCTTTAAAAGCTCGATCAATGAGCATGATACATCTCCTGTTGCTGAAAATATATATGAGGCAGGCGGTGAAGAATTGTTTCAGCTGCATGGTCGGTATATAGTTTGTCAAGTCAAATCGGGTATGATGATTATTGACCAATATTTTGCGCATCAGCGGATTCTTTACGATGAGTTTATGTCAAATGTTGGCACTGGAAATAGCGCTTCACAAATGGTAATGTTTCCTGTCACGCTGAAGTGTACCACTCATCAGACAATTATATTGGCTGAGAATATACCTGTCTTGAAGAGCTTGGGGTTTGAGGTCCTACACGATGGGAAAGGGGTTTTTACCTTTTCAGGCTTTCCTGCATTTATACAGCGCGATACAGAAATGGATGACTGGTTGCATGAAATCATCAATGATCTGGAGATGGATGTAGAAGTTAAATCAAATATGGATTCTTTCCTGGCACGCTCTTACGCAAGTAAGTTTGCTACACCTCGTGGCCGTAAATTATCTCAGCCTGAGCTTCGAGAACTAATCGATCGACTATTTGCTACTTCCTTTCCTTCACATAATGCCAATGGCGACAAATGTTTTACAATTATTTCTTTTAATGAACTAACAAAAATGCTTTCCTAATATATGTATAGAATTACAGAAGTTGTCAAAAATCTGATTATTATAAATGTGATCATGTATGTCGCTTTCAATGTGGTACTGAGCCAATTTGGTGGCGCTATGGTGTTGTTTTTCTATACGTCACCGTCTTTCCGTGTATGGCAACCGTTGACACATATGTTTATGCACGCTAGTTTTAGTCATCTTTTCTTCAACATGTTGGGCTTGTTTTTCTTCGGACCTATAGTGGAAGCGGTATGGGGTAGTGGAAAGTTTTTAAGATACTATCTTATTTGTGGTATTGGTTCTTTTCTCTGTCAATGGGCCTATTGGTACTTTCAATATCAGGGGTCTCCCCAGCTGAATGAAGTAGCTATGCTGGGAGCTTCAGGAGCCGTGATGGGAGTATTAGTGGGTGTGGCTATGATCGTGCCTGATATGATGGTAAGCTTATTATTTCCGCCCATTACAATGAAGATGAAATATATGGCTATGGCTTACTTTGCATTAGACCTATATATGGGCTTTTCAAATACGGGAAATGTGGCTAACTTCGGTCACATCGGTGGCGCAATTACTGGATTTGTGATTGCTATGATTTGGAAATCACAAGGTAAATTACGCAGTTAATTAATTTTTAAGCAGCGTGCTATAATTGATACAATGTTCGATTCTGTTTTTAAAGATATCCGATATGAGCTGATCAGAGGCAATAATGTCAAGAAATTAATTCTGATTACTATCATTGTTTTCTGTCTTCAGATACTTGGACAAGTTATTACTACTGCCTTATCAGCCGGAGACCAGGCGAGCTTTCACTTCATACTTCGTTACCTGGAACTACCCGTTTCTTTCCGTGAATTGGCTTTTCAGCCTTGGTCTATCTTCACATATGGCTTTATCAATTTTGGTTTTTGGCAGATTATATTTTTGATGATTGCACTCTATTGGTTTGGAAATATTTGTGGAGATTTATTGGGAGATAAGCGATTTCTAAGATTGTTTATTTTTTGTATGCTAGCCGGTGCCTTTATTACCCTGGTTACTATTAATATCTTACCGATTAATTTTGATATGAGTGGCCGGATTAATGGCAGCTGGGCCGGTGTGTATGGACTGATGATGGCCGCAGGTCTATTAGCTCCCGATTATAATCTGCGTATAATTCTGATCGGTAGAGTTCGGCTAAAGTATGTTGTCTTAGTTGTGTTGCTATTCTCAGTGATTATTACTCTTGTAAATTTTAGAGATGTGAATGCTTATGCCCATTTGGGTGGTATGCTGGCGGGTTATTTGTATGTAACTTTGTTGAGAAAAGGGTGGATGCCCGACTGGCCGATAGTACTTCAGCACTCATCTTCTCGATTTAAAACAAAAGAAAAAAAATCAAGTACCCGCATTGTTAATCTTTTTTCTTTAATCAAGAAAAATGAATTAAAGCAGAGAAGAAATCCAGGTAATGATGACGAGGAGAAATTAGATGGCTTATTAATAAAAATAAAAAATAACGGCAGAGACAGCCTGACTGGAGAAGAATTGGATTTTTTAGAGAACTACGGGAAAGATTAAAAGTGAAAATTCTTAAATACATACTTATTAGCCTTAATGTGGTTGCAGTTTTATTACTGTTGCTATGTTATTTCTCACCACTGGTAGATCCACAGAAATCGGAAATTTTCGGCATGTTGGGTTTAATCTTTCCTTTCCTGATAATTGTCAATTTGATCTTTGTAATTCTATGGCTTTTTGTAGATATGAAGTTTTCTTTACTATCTCTTATTATGATTTTTATCGGGTGGAATTCATTCAGTGGCATTATAGGATTAAAGCTGCCAAATAAAGTAACTATTGATGATAATGCCATTAAGATAATGTCATACAATATTCGGGCATTATCTAAATTGACTAATTATCCTACACTTAATTTTTCAGAAAATAAAGAGAAATTTTCTTATTTCCTGCGTGAAAATGGCGTCCCTGATATTCTTTGTCTGCAAGAGACAACATTGCCCAATATGAAGTTCTTCGAAAATGAATTGGGCTACCGGTTTTTTACACGTTATCCTGGATTCAACAGTAATACCGCTATTCTTTCTAAATACCGAATAAAGAATATGGGTCGGATAGATTTCGATCGTGGCAATGGTGACTGCGTATGGGCGGATATTTTGATTCGGGATAGTTTATATCGTTTCTACAGTGTCCATTTACATTCTAATACTATAAGTCTTGACGCTGATAGATTGCTCGATACCCATAAGCTAGATACCGAACGAACCTATAGAGGTGTCCGGGGTATGTTTGTCAAGTATCGATATGCTTCCAGGATTCGCTATGAGCAAGCGCTGAAAGTTAAGAATCACATTAATAGCTCACCATATCCGGTCATATTGTGTGGCGACTTTAACGATACACCACAGTCCTATATATATCATGAATTATCTGCTCATCTTTCAGATTCGTTTAAAGAACGGGGCATAGGGTTTGGCACTACCTGGGCGGGAAATCTCCCCGGACTTAAGATTGACTATATACTCACTTCGCCCTCTATCCGCACCGAAGAACATCTGATTCTCCGCAGGCCATTTTCTGATCATTATCCCATTGTTTCTACTTTAAAATTACCCCGATGAGGCCCACCGTTGATTCCTTCAGCTTAGAACAACTTCAGGAAGGAACCATGTTATTGATAGATAAGCCCTTACATTGGACTTCATTTGATGTGGTCAACCGCATTCGGGTGGCCATATGCAAGTTTCATAATATCAAGAAGCTCAAGGTGGGTCATGCGGGTACCTTGGATCCATTGGCTACCGGTCTGCTTATATTATGTACCGGGAAGTGGACTCGGCGGATAGATGAGATTCAGGCGCAGGTAAAGGGATATTCAGGTAGTATTCAGTTGGGTCAGGTCACAGCCTCATATGATCTGGAGACAGAGCCCACCGGTGATTTTCAAGTATCACACATAGATCAGCATCTCATTGATTCCATCAAGCCATTATTCCTGGGTGAATTAATGCAAACACCACCCATCTTTTCTGCAATTAAAAAGGAGGGTAAGCGGTCTTATGATCTTGCCAGGGCAGGTAAAGAAACTACCATGGAAGCTCGACAGGTTCACATTTCTCAGTTGGAGTTAAAGTTGCGGGAAGGTTCTAAGATAGACTTCTCTGTAATTTGTTCTAAAGGAACTTATATACGCTCACTGGCTAATGATATCGGACAATCTCTTCACTCTGGCGCCTATTTAGCTGAATTAAGGCGTTTTTCTATTGGTCAGTACTCGGTTATGGATGCCTTGAGCATGGATGAATTTCTGAAATTTTTCATCAGATAAATAACATTCAACAATATTTAAATTAAACTTTTTAAAAAATCCCAAAATTCCTTAATTTAGCTGCTATTATGAATGTGTAATTTGTACACATTCATTTGAAGAAACTATAATTGTAACATTTAAAAACTACTTTATGAAGTATTTACTTACGATGCTTGCATTCTGCTTGTTCTCCATAGTTAATGGTCAGACAGGGGTCACCGGAAAGGTCTTAGATCCAACCGGAGAACCCGTGATTGGTACCACAGTGCTATTGAATAATACAGCGCAGGGCACAGTTACGGATGACGATGGTATGTATCGGCTTGAAGATTTACCTGCCGGTGAGGTCACTTTGTCCTTTAGTTCGGTTGGATACATCACTCAGACTCAGAAGGTCACGGTTACTTCCGGGATGATGAGTACACTGGATGTCATACTCCGAGACGATGAAAAATTACTACAGGAATTGGTGGTAGTGGCTTATGGAACCAAGAAGAAAGAAGATCTGACGGGTTCGGTTACTGCAGTCAATTCAAAAGATTT
Organism: Saprospiraceae bacterium; assembly: GCA_035426385.1. Classification (GTDB taxonomy): domain Bacteria; phylum Bacteroidota; class Bacteroidia; order Chitinophagales; family Saprospiraceae; genus Parvibacillus. The sequence continues at coordinate 9,079 of DAOLZQ010000022.1, forward strand.
CCAGAAAGGAAACATTACCTCACCGGAGCAATTGCTCACAGGTAAGGTAGCCGGTCTGCAGGTGACAAATACTGGCGGTGCAGCAGGTGGAGGAAGCCGTATTAGGATCAGGAGTGGGGCTTCACTCAATGCTTCCAATGATCCCTTGCTTGTTATTGATGGTGTACCTGTACAGTCAAAGGGTCCTGATGGTAAGGAATTGGCAGGCTCGACGAATATGTTCAATACGATCAATCCAAATGACATAGAATCAATTTCGGTCCTAAAAGATGCGTCTGCTACAGCTTTATATGGTTCCAGAGCTTCAAATGGTGTGATCATCGTCACTACCAAATCAGGTATGAAAGGTAAGCCAAGGTTTAACTTCAATACACAAGTTTCACTCGGCACCATTACTAAAAAAGTAGATGTATTGTCAGGAGATCAAGTGCGAGAATTTATCAATAAGAGTGGAAATGACAAATACATTAAACTCATGGGCAAAGCAAATACAGACTGGCAGGATGAAATATATCAAAATGCAGTAGGTAATGACAATAACTTGAGTGTCAGCGGTTCAGTGGGAAATCTGCCCTACCGCGTATCAGTGGGTTATCTAAATCAGGATGGTATTTTGAAAACCAACCATTTTAACCGCCTTTCTGGTTCAATTCATCTGACTCCTTCTTTTTTGGATGATCACCTAAAATTTACTGTCGCAGTTAGAGGTGTTCAGACGAAAAATAAATTTGCGGATGAAGGCGCTATCAATGCGGCGGCTACTTTTGACCCTACTCAATCAGTCAATGCTAAAAACAATTTTGGTGATTATTTCGAATGGCTGCAAGACGAGAATACAGTGCTTCAATTAGGTACACGTAATCCGGTAGGCCTGATCAATCTGCGAGACAATCAATCCACCGTCAACAGACTGATTGGGAATGTACAAGTGGATTACAAACTGCACTTTTTTCCTGATCTGCACGTATTGGCTAATTTGGGATTGGATAAATCCAAAGGTAGTGGACGAGACATCATTAGTGAACTCTCAGCAACCAACTATCAGACTAAAGGACGCAACACTGAGTATGCCCAAGAGATGAGTAACCTGCTTGCAGATTTACAATTGTATTATGAAAAGGCCCTTGGCCGCAATTCAAAAGTAGATATTCTTGCAGGTCATAGTTATCAGGACATTTATACTCTTAATAATAATTTTGCCTCATATTCTGCAGATGGGAATACAATAATTCCTGGTACTACTCCTGCTTTTTTGACTGATAAACCACAGTTTAGACTTGAATCTTACCTTGGTAGGGTCAATTTTAATTTATTTGATAAATACCTGATTACCGCATCTATCAGAAGAGACGCCAGTTCAAAATTTTCTCCTGAGAATAGAGTAGGTTATTTCCCTGCCTTGGCTTTGGCTTGGAAACTGAAAGATGAGTTATTTGCTAATAATCAGGCAGTATCCAGCTTAAAGCTCCGTTTCGGATGGGGCGTCACCGGTCAGCAGGATATTGGTTCTTACTATTCTTATCTGCCGAAATATAGTCGCAGTACAGAGACAGCGCAATACCAGTTTGGTGATAAATATTACAGTTTTCTACGTCCCAGCGCCTATGATGAAAACATCAAATGGGAGACCACGACTACTACTAACCTTGGTCTAGATTGGGGCTTCGCTGATGAACGAATATTCGGTTCGATCGATATTTACCAAAAGAAAACCAAAGACCTGCTGAGTGTGATTCCGGTTGCACCGGGCTCAAATTTCGACGTCTCGCTATTGACAAATGTAGGAAACATGGAGAATAGGGGAATTGAATTTACAGTCAACACCGTACCTGTAAAAAATGATAAGTTAATGTGGAATTTTGGCTTCAACGTTACTCTTGAAGAAAGCAAGATCACCAATTTGACGCGATATGATGACAAGAACTTTACAGGAATAAATGTTTCCGGTATCTCAGGTGGTACGGGTAATAGCATCGGCAAGTTTGCGGTAGACTATGCACCTTACAATTTTTATGTTTACAAGCAAGTTTATGACGCTAAATCAGGCAAACCAATTGAAGGCCTGTATGAAGATCTCAACAGAGATGGAAAGATCGATGACAAAGACAGGTATTATTATGCCAAGCCGGCTCCAGATGTTTTAATCGGTTTAGCTACAACAGTGTTTATTGGTAATTTCAATGTTGGAATTGCGGGTCACGGTTCGTTTGGCAATTATGTTTATAATAATTATTACTCTAACTCAGGTACTACCAGGCAAATAGAAGATCCGATCGGATATATAGCCAATGTATCCAGTTCTATCTACGAATCCAATTTCACCAACAATCAGTATTTGTCAGATTACTACATTGAGAACGGTTCCTTCTTTAGATTGGATAATATTAATCTAGGGTACAATTTTGGCCGGATTTTTTCTGACAGGGCTGAATTCAGGATAAATGCCAGTGTACAGAATGCATTTATTATTACCAAGTACAAAGGCCTTGACCCTGAATTGGCAGGTGATAGCGGTGTTGATAATAATATCTATCCACGTCCACGAATTTATTCACTGGGTCTTAATCTTGATTTTTAATCAATAAAAAGTATAAAAATGAAATATAGAAATATAATAAAATTCAGTTTTCTCGCAATCATATCGGTGTTCCTTGGTTCCTGTGCTAAGCAATTGGACCTCTATCCACAGAATGATCTGACTCCTGAAAAGACCTATGCAACAGCCGATGGATATAAAAGTGTGCTTGCAAAGATCTATGGTACTATGGCCATCACCGGTAATGCCGGACCTGCGGGACAACCTGATATTAGTGGAGGTCTCGATGAAGGATCTCAGGTGCCGTTTATTCGGTCTTTTTTCAATATGCAGGAATTACCTACAGATGAAGCAGTGTGTGCGTGGAATGATCTGACTATAAAGGATTTTCACAACTTTAAATGGACGGCGGCAGATGTCTTTCTGTACGGAATGTATGCGCGACCGATATACAACATCACACTGATCAATGAATACCTGCGTGAATCAACACCGGAAAAAGTGAGTTCTCGTAACATCAATGGTCAGGCGGCTGCAGATATCGCGGCCTCCAGAGGTGAAGCCCGTTTCTTACGCGCCTTTAACTATTGGGCAATGATGGATTTATTTGGCAAGTCTACCTTTATTACCGAAGCGGATAAGGTAGGAACTGATCTTCCAAAGGAGATTGAGAGACCGGCCTTATTTGCCTACATTGAAAGCGAATTGAAAGCCATTGAGAATGATCTCTTGCCGGCTAAAACGGCTGAATATGGACGGATAGACCGTGCAGCAGCTTGGGCGTTGCTGGCTAGAATGTACCTCAATGCAGAGGTATATATCCAACAACCTAAATATACAGAGGCTATAGAATACAGTAAGAAAGTCATTGATGCAGGTTATTCACTTCACCCCGACTATGCACAATTGTTTATGGCCGATAATGACCGTATAAAAAGTGAATTTATCTACTCGATCTATTGCGATGGGCTCAGGACACAGGCTTACGGTAATACTACTTTCCTGACACACGCAGCTTGCAGTGCTGACTTTGCAGACTTTGGAGTGAATAGTGGCTGGGGTGGATATAGGGCCACTAAAGGCTTGGCCAATCTCTTTTCTGATCTGACAGGTGCTACAGATAAGCGCGCGTTATTCACTACTAGTTCATTTGGTACTTCACCGGCCCAGTTGGAAATACCTGATGTGGGTGATTTCTCAAATGGATTGCACGTGAAGAAATTTGTAAATATCCGATTTGATGGGGGTGAAGTATCTGATGTGACAAGAGGATTTGCAGATACTGATTTTCCTGTATTCCGTTTATCTGAAATGTACCTAATCTATGCAGAAGCATTCTTGCGTGGAGGAGGAGGAGCTGATGAAGCTACCGCACTTCAATACTTTAATGCAATACGAACCCGAGCCTATGGTGACAATACTGGCAATATCACAGCAGCACAGCTCGACTTACAGACTATATTAAATGAAAGAGGCCGTGAATTGTATTGGGAAGGACACAGACGCACCGATTTAATCCGCTTTGGCCAATTCACCTCTGCTGCCTATCTATGGCCGTGGAAAGGGGGAGTGAGCTCAGGTACAGCAGTAGATGAGAAATACAAGCTCTTTCCTATCCCAAACAATAATCTATCCTCTAATCCGAATTTGCATCAGAATCCGGGCTATTGATCACTATTAAAATTAAATTAAATGAAGAAAATAATTAAACAATTTTTACTGCCAGTCATGCTGCTCTTTGCACTTGTGGGTTGTGAAAAAGATGAGACCAGAGTGACTTTTGAGGGAGGTACGACACCAGTGCTTAGTACCTCCACCAATGCAGCCAATCTGAATTTTGATGACGCTGCTAAGACGGCAGTAGTGCTTAGCTGGACCAATCCAAATTATAAATTTAATTCTGGTGTCAGTTCTCAGTCAGTTAAGTACTTGATAGAGATAGATACAGTTGGTTCCAACTTTACTAATCCGGCAAAGAAGGTCATCGCAGTAAATGGAGATTTGAATTATAAATTCTCTGTAGCTGAACTGAACGATATTATGCTCAATCAACTGGTACTAACTCCCGGTCAAGAGCATCAGTTGCAATTCAGAGTGAATGCTTTTTTAGATAATACATTCTCGACACTGGTATCAAACAGTGTGGATGTATCAGCAACACCTTATGTAATTCCACCAAAGGTACAACCACCTGCCTCAGGTGACCTGTGGATAGTAGGTGATGCTACACCCAATGGCTGGGATAATCCCTTGACGTCGCCGCATGATGTGGATCAGAAATTTACAATGGTGACACCTACACTGTATGAAATCACGGTTCAGTTGATTGGTGGTGGTGGCTATAAACTAATCCAGGAACTTGGTGTATGGGGCTCGCAATATCACATGCTGGATGGCGGGACCTGGGAAAGTGGAGATTTTGAAGAGAAAGACGCAGATCCACAGTTTCCGGGTGCACCCGAAGCAGGTACATATAAGATCACGGTTGATTTCCAGAGAGGAAAATATTTTGTAACCAAACTTTAACCATTAATTCTAATCAGAGAATATGAAGAATATAATTAATATAACATTATTGCTACTGATCGTGGGCGTCTTTTTTACAGCCTGTAAGAAGTATGATGACCTCGAGGTCTTCGGCCCTGGAAAGCCGGTTGTGCTGACCTCTTCGGCCACTACAGTAGCGGCTGCTCCATCAGATTCTGATGCAGTAGTTTTGACATTGAGCTGGACTAATCCAGCGTACAGTACCTCCGAGTCTAATTACAAATTTGTTATTGAGATGGCTGAGGCAGGTACCAATTTTGCCAATCCAAGCCAGACCACCGTGGTAGGTCTATTCAAGAAAGACTTCACTGCCAAAGCGATCAATATGATTCTTTCAGGTATGGGATATCTATACGGAGAGGCACATGATGTTGAGATAAGGGTAGTATCATCTTATCTAAACAATAATGAACAGTACATATCCAATTTATTAACAACCAATATGACTGCCTATAAAGATCCTTCTACGGTGATCGAAGCCACCACCATGAATGTGATCGGTGAGGCCGCGGCAGGCTGGGATACGGATGTACCACTCAATCTAATCGGTACTCGACGATTTGCCGGTGTGGTTAATATGCAATGGGGCAAAGAATGGAAATTGCGTCGCGACGCAGGTGACTGGACACTCAACTGGGGTCTGGCAGATGGCGTCACCTTTGAACTAGGTAAGGCTTTGGAGATGAAGAAAGCAGGCGCTAACTTCAAGTTGCCTGATGGTACTGGAAGCGCTGATTTTCAAATTGTCATGGATATCGATGCCAATACCGTTATAGTGATTGAAGTCAAATCCACCATGAATATCATCGGTGATGGAGCTGCTGGGTGGGATACTGACGTACCGATGACTAATCTAGGCGGAGGTAAATTCAGCTTAATAACCAATCTTACGGACAAGGAGATCAAGTTTAGAGCTATTCCGGGTGACTGGTCAATCAACTTCGGTATTGCCGAGGGCGAAACTTTTACATTTGGAAGTTCATTTCAATTGGCTGCCAACGGAAATAATATTAAAATACCGACTGCCGGAAAATACAAAATAGAAATGAATCTCGCTACTAACTCAGCTAAGATTACTGCCAGTAATTTCCCTGACAACCTATATCTCGTAGGAGGTGGAACTCCTGCTGATTGGAATCCGGCAAATTCATTGCCATTCAGAAAGCTGGATGATGGAAAATTTGAAATTTATAGTCCCATAACTGCAGATGGTGAATTCAAATTCCTAGAAGTGCAAGATTGGGCAGGCGACTGGGGTGATAGCAAGGTTACTCACGGGCAGTTAGAACAAAATGACGAGCAGAATTGCAGTGAAGCAGATGCGGGCTTCTATAAGATCAACTGTGACTTCACGACCGGCTTATGGACAGCTCTGAAGACCGACTGGGGACTTATAGGCAGTGCCACACCGGGAGGATGGGATGCGGACACTAATATGGACCGTACTTCGGACTTCACCTGGACAGTGACATTGAATCTCACAGTAGGTGAAATAAAATTTCGAGCAAATGACGGATGGGATATCAACTTCGGTGATAGCGGTGCAGATGGCACTCTTGAATCAGGAGGTGATAATATAGCAGTCAGTGAAGCAGGAAATTACACAGTGACGATGACCTTGGCTCCGGGTGGATATACTTATGAATTGAAAAAGAATTAAGCTAGAAAGCAAATAAAATAAAAGGCAGGGTAGTGGTTTACTATCCTGCCTTTTTTATCCTATATAGTAGTAATTCCTCCTCATCATTTGGGATCAGAGTGGTACCTACAAGATTTAAGCCTAATTTTTCAAGCAATTTTTGAGAAGATAAATTTTCTTTTGTGGTAATAGCCACAAGTTCGTTTAGGCCAAAATCTTCGAAAGCAGCATTTTTTATTCTATCCACTGCTTCGAATGCGTATCCCTGTCCTTCGAATTCAGGCAAGAACGCAAATCCAATGTCAAGGCCATCCAACCCATCCCTATCATACAGACCACAAGTCCCAATTTTCTTGAGGTCTATCTTTCTGATCACCATAAAACTACCATATCCAAGCCGCTCTATCTGAGGTAGCATTTTGGATTGAATATATGCGACTGTTTCTGCTATAGTGCTTACATTTCGGTCGCCGATATATTTGAGCCACTTGGGCGTATGGAACAACTCCAATATAAATTCGGCATCTTCTGTACAGATTAATCTGAGTAATAGCCTGTCTGTTTCAAAAGTTTTTTGACTAGTCATTAAGATACAGCTGATAAATGATAAATGTCGGTATAATCCAACTTATTGCCCAAAGATTTTTAGCCCTTTAATGATTGCTTAGTGTAGTAGTATAAAGTTGGCTATTGTTCTACTTTCTATTTTTTTGCAGTTTGGAGTTTATATTTACAAACTACTCGCTTCATGCTTATAGTGTCTGATGCTGCGTATTTTTTCTTATTTTATCAATTTACTTCGTCGCTCTAACAGAAGTGTATCTCTCCACCTTCCATCCATCTGGCCGATTTTCTCTCTATATCCGACTAGCCGAAATTCCAATTTTTCATGGATAGCAAGGCTGGCTTTATTTTCCTGAAAAATGCTGGCCTGCAACGTCCAAAAACCTGCTTTTTCACTTTCGCTGAGCAGCTTCTCTAATAAATATATCCCAAAGTGCCTTCCACCATATTCCGGAGCTACATATACGCTTACCTCTGCAACACCGCTATATACTGCTCTGGAGGATATGGGTGAGAGTGCAGCCCAACCTACTATATGATCTGTTAACTCAGCGATAATCCGGCATTTCTGGAAATGATTGGTATCCCAATCATTCCAGGTCGGTACCTCAGTCTGAAAAGTCGCATTACCGGTTTCTATTCCATGCCGATATATTTCTCTTACCCGCTCCCAGTCTTTTGCAATCAAGGGTCTAAAGGAAACCATTTCAGTCATGGTTAAGGGATTGAGGAGGAGTTTATTATCCTTCACAGAGGGAATTTTATTCACTATGGAAGAAACTTATTTAAACAAAAAAAGCCTTGCAAATTTGCAAGGCTTTTTTTTAGTTTCGATGATTAGTAAGACCAAAGGTCATGTTCGAAATTAAATATTTCTTCTTTGACTTTATCAGATTCAAGTAAACGATCAACACCATTCTCTGCAAATTCGGGATAATCCTTAAGCCTGTAGTCATTGACGTTGGAACGCTTGACTATATAGCTTTCGAATCTTCTCATCTCGAATAAGTCATCCCAGGATATGGGACTGGCGATGTTATCTTCATTGAACACTCTATGTTGTGACAGGAATTTTCGTGCATCGGGATAGTAAATCCAGAAAACCGGTCTTGGAGGATACTCCATTAGGGTAGTCTTATCTATTTCAACTATCATCGGTGCTATACCCAGTATTCTTACTTTCATAACTGAAGATTCTGAATCAAAGTACCAGTCTTCTTTTATTCTGAACTGATTTATGGACTGAGGATCTATATCATCTCGAATGGCTTGATAGACATAAGTTCCAGTCTCAGGATCATAAACTTCAGCTGTATCAGCTTTGAATAATTGACTGTTGATGTCTTCAGTAGTCTGCTTATGCCAGAAGTTATCGTTTGAGTAACTCTTAAGTTCACCCTTTTCGATTCCCTTTTTGAGAATGGTAAAAAGTTCTTCACCATTGTACATAAATGGAAGATTCATCTTCTGACGGCAGTCTATTACTCTCCAGATACGGCGTTGCCATAAGATATCTCTTTCGTGCAGTGGCTCGTATGCCAAGACTAATTTATTTTCTGTCAATTTTTTATTCACGATATCATCCAGAGGTGCATCAGCATCTGGCTTCGAAGCGGTATCCTTCGCCTCTGACAATACAACTGGTGGTTTAGTTCCCGGAGTAGTGGTGGTAGTAGTTGTCTTTGGTTTGGTAGACATATTATTCTTACCCGCGGCTTCAGGAACATCATCTGGAACGTAGTCCTCTGGGACATAGTCATCCGGGACATATTCACTATCTTGTTTTTTCACAACTTTCTTTGCTTTTTTCTTTGTCTGCCCAAATGAATCATTTGGAAGAATCAGCGCGAAGGCTGAGAAAAAGAACAAAACAGTCAAGATTGATTTAATACTCATCTAAAATCTATTTTAAATTTATCTAATGTTGAAAGAGATCGAGTTGATCGTTCGACCTGCAGCATCTCCAGGACATCTAGCTTTGATGTTATCAAACACATAGGTATCACCGGGTTTTGCTTTAGCTATTAAGCCAGCTACCTGACCGCCAAATCCACCACCGGGGTTTGTTACAACTTCCGGATCTTGTCTTCTAGCTACATAACGCAACATAAAGCCTTGTATTTGACATTTTGCATTAAAATCAAAATTTTCTAATCTTGGTTCAATACCGCGTTGAGCTTTGAAGGTACCATTTCCAATAGCTCCCCCCATAAGGTTAGCTATATATGCAACCGGACTAGGAATACGCTTGATTCTGAAAGGAAATGAACTAGGAGGAAGGCCACCACCGGAAAGGGTAATGGTACAAGTACCTCCAATATTACTTACATTAACATCATATTTTCCTTTTGATTTATTTTTCAGTGTTCCACCTGAGGCACTTACTTTTAGATCATTACTAGATACTCCCGCTGCGGAAACAGTGATGGGATTATCTACGCCTACGTAGAATACATTCATTTGATCTGCAGATACAGTAGCAGAGCGTGTCCCAACTTCATATTCAAATTGGCCTGTATAAGATTCAGCTTTTTTAGTTACAGGATTAATCAGTGTTACAGTTGCTGTATATTTCTTTACTCCTGGCGCACTACCGGTAGCTACATACTTACCTACACCATTAGTTACCGGTACAGAAGCACCATTCACTGAGATGGATAAACCTTGACCCGGGGCAGAAGAAGAAGAAGATAAGAATATCTCCGTTTCATACTTATCACCCATAACGATATAACCTTTTTTTGATGCAGATACAACCTGAAATTTGTCAAATACGATATCTGTCGTTTGACCGATTTTATTCATTAGGTAGTTCAATACTGTACCTTCTGAAGACTTAGCATCATTTTTTAATTTATTCAGTATGGGTTGAACAGCAGCAAGAGGCATCTGCTGGAAGTTGTATTGAGCCCAACTCTTCTTGTCCTTGCTTTGCTTCCAAGATTCATCAATGTTTAATGACAGCTTGGGAACATAAGTGGCTTTATCAGGTTCATCAAACAATGCAGCTAACTTATCTCTCAATTCAATGATCTTCTTTTCTATTTCGTCTCCTTTCTTTTGATTTACTAAGAGATTAGTAGTTACATCTTTGTTTTTATAGCCTTTTAGACGCATTTCCTTACCTTCAGCTGAATGTTCATCGGGTACCAAACCTCCTGTTGCATCAACCATTTGTTTGAGAATTCCATCAATATAGTTGGTAAATTCATCAGTGGCCGTTTTCGCCGGCTCAGTGCGCTCAGCGTACTTTGCAAATTCCGGTTTTTTCTTTGAGAATTCTGCGATTTGAGCAGGTAGTGCGTCATTGGTTTTATCCAAAGATTGATTAGATTTCTCCAAACCTTTATTGACCACCTTGAAAGCGTTAAAGATTTCAGCAGAAACATTGAGTGCGAGCATTGCTGTCAAAACCAAATACATGAGGTTGATCATCACCTGCCGCGGTTCCTTAGGTATAGACATTTTTTATTTCGTTTTAATGGTTTTAATAGGATTTAAATTCAGTGAAAATATTAAGCTTTGTGACCGCCGCTTGACATAGCGTTCAACATATTGCTATAAACTGAATTTAAAGCACCCAGATTTTTATTCAAATTCACCATTTGTTCTTTGTAAAGTTTTGCGTCATCCAGTGAATCCGCCATACTTGCCATAGCATCATTCAGTCGAGTATAGAAGTTAGTCATTGACTTAACCTGTTCTTGAGTCTTACTGAAATCAACTTCCTGCAATGCTTTCAATGAGCTTAAGCTCTTCGACATTACCTGCAGTTCTGACAGCATAGATCCCATTTTACCTTCTACCATATCAGCATCAATGTGACGTGCCATAGATACACCTGGTGTAGACGGACCATCTGTGATTGGATTGATAGATGCATTATAATCACCAATACCTGGATATAATTTATCCCAGTAATAATCTTTTTCTGGTGGTAAAAGACCCAAAATCAAGAAAATAATTGCTTCAGTAACAAGCCCTACTGTAAGAGCAGGTCCGCCCCAAGAAAAACTTTGGATTTTACCTAAAGCACCGAGCATTACGATTGATGCACCAACACCAATCAATAAATTTTTTAAATACTTAAAACCATTCGATTTAATAAATGACATTTTTACTTCGTTTAAAAAAGGTTAATAATATTGGTTGAATAAATTAATTTTTTGTTTAAAAGATACACAGGTCGTGTAGCAACGACGATTTTATACTTAATATTTTTTTAAAATATTTTATAGAAATCAATAGTCATTAAGAGACCTGCCCATATGTGTAAGTGCACATCTAAAGCCAATGTACGACTTAGCTGAATCCTGGAATTCGTAGTGTCTGGTTCCCGTTCTTAGGAAATAACCGATGTCTTTCCATGAACCGCCCCTGATTACTTTTCTCTTATATCCCTCAGGATCTTCCTCCTTAGCATCATACTTGATATCGGGGTTCAAATCGTGAATAAAAGAAATTGCATTTTCTGTGTATGCAGAACTGGTCCATTCAGCCACATTGCCGGACATATTATATAATCCGTAGTCATTGGGGAAATACGCATCTGCTTTTACTGTCCACTGTCCGCCATCTTCAGGATAGTTACCACGTCGTGGTTTGAAGTTAGCTAATAAACAACCTTTACCGTTTCTCAGACCATAACCACCCCATGGGTAAGGTGCATTTTCGTGACCTCCACGAGCAGCATATTCAAATTCCCACTCAGTAGGCAGACGGAATCCTTCTGTCTGAATCTCTTCAGGGCGGTACGTATCCCAAATCTTAGATCTCCAATGACAAAATGCATTGGCCATCTTCCAGGTCACACCTACAACAGGATAATCATCATAAGCAGGGTGCCAGAAATAATTACGAGTCATCGGCTCATTATATGAATAGGCAAAGTCCCTGATCCATACCATGGTATCTGGATACACTTTTGTTTTATCTTTTCTTATGAATGATTTTCTGACTGCTGTACCTCTATTGTGAGCGGCAGCTTGCCAATCTAACCATTCATAATTGTAGACCAACTTATCTACGTCAAACTCTTTCTTACCATTGAGCATGTCGTCACCAGTGAAATACATATCAGCCAGTGACTCATCGGTATAATCTATATCCGATTCCCAGTCAATTCTGGATGTACCGTTATCATCTTCGATAAATTCACCTAAGATGGTGTGAGCGATGGAATCCCGAACCCAATTAACGAATTGACGGTATTCATTGTTTGTAATCTCGGTCTCATCCATAAAGAATCCCTGAATTGAGATGCTCTTCGGTCTGGATAAATAAGTACTGCTGATATCTTGATCATCAGAACCTATAGTCAGTGTTCCAGATTTGATATATACCATACCGAAAGGATTGACTCCACCTTTCCAGCTCGGTCTGTCCCGAACTCCGACTAATTGTCCATCCATCTTACTGCCCTTGCCACACGAAAGAAGCATTGATGTAAGAACACAAAAACCGACTAATGTTAGAATGTTTTTATTCATGTTGACTTTAAAAATTGTTATACCTTAAAATTTGGTCTAATGATATTAGGTTGTAAAAATAATTTGTTTGGAGCAATCTGCCAAAACAAAATTTTAAAAACTCTTATTTTATTAAACAAATATACGTTAAAAAATTTATTTAGCTTGTTATCAACTGTTTATGTATTAAAGAAAGTCGAGTAACAAGCTGATAATCATTGGACTTATGTTCTATAAACGCAATTAACTTTTACAAAAGTATCATAATATGCCATTTGATACTACATTCTTGGGTGATAAATTATTTTTTGTGGTTTAATTAACATTTTTGAGGGAATTCTGAACTGCAAGAATAGTTCGTGCGTATTGTCATTGACAGATTTTAAGCCACTCAGAGTTCCTTCGTAATTATATCCTATAAGTGTTCGCTCATTCAACCTTCCACTAATATTTACTTTATATGCATCCAAACTCTTGGAAGAATAACCTCTTACACCTGCTCCGAGTATAAAGTTACCTCGATACAATTGGAGGTCGACATCTGTCTGGAGTGTAACATAATCATATTTGAGCAACATTGAAGGTGCTACTTTCCAACCTTCGGTGATGTCTATAAAATATACCGCGTTAAAAATCAAATGATTGGAGGGCTTGTATTGATGTCTTTTCTCAATAATTGAAGTGCCTAGCAACTGATAAAATCCTACACCAGCATCCAGATTGTTGCTTCTGAAATATATGCCACCGCCTACAGTGCCGAATAGTACACTTCCGACCCCGGTTGAAATAATAGGATCATTGTGATTAATGCCGCCTTCGTAATTTCCCTCAGGGGTCCTAAGTTCACCTCCCTGGATTCGTCGGTTCATAACGCCTAAAGAAGCGCCAATTGAAAACAATCCAAAACCCATATTATTGATCACATAGTTATACGATAGCTGGCCCCCCGTCTGAGTGTGTGCGCCCAAAGACTCATTGGTGAGAGCAATACCCACGCCGGAGCTTAGAAGGTAGAGTGGCATATGAACGGTCACAAACTGTGTAGTGGGAGCGCCGTTCAAACCTGACCATTGTTTTCTTACATCTGCGGATATGCTAATACTATTTGTGAGGCCTCCATAAGCAGGATTATAGGCATATGGTTCGAACATGTATAAGCCATATTGCGGTGCTTGCTGAGCAGTGATTATAACCACATTTCCCGCTAAAAAAAGTAGGGAAATTCCTAGTCTATAAAGTCTTAATGAACGCATCTATATCCTCTAATGGAAGCTGACAATTAAAATTTTTACAGCGGTAAATTAATGTTTTTTCCGGGTGTGATTCGATATTTAACTTATTAAGATCCTGTATACTATCTACTATCCGCATCAATACTCCCGGCGACAGTATGAATTTTAAAGATTCAGACCATTGACGAGCCATATTGCCGGTGATCAAAATTATTTCATTTGATTGCTCGAACTGATATATAATACTCATTGCATACATATGCGCCTGAGGATGTTTTAAACTTTCATGCTTGAAGTAGTCAGCGAGTTTTTCATATTTCTCCAGGTATTCATTTGATTTAGTCAGTAGGTAAAGTTCCATGTAACTCTTGAGCATAAGGCTGTTAGGAGAGGGAGAGGCAGAATCATAAGTCTCGAAATTGCGGGTGAGTATATCCTGTTGTATTGTAGATGTGGTATAAAACAATCCCTTATTTTCATCCCTGAAGAGAGTCTCTGCTTTAGCCATCCAGGTTTCGGCAAGTTTAATATACTCAGTACTTGAGGTGGACTGACTAAGGTGCAGCAGCCAAGGTATTAAGGCCGCATAATCTTCTGCAAATCCATGTCTTGCCTGCCTACCGCCCACGGAAGTATGTATGAGGAGGCCATCTGCAGTATTCTGTTGTAGTAGATTTTCCAAAAGAGCTACAGACTGATTGATAAAGCGTGGCTCTTTGAGGCAGATACCTGCAGTACTTAAGGCCAGCCCCATATATGCATTCCAAGAGAAAATAATTTTATTGTCAATGTGAGGAAAAGGACGCTTGGAAGCAAATAATTTCATTTCATCTAAAGCAAGCTTTAATGCGCTGATATCTAAAAACAGATTTTCATAATGGGTGCGCATCTTATCCAGATCCTGAAATATCAACACATTTGTTTCCTCCCAATTTCCTGTCTGAAAAATATCCAGGTTTGCGTAGAGAGCCTCCTGAGCCTGTGAACTGAGTAAATCCAGATCAGTGCCGGACCATACATAGTAGGTTCCTTCCTTTCCTTCACTATCTGCATCTATAGCTGCTACAAAGGTGCCTGCCTTTGAGTACATAGTCGCAGTCAAAAAATCAATGGTATGAATACAAATATTCTTCATCCACAATTCTCCGGTGACTGAATAGGCTTTAGCATATAATCCAATTAGCCAGGCATTATCGTAGAGCATCTTTTCAAAATGGGGAACTCGCCAAGCAGCGTCCACTGTATACCGGGCAAAGCCACCATGTAAAAGATCATACATCCCTCCATGTGCCATGCTTGCCAGTGTTCGTTTGACATGAATCAACTCTGTTTCTGAATGACCTAATAAATATCTATTTAACAAGAGGTCGTAACTAGCAGCTTGTGGAAATTTGGGTGCACCTTGAAACCCTCCATTTAGGTGGTCATATACCGAATGAAGTTTGGCAAACATCGGGTCAAATGAGAAACTCTCTTCAGATATATTGGAGATGGCAGATTCTACTTTCTGATCAGTCTGGTCGATGATACCCATGATTTGCACTGCCTGAGCCTCCACCTCTAGCGGCTTATTTTTGTAGTAATCCAATAGATGAGTCATTACTTGTATCCAAGAGGGTCGGCCATGAGCGGGTGAAGGTGGGTAATAAGTTCCTGCAAAGAATGGCCGCTTATCTGGGAGTAAAAAACAATTCAATGGCCAGCCGCCACTACCGTTGATCACCTGACACACATTCATATAGAATTCATCTATATCCGGTCTTTCTTCACGATCGACCTTGATACAAACGAAATGACGATTCATGATATCCGCTGTCGCCTGATCTTCAAAACTTTCCGACTCCATGACATGGCACCAGTGACACGTAGAATACCCAATACTGAGTATGACCGGTTTGTCTTGTCTCTTTGCTGTCAGGAAAGCGTCTTCTGACCATGGTTGCCAATAGACGGGATTGTCTTTGTGTTGTAATAGATAAGGGCTGGTCTCCCTGTCAAGTATATTCATTAGATCTGCTTGTGAACTAATCTAACATCAATGTAGGAGATTCAGTTGAGCCCTATTGGTTTTGATTCCAGTGTCCGGTCAATCAGCTTCGTTGAAAAACTGGTCGTATGAATTGTCTTTAGAATTCTGATTACCAAGGATTTCCTTTTCGGCGCGAGGCGCATTAAGATCAAGGGCGGCATCCTGAGTCG
This sequence comes from Saprospiraceae bacterium, assembly GCA_035426385.1. Classification (GTDB taxonomy): domain Bacteria; phylum Bacteroidota; class Bacteroidia; order Chitinophagales; family Saprospiraceae; genus Parvibacillus. The sequence goes on from DAOLZQ010000022.1 coordinate 25,264, forward strand.
TTTTTTTTCCACCAAGTAGCATCATTGTGCTGTCCTTTTCCCATTGTTCCAACATTTTCATGCCATCCTCTTCAAAAACTGCATTCTGCAGGTCAATAGAATCCATGAAATTCGTAGACATCTCCATGAATCGCTCCATTTCGCCCACTTTCATCGCCACATCATCAGCAATGCTTTCCATTGCCTGGTCGAATATCGCTCGTTTGTCACTATTGCCTGAAATAATATTCATAGCAGATTTCATAGCAGTATGTGAGGTTCGTATGGCTTCTCTTTCCTGCTGCTTGACTTTGACCTGATCTTTAGTGTCCTCAAGCAGAATTTCTGAATTGGAGTACATTTTGGTAAGTATACGGTACAGTATTTCCATCTTAGTGTAGAGCGTACTGTATTTTTCATTTGTATCAGTAAGTCGGGCAGCCTTGCGAGAGGAGAGAATCATATGTTGATCCTTATCCATTTCCTTTGCCTTGCTGGCCATCTTTAGATTCATATCTATGGACGATTTATTTTCTTCCATGATGGTCTGTAGCTTGCGCATCTGTCCTTTGAGTAGTCCTATCTGAGACCCCATCTTCTTCAGATTATCCTGAAGATCTTCGATGTAGCTTTTTAGGATACCTATAGGGTCTATTTGCACAAACATGCCGGTGATCTTGCGCATCACGCTTTTATACATATACCAGATCAGGTTGCGCATCTTAGGATCCAGTACCATATATATAACTGCACCGAGAACCAATAACAGTCCGGCCAGATATAAGGTATTACTGGCTAAAGTGATGAGAAAAGGTAAAATCCTATAGAGTAAGACTCCTCCTCCTATCAAGAGACCCAATCCTATGACAGTGCCGGCGACACCTTCAGGTCGTTGCCAAAATGTTTTCTTCTGACCGTCTGCGCCGGTAAATGGTGTAATTTGTGTCATATCAGAGATTTTTGTTTATATCTTCAATATCCTGGTTGATCTGAACCAGTATTGCAGAAAATGTGTGTTCGAACTTATATCGGGACTGTTCTATCTTATTTATATTTTCATCGATCTCAGAAGTGATCTTATCTATCTGGATCTGATCTTGTTGCATCTCTTCCTGAAGCTTACGTATGAGTTCTTTGTTTCTTTCGATCTGAGACAGCAATTTAGTTTGCTCTTTCTTTCTACCTTCAATTCGAGAGGTAGTTTGATTTTTCAGTGCTGCATCAAATTGGATTTTCTCTTGCTGTAGGATATTTTTATAAAAGTCAGCGCTCTTCAGTAGATTTTCTTTAGTAAGACCTACTGTATTACCTGTAGTATACGCTGACTTCATAGCCAGGGTCTGCTCCATGGGCATATTGATGAGCGCCATCATTGATTGTTTGAACTCGAGATAATCAAATTCGGGTAGATTGTTCTTATATAAAGCCTGGACCAGAAAATCCATACTTTTGGTATCTATTTCCTCATTGAGTGAAAACAAAGATTTTATTTTTTCTGAAGATTCCTGCATTGTCCAGTTTATTTTAATAAAGTATAAATGTATGAAAAACGTTTCAAGAGCAAGCTTTTCTCTGATACTTCACTGTTGAAAAACGATTAAAGTAAACAAAAAATCTACCAATTTATAGAATAGTCACTATGGAAATGCCATCTCCACCAGCCTCGTCAGCAGGATGTGCGACTGAGAGTGGTATGTTGTATTGGGATAAGAAGTTCTTCACTGTATTCTTCAATACTCCATTCCCTTTGCCATGCAGAATAGTGACATTGAGCCTTCCATCCATGATGGCCTGGTCTATATATTCCTGGATTTCCTTCAATGCTTCATCCTTACGAAAGCCTCGGATATCAAGTGTGGTTGGAAATGAACGGTTCTTGGAAGCCAGGTCCGTACGGACCATCTTAGGTCGTCTTAGGTCTATTTTTTCCTTTTCGGAGATCAATTTATTTAGTGGCACTTCGACCTTAAGCTCACCCATTTGCACGGTGGCGATTTTCTTATTTATAGCTATGATATTGCCTGAGGTTCCGGAGCTCTTGATTTTTACAAAGTCGCCCACTTCGAGGTCTTTTTTATGCGCTTTATTCTTTTCACCGGCTGATAAATCTTCAGTTATGACATGTATTTCATTCATCAGCTCCAGTCGTTCTTTTTTCTTTGCGGCTGCCAGTGATTTGATTTGCTCTAATTGGTCAGTTTTTTCAAGCTCTCTGAGTTGTGCCTCTATTAGTTGCTCTTGCTTTAGCGTAGTAGTCAGTTGGAATTCTTTCATCTCCTGACGAATCCTTTTTCGACGGATTTCGAACTCACTCATTTGGTGTTGATAGTTTCGGCTGAGTTCGTCTAACTTTTTCTCTTTTATTTGCAGTGCGACTAATTGCTTCTCTACTTCTAGCTTTTCCCGCTGCAGATCATTGAGTAGGTTCTCTACTTGATATTTATTTGAGCCCATTTTCTTTTCAGCCCCATTCAATATTTTATCCGGCAACCCATTGGCCCGAGCCAACTCGAAAGCAAATGAACTGCCGGGACTGCCCGCTTTAAATTGGTAAGTCGGACGCAGTTGCTTATTGTCAAATAGCATGGAGCCGTTGAAAATACCGGCATGATTATGTGCGTAGAGTTTCAATACAGAGTAGTGAGTAGTGACGACTCCCCAGGCGTGCTTGTGATTAAAGTAAGTGAGCATGCTCTCCGCTATGACTCCACCTATGTCGGGATCAGTGCCACTGCCGAACTCATCTATGAGCAACATGGAAGCAGAGTTGACGTGATCGACGAGATATTTCATTGTCTTGAGGTGCGAACTGTATGTACTCAGATCTTCTTCGAGTGATTGCTTGTCACCTATATCACCATAGATCGCCTGAAAGGTACCAAATTCACTATCCTTGAAGACTGGGATTAGAAACCCACTTTGTACCATAATCTGCAGTAGTCCTACTGCCTTCATCAATACTGATTTTCCTCCGGCATTGGGTCCTGAGATGAGCAGAATCCGGCGACTCTTATCGAGCTGAAGGTCGAATGGAACCGTCTGTTTACCAGCCTGGACATTTTTTAGATAAAGTAAAGGATGGAAGCCACTGATGATTTTAAGGTGTGGATGTGGATTGAGTTTGCATAGCTGGCCGCCATAATCTATAGCTATTCTGGCCTTCGCCTGAGTGAAATCGAGACGAGCTATCAGCGTTGCCCAAGCTATAAACTGTTCAACTCCGCTACGCAGAATATCGCACAGCTCCCTCAATATGCGAGCTATCTCTCTTGTCTCGGCATGTTCCAGTTCCAGAATTTCATTATTGAGCAATATCATTGGTTCGGGTTCTATAAAGACGGTCTTGCCTGTAGCCGACTCATCATGAATGATACCTGATACCTTCCGTTTATTTTCTGCCGGTACGCTCAGAACCCTTCTGCCACTTCGGTATGATTCGACATTATCGGTAAGCATACCTTTGTTTTTATACTGTAGGGCCAATGCATTAAATGCCTTCTCTATCTCGGTATATTTGATCGATTTTGATTTTCGGATTCGAGAAAGTGCTTCACTAGCATCATTTCTCACTTCACCCTGATCGTCGATTATTTTGCGGATAGCTGTGAGATATTGATCTTCATAGGCGGCGACAGTTATCAGTTCAGTAAGTAATGGATATGATTTAGCAGTAGTGCCATCTTGTGCCCTTGAGATACTAGATGTGAGAGTGAGCAGGTGCTTGAGCAGTACTATTTCTTCCTGAGATAACTGATAGCCCGGCACCTCAAAATGCAATAGAAACGGCCTGGTATCTTCATAAGAGGTCAATTTAAATGGTGTCCCTGACTCTATACTCTCCTTATATTCCTGAGTAATGAGCAGTCGATACTTATTCCTTTCGAAATTAATACTGAATAGTGATTCATTAAAAAGCCTCCTTCCCGGTTCACCATAACAGTGATCCCCGGCCAAGTGAATTATTCTGTCGAATTCAAGTACCTGCAGTAAGTCGGCAGGATACAAATCTTTTTTTGCCAATGAAGTTTAGTTTACGATCGCAATTTTGCTTTGGGCCAGAAATGATTGACTCTGGTCATAAATCTGCACAACGTAATTTCCGGATGCAAGGTTCTTAGGCAGCATCAACAGTAATTCATTTCCTGCTGAAGAAACGGAATTACTGAAGACTTCAATACCTGCGGAGTTGATTAGTTTGCACATATAATTTTGTCGCATCAGACTAGAAGGCAACTCGATATTCAATCGGTCAGATACAGGATTGGGATATGTGGCGAGGGCAAGAGTGTTATTCTCAAGGTGGTTTTTGAGGGCAGACTTATCGATATTGCCAAAGACATACTCGCCTGCCATCACTTTTCTCATTGAGAAGGTGCCTCGCTTATCGCTGGGACTACCTCCCAGCTTAAGAGCATATGGATAGACCGCCCACTCAATCTGATTGTTTGGTCTATAAAATAATTGTAAAGAATCTTCTCCGGTAGTGAGTACACTGCGATCGGAGCCAAGACTGTATTCCAATCGGCCATTTACACCGATCTTTGTACTGTCGGCTATTGAGATCTTCCAAAAGTGGTCCTTAGAAAGTCTAAAGTTTACATTTGCACTAAGAGGCCTGTCAGCAGGGGTGAGGTGATGCTCGGCATAGAGCCATGTAGAGTCGGTAGCTGCATTGATACTTAGCGTCATTACGCCAAAAGGAAATACGATACCACCGGTAGATTTAATTTTAAACAACTGTGAGTACTGAGCCAGATTTAGTGCCATCGGCGCATTGAGAAAAGCAGAGGTCGCATTATAATCCAGCTTCAAAGGAATGACGGTCGTCTCCCCAGTAGCAATAACTCTTTCTGTGTGGAGTTGATTTTGACTATCTGAAAAGGTAATTGTGATGGGCGCATCGATACAGAAATCTGAAGAGTGATATAATTTCTGTTTAATGGTCAATTCATAATTATATTCCGGTAAATCAAGAGCTTTAAAATCAGTAATTACGAAATCGTAAAAGCCAGTATCTAAAACCCAACGCTTGAAAAAGTCGGTCATATCTATGCCGGATGCCGCTGTGAGCGCATTCTTGTAAGATTCAGCCGTCAGGTTATTGTATTGATTATTGTAGAGTACGGCTTGCTGACTGGTGCGGAATAAATCATCTCCGAGATAACCCCGCATACTGTGCATCACCATCGCACCTTTGTTATAAGTAGTAGTACCATAAGTGATACTTTTAGGCATAGGTGAGAGCGGCAGATAACCGCCATCGTCAGTATGTGCGGTGGTAATCACCTTGTTATTATTTTCTTTAAGGATCTGCTCCATTGATGCTCGTCCTTCAAAATATTCAGCAAACAAATGGCTGCCATACTCTGCATTCCCCTCCTTGATCCACATATCTGCTTGTGTCTTCAGTGTGGTGAGATCACCCCACCATAAGTGAGTAAGTTCATGACTATACAATCTGCGATTTTCCATACCACCAGCTGTAGTAAATAGGGGATAAGCGATATTGCCCGGATGCTCCATCGCACCACGGGTAGTCATGACATATCCGACACGCTCGAATGGATATTTTCCATACCACGATTCGAGAGCATCTACAGCATAATTTAAGTTTTTGAATGATTCTTTAACATCCTCCATGTTTTCCGGCTTGGCAACTAACTGCACCGGCAGATCGCCATAGATACTCTGGTGCGTATAATCATAATCGGTATAGGTCGAAGCAGCGATAGCTGATAGATAGGTCGGAATCAACTGGTTCATTCGATAAGTGCGTAATCTCAGGTCAGGAGTGATCAGTGTGTCTGAAATAAATGTACCCACACAATAGGCTTTAATCTTTTCAGGTGTAATGACGCGGTAAGTATAGGTGCTTCTCTCCACAAAATTATCAAAGCAGGGGAACCAGCTTCTGCCATAGTTGTGCGGATCATCTGTCAGCCCTATGCCAAGGTTATAAGCTATGCCATCTTCAAAATAAAATCCACCGAACCCTGAGGGGCTTGTGGTTGGTCGACCGTGATAAAATACAGTAACCTGATAGGTGGAATCAACTTCCAATTCTTCGGGAAATTTTACTGTAAGTAGTGGAGATATGTAGGTATAACTTGATGAAGATCCATCCATATATTTGATAGAATCTATGGTCAGATTTAGTAGATCGAGATTGAGTATCTGATTCCCGGCAATTTTTGGCTTGAAGGTAATCAATGCTTTACCAATCAATTGGGCCAGCTTAAAGTTGGTCAGATCAATAGTTAGGTCATAATCCAAGATGTCAAACGTGTCTGAGCGCTCCACCGGCGCAAAATACCATGCTTCCTGTTCAGGAGTTAACTTGATAGCAGAGCTTTGCTGATGCCACATGTGACATCCGCGCAATTCAGTCGGCTGGGCGCTGAGTTGAAAATAATTGAAGAATAAGAGACAACCTATGATTAGTAATTGATTACGCATTGATTTTAATTTAGATATAAATTTCAAAGAATTGTATTTTTCACTTGTTCTAACAAATGACGAGTGTCTGCCTTATCTCTACCTTGTGCATATACACGCAGCACAGGTTCTGTTCCAGAGGGTCTGATCATAATCCATCGGCCTTCGCCTAAGAAAAACTTGAACCCATCAATAGACTGAATGCTTGTGATGGTCTCATCTCCGAAGGATTTGAATTCGTTGTTGGTACATTTTGAGATGATAGACTGCTTTAATGATTCGGTGATGTGGAGATCATCGCGGTCATACCAAAATGAACCTACCAGTGCATAGACCTCACTAATGAGTTGCTCCAAAGATTTTCCTGTGGTAGCCATAAATTCAGCTATCATAAGGCCAATCCAAATTCCGTCTCTCTCCGGAATGTGGCCTTTTACAGCGAGTCCGCCACTCTCTTCACCTGCCACCAATACATCACGCTGTGTCATGATCTCTGCTATATATTTAAAGCCGATCTTCGTAATTTCAGTTTGGAGTCCATATTGATCTGCGAGATTTTTAAGTTTTTCTGAAACTGAAAATGAAACAACGACGTCTCCTGATTCGCCTTTGTAGTGATGTAGGTAATAAAGTAATAGTAATAAGATGTGGTGTGAGTCCACAAATTCACCCTTGGAGTCGAACAATCCAATGCGATCTGCATCACCATCATTTGCTATCCCGAGACCAATATTTCCCTCTCTGCGGATCAATTCGGCAAACTCTTTGAGATTTTTACCTATTGGTTCGGGGGCTTGTCCTTTAAATGAAGGGTTGTAATCACAGTGCAATGCCACCGCATCAGGGAGTAGACGGAGCATAGCCCGCTGTCCCGCACCATACATGGCATCATAAGCAATTCGTATGCCGGAGCTTCGAATTTTATTCAAGTCAAATCCGGCCTCAGCATGAGCTACATACATATCTTCCAGCGGAGCCATTTCTGCCAGTCCTTCACTGACTAATTGATCAAAAGATTTAAATGTGGTTATATCAATATTAGTATTCGGGATTAACGCTTCGACAGCAGCTATCTCTGCCGGTATAGAAGGGCCACCAAATTTTGATTTTAACTTGAAGCCATTATATGAGGGGGGATTGTGGCTGGCAGTAATCACTATACCCAGATCTGCACCCAACTTCACTACTCCCAGAGAAACCATGGGGGTACTGACGAAATCCTGTGCATACCAGACTTTAATGCCATGGGCTGAAAATACTTCGGTGGAAGCTTTTAAGAACATTTCTCCACCAAATCGGCAATCGTGACCGATGACGACCTGCTTCATATTCTGCCCCTGCATCCAGAGGGCAGTCCCGGTCGATACGCGTCTGACATTATCTACAGTATATTCATCAGCGATGATCGCCCTCCAGCCGTCTGTGCCAAATTTTATCTTCACCATATTCGATTGCTTATTGAGGCAAATTAAGAATTGTTAGCTGATCGGAGTAACCTGGAGAATATTTTTTTCGAAAATATTACCATATGCAAGTATGGTGTAAATGATTTAAACTACAGGAATCTTGTATTTAGGTGAAGAATCGGACTTTTAAGAAATAACAAAGCCGCTCTCGTCAGTTACAAAAGCGGCTTCATCTATATATTTTTTTATTAAATAACTCTTCGAATACTGTAGAATCTTTTGGTCCAATAAGCTGAATCTGAGATCCTTTCGATTGTCACGCCTTTGCTGGTACAACTGTGTATGATTTCAATATCACCATTATTATTGGAGTAAACCATAGCTACGTGATGCACTGACCCATTATAGGCGAATATCACTAAATCACCGGGTTTTGCATCAATTTTGGAAACTGCTTTACCCTCGGTCGCCAATTCTCTGGAACTGTGGGCCAAATCATATCCATATTGTTGGAAAATAAACCTTACATAGCCAGAACAATCAAAACCTGCAGGTGTAGTACCACTAGAGCGGTATTTGGTCCCTACAAAGTTGTCAGCATACTTTGTAATGTTAGAGCGTAGTGTGTTCTCAGATGAGACTTTAGATAAAAAGCTAAAATTATTAGCGAGTAAAAAACTCTGAGCCTGCCCGGTATTTGATAGAAGTATAGAACAAAAAGCAAATATCAGTACTATTGACCTTGATAGATTCATATATCTATTGTGTCTTTAGGTTAAAAAAAATAAGGTTTCTTGGGGGAATCCGAAATTACATAATTAGATCCGGTGAGTAGAAGTCAAAATTCTACTCGTGTTTGGATATAATTGTCAGTGGCAAAAGTAGATTTCGAAGTCGTAATAAAAAAGCAAATCATATATCGTATGTAATTATGCTCCAGGTATTAACACATTTAGGTATATTGTTTGCTGAGGAAAACGACTGTATTCCTTAGTTATTATAATTTTCTTTAATATATAACACCGTATTGTTAATAATTAGTTAACAAAGGGTTTGTAGTTAACTTTTCTAGAAGTATATGGGAAATAGATAATTCTCATGCGTAAAAAAGTTTAATAGATTTAAAAAATATCGGAGAAATTATTTGAACATTAAAACTCTTGGAGGCGATAATATTGAAATATCACTTCATTTTTTATCAGACATTCACCATTATGTTATATTTAAATATTATTCCACTCTGCAATGTGAGCAAATGAAACATCTATTAATTTTAATATTTCTGGCTATTACTTTTACTTCCAAGGCTCAAGTCAGTATCGAGCCTGTCTTTCCTACGGTTGATGACACGATCACAGTGTATTTTGATGCTACTCAGGGCAATCAGCAGCTCAAAGATTGCAATTGTACTGTGTATATGCATGCGGGGTTGATCACTGCTTCTAGTTCCGGACCCAATGATTGGAAATATGTGCAGGGTAATTGGGGTACAGATGATCCAAAAGTTAAAATGGAGAAAGTAAATCCCAATTTATATAAACTGAAGTATCAAATTAAAAGCTTTTATGGTGTGCCGAGTAGTGAAGAGGTAAAATCGCTTGCTTTTGTTTTTAGGAATGTAAGTGGAAGTAAGGTGGGAAGAGCTAGTTCTGGAGAGGATATTTTTTACCCGCTCAGTAACTCATCCTCTGATCTTCAGATAGCTATCATCAAGCCTGACGAGCCAGTTAAAATTGTACCCTTGGGGACTATTTTTGAAATGGATGTTAGCGCCAATATGAATGCACATATGCGATTAGTAAGAAATGGAATTACTCAAATAGAGATTAGTAATGCTACGGAGATAGTATATAAGGATACACTTCAAGCACCTGGTATATATCAATACGAACTTACTGTGGATAATGGTTCACAGCAGATAGATACCATTTTTACTCGGACAGTACCTCATGCTACTTTCATACATGACTTGCCGCCAGGTGCTCAATTGGGCTGTAATTCGGGCCCCGGTGGTAACCTGACATTCGTATTAGAAGCTCCCGGCAAACAATCTGTTTTTCTAGTCGGTAGTCTAAATTACTGGACTCCTCTGCCAGAGCATCAAATGAATAAAACTCCTGATGGTCGATTTTTTTGGCTGCAAATAGATTCCTCGGGCATAGGAAGGGAGCTGCAATATCAGTATTGGTTACAGGAGGGACTGAGAATTCCCGACCAGTTGAGCAGGCAAGTACTCGATCCCTCGAATGATTCTTATATAACAGCTGAGACTTATCCGGGATTGCCGAAATATCCAACGGGTAAGACTTCAGGGCTGGTAACTTTTTATCAGCTCAATGATCAGTATGCTTGGTCCTCAAATAATTTTATACCTCCGCCTTCGGGCAATCTGGTCATATATGAATTGTTGGTCCGGGATTTTGTCATGGCACATGATTATCAGACCATTACAGACAGTATCCAATATCTGAAAAGACTGGGAGTAAATGCTATCGAATTAATGCCAGTCAATGAATTTGAAGGCAATATCAGTTGGGGCTACAATCCTTCGATACATATGGCAGTGGATAAATATTATGGTGACATAGATAAATTGAAATTTTTGATAGATGTCTGTCATCAACAGGGAATAGCAGTCATAGCGGATGTGGTATTTAATCATGCTTTCTATCAGAACCCTATGGTGCAGATGTATTGGGACAAAGCGAACAATAGGCCTGCAACGGACAATCCATGGTTTAATCCGGTGGCCACACACCCATATAATGTAGGCTATGACTTCAATCATCAGTCTACCTCGACCCAACTTTATGTTACCACTGTGCTGAAGTATTGGCTGGAAAATTACAGATTTGACGGTTTTAGATTTGACCTTTCAAAGGGCTTCACACAGCGCAATACACCAACTGATGTTGCTGCCTGGGGAGCTTATGAACCAGCCAGGATTCAAGTTCTGAAGAACTATAGGGATTCGATGCTATCGGTGAACCCACGAGCTTATGCCATACTTGAACATTTTGCAGATAACACCGAAGAAAAGGAACTCAGCGCTGATGGTTTCCTACTGTGGGGAAATGTGACATATGCTTATCAGGAAGCTGCTATGGGATTTTCCGGTGACCTTGGACAGGGTTATTTTAAGAACAGAAATTGGACGAAATCAGGCTTGGTAACCTATATGGAAAGCCATGATGAAGAGCGGTTGATGTATAAATTGATGAATTTTGGAAATAGTGCAGGAAGTTACAATACTAAAAATCTCAAGACAGCACTTGAGAGAGTTGCGCTTGCGAGTGTATTTTTCTATACGATTCCGGGTCCAAAAATGCTATGGCAATTTGGAGAATTGGGTTATGATTATTCTATCAATGCATGTGGTGATGGCACTGTGAATAATAACTGCCGAACTGATCCAAAGCCGATACGATGGGATTATCTTGAAGTTCCTGAGAGATTAAAATTATATGGAGTAACTGCTGCGTTAATTCATTTAAAAACCAGTCATGCTGAATTTGAAAGTTCATCTATCACTTCTTTTCTTGCGCAGAAATTTAAATATATCCGAATGGACGAGTCGGGGCTCAAGATGCTTGCTCTCGGTAATTTTGACGTCACTACGCAGTCCCTTACCTTGCCTTTTCCAGATGATGGCTGGTATTATAATTACCTCGGTAGAGACAGCATCTGGGGTACAAGTGTCCCTCAGAACTTTACTTTTGCACCCGGCGAATATAGATTGTATCTGAATAAAAAATTCTCCAATCCGTATCTTTCACTGAGCAATAAATCAGTAAATCAAAAGTCGGATCTGCTCATATTTCCACAGCCTGCTGCTTCTGGCGAAAAACTGAATATCTTCAATACAGAATTTCAAAATAAAATGGTCTACGCAGAGCTGTATTCCTTGGAAGGGAGAAAGGTATTAAATGAGCCGTACAGCGCTACAGATGGGTTACTCGGACTCCCATTGCCTCCATTGAAGTCAGGAATATATCTTCTTATGATTCAATGCGGAACGAAAACGTACTCCGGAAAAATATTGGTAGAATAAATTATCTTGTGATTACTTTAGGTCAGTAACCAGTCCAAACAACCATTACACTTATTGTTCAAAAAACTTATTATATGCGTATTCAATTAACTATTCTGGCTTTTTTATTATTTAAAATCTCAAGCGCCGTAGCTCAGGAATATGATCACAATAAGGTGGAATTGTTGGGTCACTGGCAGCAGCAAGGATTGCGCTACAGCAGTTGTTGGGGCTATGAGGAAAATGGACGTCAATACGCTATTGTGGGTGGTAGTGACGGTACCTATTATGTGGATATCACCAATACTGATTCTCTCAAACTAGTTGATTTTACAGATAGCCCCATAAAAAAAGCAACCTGGCGTGAATACAAGACCTACGGTAAGTATCTATATGCTGTCAGTGATGATTCCGGACCTAATGTAATGCAAATAGTTGATCTCAGTTTCCTTCCAGATAGTGTGCACATCGTATATGAAGGACAGGATTATCTGAGACAGGGTCATACCATATTTATTGAGGGTGATTATCTATATGTGGGTATCCGGAGAAAGCCGGGCAAAACAAATGCCATGACTGTCTTCGACTTAAAGGAGGATCCGACTCATCCCAAAGAATTACGCAGTCTGGAAGATGACGGCATACAGATCTCACAGGTACATGATATGTTCGTCAGAAATGACACTATTTATGCTTCTTGTGGTTACGACGGACTGTATATCTTTACATTTAAGGACAATAAATTTAAGGCGGTTGGGTCTTATACCGACTATCCTTTTGCTGGGTATAATCACAGTAGTATATTGTCCCCGGATGGTAAGACACTGATATTCACTGATGAGGTACCGGGCTCTCTGCCGGCTAAAAGTATTGATGTAAGTGACGTCTCTAATCCCACTCCATTGGATACATTTTACTCACAATCTGGTAAAGCCACACTACACAACCCGTTTTTGATAAATTCACGCTTTTTCGTGATGGCAAGTTATCTGGATGGAATGCAGGTATTCGATTATTCAAATCCCAAAAAAATCAAATTAACCGGTTATTTTGACACCTACTATCAGATCGATGGCTCTGCGACTACGGGCGACTATGACGGAGTATGGTCCGTATATCCTTGGCTCTCAAATGGCAATATCATAGCTGTAGATATGAAAAATGGCCTGTATGTACTGGATGCTTCCGCAGCATATGATACCAGCAGTATAGCTGTCAAAAGAGATGTTGGCAGTGTAGGAGATGTACGGATTTACCCCAATCCGACTCAGGGAGAGGTACGCTTTACACTACCCTCAGATTACAGAGGAGAAGCCACTTTCAAAATGATGTCAACTGCCGGACAGCAGGTTAATCAGTGGAAGATGGACGTAAATGCCAATCAGTTGGTGAGATTGGAATTGCCACTCGTGGCCAATGGAAATTATATATTAACAATAGCAATTAAAAACAAAAAGACGCTTTCTGCCTTTATTAACTTAACTAAATAGGAATTTAAAGGCATGGAGAATTACATTCTAATTAATCATTTACAAGTTGAAGTTGAAAAGCAGAAATTAAGCAAATTAATCAATAAGGAAATTAATGAGAAGTTCAATGAAAAGGATCCATTAGAGATAGACATATCTGATAACAAAGTGGTCAACCTGTTTGTAAATGGTGAAGTTGAATTTGATTTTAGAGAAGACACGATTTACATAGTCGTCCCTATGTCCATCAATGCTGCGTTTGAATTGCCGGTCGGTACAGTGTCTGTGGATGCTCAAATCAGAATCCATACTCATTCTAAACTAGATATTCAATCTGATTTCAACATTGATACAACCTCTTCGATATCTGAAGTAGAATGGGTCAGTGATCTTGATATTCATCCGAAGATAGTGGATATGATTATTCCGGATGGATTGATCAAATCTAAAATAGATGATCAATTACCCAAAATGGGTGAAAAGATCGATGAAGCTATAAAGAAGGTATTAAACATCCCGCAACTACTGATGAAAGTGGCTTGGGAAAGAGTTGTTAATATACCATTGGGAGATCAACATAGTCTTTACATAAAGTTAAAGCCGGACTTCATGGAGATGGAGCCGATAGAAGTGAAGGAAGATCGCCTACTCCTGGGATCAAATACGAAATGGTTTTTCGAGAATAGTACTGAGCACGCTGAATTGGAAGAAAAATATGTTCCTAAGGTTCAGTATTTACCTGCTTCAGTAGAGCATGAAAAGACACGTATTTATGTGCATCTAGATCTTGCCGATCTCGGCGAGCCGGCTTATCAGATCATTCAGGCTAATCCTGCCATTGAGGACGCTATTCATTCACAAGTCGAGAAAGTGATCATCCGGATGCTGGGAGAGGATGGTATTGCAATAGCGATGCGACTTAAAGGCATTCTCAATGGAGGACTTTCCGTAGTAGGTATACCCAGGCTAAACAAGAAGACACTGATGCTTGATATGGAAAATTTAAGATTTGATTTTTCAGGGAAAAATATGCTTTCTTCGCTTACAGGAAATATCGGCCTCTCAGTGGCAAAAACATTTATCAGGAAGAAATTCCCCATAGATTTAAAGCCTATAATTGATAAAATTATTTTGGAGACCAATGCGAATATCTCAGAAATAGAACTGAATGATGATATGGCAGTCAAAGGTCGGATAAATGACTATACCGTAGAAGATTTTAAAATTGAAAAAGGAGTCATGTCAATGACCTTAGCTACTGACCTGGCGATCCAGCTGGTTTAGTGCGAATCAATAATAATTTGGATTCTTTTTGCTTGAAGTTTAGCCTAAGTATCATGGAATCTTCGGTCATCTTCAAAATATGCATTGCCTTTTCAATATAATTACCTTGTGTGGTATCTGCAAGTATTAGCAAACTATCCGTTATAGTAAAGGTTCCTGCTTCAGTCTGATTTAAGTTATTTACAAATTTATATCTGCTATTGGGTAATAGATCCAAGCTCATTTTGTCAAATTCTATTTTTGGAATAGAATCATTTACCCACATCTTCTTTACTTGCCAATGTCCTGTATTGATTAGCTCTGGATGAGAGGTATTGATCTCTCCACAACCCATCAGTATGAATAAGCAAAATAAATACATTATGCCAATGTTATCCATAATCAACCTCACTGACCAGTTATTCACCTCCTAATGACATTATAGCATCCCAGTGCTTCTTTTCTACGGGTACCACAGAAAGTCTGGAAATGCGAATCAATTCAAGGTCATCGTAAAAGTGGTCCGCTTTCAGCTGAGCCAAGCTTATCTTATTCTTTAGTGCAGATACCGGCCGCATATCTACAGCTACCCATTCCACCTTTGTTTCATTGGTGGGATCAGCATAAGCTTCCTTTGTGATCTCGGCAATACCGACGATTTCTTTATCACTTACACTGTGATAAATAAAACATAGGTCACCCTTTTTCATCGCACGCAGATTTATCCTTGCAGCATAATTGCGTACGCCAGTCCAAGGGGTTGTCTTGTCTCTCAGCAGATCAGCAAAGCTGTATTCTTCAGGTTCTGTCTTCAATAACCAATATTTCATGCCTGTACATTTTCCATAAATGATATGATCTGTACGAATTCCTCAGCATGGAGTGAGGCACCACCAATCAGTGCGCCATCTATATCAGGCTGATTAAATAGTCCTTCTGCATTTGAAGTAGTTACACTGCCACCATATAAAATACTTATACGACGCGCGATGTTGTCACTGAAATGTGCTTCCAATTGCTTTCGAATAGCATGGTGGATTTCCTGAGCTTCATCTGTGGTGGCAGTCTTGCCGGTACCGATGGCCCAAATCGGTTCATAGGCTATGGAAATAAAAGTCACCTCTTCAGGATCCAACATTAGGATTACTTCTTTGATTTGTCTTTCCACATAGGCTATATGATCCCCCCCTTCTCTGATTTCCAGAGGTTCGCCGCAGCAGAAGATTACCCGCAGACTGTGTTTTAGTGCCTGCTGAATTTTGGCAAAGAGAATATCACTATTTTCATTGAAGTACTGACGTCGCTCTGAATGGCCGATAAGTACATATTGGCAGCCGACTGAGGCTAGCATAGCTGCACTTACTTCCCCGGTGAATGCACCTTTCTCGTGATTGCTGAGATTTTGAGCTCCGGTAGCAAATTCTTGTTTCGCATGGACAGCCTCTTGAACTGTGTGTAAAAATGGGTAAGGAGGGAAAAATATAACTTTGCTTACCATTGGATTTATAGAAGTTATGACCTTCGTCGTCAACTCACCTGCTCTCGCCAAGTCCGTATTCATCTTCCAGTTACCGGCTATTATCTTTTGTCTCATACAGTTGGATTGGTTTCAGTTTATGTGCAATTCGAAATGCACTATTCATTAATGTGGTTAGACAAAGGTACTAAAATTTGCCTCGGCTTCAGGCTTTAGGGATGGCATAAAAAAAGCCGCCCGAAGGCAGCTTTTGATTCTTATTTATTTAAGAATTATTACTTGATTACTGTAAACTGTTTAGATATAGTTCCTTGATTTGTAGTCAACCTGACAAAATAAGTACCTGGTATGATCTGACCTAGATTGATTCTAATGGTCTGGTCGTAATAGTTGTCAGCCTTTGTTGAATAAATTCTCTTACCTGAGATATCCAGCACTTCCAGTTGGCCTTCAGTGGATGACTGCATATTGAATTCTACATTGATATAGTCCTTCGCAATGGTGGGAAAGACACTCATAGATCGAGAGGCAAGCACAGGTTTTTTGTTTTTGACACCTGTTTTTACCAGTATATCTCCCATGGCGAGGCCTAGTCTATTTCTATCTATTGTAATATTTAAGTCTTTGTCATCATCTCTACGCTGGAAGATAGAAGAAGGTCTATATAGTTCTGGCTTGAATTTTTGTTGAGCAAATTCAGTAGCATATGAATTATACGATCTGTCCACCATATAAAATATGGCTTCTGTGTTGATCTCATTCAGGAAGCGGATGCCTACTATATAGGACTTTCCGGCTTTCATTTCCACAGTGGTGGGTTCGTAGGTATCTATATCATGCAGCTCGATATCCATACTTTGATATGCATTCAGACTGTCAATAGTTATATCTGCCACAGCTATCGGTACACCATTTCCACCGGTATATTCTGCATTAGAAATCTGCTGATCTCCATTTACATCTTCATATTCATATACACGTACTTCTGCACCCATGCCGATAAATGCTGCCTGCTGATTATAGAATCCAACTTTTACATGATCGAATGTTCCAAAAGCATCGTCATTCTCCTGCTTGAAAATGGCCCCTGCAAGCCAATTTATTCCGCCCTCACCGGTCAGTCCCCAAGCATCTGAATAGTTTAATCCTGCGCCATACCTGTCTGCTGAGATAGACCATAGCATCGTCTTAGAATTGTCATTGAGATCATAATCTGTAGAGTCCATACTGATTTGATATTTAATTTCATAAATACCAGGTTTATCTGGAGTTTCAAAAGTCAGATCCTGATTGACGATATTCTGAAGTGTGTCACCAGAGTTGATATCTCCTATTTGATGATCATAACTGTAGATTACCTCTTTTGTAGTGGTGTCAGTTACGGAAACTGTCAGAACTACATTGCTGGCTGTGAGTGCACCTATATTCTCTACATCTGTCATCCAGACATTGGTAGTAGCTTGTGTGTGAAAGTTTTGAACCATAGTTGGACCGGCGAACCAATTGGTACTGATTGGCAGTGCGATATTGTTATTTTCCGGCACTATGAGCATGACATCATCTATACCCCAGAAGTAATAATTACCATCAATGATAAACCTGATCTTCACGGTTTCTGCATTCTGTACATTCGGCAACCTTAGATTGCGAGTGAATTCTTTTATCCTGTCCAGTCCATTGTCCACAGCATTCAGTTGTGGTACTTCCTGATTGATCTGGATTGAGTCCCATGTAGCACCGTCATCTGTGCTCCAGCCTACATAGTATTTTGAATCATAGTGACCCACTCGTTGTGTCCAGCGAAGACTGATACCTGCAAGTCCCGGTGGGATAGTGATATTTGGTGATTCGAGCGCTCCTTTATTACGAGTGAAGCAACTACTATCCAGATTCATCAGTCCGGAATCAAAAACCACAGCTCCATTGCATGCGGTTTCTGAATGCATTGCAGTACCGAAGTAATTGTCAGTCCCTTGATAATTCCATTTCCAAGTCGCATTTGATGATTCCACACCGCCACATTCATAGCTGATGTTTTTCCAACCGTTAAATCCACCATTGAAATTTCCCTCATCATTATTAAGTCCCCATATTACAGTAAATCCATTTGGCGCAGCCTTATGTATGAACTCAAACTGCAAGCCGGGATTATTTGCGAACATGGGTCCGAACTCAGCAGCAAGGGAGATACCCCAAATATTTACCTCCGCATTTTCGCCGGTCAGGATATTTTGTACAGGTCTGTCGTCTGCTATCTGTATCATACCTACACCACCGGCATCCTGAATGTTTTTTGCTTTATCGATATACCAGTAAGTTCCACGTACGCATACACCTACATTGCCATTGAGTGGGGCAAGCGGTGCAGGTCCGGCGACATAAGGATCAGTAACCTGTGCTGTATAAGTCTGGCCATAAGGCAGACAGCCATACCAAGAAGCAAGACCGTCAATGTAGATTTCTTTGTCAATCAAAGTGACATCCGTGGCTGAAGTGATTTTCAAATAATCCTGCGCCTGAGTCTGGGTGCTAAATACGCACAGTGCAGTCGAGATAAATAACTGTAATAATGTGTAAAAATAATTTTTCATATGACGATTTTTTTAAATTAAGAACTATGAGGTAAGATAATATAAAATATTTGTTTTCTGTTTACGGCCGATTTATTATTTCTCCTCACTTGAGAATGCTGAAAGATAAATAATTAAGCAGGGAGTGAGGTCCGGGCAAAAAAAAACCGCCACGATTGTGGCGGTTGTATTTGAGCTTAAGAGGTCAAACTCTATCTGCTTATTTTATTACAGTAAATTGTTTTGATACGATACCGTTTCCAGTAGTCAGCTTAACGATATATGTACCTGCAGCGACCTGACCGAAGTTAATCTTTTTTACTTGGTTGTAGTAAGTGTCAGATTTTTCTGAGTACACTACTTTGCCTGCGATATCCATGATCTCGATAGTACCTGTAGTATTTGCGGGAAGGTTAAACTCAAGATTTACGAAATCTTT
>DAOLZQ010000023.1:0-43897 GCA_035426385.1 Saprospiraceae bacterium
AATATGATAATGGAAATGCATTTATGCATTCATTATCAAGACCTTAGCAAAAAAAATGATATGAAAAAACTTATAATCGAGCAGACCGTCCGGAATGGCTTCGATTTAAGTAGTGTAGTTATTCTTATTTAAGATGCTCCGATTACAGAGCTTATAAAAAACAAAGGTAATTATTTTTATTCAATCTCAGAATATTACATATGTTTTTCTAGTTATTTTATCCTAGAAGGCAATATAATTGCTTATATTCATGACTTCCAAGTAATTATGTATATCTAACCTTATATATACCTAATTTGAAAAATTATTGGTCCATAGCAGGCTTATGAAGATTTACACTAAGTGTAACTTCATGCTTCCCATTATTGTATGGCTGATAATCTCCCTTATAGATATCAAAGCTATACGCTAAGCTAACCTGGCCAATATTAATACCCAAGAGGAGGCCATATCCATTTTGCTCTGCGCCAAAGTGGTAACCCAAACCTCCTATGAGTTTATCATTGAGAAAGTAGCCGGTTAGATTCACATCACCCAGTAAGGGCGCTTCATCGCCTACTCTTCGCAAGGCCAAGCCAGGTTCTAACTTGAAATCATAATTATTGATATTAAATTTATTGGCGATATATAGAGTAAAGTTTCCTTTATACTTAATATCATTATTCGCACCAATAGGCTTTTTCAAGTAAGTATGTACTAAATTGGGTAACGAAACTCCCAATGTCAAATTTTCATTAATCTTAGAAAATAAACCCAGACCCATATCAAAATATCTAACACCACCATCTGCAGAGAGTAGTATCTCATCAGAAGGATCAATAAGCGGGTCATTGAGTACCCCATTGACTAATGATCTTTGTTGAAATTCGGTAGTCAGGCCTATGGCAGCCACGATATCATCAAAACGCAGCTTATAAGCATATCCTAAAGCAGCTTTAAACTTATTGATGGAGGCATTTCTTTCGTTCATCAGCTGGATACCCAAGCCTACATTATTTCCAAAGGCACCACTGTAGCCAAAAGTATAGTTGAGTGGAGTGCCCGGTGAACCTGACCAACTATTGACCACATTTCCAAGGAATTCATGCTCACCCGCATTAAAGCCGGTGGCACCCGGATTGATTAGAGTTGGATGTAAGATATAATGTCTATAGACGGCTTGCTCCTGTGCATAGAGGCCCACAGATATAGATAAGCAAAAGCAAAAAATGAGTACTCTTTTCAACATATAAATAAGTTTATAAGCTTCTTAATTTTCTAAATAGATTATTTAAGTGATCTAATAATAGAAACAGATCCTTTGTAATTCTGCACTGTTCCACCTGTCTCACGAACCTGGAGTACCCAATAATATCCACCATCCGGCAATAAATTGCCACCTGCGTCATTGCCCTCCCAATCATTATTGTAGTTAGAGCTCTCATATACTTTTTGACCCCAACGGTCGAAGATCAACAGTTTATTTTGAATACTCCCCAAGCAGGTAATTAACAGTTTATCGTTTTTACCGTCTCCATTGGGAGTAATAGCACCAATACCTTCGAAACAATCTTTACCTCCTGGAGTCAAAGTCTTAGAAAACTGAGCTGTACAACCATTGAGGTCAGTAACGGTAACTTTGTATTCACCAACACCCACTGCAAGTAAAGCATCAGAATTTGAGGTCAGGCCATTGGGCCCTTGCCAAGAGAAAGTATAGTTTCCGGTACCACCAGAAGGAACGATTTTAATCGAACCATCGAGCGTATTTTCATCTGTAGGGAAGGAAATATTATAGTTGGCGATGATGGCTTTAGGTGCAGTAACATCATAGGAAGCGGTCACTGTCTTCCCTGCAGCATCAGTAATGGATACTGTATAATTGCCTTTGCAGACTTTAGTCAATTGTAAAGTAGTCTCTGCTGCACGACTCCATTTAATAACATATGGAGTCAACCCTCCGACCGGAAGAGCGGTGAGCACTCCGTCACAAGACTCAAAACAACTTACGTCAAAATTACCATGCTTATCTGCTATGATAGAGGCAGACAAAATAGTGTTCCCATCTGTAATAGTAAAGGTAGCTGTGGCGGTACATTTGCTAGTCACATCCGTAACTACGATAGTGTAAGTTCCTACCCCTATACCGGTTAGATCCTGTGTAGTAGTGGGCGGAGTAGTCAGCCAGGTGTATGAAAAATTATTTGAACCTCCGCTGACATTGATATCTATAGCTCCATTATTGCCGGAAGTTGCCGGTGTGAGAGAAACCAGTGAAATATTAATCGCCACAGGCTCAGTGATGGTATATGTCTTAGATGTGGTGTTGGCACCTTCGGTCACAGTGACCGTATATGAACCGGCGCAAAGGCCAGTAAGTTTTTTGACATTTCCGGCCCCGTTTGACCAAGCGATGACAGGGGCGGTTGCTCCGGTGACTGAGATTTCTATCTGGCCATCACATGAGGCATTACAACTTGCATTACTTTTATTCACATCGACGATGCCAAACTGGGCTGTACCTATGGTTACATCACCTGAACAAAACTGTAAAGGAACAGTAGTATTGTCGAGCTTGAGAATCTCAGGTGAGCTGGTCATACATTTATTGCCAAAATTAACCTTGCATACACCGCCCGTACCCAGTACTTTAAACTTAACTGAGTATATAACAGTAGCATCGGGCACTGTAACGCCATTGAGAGCAGCATCTGTCCAGAAAACTACCATACACCCATTTTGAGGACTAAAGAAAGAACCCGAGCTCAAGCCGGTGACTAAATTTGGAGTCGGAATAACTATCGGAGAAGGTGAGACCAACTCCAGACAAGTAGGATCCCAATCCATACTGAAACCCATAGAGATGATTTCTGAAAAATCCTGTACTGAAACATCCATGGTGATTTCTGAACCGGTAGGTGCAGTATGATCGGAAGCTATAAAGGCAAAACCATTGACATCGCAGGGTTTTACGCCGCCGCAACTTATTTTGATAGAACCCTCCGACGCGAGATTATTAGTCTGACCACCCTGAAGTGTGAAAGTAGAGTTTTGGAAGGTTATAGCCTGAGTCTGATCGCAGCAGGCTTCATTAGGTGTAAAGCATATCTCGAAGATGGTAGAACCCGCAGTCAAGCTACCGGCGGAAGCAGAGCTCCAGTCTAGGGTAACTTTATTACCTATTATAGTGAAATTAGAAGCAGAGATGCCTTGAAGGGCTGAAGTGATATTTTTAATTTCATTCAATGTACCACAGCTGCCCGGAAAAACTACTTCAGTCTTGAGACCTGTCACAGCCGAAAAGCCGGCACCGGCCTTTACAGGGATACATACTTGTTGATTTCCTAAAGCAGGAATATTTTTATCGATTTGCATTACATTCTGAGCGCCTCCGCAGGGAGTACCGGTAACAGTCACAGGAGCTGCATCCACAGTAACCGGAATCACATCACCATTGGGGTCGATGAAAAGTAACTCGACAAATCCATCTTTGATCAGATTTACAACTGATTGACTACCGCATAAGCCGGTAAATACAACTGAAAATAAAATAGTCCCATTAGTAAGACTGGCGCCTTCCAGAGTAGGATCATCCCACTGAGTCCTGATCTTACCTTCAGATGCAATGGGCGTAAAATTGGCGTCTACATTCAAGTTCAAAGCGCCCAGATCCTCCAGACGAACGTAAGACAACTTATCCTGATCGTACTTTATTACAAACTGAAAGCCGCTCACAACATTAAAGCCATCGACCTTAAAACTGACTTTGACATTTTCTCCAACATTAGCGCTTGCAGCTACACCATAAACTTTGATATTGCTATAAGCAAAAGTAGTAATGAGTAATAAGGAGAAAAGAATGGTAATTCTCTTGAGCATAAGTTTATATTTTAACTCCATAGATATTTAAATGGGCACTAAGTTATAAAAAAGCAAATATATCACATAATACATTAATACGTACACTTATTGAAAGCTATATAGTGTTAAAAATGAAGTGAATGCCGCAGTTGACTTCAAAATGGAAGCGCTAAGAATAGCAATATGTACAGGATGCGCTAATATCGGCAGGCGGGTTAATCCCTAAAAAAACAAGATCCTTTCTACCCAATAAGAGTATAAAGGTAATGTAACTTTCGGGTTATGAGTCCAATAGAGGAAAAATAATTAAACAGTAAGCCGAGGCAATAGCAGTAAAAACCCGCAGTTATTGCTCCACAACATCTATTTCATAGCGCAGATTTTCAATAATGAATGCTTGTCGGTCCGCTGTATTTTTTCCCATATAATATTCTAGCACAGCGTCAATATCAGTGGTATCCTGTAAAAAGACGGGATCAAGGCGGATATTTTCACCTATAAAATTTATAAACTCATCCGGTGAGATCTCACCGAGCCCTTTGAAGCGGGTGATCTCCGGCTTGCCGCGTAATTGTTTAATAGCCAATTGTTTTTCTTTCTCGGAGTAGCAGTAAATGGTCTCTGATTTATCCCGCACTCTGAATAAAGGTGTGTCCAAAATATAGAGATGCCCATTGCGCACCAAATCCGGGAAAAACTGAAGGAAGAAGGTGAGTAGTAGTAAGCGGATGTGCATACCGTCCACGTCAGCATCAGTGGCTATAACCACTTTATTGTAGCGCAAATCGTCCAATCCATCCTCAATATTAAGTGCGTGTTGCAGCAAATTGAACTCATCGTTTTGGTACACCACTTTCTTTGTCATACCATAGCAATTGAGGGGTTTGCCACGTAGGCTGAACACAGCCTGGGACTGCGGATTGCGAGCCTTGGTAATAGATCCGCTGGCGGAGTCACCTTCAGTAATGAAAAGAGTGGACTGGGCTCTGAGTGCGGCATCACCTTTCTCATTGTAATGCAAGCGGCAGTCACGCAATTTCTTATTGTGAATATTGGCCTTTTTTGCCTTTTTATTCGCCTCTTTTTTGATGTCTGCAATCTCTTTACGCTCACGCTCTGAACGTAGGATTTTCTTATGTAGAGCACCGGCGGTGTCTGGATTGCGGTGTAGGAAATTGTCCAGTTCACGACTCAAAAATTCATTGACAAAAGAGCGGATAGAAGGAGCATCAGGGCCCATCAGTGTTGAGCCAAGTTTGGTTTTGGTCTGGGATTCAAATATGGGTTCTTCTACTCTTATGCTAACTGCAGCAATGATAGAAGCTCGAATGTCCTTGGCGTCATAATCCTTTTTATAAAAGTCACGAAGCACCTTTACTATGCTCTCTTTAAAGGCATTGAGGTGCGTGCCGCCCTGAGTGGTATTCTGTCCATTCACGAATGAATAATACTGCTCGCCATAGTGGGTTCCGTGAGTGATGACCACTTCTATATCCTCGCCTTTGAGATGTATCAGAGGGTAAACTATATCATCTTGTGCGGTCTTCTTCTCAAGCATGTCCGCCAGACCATTTTTTGAGACAAATGTCTTGCCATTAAAATTGATTTTCAGGCCACTATTGAGGTATGCGTAGTTCCACATCATGGCTTCTACGATCTCTTCACGGTAAGTAAAGTTGGTAAAAATATCACCGTCAGGCATGAATGTAATGCCGGTGCCCTCCTTATCAGTAGAGGAAATAATCTTATAGTCTTTAACCAGCTCGCCTTTCGAAAAATCAGCTTTTTTTAACTTACCATCGCGTACAGACCACACTGTAAAGCTATCACTAAGTGCATTAACGGCTTTGGTGCCAACTCCATTGAGACCGACGGATTTTTTGAATGCTTTGGAATCATATTTTCCACCCGTATTGATACGCGCCACACAGTCGATCACTTTACCCAATGGGATACCACGACCAAAGTCGCGCACAGTGACTTGATTTTCATTGATAGAGACTCTGATTTCCTTACCGTGACCCATAAAGTACTCATCCATGGAATTGTCTATGACCTCCTTAATAAGGATATAAATACCATCATCGGCAGCTTGCCCATCGCCCAACTTGCCAATATACATACCGGGACGTGTACGGATATGTTCCTTCCAGTCAAGGGTGCGTATATTTTCTTCTTTATAATCTGCAGACATTTCCTTATTTTGATATGAAAATGTAAAATTAATTAATTTGAGGTCGAATTTAAATCAGAATTCGTAGTTTTTTTCAAACCCAAAATTTACTGCTTATCTTCGACCTATAATCTGGCCGGTCGATACTCAAAAGCCAGTAATTTTATTAACGTGGATCTAATTAAAGAAAATATAATACATAAAGCGCTGCAGCATGGCTTCTCGGGAGTAGGGTTTGCCAAAGCTGAGAGATTGGAGAAAGCAGGTGATAAATTACAAGAATGGTTGGCGGAAGAAAAGAATGGTAAAATGCAATACATGGAGAATCATTTCGAAAAAAGAATTGATCCACGCCTACTCCACCCCGGCACTAAGACCATCATCTCACTCACTTATAATTATTATCAGCCTGAAATAGAAAATACAGATACAAAGGGGAAAGTCTCAATGTATGCTTATGGAACTGACTATCACCATCTGATAAAAGATAAAATTAAATTGTTAGTTGCTGAACTCGGTGAAGGAATTGCCGATGAAATTAAAGTACGCTATTTTACTGACTCAGCACCGGTAATGGAACGTGAATGGGCAATGCGTGCCGGTCTGGGATGGATAGGAAAGAACACACTATTAATTCATCCTAAAAAGGGTTCTTATTTTTTTCTGGCGGAAATATTGACTGACCTAGAAATAGAAACTGATGACCCCATCAGAGATCACTGTGGTACGTGTACCCGATGCATAGATGCATGCCCTACTCAGGCGATCGAAGCAGAAGGGTACAGATTAGATGCCAGCCGATGTATTTCTTATCTAACCATCGAACTGAAAGATCCCGAAATTCCTGCTGAGTTTAAAGGTAAAATGGAGAATTGGATATTCGGATGTGATATATGTCAGCAGGTCTGTCCTTGGAATCGATTTTCCAATCCAACTATGGAACAAGAATTCTTCCCCGAGCCGCTATTGGGTGAGATGATGGAAAGTAATTGGGAGAATCTATCAGAGCCAATTTTCAACGAATTATTTGATCGATCCCCTGTTAAAAGAACCGGATATGAAAATTTTATTCGCAATATTGAATTTATCAAAGGGTGACAAAATTTGATAGTGGATCACTCTATGGATTTATTGAAAGTAGGAAAGTGAGGAATTATCAGAAGCTATCAAAATGATATGTGAAGATTAAATCTCCGATGTAACTTCTTAATTTTTTTGTAGCCAAAAAAGTAACAAAGAACCTGAAATTACTATATAGGTTTTTCGCTATAAATGTGGGCGATTGTCAATAAATATTCTGGGTTTTCGGAGCTCCGGAACATTGCGCAGATGATGGATAAATGCTGCAGGTCTAAACTCAATCCCGGGTGTCACGCGCAGATGTGCTTTAAATAATTCGGTAAGTTCAGCAGATACTTCCTTTTCATCTGCAGAAGTTGAAATAAATATTTTGATTTCATCTTCACCGTAATAGTTTGAACTAGCCTCGATCACATAGGATTCAATTTCCGGTCGCTGATCGAGTAAGTGCTGAAATGAAGAAGGAAAAACAGTCGTTCCTTTGAATTTCAACATTTGTCCCAGTCGACCCAACACAGCTCCCAGGCGCGAAGTAGTGCGGCCGCAGCCACATGGAGCTGAGAACTTGGCCATTATATCTCCGGAGCGATATCTTACCAAAGGCATTCCCTCTATACCTAGTGTAGTAAACACCAATTCGCCGGGTTCTCCATCTGGCACTTCATCTCCGGATTCATTTACAACCTCAGTATAAATCAAATCAGGTAATTCATGACCACCACAGCCCTGATCACACTCAGAAAAGGCAGTTGCCATTTCGGTTGAAGCATAGGTAGAATATAACTGTACCTTCCAATTGTCGGTGATGAACTGACCCGTCCTGTTCAATTCAAAATTTTTATATCTGATCGGCTCACCAATGCAGATTATTTTCTTAATCGAAGCAGAATTAAGATCGATGTTATTTTGACGTGCAAATAAAATTAATTTAACAATAAAACTAGGTACCCCAATTAATACTGTGGGGTGAAATTGATGAATGGACTCCCACTGGAGTGCGGGCAATCCGATGCCCACCCTGATCGTGGCTGCACCTATCTTTCTCACACCCAAATAATAAGCCAGGCCTGCCATAAATCGCCGATCAAGTGTAGTTGTGATCTGTACAATATCATCAGTTTGCAGTCCTGCTATGCTTAGCCCGCAAGCCTCATTATAGGCGAGCCTATCCAGATCATGGTCAGATAATACCAATGGTACGGGTGCACCAAGCGTGCCTGAGGTAGTGACAAACTCTGCAAAGTGAGTAGGATCAGTTGCAATAAACTTGGCATTCATACGACTCAAATCATCCTTGGTGGTAAATGGAATTTTCTTAAAATTATTCCACCAATGATTGGAATTAAAATTCAAACCAAGATCATCAAATCTCTCACGATAAAAGGGTGAATGTTCAAAACAATAATTTAGCGCCATTCGCAATCTTTCCTGCTTAAAGGTCACCAAATCTTCATGAGAATCAAACTGATGGTCGTTCATTTTTTATGTTGTAAGTTTTGAATTTTCATTAAAATACGATCTTTATCCCCTAAGGTTGGAATTACTTTCTGTAAACTAATCATATAATTTTCTTTGGCCTTGTCAAAAGAATTTTGGACAGTAAAATAATCACCTGCTATCTCATACGATCTATAGTAATCCGGATTAAGGTGTATTAACCTGGAGAGGCTATCAGATACTATTAATTTTTTTGATTTCATCTCCTCTTCCACCCACTGTGCTAACTTCTTAAATTTCATATAAGGTAGATAAGCCTGATGTAGCAAGAAAGTATCTGCGGGAATGTTCAAAGACGGCTGGTAAGGATTGGTGCCAGATTGGAACAACCCCGTCATATTAAAGTGAAGATATTTTCCAAGTTGATAAGGATGTGTGGAAACCCAAAAATCACCTGTCGCGGGCTTCATTATGACGGAATGATGTGCTATAAGCTGGTCGATGGCTTTCTCATTTCCCCATCCTATTTTCTCATTGTCCATTCCATAAGGATTTCTGAGAATACCGGCAGTGTGCAATGGATCAATAATAGACTGACTCGCTATCAATTGCTGCATTCTAAGGAACCTGTAATCAGAACTACTTTCATCTCTAAACTTGATATTATTGCTATCACGAGAGAAAGTGGAAGACTGAAAATGATTGGAACAAATAAGCAAAGAACTATCGGCAGAATAAACACCTAAGGAATCAGGAGATTTTTCAATTATGATAGCCTTATTTTCAGAAGCAGAACCCACCAAAATTGATTCAGATACAAACATCTGCCTTTTCCGAGCGATACTAATTGCCTCAGACAGACTAGAAGCATATTGAAGTATCTCTCTGGCGACAATAGAAACTGGGGTCTTAGCTTCAAGAGGTAAAGAGGATTTAGCGGCATTGATGGTCACAGTGATACCACTCTTATTAAGACCACTCACTGCACCGATCATACCCGGCCAGGTAACCATGGCAAAGGGAATACCGGTGGAAGGTTTCATAAAACAAATAATCTTGTTTTTGGCAAAATCGTCACCGACATAAAAATCAAAGTTTCGGCCAATGATTAATTTATTATCAGTGGTATATGTACCCCAGGCTGCAAAGGAGGTGCATCCCGTCACAAAATGACGATCTTGGAGTGCATGGCCGATGTCGTGTGCAGCATGATAATTTAATATCCGCATATACGCAGGGCCAATCGTCGCATCAAAATCGCTACTCATGTAGCGGGATTCTGCATAGATCTCTTCCAAATATTCTTTTGGTATATATTTTTCGATATCCCTTGTGAAATATGCAATGAAATATTTTAGAAATTTCAAGTAAAAAGGACTCGGAATCATTTTTTTTATCTGACTGATAAAAGCTAGCTCCTGCTGACGATGAAGATCACTAGTCAGTGCACCCAATGCATTACCACGTTCTAAAGCATCACCTTCAAGGTATAGTACATACATACCTGAATCGATCCGCTGTAAATAATTATTTCCAACAGTATAAGTACTATCGTTTAATTTTTTCGGGATTAGCAATTTTTCAACAACCGGCGAAAAGGAGACAGGACTATCTATCAGAAGTGAATTCAAATAAAACATTGATAAAATAGCTCCCAGCAGTAGTAGGCAGCATATAGTAATGATTAACTTTAATACGGGACTACTTCTCTTCATGATACCTGCTCTAAACTAGTCCGAATATCCTGCCAGATCTGACCACCGTGAGGAGTCCGCTCTAGCGTCAGAAGGGCAGAGATGGAAGCTCCATAGATTCCGTGCAAATCAGTATTCTGACCGGTCAAAAATAAGTTGTCAATTTTAGTAGCGGGTGAAATCATACAGCGGAGAATATCATTTGCATCTTTCTCATAACCATAAGCTGCACCTGAAGGTTGCCCCAGGAAATCACGTATGGTCAGAGGAGTGGAGCATTCCTTATGTCTGACCCACCCAGCGATGCCAGGGTAATGCTCATCGAGTTGCTGTAAGACCTGAGCAATAATTCTATTTTTAAATTTTGCATAGGACTCACCACGCTCAGCCGGTGTGCTGACCGTATTGGCAGATTCATTCCAGGGATCAAACTGAGAGAAATTGGCAAAAGCGAGTACAGTAAGTGTAGAAGCAAACTCTTGCTTTACCCATTCTCTTCCGGTACACAACAAAAAGTGTTGAGGCCAGGACGCATCAATCTGATCTTGAATTTTGCCGGCTATGCATCCATCATTAATGATGTATTTATTGTAATTAAAATAGGGAACTTTATCTTGCTCAAGTGAAAGATGCACTGTGACAAATGAAGTCGTATTCTGCAAGCTATCCAAACGCAGTAGATATCCTGAGCGAAGCGGATTGGGATGCAACATGTCAGTAGTACACTTTGGGTGAAAATTAGAGATAAAGTTTTTGCCGTGAATGCTTCCTTTCCCTTTTATAGTGCAATCTATAATGCGTCCGTCTTCATAATTAAAAGAAGTAACTTCAGCGTACTTTATAATAGTCCCACCCAGCTGGTTAATGCGTCGTGAAAGTGCCTTAGCAATCTGAGAGCCACCTTTTATCATACGATAAGCGCCTGTGACGTAACTATTGAGTATAAGCGCAAAAACATAAAATGGTGTTTTGGCCTTAGCATATCCGTATAGAATAGAGTTACCGGTCAGTACGGCGATTAATTTATCCGAAAATGAGAGTTGATTGAATACACTTGATAACTTTTCACTCAAAACTTCAATTGCAATGCCACCGTCATCTAAAGGTCGCAAAAAGTAGGGACCAAAAAGTGCCACGGTCTGTTTAATTTTACTAATTAATTTATCAATTCCTTCAGCTTCATTTGGGAAGTACTTTATCAAATCCAAATAAAAATTATTCCAACCCTGACTTAAAAAATATTCAGTCTTGTCACCTGAAAAAATGACTCTGTCAAATCCTCGCTGCTCAAGTGGTGCAAAATTCAAATAATCAATTATTCCCAGGAATCCATATAGATTATGCAGTGTCTCACCTGCTCCAAGGCTACCAATATAATGCACACCCGTATCAAATATTTTTTTGTCTCGGGAGAAAACTTGAAGTGCACCGCCAATCTGGTGATTTTTTTCCAAAACGATTACTTTTTGTCCTTGCATGCTTAGATAGCAGGCACAGATCAAGCCGGCGATGCCACTACCTGCTACGACATAATCATATGTGATGTCACCATGCTGAGTCATATTACGATCGCTGCGATTTAAGTTGAATCAGAGTATCAGAACTGTATTTTGAACTGTGCAATATGGTAATCTCTAAATCATGTTTTTGTGCAATCGATTCGATTAATTGATTATCTATAAAGTGCAGTTTATCTGTGAATTTATTAAATCGGAAAATTCGGGTAGATAAGAATTCTATCCAATTGGTTGATTTCAGTTTATTGTTCCTGATGATCCCTTCCCGGATAAAAATGCTACCATCCTTGTGCAGTAAAGTTCCACATTGGTCCAAGACGGCATATTGCTGCTCCGGTGTGAGGTAGTGTAGTACGTCGTACAGAATAAATGCATCTGCAGAGGTCAATAACCCATTGTCGGGGTGGGTAATGTCACCTCCAATAAATTTTAAACCGGAGAAATTCTTCACCGAATAATTATTTGCTGCGACCTCTATTTTTTCAACATCAAAATCTATCCCTGTAATAATCCTATTTCGGCCGCACATAGCTAGCATAAGCGGCAACATACCATAGCCGGTTCCGATATCGATAATAGTAGCTTGTCTTGGGATAAGTGCATTGAGCTGAATAAATAAATGTTCGTGCAGTGTTTTTATTTTTGCATACCAATATAGTAATGGACCTTTATATAAGTAATTTCGGGTCAATGTTTTAAAATTATTCTCAGGTGTCTCCATGCGATCCCGATGCAGATTATACTCTCGCTTGAAATAAGCAGTAATAGTCCTAGCTCTTTCACTATAAGTTTCTCCCCAACTGCGTTCTTCAGGATTGATGGCAGGCAATAGTTTCAGAGTACCCACGCCGGGCTTGATGTGTTGCTCACCTTTGGTGAGGAGATTAGTAAGCCCCTGAACCAGCACCGGATAGATCGGTACATTGAGTTTTTCGGCGAGATAGAATGCACCCTTGTGAAATCTTTTTAGTTCATTATTGGGTGAGCGACTGCCCTCGGGAAAAATTAATATGGAAAATCCCTTTTCAATATTCTCTCTAGCTTGATCCATGATATTCTCTACATTCTCAAAGCCTGGTAAATAACCTGCAGCTCTGACCATACCACCATAGACCGGATTGTTATATACCCAAGTATTGGTCATGACAACCATACGAGAGGTAATGCGAGGTAATGCCAGAAGATCAATATGTGACTGGTGATTTGCAATAAATATACCGGGTCTGGTGGGATCAAAATAATTTCTATTTTCAATATCTACGTGTGCATAATAACTTGTCCATACCACGAAGCGAGCGCTCAACTGAATTAATTTCAGGAATATCCGCCGGATGAAAGTAAGACGCATCAAAAAGGTCACTTTCAATACTAAGCCCAACACACTTAGGACAAGACCTGATAATATAAATAAAGAAAAAGTAAGAGTAGAAAATAAAGTGGTAATCAAAGTAGCCGGCATATTGCCACGGCTAGTGCGCGCAGTAATGAAATAATCATATAACCAAGGCTGTAAAATCAAGGATTGAAACAGCACGACTGCCAGGCCAATAATTGCCAGAAGTGCAAATGAATGAAAAGCAGGATGCTTGCCAAAAAATAATGCAGCCAGGCTGATCACTGTAACCAGAATACTGATCAAGATAATCTGACGATCACGTGATATGACACGGATACCATATTTGTATTCTTTGGTCAGTCCGTCCACCATAAAGATCGAATAGTCATCACAAAGGCCAAAAATAAATGTGCACAAGATCAGGTTGACTATATGGATCTCAATGCCCAGAAGGTGGGCTAAGCCCAGAATCCATACCCATGAGATCGCCATGGGGAGAAATGCGAGCAGCGCCAATTCAATCCGGCCATAGAAAAATAGGAGAAGCAAAAAGACAATGATAGCGGAAGCCCATAAGATGTTGTTGAAATCATCCTGTATGTAATGCGCGATCTTGGTGGTGAAATCATGCCTGTTGAATAATGAAAAATTAGTCTGAGACCTTATCTCCGGAATCTTACCTATTACGGGTACTTCGAGTCGCATTTGATCACGACCAGAGGTGCTAAAAAACTGACCTGCTATCTTCTCTCTCAGTATGGGACTGAGTCGCTCCGGCACAGCCAAAGTGTCAAACAAGGATAGTCGACTTAGGAAAATACTGATCTGAGTGGCCTCCTTATTTTCGGGACTGCTTTGTAATGATGTATTGATGAGCCCGACGAGTGAATCACTCCAGAAATTTTTCCACAATTCAGCACCTGCATACTGACTTTCAGCTGATGGTGCGATGGCAATAATATCCGGAATAATCAATTTCGGATTCTTTGAGATCAATTGTCGGCGAGCAAGATTATAATTGGTCAATATATTATCCAGGTGGTCACCCGACACAACTAAGTTGACTGTGGAAAGATGAAGCTTCAATTTATTTTGAAGCAGATCCATACCTATTTTTTCTTCCTTAGGGATATAATTCAAACTATCCATATTTCCCTGGAAAGTAATTTTAGATGCAAAGGGTAACAGTATTATAGTACCCAGAATCATAGCAACGACATACCATTTATTTTTGTGAAATTCATAGTTGCTAAATTTCACTACCCATCGGGGCAATTGCAATGAAGTCTTTTTCTCGGGAAGCCAAAGAGGTAATACCACTAGTGTAATTAATACTCCCATGAGTAAGCTCAATACGGCTAAGATACTGTATTGCCTTAGCAGAAGCGAAGACGAACTGTGCAACATGTAGAATGCCAACACAGTAGTGATATTACCTATCAGCATGGGCTTGGTAATCTCACCTATAGCGTCTTCTCTATCTTTCGAAAAATGATAGGCATTCACCAGGTGAATGGCATAGTTGATCCCCATCGCCAGAATAATCGTACCGGCGGACATCGCCATTGCAACCAGTGGAACCCCAATAAAACCTATAGTTGCCAGAGCAAAAGCGAATCCACCTATTGCCGGAAATAGTGCTATTAATGGTACAGAACGATTTCTGAAAAAATACCATAGCAGCAGCAAAATGAAAGCCAGCGAAATGATCCCGGTGAATATTGAGTCCCGAATAGAGCGATCTTTATTTAGTTTGGTTGCCACCGGTGCACCGAGCAAGTAACTGTCAATATCAAAGCGAGCTGTTGAGCTCTTTTTCAATCGATTCAAAGAATCTAATAAGGCATCATCTGAGGCATTTCCAGGATAAGCCGGCAAATTGATAAGAAGTGTTTGTTCGTCTTCAGAGACTAGAAACCCGTTGACTTGTTTTAGTCCCGGATAAGCCTGAAAGGACTTGAGTTTATTCAGTACCAGTGCAGTGAGGTGGAGCGGATCCTTCTGAAGGTATTGACGCAATGCAATACCCGAATATCCTGAATTTAGTCGCGCATTTTGTTCTATGGTCTTTTGAATACCAGTCGGCGTTAGCTTCGCACTAAGCTGGGTGTAATCACTGCTATCCAGCAATAAAGGCAAGTTGTAAAAGATACTATCATAGATCAGCCTCTGGTCACTATCAGACAATCTGATGCGATTCAGATCCAAGGCTAAGGATAAGAAAGTAGAGGAGTGCAGCGTGGAATCCCACCAGGCAGCATTATCAAGCAACATGGTAAGCGCCGTATCGCTGGGAGCAGGAGCATGTAGCACCAATACAATATTGCGGTTACTCTGCAAGTCACTGAGCTGAGTAGTATATTCCTTATTCTCTATATGTGTGGGCATGATGGACAGGAGGTTATTGTCCAGCTTCAATCTACTGATGCCGAAGAAGCAATATCCGGCCAAGAGAAGCAAACCCATCCACAGCATCCAGGGATGCGATTTCAGTATTCTATGGATACGTACAAACAGTTGGGGCATAGGTGTATCAAAGGTATCAAATTGTGATGACTAGGAATGAGCTCCAAAAATTTCTTTCAGACCAAGGCTGATCGGCACCACCGTCCACAGTGACTGTGCAGGTAGCAAGAAAATCAATTATTTATACATATAAAATAAAAAATTTATATTAAAAATAAATATAATGGATAATTAGCTAACTATTAGATATATTTGCATTACAATTTTTCGTAATATGTACCGCATCCTACACTTTCTGATCAATACATTTAAGGAGGATAATCCTGTAAGATCGAGGAATAAATTTATACTTGTATTCCTGCTATTTGGTCTTTGGCTTGCTTTCTTTGATAAGAACAGATGGATAGCTCAGTGGCAATTGCAGCGCACCATCATCAAGTACGAAGAGGAGAAGAGCCGCATAATAAATGAGATGGATGAGACGAAATTAATCTACAAGGATTTCAAGGGTGATCTCGAAAAATTCGGTCGAGAAGAGTATTTAATGACCAAAAATGACGAGGATTTATTTATCATTGCGGTAGATTAAACGCAATGAATAGCCATGTCGATCATAGTCAATAGCCAATCCAGAGTAATAGTTCAGGGTTTTACCGGCAAGGAAGGTACCTTTCACGCAGAGCAGATGATTGCTTACGGTACCCCTATAGTCGGCGGAGTAACTCCCGGAAAGGGCGGTGAAACTCACCTGGAAAAACCAATATTTAATACGGTGTATGATGCAGTACAGAATACCGGGGCAGATGTCTCGATCATTTTTGTACCGCCTGCCTTTGCGGCAGATGCTATCATGGAAGCGGCTGATGCCGGTATCCGGGTGATAGTCTGTATTACCGAGGGTATACCGGTGGCTGACATGGTGAAAGTAAAAGCATTTGTGGACGATAAGGGTGTTCGACTGATCGGACCTAACTGTCCTGGAGTGATAACTCCTGATGAAGCTAAGGTCGGGATAATGCCGGGCTTTGTCTTCAAGAAAGGCAACATTGGTATTATCTCTAAGTCCGGCACTCTAACTTATGAGGCGGCAGATCAGGTGGTCAAAGCAGGCCTGGGTATTTCTACAGCTATTGGTATCGGAGGTGATCCCATCATAGGTACTACTACAAAGCAGGCACTTCAGATGTTTATGGAGGATCCGGAGACTCATGGTATTGTATTGATCGGCGAGATTGGTGGGAACCTGGAAGCAGAAGCTGCCCACTGGTATAAGGCTAATCCCATCAAACCAGTAGTGGGCTTCATAGCCGGCCAAACTGCACCAAAAGGTCGCACCATGGGTC
This sequence comes from Saprospiraceae bacterium, assembly GCA_035426385.1. GTDB lineage: Bacteria > Bacteroidota > Bacteroidia > Chitinophagales > Saprospiraceae > Parvibacillus. Next base: position 16,887 of record DAOLZQ010000023.1, read on the forward strand.
ATGCAGGTGCTATCGTCGGTGGTGAAGACGATACGGCAGCGGCAAAAATGCGTATTCTGGGTGAGTGCGGAATTCATGTCGTAAATTCTCCTGCAGATATTGGTGCTACTATGGCACAAGTGATGAAAGCAATGTAATTAATTCAAGAATCGGATTTTCTTGAGAAATGGTTGCCGGTTGTGATTAAGTCTTTATTATTCCTAATTTAGCATTTAACATCGTTAGCTTTTGTCATGTGTCTCTCCTAAAGAGGCTTGATCTCATCTTAGTTTTAATTTCTACCAATAGGTCATCTCTACAGGATTAAATAGAGCTTTTTAGTTAACTTCCTATCGAGAGTTGTCGACTCTTAAAACCACGTAAAATGGGCACACCAAAGAGATGCTTGGTATTGGCCATTTTTATATCCTTGTCGTCGGGATCGAAATGACCTGAAATGTATTTGTTGAGGAGTGGGCTAATATACTTAGTCGGATTTACTCATCTCATAATTTTACATTGCCATAGCTATATGTTCAGGTATTTCTCAACATAATCTGAATATTAGGTACAATTATAAAAACATGTGCACTGAAATAGTGTGTATTGACTCAAAATGAGCAAATAATAGGATCAGAATACTAAAGGAGATAATTCAATTAATTCCCTACGACTTTACCTAAAATCAGAAGTACGATATCGCACTAAGCAATGAAAAGTAGCAAACCACTTTCAATTACGTCGTCTCTAATCCTGCTTATAGTAGAGTCATAAAAGGAAATACAATAAATCAAATTAAGTCGATGAGCAGATAAAAGTAGATACAGATCTATTAGATAATATTCTTCCAGCGGATACCAAGATTGAGTGAATAAAGATTGATGTGGAAGGGGCTGAGCTATTAGTTCAGGAAGGAGCTATAAATACGATCACGAGAAATAAACCGGTCATAATCTTTGAGCACGGACTGGGCGCTTCTGAATCCAATGATGCCACTCCCACGAAGTTGTATAATTTATTATCCGATTGTGAGTTGAAAGTATCCACCCTGGATAACTGATTCAGCACTAAAAAAGAATTATCCTCAGGAAAATTTGCAAGGCAATTCAGTGAAAAAATAAATTATTTATTTTATTGCCTATCCGTAAAGTTATCAAAAGATTTCTGCCTATTCAATCATCGAATGGTTCTATTTTTTCAATATTACCACTTCGGTTCTCCTGTTGTACTGATGCTCGTCTTCAGTGCAGTTGACACCATTCTTACAGCGATTGCGAGGTTGAGTTTCACCGCGGCCCTCTGTCTGAATTCGGGCTGGAGCGATACCATGCCGGACTACATAGTCTTTGGCTGCCTCGGCCCTGAGGACAGATAGCTTGAGATTGGAGGCATCATCACCCCGGGTGTCAGTGTGCGCAACCAGCTTCACCTCCATAGCGGGGTATTGCTGCATGAGGGTGACGAGTTCATTGAGTTCTCTCTCGGCACCTTCACGGATTCCCCATTGATTGAAATTGTAATATATATTATCCAGTGAGATGACTGTGCCGACTCTGACCGGTTCCTTTACAATAGATACCTTTATTTTTTCAAAATTGAGATTGAGCAGCAGATCACCTTTCACTGTGTCGAGAGGTAAGGTGACGTCATAAAAACCATTGTGCTCTGCTTTTAATTTTCCAAAACAGCCGGGGACGATGCACAAACTGAATTTTCCCTGCAAGTCAGTGATTGTAGAATCCTGAGTTTCATTGCAAGAAGCAAAAAGGTAAATTTTAGTTTTGCTTAATCGTTCCTTATTTTCATTATCATAAGCTATACCACTTATCTTAAAACAGGGTTTGCGACGGATACTAACATAAATGGGTTCGGTAGCTCCCTCTATTACCTCAAATAGTGGCTGGAAGTATAAATCAGAAGCACGCAATGTGTACTTAGCTCCGGGCAGTAGTTTGACACTTAAACTACCATCTCTATCGGTAGTCCCTACTATCTGATTGCTCTTATCATCTACCTGTTCAATAATTAATTCCACATTTCGGACGCGTCTTTTAGTACCTTCCTCCAATAAAATTATGTTTGTCGCAACCGGTTCTTTAGAAACTGCCTTGTGATATACGATCGTATAGATATCATCTTGTCCTTTTCCACCGGGACGATTGGAAGAAAAATACGCCCAATTGTTCGCAGCATCATATACCAGACCCAATTCGTCAGAGGGAGAATTAAAAATGGGATCAAGTATTATTGCCTGATCATATCCACCACCTGATAGTAATGAAATATAAAGATCGAGGCCTCCAAATCCACCCGGCCTATTGGAGGAAAAACTCAGAATTCCATTGGCGGGAATAGTGGGAAATAATTCATTATCAGGTGAATTTACAGCCGGGCCAAGGTTATATGGTTGAGACCAGCCGGTAACTGTCTTTTGAATATAATACAGGTCATAATTTCCATATCCGCCGGAGAGATTAGATGAAAAAATCATTTTCTTTCCATCTTGTGTTAAAGCGGGGTGACAAAATGAATGTGTTTCTGATGCCGGTAGAAATTCGCGTGGCTCAGCCCAACCATCAGGTGTCAGAAAAGACATATAAATACCAAGTCGTTTGAGCTTCTGAGCAGCACCACCTTCGAGTTGATTATTGCGGGTAAAGTAAATAGTATCCAGCGTATGATTAAAACAAAGTGGTCCCTCGTGATATGCGGAGTTTAAAATATCTGCGAAGGGCTTTTCACCATAAAGTAAAGTATCACCCTGCAATTGCGCAGCATAAATATTGTAATAATTTGAGGTGGATTTTTGAGTCCCAGCGTCCTTTCTGCCATTACCGATATAGACTACCTGATTACCATACAGGGCTGGAGAAAATTCTAATTCAGTTGAATTAATATTACGCTGATTGATCAACTTAAATTCCGTGGGCGTAGTCAGCATATCCTGCATAAAGGAGCGCTGTGCTTGTACAGAAATGGTCATCAAAAGGACCAAAAATAGTATTGTAGTTTTTCTCACTTCTAAAAAAAATTAATTAGCCAATGGCCTCAAAAAAATCTTGGATTCTGCACATCAGACTTATCATCAGCGGGCACCATATATCGCAGCATTAATTCGAGGCTTCCTTTATTGTAACGTCCCAATTCTCCGAAGGGAATATCATAAGCCAAGCCCAGGAATACGGGCGGCATAATCTTAAATCCCAATAATAAATCAATTGATTCACCAATGGGATTATTTATATTTCCAGAGCGATAAGAGACACCGGCATTAAACTTGGTCGCAAAATCAACCATGATATTAGCGTCTGCACTTATCGGTGCATTTTTTGCATATTTTACCAATACTTGCGGAGTCAGGAATACCTCATCACGCAGTGGTATGGAATAACCCGCCATAGCATAGAGGTGAATCACTTCACGTGAAACCAATAAATTATCTTTAAAATCAATCTTGGAACTGATCAATCGTGGTGCCGAGAGGCCGATATAGAAATTGGGATCAGAATAATATATACCCAAACCTACATTTGGTACATATTTAGATACATTTTCCTTGACGACAGCATTGTCAATACTCAGATCCTGGTCCGCTATGAGGCGACCATCGTTGTAGTTGACCCCATAATACCTTAAGCTGCCTTCCATACCACCACTAATAAATCCTTCTCCCACGGGTAGTCGATAGGCATACATGCCACTTAGAGTCCACATATCTGAGATACCGATACTGCTGTGTATTAGATTGGCACCTAAGCCCACGCGTTGATCCATGAGTGGAATATTTGCACTGATCAGTTGTGTCACCGGTGCGCCCGGTATACCGAGCCATTGATTTCTATATAATCCGGAAAGTGAAAAGGAAGGTAGATTGCCCGCGAAGGCAGGATTGATGGCCAGTTTGGTGTACATAAACTGGCTGTATTGTCGCTCCTGTTGACCCTCTGCGGAAAAGCACAAACTCCAGATGGCGCACAAAATTATAATATATCGATTCATTGTCATGCTTATCGTTTGATGATTAAAAATCCCTTTTGGACAGGTGCACTTTTGGCCGAGAAAAAGATATAAAAGTAGGTTCCTACCGGAAGCGGCTTGCCATCGTATGTGCCATCCCAGTCATTCAGGTAGGGTGTGGAGCGGTAGACTTCTGTTCCCCATTCATTGAAGACAGCCAGTTCACTGGTATTCGGAGTGCCATTTTCAAGACAGTTAATGCGCAGAATATCATTTATATGGTCACCATTGGGGGTCAATATATTCGGGATTATACAACTATTGGGATCATTAATATCGATGAGTACAGTCGCGGTCTGGCATATATCACACCCTTGCAGGCATACGGTGTAAGTAAACTTGTCATATCCAGAATTACTGCCCGGTGCAGGTAAATAAGTAATGGTCTGATCCGCATTGATCACTGTGGAACCTGAAATAGGCGGTGTTCCAATAGAAACATTAATACGTCCCGTGAACTGATCATTATCGGTGACAGTAAACGTGCCTTCTTCACCCAATGGCAGGGAATACAGATCGTCCAATACTCTGATCAATTCAGGTACCCAAATTGAAACTGTATCCTTACTGAAGCCCTTACAGGTGTTATAATCCAGTATCCAAACGAATTTATTTTCCCCTATAGTAAGATTGCTTGCCACGGTGATCGCATCTTTACTATTGAGAATGGAAGTACCAAGTGTGAGCGCCTTCCAATATCCGGTGGATACAGCAGGTTGGTCGGCAGTCAGAGTTGCCTCCCTACCAGTGCAAATGATTTGGTCTGCACCTGCCCGGGCAAGTTCCTCAGGTGGAATAGATACATTGACAGATATGGGCACAGAAGACTGAGATATGCAACCTTCCAGCGTCGAAGTCGCGTACAGCGTATTCAGGCCTTGAACAAATGGTGAGAAGTTAAATACCTGTGCACAAAGTGCATTGGTCGGTCCGGCAATGGCTGCTGGTGCATTTGAATTGTAAAAAGTATATGTTGCTCCGGGCAGTGCACTGCCCGGCGTGATGCAAAGTGTAAGTTGGTCTTGCCCTACACAAATGTCACCTCCGAGATCACTTAGGACAGGTGCAGTCGGAGGAATATTAATTATCACTGTGAATGCTTCAGATATGGGGGACTGACACCCATCTCTGCTGATTCTGAGTGTATATACACCTGCATTGGCCACAGAGGCGGGATAGATGATCCAAGATGGCTGGGTAGAGGTGAGGCCACCCGGACCAGTCCAAGCATAAGTCAATCCTGCAGCTACAGAAGTCTCAAGTCGGATGGTATCCCCAAGACAGATGGTCGGATCACCACTGATAACAGGTTGAGGTGGGGTTTGTACAACCCGTACTAAAATGGTATCAGAGCTCTTTGAGGTGCAGTTCCCTAGTGTATACGTCACGATATATATACCCGACTGCAGTGAAGTGGTATTATTGAGTGTTAATTGATTGGTAGATTCTACTACGGGACCCTGAGGCGTCTGCCAGGTGTATTGTCCGCCGCCGACTTGATTGGTTACTGTTAGGACAAGATTTTCTCCAGAACACAATTTGAGATTACCCATGACGATGGGTTTTGGAGGAGTCAGCTCCACCTGAATACTTATACGCGCGGTATCTGAGATGCAGCCTCGCAAAGAAGTAATGATGAGTGAATAAATTCCGTTTTTGAGCTGTGTGCCTGCTATTGAAGGGAAAGAATCCGTGCTGGCAAAGCCATTAGGACCCCGCCACATATAGGTCACGCTATCAGAAGGCATATTGAGCTGATAATTAAACCGTACTACGTCCTCCGGATGTTGGCAAGAGGTGGCAGTCGAAGTTAGATTTCGGACTCGAGGTTTAGGAAACAGGTTAAGATAAATCTCAGCAGTTGCTACACATCCACTGGTGGTGCGTATCTGGACTGTATATTTTCCATAAGCACTCTTTACCCAGGGTATTCTGCTCCCTGAGGTGAATCCGTTGGGTCCGCTCCACTGATAGGTGGCACCAACAAATTCTGTTGCCGACAATTGGACAGAATCGCCTTCGCAGAGTGGCCCGTCATATGAAATTTCTACTAGCAACATATTTTGAACTTCTACAAGGAGGGGTACAGACTCATCGGAGCGACAACCTCCATGCATCAGAGTGAGTGTCCATAGACCATTTTCGGCGGTAGTGGCATTGGAAATTTCCAAACGATTAGAGTTGGTGGTGATTAGCGTACCATCCGGTTTTTTCCAAATGAAAGAATCGATGCCGGCAGAGATATTGCTGGTAAGAACTAAGAGACTATTGAGGCAAACCGGGCTATTAGAAAATGGTGTCGGTGTAGCCGGTTTGGGATCTACGGAAACTATGACTTCAGCGGGAAGAGAACGACATTCGTCTTCAATGATGATGAGTCTGTAAGTTCCTGCATCAGCTAGTCTAGCTGGAGCGATCACCGGGGGATATTGAAGTGAAGAGTTAAATCCATTTGGCCCGATCCACTGATAAGTAATCTGAGGACCGTTCACAGGTGTACCGAGTGCAATGGAGCCACCCTCACATATCGCTATCAAAGCAGTATCAAGGAGAGCAATGGGGAGATCTCTCACCTTTACGGTGAGGCTTGCAGACGGGTTTGACACACAGTCATTTTCCCGGATCAACACGTAAAAAGAATATATCCCACTCGGTCGGGTTAGTTCATACTTAGGAACAATGGTCGAATCCAGCAGAACACCATTGGGAGCTTGGCCTTCAAACCATTTATAGACAATATTGCCATTATATGCCTGTGTCGAAAGTCGAATCACCGACTGAGCGCATACGCTAGTATCTTCGATAAATATAAGGGGTGTATTGATCTCTGAATTAATAAATACCTGCACTATACCTGTACCTGTACAGCCATTAAAGCCTTGAACCTTGAGCGTATAGGAGCCTGAATTGAGTGCAGTTGCATTTGGAATCCGTGGATTCTTCAGATTGGAAGTAAAGCCATTAGGACCTGTCCAGGAGTAGGTGTAACTATTAAATACAAGTGTATCCGGCATATTTGAATATAAGCGCAATGTATCATTATCACACAGCCCCAGGCTATACTGTGGATTCAGTATGGCTTCAGCTACCTTGATCTTAGTCGTACAGGAGTCTACATTACCTGATTTATCAATGACAAATAGTTTTACCTCAAATTCGTGATCAACATCTGCACACATGAAACTATCCCTGCTCACATACAGACTGTCGATGCCACAATTGTCCCTACTTCCTCCATCTATCTGCGCGGGTAGCAAGATACCGGGGATTATACCGCTGGGATGCAGATGCACTATAGCTTCTTTGCAGATCGCAGTGGGCGGAATCAAGTCGTTAACATTGATCTCAAATGAACAAGTATCAGCATTATCTGAACGATCCTTTATGGTGTAATGAAAAATGGTCTTTCCGGCATTCATAGTAAGTCGCGGTGCAGAGTAGGGCGGTTGTAATTCAGTCAAAGGAATGACTGTTGCTCCGGTAGTATAATATGAAGGTGGTGTGTAGGAAGTATAAATCAATTCCATAAACATGTAACTACTGGAGTCTGTCTGACCATCCATCGTCACTGCGGAGGGTGGGCATGGATTAACACCACTAAATTGATTATCTGGCGGGATACTAAAGTTCCTATTAGACACTGCTTTAAAAGTGACCGATCCGTCTAATGCCAGCGAGTTAAATTTAGCTGCCGGAATATTGAAATATATAGTACTGACTTTAGTACAACCTCCTGTAAGTACATTGCCCTGACCGGCTTCAGTCTTACCCAAAAAGACGTCGTTTTCATCATAAATATTGAAAAATTCTCCTCCGGACTCAATATCTCCCTTAAGGTAAATATTCAATCGGACCGGTGCATTTACACTGCCATGTACATCATTGAAAGTAAAGATTTTGTCCTTCGCCAGAAAATTATGTAAATCATTATTTTGTTCAAATATCAACCAGGCACTAGCAGTATCTGAGGGGACAATGAGCAGGAAATTATCACCCAGTCCACAATTGTCTTCTATCTTGGTAGGAAGTGGAATGGAAAGTAGTGTATCACAAGAATTGGAAGCCAGGTCCACATTGATATCACCCGGGCAGGCGATAGCAGGTGGCATAGTATCTTTAATAAATACCTGCTGAATACACTGTACACTATTATTGCCACAGTCACGGGCAGTATAAGTGATCTGATGCATCCCTTCACGGAGCTTTTCAATGGGTGGATTATTGAGATCATAGACTTTCTCGGTATTATCATCAATAGCATAGACATATTGCAGCAATGCTGAGTGACCAAGTAAAACCGGCATCTCGCCACGCGCCATAGATCCAATGCATATATCATTGATGGACTGGCTACCTAAGGCTGGATCATGTGGAGCCAGGTATAATTGTATATAGTTATCGCTTTTCCAAGAGTTAAACTGAGTTTCAGTCAACTGAACTGTGGTGATAGAATGGCCACATTGTGAATCTGTAGGCATGGTCGTACCAAGCAGACTTAGGTCTTCCCCGTATATATCAAAATATTCACCGGGGCCTTCACCATCTACCGAGTCCAGATGTATAGTAATCCTGCCGGTAGAGAATTCTGAGGAAAAATTTTGGAAATTAAGCGGGCCAAACGAAAGGGTTACCGTATCGACCGGAATGTTAATATTACCGGGCATACTCGAATGAATTGCTGAAGTAGCTTTCAGTGTCGTATCTAGAACTGTATGACTACAGGCGTCTGAAGCGGTGATAATAGGCAGGATATATTCTGCAGAACAATCTTTAGTATTCACTACAATGATGGTATCAGCCGGACAGTAGATAAGCACAGGTGGAACGGTATCTGAGATCGAAAAGGTGGCTGTGGTAACTACTGCATTTCCGCATTGATCATAAAAAACAAAATCAACCGGTACTGAAATCAGGCTACTATTATTGCATTGAATTAAGCTATCCCAAGTGGGGAAAATTCCGGGGAAAGTGGTTGGATCAGTTAGTGAATAGGAACCTGGTACCGCTGAAAAGGAAGATACCGAACTGCATTCATCTGTCGCATCCGCACCTGCATTATTTTGAAGCCATTCTGCAAATAACTGAGCGGTTCCTCCATCTAAATCAGGACAATCTATAGCTACTCCCTGAGCCAGAGTTAACAAGGTAGGTGGCTGATGATCTATCAGACGGATGATGACAGTATCCTGAAGTGTATTGAGGCAAATATCCTGTGCTACTACCTCAAATTTTCGGATTACACCCTGCACACAATTGACTGAATCACTGACGCCCAAATCATGCAATGTGATGTAAACGGAATCAGAACAATTGTCTGATATAAGTGAATGAATAACTAATGCAATACCTGCAGAATCCATACAAGTGAGCTCAAGTGTATCACCAATAGCAAGACTAGGCGGCGTTGTATCCTGAACACTAATCAAACGCGAGATAATTCTGGTATTCTCACATAGATCTTTAGCAGTGTAGACTCTGGTAATGGAATAAGTATAGTGCGCACAGCTATTCTCATCAGGGTCAAAGGTAGAAGTTTCATCTAGTGTATAGCTGGCCAGACTACAATCATCATTAAAGAAAACCTGAGCCTCCGGTATTTCATCGTGACAGCCCAGCACCAGATCAGACAGATCATCCAAAGGTTCAGGGGCAACTGTGTCCACTACATGAATGATCTGGCTGAGGGTAGTTGCATTCCCGCAGAAATCGGTTGCGGTCCAACTTCGAGTGATGTCATATTGATAGTGAGCGCAGGTGCCTAGATCAATTGACTGAGTCGAAGATGTGGTAAAAATCACCTCACCCTGAAGACCACAATTATCGGTAAACATCGGATCGAAATCGGGAATATTCTGACTACAGGCTATTGTCGTGTCCAACGGTGGATTAACGGCAACTGGTGGTTCATTATCGCCCGAATTGAATCTGGCAGTATCGGAAGAGGAATTATTGCAATTGTCTTTAGCATAGAAGATTAAGTCAATATATCCGGTGCAACTGCTACTATCTGCCTGAGGATAAGGTCCCACATCAAATTGTCCGGTACCGCTGTCGCCTGTGCTAGATATCCATGAAAAATGATCCCATTCAGGTTCATTACAATCATCGATTACTGCTCTGCCTTTTCTATTAATCCAGGAAATTAGTGAGTCCTGACCATCATTGCCAATGCAAGAAAGTTGGTAGTCTTCCGCTCCAACTGTGAAAGTCGGTCCATCAGTATCATGAATTGAGAATACGGACACGAAGGAAGTGTCAGCAACATTTCCACAATCATCCCGAGGAGTAAATCTGACACTCAGCGACTGATCACAAGACTGATGACCCGAATTGAGTGAATCAAGTGCTTCACTTAATGTGGGAATACCTTGCCACTCGACGCCACCACAATTATCTTGTGCCGAGGCACCTGCGCCTGAATTGTACCAATCTGTAAAAGTCTGAGTCAGGCCACCTGGAAGACAGCTAAATAAAGTGGTATCCTGTCCCGGGGAAATTAATACGGGCGGAGTCGTATCCCTGATAGCAAAATAAGCTTGATCACTGACAGAATTACCACAGAAATCGGCATAGATAAATTCGATATTCAAATAAGCTTTTACATCAGTATAAGTCACACCGCCGACTAATTGCTGATGACAGGGTAACTGCAACTGTGCGGTTAAAGTATCTAATAACTGAGCCTCTGAAATATCTTGTCCATGATAGCGATAGCTAAGCTGAATATCCGGACTACAGTTGTCTCTGACATCCGCGTTAGCACCGCTTTCAAGCCAGTCTGCAAATGCAATCAGCGGGTCAGTCTCACAGGAGGCGAGCAGGTCAACTGCCGGGCTTTGTAAGGTAGGTTTGACATTATCGGTCACATAGAATGAGGCAGTGGTAGAATCCCGGTTGCCACAGAAATCACGAACAATAAAAGTTACTGTGACGGGTACACCACAATTTCCGTCAAAAACGGGGTTTGCAGGACGGGTCAACCACTCATAGATACCACAATTATCGCTGGCGGCGGCACCTCCTTGGCTAGTTATCCAAGATTGAAACTGGGTCTCAGCATTGCCGGCAGAACAATCTGCAGTATCATTCTTTGCTTCGGTGGTGACCACCGGAGGTGTAATATCAGGAGTAAGTGCGATTTTTTGAGTATAAGAAGTTGAGTTGCCGGCAGCATCTTTAGCGGTATAGATGCGTGTAAAATTCCCTGAGCAAGCTGCAGGTGGAAAATTAGTCTGAACGGAGATATCGATTTGAAAAGCAGGTGTGCAATTATCGACCGCGCTCACATTATAGTTAGGTAGATTTAGCGGGCACTGCACCGTGATATCCGGCGGCAGGGAGCTTTGATTAAATACGGGTGGAGTCCTATCTACAAATGCTATGGTGAAAGAGAACTCTTCATGGTGCCCATAATTATCTGTAGCTTCATATACGACCGTCACAGTAACGCCTCCAGGGATCGGGTCACCGTATGAATAGCCTCCGCTGATGGATTTTAATTTTTTAATAATAATCTCCTGACCCTGGAAGGTGGTGAGACAGATGATCTTATCATCTCCGCCCCAAACCAGTGCAGCACGACAATTTGCGCCGACCTTGATGGTATCCGGACCGGTATAATCCCAATTGAACCAAGGTAAGTTTCCCGCAAAACTGACTTCAGTTAAACATATAGTTAAAAAAAATATAAAAAAATATCTCATATGATCGAGTTAGAGGCTGATAACCAATGGGTTTAAAAACAGAAAAGATTATATATATGAAATGCCTTATTGATACAAAAGTAATGCTAATTCCTTTACTTATGGAATTTTTATAATATATGAAAACCATGATAATCACTCTAGTAGTTTCCATGGAGGAGAACCGGTTATATACATCGAGTAGATTATTGGTCAGAAATATATATTTTGCGAGCGATTACATAAGAAAGACAAATGAATATAAAGCGGCTGATAATTATCTATCTTGCAGTGACTGTCCTTTTAGCTTCTTTTCTAGAGGCAAGCAGATATATATTTCACGCTGATATTTCACCCACCCTGCTGTCATTTACCCGATGGCTGGCGGTGACGGGTTTCATCTTCTTTGCAGTAGAAAAAAAGTCATTGACCACCTGGATACTTGTATCTATGATAATAGGTGCGGTCATAGGCCATGACTTTCCGGAGATAGGTCGGAATATGCGGGTGCTAAGCCAGATCTTCTTAAAAATGATTAAGACGATCATAGCACCGATTCTCTTTTCCACCTTGGTAGTAGGAATAGCGGGACATAGCAATCTGAAACAAGTTGGGCGGATGGGCTGGAAATCCTTACTCTATTTCGAATTAGTGACGACGGTAGCCATATTTATAGGGCTGGTAGCGATTAATATCACAAAAGCAGGGGTGGGCATACATGCACCACCCGATCTTCATGAGACACTTCCACAGGTGCATGCGCAGACCTGGCAGGATATCATATTACATATCTTCCCCGAGAATATTGCCAAATCAATATACAATGGCGATGTCTTGCCCATAGTAGTATTCAGTGTACTCTTTGGAATAGGTCTGGCTATGCTGGACGAACGAAAAAAAAGGCCGATGTTGGAATTTTGTGAAAGTCTGTCGGAGACCATGTTCAAGTTTACCAACATCATTATGTATTTCGCACCTTTCGGAGTAGGTGCGGCCATAGCCTATACTGTGGGTCATATGGGTCTGGGCATCCTGGTTAATCTATTCCAGTTGTTACTGACACTGTATGCTTCGCTGGCTGTATTTATTCTGGGCGTATTACTACCGGTAGCATTATATGCGAAAATACCGATAAAATGGTTCCTGAAAGCGGTCTTTGAACCAATGACAATTGCCTTTGCCACTACTTCCTCAGAGTCTGCACTGCCTAAGGCGATGCAGGCAATGGAGCGACTGGGTGTACCCAGAAAGATAGTCGCTTTCGTCATACCTACCGGATATTCATTTAATCTGGATGGGACTACATTGTACTTATCTCTGGCCTCTGTCTTCGTAGCTCAGGCAGCGGGAATTCATCTCAGTTTAGGTCAACAATTACTGCTGGTATTTACACTAATGCTCACGAGCAAAGGTGTGGCTGGGGTCCCACGCGCCTCTCTGGTCATCCTGCTGGGTGCAGCAGCTCAATTCAACTTACCAGTGTGGCCTATACTGATCATCCTGGGTATAGACGAACTGATGGACATGGCCCGAACCTCGGTCAATGTAATGGGTAACTGTCTGGCGAGTTGTGTCATCGCCCGGTGGGAAGGAGAATTTTATCCCCGAGATCCGGATATACCACTTGCAGCGCATATTGATTAAATGAAGGCCACTTTAATTAGTCAATTTAGGATTTTCATAAAAAATTAAATTTAAGTTCGGACAGTCCAGTTTTTAGCTTTTAGGTAATTGGCTAGGATGAGCTAATTTTCGTTCTTTCCAATTCTCAATATTGGCTTCATGTGGACAGATAAATAGGCGGATTGCAACTTAGAATATATTTAACAAAAAATCGTTAATCATTTACAGTAAAAACAAGTTAAATAGCTTACAATTAAAAACTTAGATGAATATTAGAACCACTTTATTTTTGGCACTTCAATTATCCATTATGACCACAGGGATTAGTCAGATTGTGGTGGACAAGTCCATAGATACCACAGGTAGGGCTGAATATCAGAAACGGATTAAAATGACCAAAATTGGTGGCAAGTATATTCCCAAGGATCTACAGGATGCTATATCAGAACTGGACAAATTGATTGAGCCCGGAGCAAAAGCAAGATTTAGCTCTATGAATGAAGCACAGGCCCGGACCGAAACCCATTTTACTTTCGGCAGGTGGTTTAGTGTACGCTGGAGTATGGAGGATGGTAGCAGGCTCACCGAATGGTTTCGAATGAATAAGGTCTTTAATACCGACTATATGATCGATTGTATCATCACTTCATATCATCGCAAATTGAATAATAAGCCACCTGAATTTGAAAACCTTGTCCAATATTATTACAATAAACAAAAACAAACTGCGAAAGCGCTGGAAGATAAGCAAATTAAAGCCCGCAAAACAAAGGCCATTCCTAAGCCGGTAAAGTAGCTATCAACGATCACATTTCAGCCGTCAGCTATCTCAGATTGAGTAATTGGGTAGAGGTGTGATTGGGTTGCTGGGTGAGGGAAAAAAGAGAAATAACTGCGTCGGTGCAGCCTGGCGGCATAGGCTGGGAGCAAAAAATGTGACAAGTGACAGGTGACTCGAAATGAGTAAGCAGGTTATGCTTTAATTTCACCTTTTGAATTATAAAATTCGAACTACAAGTAACAAACTAATTTTAGATCTCAGTGATTGAGTTTTTGAGTGGTTTAGGAAATGAGTACTTGAGTGACTGAGTGACTAAATTGCAAATATCAGAGGACCAATGCGATGATACAATTATACGTCAAAATCTTCACAGGAATTATAATCACAACATTCAAATTTAAAAATTATCTATTATCCTTATTTTAGTATAATAATCTGAATTTAATCTAGATCTAATTATTTTATTTGTTAATGACAATAATTATGTTAAAGTTTTACTTTTTCTTGAATTCGACTTTCATAGGTGCTATATTTGAATAAATTAAATCACATGTTACTTCAGGACTTCAGGACTTCAGGACTTCAGAACTTCAGAACTTCAGGAAGGTTTTAAGTCTGCTTTTATCCCCCCTTAAAGTATAGAAATCGAGATTCATTTTTTTCTTAAATCATTTCTAACACTTTAAATTTTCATCAAATGAAAAATAATTATTCAAAAAAGGTATTAAAAATTTTCTTTTCACTTTTTCTCCTTGCTTTTATTACTTCTTGTACAAAAGATCAACCTGCTACAAAAGAAGGAGCGCCGAGTATCTTACAATTAAGGAATAATCCAACAATAATCAATGGTATGATTAGCTTCTCAGACTATACAGAGTTTGAAACTTACATTTCAGCGTTGGAAACAGCCGAGCAGGATACTAATAGTTTAAAAGCTGCTTATGCTTCATTTGGCATCAATGTTAATGACACAGTAATTTCAAACTTAACTGATAATCCCATATGCCTTCAAACAGAAAATAGTTTTTCGGGATTCACGTCTGCCAGAGAAACTGAAGAAACTCAGATTAATTCCAGCTTAAACAGTGGAATTGATATATTCTCGATGGTAGATAAGCCTTATCTCAAAACAGTACTAAATAGTGATAATTCGGTACATATAGGGACCCGAATCTTTAAATACTACCCCAATGGAGGTATATGCATTATTCTAAATAATGACTGGACCACCTATAAAAACATTAAAACATTGCCATACGACTCGCTTAGACAGCTTGAAACGAATAACGTGTTAGTAACAAGCGAATCGCGGGATAATTGGGGTAATTATTATAATGCATCTTCTGCAAATGGAGACTTGGGATCAGAAAAGGTTGTCGTTTATCCGGATTTGGTTGAGACACCCCTTGCCTGTTATTTTTCAGACAAGGTTATTGTAACCCATCTTAATGATAACACTATCAGGTTTGAAATTCCATTTACAATCCAGTCGGGTGAATATTTTCAGTGGATCTTCAGTGACGGTCAGACTGCCACCGGCAATCCGGTCACAAAGTCATTTACCTCAGGTGGATATGTGAATATTGTATATTATCTTGCAGATGGTGGTGTAAAATGTAGAGCGTATGTTCCATTTGATATTAAATGTGGTGATAAAAAATCCACATTTTCAACTTTAGATAGAACAGTAAATGGGCAAAGATGGAAGATTGATGCATCTATGTGGGTGATTAGTGGACAAGTAGGATGTAGAATGAAATATCTGAGAAAAATCGGACTATTTTGGCTTCCGGCTTTTAACGAGGCAGTGTGTACTGATATAAGTGGTACTTATAAGAAAACAAAAGCTTGTAGCTCTGAGTCTGTCTATGGAACTAAATGCCTGGGAGCCGGAACATACCCGACTTCAATCTCTTTTAAGAAAAATGAAATTGTGGATTTATTCGTAGATCCCGGGAATTTGAGTTCCGGTCACATAGTCAAAGTTAAAGGAACTTGGTTTGGATTTGGACTTGACGGTGTGCCAAGATTAGTATTAAATTAATTAAAGAGCTTATAAAAATAATAATCATAAGAGGAGAATGCTGCAATGCATTTTCCTCTTTTATATCCAAACATAGTGCATATGCATAATTTGTATTTTTTTTTCCGATATATATTGAGTTCGATTTTTCTTTTATGTTTAAATATTCAAAATATTCCTGCCCAGACATTAGGTGTAGGATTTTGTGCTGTTTTTACTCATACGAGGCAAAAAATAAGGATGGTACATTCTAAAGATCATTTTGAGAATACAACCTATTCCTATACGCTATCTTATGAGCAAATCCTAGGCAATAAATCTTCTTTACAGTTATCCTATATAGATTATCCTGCGTATATTTGGATTAGATTTCCAGAAGGATCTGTAATTGGGAATGATCAGCAAAAAACACTGGGAATTGGTTTTATTGGAGCAAGAGTATCTAAATTTGTCACTAGCTATTCGTTCAACATTGTGCCCCATTCATCCAAGTCATATTTTAAATTATTATTGGGTTTAACACATCAATTTACTAAACCTAATGAATGGGTATATTATGATCCTGAACCACCAAACGGACCTGACTATGCCCAGACAGCACCTATGAGGACTGAAGCTTTTAAAACCTTTCAAGTACTTCCCTCTTTTGGGATTAAAACGGGATTTGTATTTTGGAAGAGATTAGAATTAGGATTAGACATACAGGGAGCTTATGGCTTTAAACCATTTCAAAGAATGTATTTTACCTACAGCTATAAAGGTGTGCCACAGGAGACGGCAGTCTTTGAGACCACCGGGACAGGTATATTCTCTTCTATTAATTTGGGATATAGACTGGTTAAGCCGAAAAAGTAGGAGACTACGTTAGTTGTCGGCTGTCAGTTTTAATGACAGTTAACAGGTGATAGGTGACAGGTGATAGGTGACAAGTGACAGGTGACTCGAGATGAGTAAGCAGGTTATGCTTTAATTTCACCTTTTGAATTATAAAATTCGAACTACAAATAACAAACTAATTTTAGATCTCAGTGATTGAGTTTTTGAGGGGTTGAGTCTTTGTTTGTCATCTGAATTAAGAAAATATACTGCGTAAGAGCATCTGGATTCTATTTAAAAAAAATGTCTCGCAGAAATGGAGGAATCTGACTCAAATTACTGCCTTGAATGAAACCATTGGTTGACTGCCCTTATCTATTCTTAGAATTAGATAAAGCTACAATCTATATTTTCGTATTTTCGCATCCACCAAAATCAAATAAAGCAATGCGTTATATCAGCGCGGTGGTCACGCTTATCATACTCAGTGCACTGATCATATTCATGGACAGAAGTTGGGGTCGTTTGCCTGCTCTCGGGCGGCTGCTCAGCCCTTGGAATGGCTATATGAATGACCCGGGACTCTTCAGACAAGATAGCTTTCAGACATTTTCACTTAAAGAGCTAAATGCAGAAGTAAAGGTCTATTTCGATGATCGTATGGTGCCACATATATTTGCAACTACTGATCACGATGCTTATTATATGCAGGGTTATATCCATGCCAGGGATCGCTTATGGCAGATGGAATTTCAGACGATGTTTGCAGGGGGTCGTCTAAGTGAGATAGTAGGAAGTAAAGCATTACCCCTAGATAAGAGTCACCGACGTCTCGGATTGGCATCTGGAGCGCGTCTAGCTGAGAGTGAAATATTAAAAGATTCGGCTACAAGCCTTGCATGCAGAGCTTATACAGAAGGCATCAATTCCTATATCTCCACACTTACTCAGGATCAATACCCCTTCGAATACAAGTTGATGGGCTACAAACCTGAACTCTGGAGTATTGAGAAAACGGCATTATTACTGAAGTTTATGGCTAAAGACCTGGCCGGATATGACGAAGATTTTGAGAAATCATACGTACTGGCTACTTTGGGTTGGGAGACATATAATCTGATGTATCCCATCAGAGAAGATTCATTATCGCCTATTATCCCGGCCTCATCAGTCAAACAAGGTCGCTCTTTGACTCTAAATGACCCCACTAATACTGATAGTACTTACTTTCATCCGCAACTTCCTGCCGAATTCATAGGCGACAAACCGGACAAGGACAATGGAAGCAACAACTGGGCGATAGCCGGAGAAAAGAGTAAGACCGGCAAGCCAATCCTATGCAATGATCCCCACCTGAAGCTCGGTCTACCCTCGTTGTGGTATGAAGTACAGATCACCACTCCGCAGTACTCCTCCTACGGCGTGAGTCTGCCAGGTGCGCCCGGAATTATCATCGGATTTAACCAAAATATTGCTTTTGGATTTACCAATGCCATGCGCGATGTCATGGACTATTACCGAATCGAATTCAAAGATCAATCCCGCAAAGAATACAAATACAATGATAAGTGGCTTCAGACCACAATGCGAATAGATACATATCGGGTCAAAAATGAAGCAACAGTGTATGACACTGTACTTATGACCCATTTTGGTCCGGTAATTTATGACCGAAACTTTCATGGCTTGCGCAATGGCTTAACCAGAGTAGCAAAAGATGAAAATTACGCAGTAACCTGGGCAGGTAATCTACCATCCAATGAACTCATAACTTTTCTAAAACTAAATAGGAGTAAGACATATGATGACTATATGGAAGCGATCAAAACATTTTCCTGTCCGGGTCAAAATATGATCTTTGCCTCTAAGTCAGGAGATATTGCCATCACACAGCAGGGGCTGTTTCCTGCCAAATGGCCCTATCAAGGTGAATTTGTAATGGAAGGTAAAGACAGTCTTTACGAATGGCAGGGATTTATTCCGAATGAGAATTTACTTACAATGAAAAATCCCGAAAGAGGATTTGTCAGTAGTGCAAATCAGTTGCCAGTGGACCCAAATATCTATCCATATTTTCTGGGTGGTGATTATATAACTGAGAGAGGGTATCGAATTAATCAGGTACTGAATAAAAAGAAAAAATTTGACATCACCGATATGATGGCATTGCAGAATGATAATTTCAACACCTCAGCTCATCAACTGCTGCCGATCATTTTCAGCAGGGCAGATTCATTGCATCTGGGCTCAGAAGAAGGGCGACTTTTCAATGTATTGAGAAAGTGGGATTTATTAAATGATGCCAATTCAGAGGGTGCATTAGTTTTTGAGATGATGTTAGATACGCTGGAATATTTAATCTGGCATGATGAATTAAAAAAATCATATCTGGGATTAATGCCGGAGCGAAATACATTGGTGCAAAATCTAATAAAGAACATTAATTTTAAGTGTGTAGACAATATTTATACACCTGTAAAAGAGACTTTTGACTACCAACTGGCGGAATGTTTCAGACGCATATCACCGGCAATTGCCAGCCTAAAAAAAGACAACATCACCACCTGGGGAATATACAAACACACCAATATTCCCCATCTGCTGGATATAAAACAAAACATGCCTTCACTGAGCCGGCTGGGACTGAATGTAGGAGGTGGTGAGGGCATAGTCAATGCAATTAAGCGCAGCCATGGCCCTTCCTGGCGAATGATCATCAGTCTGACGGATACCATTGAAGCATACGGCGTATATCCAGGTGGACAATCCGGGCATCCGGGAAATCAATTTTACGATACAGGTATCACACCCTGGTCTGAGGGAAAATACTTTACCCTGTGGCTTATGAATCTGAATGAAACCGATGATAAACGAATCATACAACGATGGATCATTACCCCTTAAATTAAAGCTATGAGATATTGGATATTTTTTATTCTAAGCTTAATACTTGCCGTTGTTTTTAATATCTTCGGTAGCTGGTGGATGATAGTTTTCGGACCATTTCTGGCCTCTTTTTTTATCAAATTAAGGCCTTCTGTTTCATTTACACTCGGCTTCATCGCCATCATGCTACTGTGGGGCGTCTTGCAGGCAAATTTTATTTTCAGAGGCGCAGGTGAAATTACAGGAAAGGTCGCCTCAATTCTTCCATTCTTGGGTAGTAAAGTACTACTTGTATTATTTACCTTATTCTTAGGTGGATTATTGGGTGGACTGAGTGCGATATGCGCAGCCTATTGGAGAAGGGCATTTTTTCCCAGTACCAGCGGTAGACCTAATCCGGTAAGCTCATGAAAATTACCCGGATAATCTTCTTAATTGCAGGATTTATCACTGTGCTGATTTGTTCTTATTTCCTAGTAAACAAAAGTCTCTGGGGCAATATCCCTTTGTGGCTGTTTTTGGGTCTCTGGGTAATTGTTGTTTTTTCTCGGAGTAAATGGATTATAAGCAGCAAATACCATCTAAGATGGTTATTGCTGTCTGTCATCTCCGCAGTCTCACTAACCATTGGCTTCCCGCCTAATGTATTTTTCCTGGGGATGGCATTAGGATTTATACCAATTCTGGTAATCGAAAAGGAGATATTCTCTATTAATCAAAAAGCCAGTCCCTGGTTATTCTGGCGATATCTATTTTCCACTTTTTGGTTGTGGAATATATTGGCTACTTATTGGGTAGCAAATGCAGCTTTAGTTGCAGGTCTCTTTGCGAATGTCGTCAATGCACTTTTGATGACCATACCGTGGATTATTTTTCACATCATCTGCAGAAAAAACTTCAATTGGTGGCGGTACGTAATCCTGGCATGTATGTGGATTATGTTTGAATACATCCATTCAGTATGGGAGATTTCATGGCCCTGGTTGACACTTGGAAACTCATTGGGCACCGCTTATCAGTTCGCACAATGGTATGAATACACCGGATATTTCGGTGGATCCATCTGGATCTGGGCACTGAATATAGCCGGCTTTTATATCCTCAGTGGAAGTACTATTCGCAAGACATATCTGACCGGAATCTTTCTACTTATATTTATTATCCCCTCGCTGTTTAGTTTGTATTTATACAAAAACACTCCTGAGCTCGGAAAAGAAATCAATGTATCTATTATCCAGCCAAATTATGAGCCACACTATGAAAAATTCAGCGTTCCTACGGAAGTTCAGGTAGCAAAGATGTTTCGACTGGCTGATTCAGTCATAGATAAAGAAACCAAACTAATTTTATTTCCTGAGACAATTCTCGATCCGGTCAATTTAGACCAGCTATATGCCAGATCCCCTTACATGCTGGAATTGCATGAATTATTCAGAAAGGCCCCCAATGCTTATATCGTAGCCGGATTGGGCGGATATCACACCTTCTCTACACCCCCGGACCGACCCTCAGTGCGAGAGTCTGAAGGTACATATTATGAAGTATATAATGCCGCAGTAATGCTTCAGCCGGATACAGCGGTAGTGCAGGAATACTATAAATCGAAATTCGTACCTGGAGCAGAGATATTTCCATATAAAAATATTCTCCCTTTTCTGAAACCACTTGTGCGAAAACTCGGTGGCACCTATGAAGGTTTTGCGGGACAACCCTATCCGACCAATTTCACATTTGATCAAGGATCCGTTGCTCCTATTATTTGCTATGAAAGTATATATGGTGGATATGTGGCAAAATACGTTCGTTCAGGGGCAAATCTGTTGGCAATAATGACCAATGACGGCTGGTGGGATGATACACCGGGATATAGACAACACCTGGCTATCGGAAGACTGCGTGCGATTGAAAATAGGCGCGATATCATCCGTAGCGCAAATACAGGCATCAGTTGCTTCATCAATCAGCGCGGTGATGTAAGTCAACCTACTCTATACGAGACAGACGCCGCCATCAATGGTAAAGTCAATCTGAATAAAAAAACAACGTTTTATACCCGGCATGGGGATTGGATACTTTGGATAGTATGGATCAGTGGAATAGGCTTAATTGTACTTAATTATATTCTGTATAATAAAAAGAAATAAAATATTCCTGTAAAAAATTGAAACTCAGTATAACTAGCACGACCTACAATAAAGCCTCAGAATATCTAGCTCACCTTTTTCAAAATTCTTTTAGCAATTTCTTGTCTTCTCCAGAAATTCAAAGAGTCTAAAAAAACCCTAATAAAGATTTTTAAATTAAAAAACATGAAATTCAAAACCACAATAATTCAGACAGGCAACAATACCGGAATCGAGGTGAGTGACCAGATACTCGATCAATTGGGGAGTGGAAAGAAGCCATTGGTTGTCGTCACGCTCAATGGTTATAGTTATCGAAGTGCAGTTGGCAAGATGGGTAGCAGGTTTATGATCAGTTTAAGTGCCGAGAACCGGAAGAATGCCGGAGTGAGTGGAGGAGATCTGGTTGAAATAAATCTTGAGTTAGATACAGAACCACGAACAGTTGAAGTTCCAACCGAACTACAAAAGATTTTTAAAGAGAATAAATCTGTAAAATTTAACTTTGAAAAGCTTTCACCAAGTAAAAGAAAAGCAATAGTTATTTCAATTAACGAAGCCAAGACAGAAGAAACAAAAATGAAAAGGATTCAGAAAGCTATTGAACAACTCATGAGCTGACCATTTTGACCAGGTAAAGAGAAAAATTTAATGAGTTTACCTTCAGTTTAAACTGTCTTAAGTCACTTTTGCCTTCCGTAGAATCTTGGAAAATATTCCCGGCACAAATCGTTTTAAGTAAATAGCGAGAATCTCGACACCACCGATGTAGATTTCTTCTTTCTCACGCTCGATTCCATTGATTGCTTTCACTGCCAGTCGGGCAGGATCCATACCATTTCCCGTCTTCTCATCCATCATATTCTGCTGGGTTCCATCTCCGGTGACCGCTGACAAAGATATATTGGTACGAATAAAGCCAGGGCACATTAGGGTAACTTTGATGTTCGAATCAAATAGTTCTGCCCTCAGGCTATCAAAATATCCATGCAATGCATGCTTACTGGCTGCGTAAGTAGTTCTTTTCGGGCTACCAATATGACCTACAAGGCTGGTGGTAACAGCAATATGCCCGTGCCCATTTTTAATCATTTCAGGCAGTAAGAGTTTAGTAAAATATATAGTGCCAAAATAATTGATGTCAAATATCCTCCTACCGGTCGCCTCAGTTGTATCAAGAGCAAATGAGCGCTGACTTATTCCGCCATTATTAATTAAAATATCTATCGGGATGTGACGCGATAATAAAATATTAGCCGCGTCCTCCATAGAAGTATTGGATTCCAGATCCATCTGTTGAATTACCTTTTCACCTTTACCCGTACAGAGCGACTTAGTTTCCTGCAGTCCGGCTTCGTTTCGAGCCAACAAAACCAAGTTAGCATCACGCCTGGCGCATTCGATAGCTAAGGCGCGGCCTATACCAGATGAAGCACCGGTGATCCATATCCATTTAGTACTTAATCTCATCTATTTATTAAATTTGTAGCTCCCAATATTGCAGTTAGATTCACACCAACTACGAAACTATGATCAGCCAACTTCCCATCTTGCAATGTCCAAAAATAATCAAATCGAAAGAACCTAAATGCACCGAATCCTATTCTAGTAATACCCACACCTGGCTCTAAGATAGTTCCGTGCTCCGGAGTCCACAGAGCATTTAAAGAAATTGATTCTTCAAAACCTGTTTTATTTAGAAGCGGAATCTTTTTAAATAAAAATCCTTTCATATCCCATTGGGAGAAAAATTCAATATACTTGTCATTCGTGCTATACTTATAATAGGACAGATTCTTAAAGGAATTATTATAATCATCAAGGTTTTTAATATAAAGTAAGTTACCCGCAAAGTGAGCATAATCCTGTCTATACTCAGGTTTATTTCCCAGGAATATTCCACTATAAACATTGGTATGCCAATTCCCCAAAATACTCAGTGGTACTGATATATCCAGTATATTAAAATTAATTCGACTGAACTTTGATGAATGATCAGTAAATCCAAATCCTTTGGATAGTTCTACCTGAAATATCGGCCAGTCAGAACTTACAATAGTGGTACTTTCAGGAAATTTAATCAGTTTTGTACCGGGATGAAATCGGAAATCAACCTTACTTATAAAGGCTTCGTGCTGCTGCATAGTGAGGTCATCTGACGGCCAGGCAACCGGATAATTTGGTTGATACACTCTATCTTTTTTATAAAAGCTGTAATCGGTATGATTGACTAATGGCTCTCTTTGCTGTGCGCTTAGTGTAATACCCATACGTAGATCCTTTGTAAGGTAAAAATTAGAGCCCAGTGTGAGATAATTCAGGTCATAAAACTTGGCGTAATTTATTTTACCAAATAAGCTAGCTATTGAATTAGCTAATGGAGAAATGGGTCCGGTAGAATTATAATCGCGAGTGATGTGACCACCGTTCAAGCTAAACTGTACCGGAAATTGCTTATTAATAGCATATCTCAATTGATAAGCATATCTAAATTTATCTTCTGCAAATCCATATATTGGTGAAAGAGAGATAAACAAATTTCTTTTTTCCGCCTCAAATCCTTTCCTAATTATAAAAGCAGGATGCAACGAAAATCCCATCACCGGATCGAAGCGAATCGATGATAAAAAATTGGGCGTACTGATTGAAAAATTATTCTTTGAAACCCTGTAAGTGTATGATGTTACTACCTTTAGTGGCTTAAATCTATTGCTCTTCCTGTCAATAGAATCAAGATAAGCAGGTGAGCTCTGCACTACTGCGATACTGTCTCTTATTTTATAATCACCCGACTCGCCTGTAGTAAGTGCTATAGGTCGGAGAGTATCCCAGTATGACTCAGGCTTCTTTGCAGCCAGCGGATCAAATTCAACTATGGTATTGCGCTTTTCAAGTACTGAGTTTTCAGGTAGGATTTTATATTCTTGAAACATACCCAGAAATGAACCTTCGAATTCGAATCCCAGCATAGAGGCCTTGAATTGAACCATCTGAGTGAGAGGCAACCATTTGGGATAATTATTGATCTTCACATAAGATTGCTTAAGGAATAGTGTATCTATAAACTCTGCGCCAAGATTACTTCCACGACTGAAAAGATCTACTTGGCTGAGTGTAAAATAATCATCTGCAATATATATCGAACCCATAAATACAGGCTCAGCAGATCGCTTGGGCGTTACCTTGATTTTATATATTTTCTGACCGGATTCATAATAGCTTCCTTCCAGATGATAATTATAATATTGAAAGGCCATAGTCCCGATCGGATTAATCATTCGCTTACTTAGGTCTATATAATCCTGGGTCAAATCAATCTTAAAAAATTGAACGAAATTCATCGCCAGTCCCTTGGGATCACCACTGCGCCTGGAAGACAATACATATTCTTTGGTGTCATTCCCTATTTTCTTTACATCAGTTAGCGTTTCAGCCAGATACATGATTATTCTTCCACTCGAATCTCTCACCTCAGTAGAATCGATCATACCCATCTTCAGAAACTTCTCATAACTCCTGGGTGAGCTTATTACGCCCTTAGTATATGCATGTGTTTCGTAATATTCCTTGATTGACTCCAGTTCTTTACGCTTTTGCATCGTCTTTAGTATAATGGGTATCGCCGGATTCTCATTTGACTTTATCACGACTTCTTCAAGATCAAGGATCTCATCTTCCAATGAAACACTGATTTTGCTCCCTTTCTCTACGGGTATTATGACAGTTTTCAAACCCACATAGCTGATTACCAGTTCGAACCGATCGGGCGTGGAAGCTATAGAAAATTCACCTTTTTTATTTGTAGTGGCACCTTTCGAGGTGTGTCGCATGATCACAGAAGCGCCTGTCAGAGGTTCTTTCTCCGGGCCGGTTATTTTTCCTGACACCTGAGTGTAAGCTTGATTACAAAAAAAGACCAAGATAACCACCATTAGAATAGCTACAAGATTCTTAAGGAAGTACTTATTATACAACAATAATATCATTTTGGAAGTAAGTCAATTAACGCTAAGGGGACAAGATAATTACAAATTTTAACTAAAATATAAATATTGCCGCATATAATCCTCGGTTAGTAATGGGTTATATTTGTACCTGGCGAGTAGAAATAGTCTGTAAAATAAGCATCATGAATATTAAATTAAATAAAAAAGTAGCTTCCATACTTCCCTATACGGCACTATTGGTTTTGTCGCTTTTAATGAGCTGTGGTACTTACAGCAGCATGCAGACCGCAAGGACCTTAGATCAGGGCACTATAGAGCTTGGAGTGGCGTATTACCGACCTTCGAGCATCATCAACTCACTAAAATTTATCAAAAATGAAACCTTCAGTCATTTCAAAATAGGCTATGTCCACGTCAATGGCAGGTACGGTATTACTGATAAGCTGGATGTCGGCTTCAATGCCAGCACTTACGGCCTGTTTGGCTTAGAAGGCAAGTACCAACTGATAGGTGATCATGAATCCCTCTTTGCACTCTCAGTAGGCGCCAATATCAACACCTTCTTTTTATATTATTACGAGTACCAGATTCCGGTCCATATGTCCATTCATCCTATTGAAAACCTGGGTATCTATCTGACGCCCAAGTATGCAGGTCAGTTTGTGTCTGCGTTTGGCCTGGCAAATCTGGCTTACATGCATTACGGTGGTTTCTCAGGAGGGCTAATGTATGGTGATCGCATAAAAGGTGGTATTGATTTTACAGCGATGTTTCCCCTTCGGAAAATATATGGTCAGGATGTATTTCCCAATCTGTACAATATTGGTATCGGAGTGCGCTGGACAATCGGAGGAGGTGGAGAAAATAAATCAGACCGATCAGTAAATAAGGGAAGAAAATCTTCCGGTAGGTTTTAGACTGGGATAAATGAAAAAGGATCTTTTGTGAATAACGCAAATAAGGTCGGTCATACTTTTTTAATTTCAATTAATTTCTTTCCTAATTAAATCCTTTCCTTTCCAACTTGCTGGATTATTAATTATATAATTGGATATGTTTTGATATGATCTTTCATAACGGATAATGTGTTCGAGATAATTACGTTGTCCGACTCTATTATTAAATTGTTTCCTT
>DAOLZQ010000024.1:0-32196 GCA_035426385.1 Saprospiraceae bacterium
CACCGAACCTAAACTCACGGAGGCTGCTCGCATAGCCTCGCAGTTCCCTCCCGCATCAAATTAAGTCGCTCCTCTAACGATCGCAACCTCATAAATTCCGTCGAACACTGTGATACAAGAGCAGTCTAGGTCAGTTAGTTCTTACAAGCCGAGGGATAGAGATCAGTGCGATAAAATATAATAGGATAAATTTGTCTGAATTAAAATTAAAGACTAACTTTGCAGTCAGTTATGCTATCAAAAACGTGTGAATATGCGCTGCGGGCTATGATCTATGTGGCTCAGCATTCCCGCGAGGGTGAGATGATCAATATCAAAGAGATAGCTGCAAAGATCAATTCACCAGAGTTGTTCATTGGGAAGATATTACAGGGTCTGAGTAAGAAGGGCTTCTTGTTATCCTCCAAGGGTCGATATGGTGGATTCTACATTGATGATAAGGCCGCCCGGAATTCATTGGCAGATATTGTGATTGCAATTGATGGCGACAAGGTTTTCAAGGGTTGTGGTTTGGGATTGGACTATTGTTCGTCTAAGAATCCTTGCCCCGTTCACCATGAATATAAGAAAGTGAGGGATGAAATGTACAAGGTGTATAGAGAGACAAAATTGTCAAAGTTTAGAGCGGAGAATTGCACAGGTGCAGTATTGAAGCGGATTTGATTTTTTTAGAGTATAATCAGATAAAAAGATATGAATATCGGCAATTTATCCATTGAGAGAAATAATTTTTAGCACTATTTTTTAAATATAAATTACAGAAAAGTATGATTACAGCAGAGACATTGGATGTAACTAAGATAGAGCCTAAGCTCAAACATCCGACTATTTTTAAACATTTTGATGCACTGGATGCAGGTGAAGCATTTGTTATTGACAATGATCACGATCCAAAACCACTTTATTACCAACTGTTGGGAGAGCGTGGTAATATCTTTACTTGGGAATACCTGGAGAATGGACCTCAATGGTGGAAAGTGCGCATAGCCAAAAAGGGCAATGAAAGTAGTGGTGAGACTGTCGGTGAGATCGCAGCAAAAGATATCCGCAAAGCAGAAGTTTTTAAGGCAAAAGGAATTGATTTTTGTTGTGGAGGTGGAAAGTCTTTGAAAGAAGCTAGTGAGGAAGTGGGCATCAGTGAGTCCGAACTTCAAGAAGCACTTCTTGCTGTAGGAGATAAACCGGTAGCTCCTTCTCAGGATTACAATAAGTGGAATCTCGATTTCTTGATTGATTATATCGTAAATACTCATCATCGATATATCAAGGATAGTGCCGAGCCACTGTACGGTATGGCGGTCAAGGTAGCACAGCATCATGGCGCCAATCATCCTGAGCTCAATAAAATGGCTCAGAGCACACACAATTTCTTACAGGATCTATTAAATCATTTAGCAAAGGAGGAACAAATATTATTTCCAGCAATTAAAGCGGGAGTACAACATCAGCAAAACCCTGAAGCTGCTACCGAATATCGGCCGGGCTTCATCAAGCAACCCATACTGATGATGCAGAAAGAGCACGCTATAGCGGGAGAGGATATGACCTATTTCCGCAAACTCACTAATGACTATACTCTACCTGAAGATGCCTGTAATTCTTACACTTATTTGTTTGAAAAAATGAAAGAGTTTGAGAATGATTTACATCAACATATCCACCTTGAGAATAATATTCTATTTCCCAAAGCCTTGGAATTAGATAAAAAATTAGAACAAGTTTAATTGATGATAGGCCTGTGAATCACTAAGACTGAATCATGGGCCTTTTTTTTAATTTATGAATAAAGTAAATATAAGGCGAGTATATGGAGAGTCTTCGACCTCCGATAGTTATAGAGTGCTGGTGGATCGATTGTGGCCACGTGGACTGACTAAGACTGAAGTGCATTATGATGTGTGGATGAAAGAAATCGCACCTTCTACTGAACTGAGACGATGGTTCGGTCATGATCCTAAGAAATGGAAAGAATTTTCAGAGAAGTATGCAGCAGAAATCAGAGCCAACCCGGAGTTTGAAAACCTAAAAGATTTAATTAAGGCGCACAAACACATCACTTTACTTTATGGTGCCAGAGATGAAGCACACAATCAAGCTGTAGTACTTCAGCAGTTGTTACAGTAGGTGATATTTGTTACACTATAATTATTGTTATCTTAGGGTAAAATTAAGTTGTTGTTTTGCCTTTAATTAATATAAATCCACAATAGAATGAATGGAACGAAAGCCGATTAAAAGAAATGAAAACCTCGTCCCTATTTCTCGTGAACATCATGCTACATTGTTGTTTTGTTGGAAGTTGAGACAAGGAGTGAAGAAAGAAATAAGTCTAGATCGAATTGCACGATATGTTAAGTCGTTTTATGATGATCATATGCTAGCTCACTTCCGCACCGAAGAACAATATTTATTTACAGATCATTCAGATCCTAAGATTCTAAAGGGCTTGAAGGATCATCTTGATATTCTATCACAAGTGGACTATATACTAACTTCCGATATGGGTGATTATGAAAATATTTTACATCTGGCAGATACGGTCGATAAGCATACCAGATATGAGGAGAGAGAATTGTTTCCACACCTGGAAAAGAAATTTAATCACAATGAATTAATTAAAATCGGTCTCTCTCTACACCGGGAAGAGCACACTGCTAAAGAAGAATATGATGACGAATTTTGGTCTACAAAAAATAACTCCAAGTGATAAGTATAACTAAGAATACAAAAATTTCAGAGCTCATTAAGGCTAATGCAAAGAGTATAGATGCAATCGCTGCTCTGGCTAAGCCACTGGAAAAACTTAAGAACCCCATACTACGTAAGATTATGGCTTCCAGAGTGACTATCGCTGAGGCTGCCAAGATGGGTGGATGCACAGTGACCGATTTTGAAAAAGCACTCGCTCCACTGGGTTTTGTTTTCAGTGGTTCGGAAGTGAATACCGAATCTATTCAAGAGGCTAAACCACACTGGATTACTGATGCACCTGGAGATGATATCGACTACTATGATGTCCGCCCTATTATAGATAATGGCAGTGATCCGCTGAAAGAGATATTGCATAGGTTCAAGCAAGTGCCTGATGGAAAGATACTGTGTATCATCAACACTTTTGTGCCCACCCCGCTCATTCATTTATTGGAGAAGGAAAAGGCTGAAGCCAGTTTTGTAGAAACCATCAATAGTAAAGATTATCACACCTATTTTCTGAAAAAATCCAAGCCCCTCGCTCATTTTGCACAGACAGTCGATGACCGCCTTTATATGGATGATGATGCAGGATTTGACAAGGTCTGCGCTCAGTTCAGCGGAGAACGCCGTAGAGAGATAGATGTACGTGAGCTTGAAATGCCCGGCCCGATGGAAGCGATATTATCTGAGTTGAAGACTCTTCCTGCTGATAATGGACTATATATTCATCACAAAAGAGTCCCGGTCTATCTGCTTGAAGAGCTCGCAGATAAGAACTATGAAGTTCATATCTTGAGCAAGGGTGAAGGGAATGTAAAAATGTTGATTTTCTCAAAGGCCAATGGCTGATCTACAAATAGGCAAGGCGCCGCCTAATAGCGCCATTCTTCCCTTCTATGCCACAGGAGCAATAGCTTTTTTGGTTTTGACACTATTGCTGTTTAGTTCGGCAGATAGTTTTACCGGGCATTACTTCAGCCCGCATACGTTGACGTGGGTACATACGGCTGCTTTGGGCTGGGGGACAATGATCATCTTTGGTGCTGCTCATCAATTACTGCCGGTGATTTGTGAGCGTGATTTGTTCAAAGTGAACTTAGCCTCTTTTAGTTTCTATACACTTACTTCCGGAGTGATGTTGCTCGCTTTTTCATTTTGGAATTTTAGAGTGGGCTGGATGATGATCGCTGGTGGCAGCCTGATCGTATTATCAGTACTCTTTTATGCGATCAATGTGATCATGACTAGCAGGATCTATCAAAGTTACTCTATTCAGAAATTGTTTATCATTAGTTCTGCTTTATGGTTGCTATTTACCGTCGTGGTGGGATTATTACTTGCGATCAATCTAAGTCATCCATTTTTCGCGCGTTCGCATATGGAAATATTGAAGCTACATGCACACGCAGGCTTAGCGGGTTGGTTTCTGCAATTAATTATTGGAGTGAGCAGCAAGCTCGTTCCCATGTTTTTATTGGGAAAATCAAGTAAGGACAAATTACTTAACTGTGCATTTATTGTGCAAAATATTGGCTTATCCGCTTTTTTAATTGATGGTTATTTTTTTGGGAGTAGCTCCAGATTTTTGATTTATGGGGCACTTATTTTGATCGGTATAGTGTGCTGGTTGCTTTACTTATATGATACATTTAAGAAGAGGGTAAGGAAAAAAATTGAGTTGCTAATGAAGCAGACTTTTTTCTCCTTTCTATGTTTATTACTATCTGTAAGTTTACTCCCGGTAGTCTATTTTTCTAAGGGAACTCAATGGAGCTTGCTGTATGGAACCTTACTTTTTCTGGGATGGATTACCAATATTATATTGGGGATGACCTTTAAGACACTACCGTTTATCGTGTGGAATGACCACTACAAGATGCTGTCAGGCAAGGTAAAAGTGCCTCTCCCCAAGCAATTATATAATGAAAAATTATTGCCTTGGCAATTTAGGAGTACTATTGCAGCATTAGTCTCTCTGTCAGTGGGTATTATCTTTCATCAATTGTGGATCATTCAGATTGCTTTGGGTCTGTGGATAGTTGTAGCTGTGCTATACAACTGGAATGTTTTTAAAGTATTGATGCACAAAACAAACACCACATTGTGAAATTTATATTTAATTCAGTAGAATTATATTCATTTTTTAAACTAACTAAATTCACATAGTTTTGACACATGCTCTTCATTTTCATTTTAAATATTTAGAATAATGGAAATTTCATTGTCTGATCCTCTATTTGCTGAAAAGGGCAGAGTGCTGAATGCGCTTTATAAAGTTATAGATCCGGAATTATTTGTGAATGTGGTGGATCTTGGCCTTATATATAAGGTCGAATTTAAGGATGATCAGCTGATATTTGTGACGATGACATTATCAACTCCACATTGTCCCATGGGCGAAGCGATAACTAATGGTGTGACCAATGCGCTTGAGATGGAATTTCCCGGGTACGAAGTAGATATACATGTGACTTTTACTCCACCCTGGACTTTTGAAATGATGAGTGATGCCGGCAGGGCAGAATTGGATAGATGATTTATGTTTTTAAATCCTGATAATATATAAGATATTAAATTTCTTATCGTCTGAAATGAAGATCGGGATAATCATTGGCTAATTGTGATATCGTTTTCTCTTCGAATAAATGAATAAGATTACTTTTGATTTCTTTATAATCACGATGCATTGCACATGGATTCTTATCAGAGCAGATTGACAGTCCCAGTACACATTTATCTAAGATTTGATCTTCTCCCATAGCTCTGAGGATATCTCGTACAGCACGTTGTTTATCCTTTTCCGTCATAAAAAATCCGCCACCCGGGCCACTAATGGAGGAGACAATATTTCTTTCACCGGTAGTGAGTTGCTGTAATATTTTAGCTGTATATGATTTTGGCGAATCAATTGCTTTGGCAATCATGTCCAGACCTAATTTTTTTTGATCATTTGATTTTTTAGCAATATAGATTACAGCGCGTAAGGCATATTCTGTGCTTTTGGAGAACATAATTATATTTATTTATCTGGTTACCGTCTAATTGCCGACGGTGGCTGATTTTATATTTCGTGAACTATATCTGAGCAATGGAAGAACTATCAAGAAAAGTCCTGTCGAAAGACTTATTCCTGAGATCAGAAAGACGACAAACCAGGGTCTAAGTCCGGCCATCATCACACTAAATGGTAATTGGTCAGTTGACATCTGCCAGCGTGCTTTTAGTACTCCGGCAATAATCAGGCTCACCCAGAAAATGAAGAGTGAGATCAAAGTAAGATAGAACCCAACCGTAACTGTTTTCATCTGTCTTTCTTCTTGCTTATTGAATATATCAAAGGCAAATGCGAGTAGGAGAAAGCTATTAATTCCAATGGTGGCGCCCATAGTATGTGCTACTGTAATGTGTGTTCCATGCGTATAGATATTAATGGCCGGAATGGACATGCCGATTGCTAGTAGTAGGGTGAGTAGTATCCAGATGTCTGCAGCCCATAGGAACCGGAAGGGCAAGATATTGTAGTGCTTTCTGGCTGTACTCAGCGAGGATTTCCACAATAAAATAATTCTGCCGAGCAGTATCAATTCGGTCATGCTCACCGCATAGCTGATATATTGGACGTATTTAGGGCCGGGCAAGGTATAGATGTGGTGTCCCCAATTAAACATCAGATTGAACAGACCCAGAAAATATAGTGCAAAGGCTATTTTAGAGCGGCTATAAGTATCTGTACCACTTATCTTGTCCATGAGGTAGATGCTGCATCCATAGATCAACATATTCCAGGAACCCACCATCGAACCATATGATTTCCACTGTATGAGCATATCCTTTACTACATTTTCCCTTATACTTGGAAAGAGCCACAGATAACTTTCACCATAGGTAAATAGAAAAAAAATAACACCGGTAGCCCACATCCAGATAAATACGGGTTGACGATGTAGTGTACGGATACTAGCCAGAATATTAATCAGAAAAAAAGTCCAGCCCAGAGCTAAGGGTATGCCCAGCACAGGATGAAATTCCCAGTATTCTCTGCCTCCAAAGATACCCATCAGATAGGAAATGAGAATTAGACACACTGTCCCAATAAATAGAAATACTTGCCACTTTAACAGTTTGATGGAATAAAGTCCCTTCTTTGAATATTCTTGCATATAGGTTAGTACGGCTCCGCTTGCGCACATTATGATCCAGAATACGGCAGAAGATACGTGCAGTGGACGCGTATATTCGAATGAAAGGCTTTGTCGCAGTAGGCCCGGAAATACATATTGCAGTGCGCCAATAATACCAAAACTAAACGTCAGAATAATCAGCACAAGACCAAATAGTATCAGGTATGAGGGAAGACTTCTTTCTCTATTGAATGGTTCCGTCATAATTTGTTTTAAAATGTTTAGGATCGGCGATTCCGGTGGCATCTATTGACTGTAAGTAGTCTGTAAGTGCTTGTATTTCTGCGTCTGTAAAATGGAAGTCGGGCATCACATTAGTGCCGCTTTTTAAAAAAGCTTTAATTAGATCGGGCCCTCTTGTAGAATACTCATTCGTCAGGTCAGGTCCCAGATAACCACCCAGTCCATACACTTGATGGCAAGCCTGACAGTTGTAAGACTGCCAGAGGTGCTTGCCGGCATCAGCTCTGGCAAATGAGGCACCGACCGGCTGCACGACACGAGTATAGAGTATCCCTGAATAACAAAGGAACGTAATAATCAGCACGAGCAGAAGACCAATTTTAATATTTCCGGAATTCATTAAGTAAAATAAGGACAAATCTATCTTTAACTAGTAAATTTACAAAATTTATTACCACATGAGGTGATAGTATTACACCAGGACTAATTAATATATAGCATGCATAGAACTAAAAATAAGACTCCTTCACTATCCGAAACCATCAAAACAGAGATAGTATGCCCCAATGACACTAATCCGGTGGGTATACTGATGGGTGGGAGACTGGTGGAATGGATGGACGTAGCCGCGGCAGTATGTGCACAGATACATAGTGATAAAGTCTGTGTCACTGCGATGATCAATAAAGTTTCTTTCCGCGAAGCTGCCAAGGTGGGCGATGTGATCACTATCAGAGCGAAGATCACCCGTGCTTTCCGTACTTCTATGGAAATCAAAGTTACTGCTACTGCTCGTAATTACCTGT
Organism: Saprospiraceae bacterium; assembly: GCA_035426385.1. Taxonomy (GTDB): domain Bacteria; phylum Bacteroidota; class Bacteroidia; order Chitinophagales; family Saprospiraceae; genus Parvibacillus. The sequence goes on from DAOLZQ010000024.1 coordinate 7,865, forward strand.
CTGCCAATATATACGAAATTAGTGATGCCTATTTTACTTTCGTAGGCCTAAATGATCGCGGGAAGTCTACTGAAGTGCCAACAGTAAATCCTGAGTCAGAATGTGAAAAATTTGAATACGAACAAGCGTTAGTAAGAAAAAATGCCGGGTAAGCTGATCAGCCCTTTTTGACTACATCGTTCACTTTAGTAGCGACGCTGGCTGTATTGATATCCAGACCTTCTTCTTGACTTTGCATCTGGCCATCCGGGCTAAAGATGGTAATGATGTTGGAATGAGAAAAGTCAATAGGTGAGATCTTTTTGTACTTCATTGATAGAACATTGGCAAATTCCTGAGTGCTCTTTTCATCACCCCGCAGGAATATCCATTGCTTATCATCCATATTATTGTCTTTAGCAAATGACTTAAGACGCTCAGGTGTATCAGTTTTAGGGTCGATAGAAACCAGTACCATAGATACTTTAGACAGGTTGGAAGGATCTATTTTCTTTTCTATCTTTTTCATATTGGCCACCAGCATCGGGCAGGCAAACTGACAACTGGTATAGATCATGACCACTACGAGTGTCTTGCCTCTGAGGTCCTTGAGCTTTAGTGACTCATTGTCCTGGTTTTGCCAGGTGGTCTGTAGATTAAAGATGGAATTGGAAGGCAAAGGAGCCGGTGCCTTAGGGTTATCTTTGCATGAGATCAAGAAAAATAAGCAAGTGAGAAAGGAAAATAATATCTTATTCATTTTGTTGAATTTAAGGTGTCTTTAGCACATCTGAACCCCAGATTGCTAACTGTATAATCTGCTTTCAGGCTTGTTCTAAACCCAAAGCGCATGAATGCTGCATAGTTCATCAGATCAGTGGCATTAGTCGCAGCGCCGGCGCAGAAGAGACCCTTATTGTCATAAGAGGATTCTCGTGAATCGCCGGTGGTCAGTACAGAATTAAAATCATCCGTCCATTCCCAGATAAGGTCAAACATATCATACACACCCCAATAATTTGGAACGCTGTGCTTTACCGGATTATATTGCCGATCTTTAATCATATACAGTTCAATAATCCGATCGGAATAGTCCTTTTCTTTGCGCGCATCTACCTTTTTTTCATTTGCCCTGGCCACATATTCCCATTCGTCCAGAGTAGGGAGTCGCTTTTGCACACTCTCAGCATAGGCCTTGGCAGCAAACCAGGACACACTGCATACGGGCGCATCAGGATTACTATTGAGCGGTAAAATGGTATCCGATACCCATTCCTTTAAGTATGATTCATCGGCAAACAGTCGTTTGATCTGCGATTTACCCCATTGAGGATTGGCTTTTACGAAAGTCAAAAATTCGCGGTTGGTGACCGGTTTTTCATCCATCAGAAAGGGAGTAACATTGACTATAGCCGAGTCTGTGCCGAAAAACGGTTTATAAGACCCGCCGGTGATCAGCACCATTTTGGTGTGAGTGACTATGGATAGGATCGTATCTGGAGCTACCTCCATGGCAACAGGCTTTTCCTGTACTTCCTTCTGACAGGATGACAACAAAAATAGGAGTGCAAGTACTGGGAAAAGCCTGTGTATCATGAGAAATTTATTAATTGTGGGTTAGAACGTTCCGTGTTTAAAAACTTTAGGGTTTTCTTCACCTGTAACTTTTATTTTTCCTATTGCTCCTTTATTGAATGCACGGAAGATTGAGTGATCTACGATATTGTATTCACCTGGTACATCTACCTTAAATTCAACAATAGCGGCTCCACCTGCCGGAATAAGAGTAGTCTGAACATTGTGAGTAACAGTAGATCCGCCTTCCTGATATACATTGTCGAAAATTTCACCGATCACGTGAAATGAAGAAACCAGATTTGGTCCGCCATTTCCGACGAATAATCGAATGGTCTCACCGACTTTAGCTTCCAGCATATTGGCACCTAACATAGAGCCTTTTCTACCATTGAAGAGCACATAATCCGGGATTTCGGTATTTCCCTTGTCGTTGTCAAATTCTTGCAGACCGGGGGTTCCGGTTTTATTCTTAGTATAAAATTCACCTTGCATGATGTAATATTCACGGTCCACTTTTTTCAAGCCACCGCTGGGCTCTACCAAGATAAGGCCATACATACCATTTGCTATGTGCATGGGTACCGGCGGTGCAGCACAGTGATATACGTACAAGCCTGGATTGAGCGCTTTGAAAGTAAAGACTGCCTCCTTGCCAGGTGCGGCAAAAGTAGCTTCAGCGCCTCCTCCCGGGCCATTGACTGCGTGCAGGTCAATATTGTGGGGCATCACACTGTTTGCCGCATTTTTCAGGTGTAATTCGATCTCATCACCTTCTCTTACACGGATGAAGCTACCCGGTACTAAATTATTGAAAGTCCAGAACTTATAAGTGGCACTATCTGCCAGTGGTCCTTCGATCTCTGTAGTTTCCAGGTTTACAATCCATTTTTTGGGACCTCTGTCGCCTACCGGTGCAGGTACTTTTGGTGCGCCCGTGATATCGGCAATCTCGGCACTACCCTCTGTCACCATATCGATAGTAGCGCCTCCGCTCTTACTTCCATCAGTGTTGTTCTTGCAGGCGAAGAAAGTCAGGAGACTGGCTACGGTGCAATACAATAGATACTTGTTCATATTAAATTTGTTTTTTAGATATAAGAATAATTAATATTTAGTTTCAAAAAAAGTAGGGGTTACGTTCAGTCCCAGCCACACCCAATTTTGCAATTTATTTGCAGAAGGAGTGTTTTTCAGGTAATTGATGGTTGGTGTGGTCAGATATGCTGAATAACCGCCGGTTATTGCTGCAAATTTATTGATTTTATATGAGAATCCTAAATCGAGCTCCTGTCCCAAGTTTTTATTGTATTCTGTTGAATTATCCTTAATAACGCTTGGGGTAAAGAATTGATGTAGGGCGAGAGACAATAAAAGTGTTGATTTTGGCTTGAAAGCTATTTTTAAATAATTATCAGAAAGTCCTGCACCCTTGTGCCCACTACCGGCGTAATAATAATCCATCGATCCGTAGAATTTATGGCTGGTGCCAAAATAAGGTGTGAAAGAATTATTTTTAATCAGTGGCTCACCCACATCGTTTCCGCTCACTAAGTCTGTTCCCAGACCTATATTCCACTGATGTGTGACCGCATACCCAGCGTATCCTGCCATTAAATAGGCATTGGTCGCTTTACCTGCTGCATTGTCATTCATTTGGTAATAGGCGGAGATGTTAGCATTAAGTTTACTGCCTGAATAAAAATAGTTGGCACCCAGTGTCTGTTGAAAATAGGTTTTTGCGCTATCTGTCTTTGTAGTTGCTCCTTGAAATCCCAAATTATTGATCAGCAATGACATTTTATTGTGGTCATTGATTGGAAGCTTGGTCCACAATGTCTGCATCCATTTGTATGGTGTAGCGTCATTAGTGCTATATAGATTTCCGCTCGGGTTGCTGAGGTTATTGCCATACAAGGTTTTATAATTCTGATTGTAGGCGAAGAATGCTTTGGCTTCATATTTATTTTTTGCAAAGTGAATTGCAAGCGCATCGTGTGCTCTAGCGCCCTGTGCCCAGTCCAGTTCACCAAAGAAGCGCTCGTCATCCAGCGATATTATTTGACGACCGATCTGTGTACTCCAGTAACTGCCCAGAGAAAAACCGGCCCAAGCTTCAAAAAGCGAGAATTGGCTTCCGCTGTTTTCTGCGCCCTGCACTAGAGGAGACTGACCCCAGATACCCACGCTCTGAGGTGATATTTTTACTCGGATTTTATCCCGAAAGCTATAATCCAGAGTCAGTCGGATGCGATCACTGATAAGAGCTGCCGGTTTCTCATCCGCCTCTATTGGCCTGAAGGTACCATCTCGCAGTTCTCCTCTGGTACGCAGCTGTCCCGACAGCAAGAATTTATTGTCCGGAGATAGTGTATCCTGAGCCTGCAGCAACGCTCCTGAGTACATAAAAGCAATCGACAGTGTAAGTATAGAAAGTAGGCTTGACATCGTAAAGTATTGAAATTTATAATTCATTTATGCAAAAATTTGACACAAAGATAGGTTTGGTCTGCTAATTAAGGACAAATTTATCTTTCATTATTTTATGATCTTTATCATATTTCTTTTGTTACTCAATAATATGAGATCAATAAAAAATAGTATATACAATGGCAAAGGATTTTAAAATTGGAGATGACGTATCCTGGAACTCAGAGGCAGGCCGAGTGTCAGGGCATATTATAAAGGTTCATACTAAGGACTTTCAATACAAAGGGTATACACACCATGCTTCAGAAGATGATCCTCAGTATGAGATCAAAAGCAATAAGACTGATCACATTGCAGCTCACAAAGGTTCTGCTTTGACGAAAATTTCAAAAGAATAGCAAATTAGGATATATTTTATTGTTCTAAAATCAGAATATAATTGAAAGTATATTCTCAATTTACTTATAATATATAAATTTTAATTTTATGTTAATATTGGGTTAGCCCTATTGGAATTGGTTATGGACTATATCTAAATAACAGCGTTAGGTTTATAATTCTAGAGTCATATCATTACTTCATATCACACGCTTTTCGATACAATGGAGTACCTATATTCCTGCTTTTAAATTACTCAATTAAAATAAAAATTAGTTAAATCAAAGAATGGTAAAAAATATAAAAATAGAAAACCTCACTATTGAACAATTCGAGCAATTACTTAGTGTGATGAAAGCCTCCTATCCGGACTGGCAGGGAGGATATTGGGAATTGGCTACTATTCAGAAGTTATTGAAATTATTTCCGGAAGGTCAGTTTGTAATCCTATGCGATGATAAGATAGCCGGATGTGCACTCTCGATAATTATAGATGGTGATGTATTGGATGACATCCATTCATATAAGGAGGTGACCGGAGATTATACTTTTAGTACTCATACAGACAGTGGCAATACTCTCTATGGTATAGAAGTATTTATCAATCCTGAGTTCAGAGGGTTGAGACTGGGCAGGCGTCTGTATGATACTCGCAAGGCGCTCTGTGAGCGGTTAAATCTTGAGAATATTTTGTTTGGTGGTAGGATGCCAAACTACCACAACTATAAAGATGATTTGACACCAAAGCAATATGTTGAGAAAGTGAAGGATAAGGAAATTCATGATCCTGTATTGAATTTTCAACTGAGCAATGATTTTCATTTGAAAAAATTAATCAAGAATTACTTGCCGGAGGATTTTCAAAGCAACACTTATGGAGCACTTCTGGAGTGGATTAATGTGCTGTACGAACCACATCAAAAGAAGATTTCAAATAAAACTAAATACATTCGTCTGGGCTTGATTCAATGGAAGATGAGACTGTTCGATTCACTGGAAGAATTATTTCAACAGGCAGAATATTTTGTCGATGCTATTTCCAGCTATAAAGCGGATTTTGCTATGTTCCCGGAGTATTTTAACGGCCCACTCATGGCTGGACTGAATGACAAAAACTCAGCTGAGGCCATGCGTGGATTAGCAAACTATACGGATGCGATTAAACAAAGATTCAGAGAACTGGCTGTCTCCTACAATGTAAATATTGTTGCCGGTAGTATGCCTTCTTATGTCGATGGCGTACTGAGAAATACCGGGTTCCTATGCCATCGTAATGGTAAAATCGATCAATATGAAAAAATTCACATCACTCCGGATGAAATTAAATATTGGGGACTTCAGGGTGGTGATACAATTAAAGTATTTGAAACAGATGCAGGTAAGGTCGGAATATTGATTTGTTATGATGTTGAGTTCCCCGAATTATCCCGATTGCTGGCTGATCAAGGCATGCAGATATTATTTGTACCTTTCTTGACAGATACTCAAAATGCATATATGCGTGTGCGCAAGTGTGCCGAGGCCAGAGCAATTGAAAATGAATGCTACGTGGCCATTACCGGCAATGTGGGCACACTGCCACAAGTGGAAAATCTGGATATTCAATATTCTCAGTCCGCTGTGTTCACACCGAGTGACTTCGCCTTTCCTTCTAATGGTATCAAGAGTGAGGCGACTCCCAATACTGAGATGATACTTATTGCCGACGTAGATTTGAGGCTATTAGATGAATTGCACGAGTACGGCAGTGTAAGAAATCTCAAAGATCGTCGAAGGGACCTTTATAGCCTCACTAAAGTGGTTACTGATTAAGTTTAAGACGGGGTTTCTGCTGATATTATGTGTTTGATCCATATCGCTTAAGTCGTTCGGAATGAGAGATTAAGAATATTTTCATATATTCTTAAGCCTCTGTAATACCACTTTTCACAAAATAACGTACATTTATTTCCCCATCGCATTGATCTCTGAGCTATAAAGTAGTGGCGTAGATAGAAATCTAACGAATTCAATTAATAATTATGGATATCGAAAGTATATTAAATTATAGGTTATTCACCATTGGCTCGGTGAGTATAGAGATATTTTCAGTATTATTTTTGGTACTGTTTATAGTGGGTATTAAATTTCTGCTGTATTTACTTAGAAAATTAATCTATAAGTCTCACAAACTTGATGAGTCTAAGAAATATGCGCTCTACTCACTGATCAAGTACACAGTGACTGTAGTAGCCATTGTGCTGGCATTTGATATACTGGGATTTAAATTTACCGTACTATTAGCGGGTTCAGCAGCTTTACTTGTAGGTATTGGATTGGGCCTGCAGAATCTCTTTAGTGATTTTGTCTCCGGTATAATACTTCTTGTTGATGGATCTATCAAAGTGGGTGATGTGATTGAGGTAAATAATATGGTTTGCAAGGTTACTGAAATCAATCTGCGCACGACCACAGTATTGACCCGAGATGAAAAGTTTATTATTGTCCCAAATACGATTCTCACGAAAAATCAATTAATCAATTGGACTCACCACCGCATTATTTCAAGATTTGACGTCAGTGTTGGTGTGGGATATAATTCTGATATTCGTAAAGTAAGTGAGATTTTGCTAGCTATAGCTAAGGCAGATAATCGAATATCATCGGAGCATCCTCCTTTCACACGACTGGATGATTTTGCGGCTTCTTCGCTCAACTTTACCTTGCACTTTTGGGTACAAGATGTATATCGCGTAGAAGGGCTAAAAAGCGATTTACGCATTGCGATTTTCGAAGCTTTTCAACAGGAGCAGATTGAAATACCCTTCCCTCAGCGAGTGGTTTACCTCAAAAGTGATCAATAATGAATCAGTCGTTTTTATTGACTTTTTTACAGCTCGATGCTTCTCTTTTAGTTCAATCTTTTAGAGCAGCCTGGCTAAATTTTCTCACTCAGGTACCCGGTTATCTGACCGCCATATTAATCGTAGCACTGGGCGTTCTCATAGCTCAAAAAATAACCCAGGTATCGCGCAATCTAATTGCCAGGAAGACAGGAGATCCACTGATGACCAATTTTCTGTCTAAGTCAATCAAGGTAATCCTGGTTATCCTCGCAGTGATGTTTGCGCTACGCATCGCAGGCTTGCAAGGGATTGCTAACACACTCCTAACTGCAGCCGGCGCGTCAGCTATTATTATTGGATTTGCTTTTAAAGATATCGGAGAGAATTTCATTTCTGGAATCATCTTATCCTTTAATAGGCCTTTCAATGTAAATGATACCATCCAGAGTGGCGATATCTTCGGTAAGGTAGTTTCGATGGAGTTTCGGTATACGAAAATTAAAACTTTTGACGGCAAGGACGTGTATGTACCGAATAGTATTTTGCTCAAGACACCTTTGCTGAATTACACCGAGGACGGATTTTTTCGCATGGAGTTTATCGTGGGCATTGATTATGCAGATGATATACTTAGGGCAGAAAAAGTAATCTTGGAAGCAGTAACCAGAACTTCAGATGTACTCCTTGATGAAGAGCACCATCCTTTTGTAGTGGCTGATTTACTAGACGTGAGCACTGTCAATCTGAAAATATTATTTTGGATAGATTCTGAAGATTATAAAAAGAAAGCTATGATGATTCGCAGTCGGGTGATGAGCAATGTAAAAAATGCTATAATTGCCAATGGGCTTAATATGCCGGCAAATATTCATGAGATCAAGCTATACGGTACACAGCAATCTATCCCCATTGCTATAACTTCTATACCTCCACCGACAAATCTAAAGGAATGAGCAATTACCTAAAATCGCTATTCAATCTTCGTAATGGTGAGGAGGATAAAATGAAGGTATTGGCTAATATCAGAAGCAACATAGCTTTTCGAGGCCCAAATCTGTGGATTCTGATGTGCGCTATATTGGTAGCTTCAGTAGGTCTCAATATAAACTCTACAGCAGTGATCATCGGTGCCATGCTTATTTCTCCTCTGATGGGCCCTATTGTAGGCGCAGGATTCGCTTTAGGAATGTATGATTTTACGCTACTGCGAAGATCACTCACTCACCTACTCGTCGCTACAGTAGTCGGTCTCTCTGTATCCTTTATATACTTCTGGTTGACCCCTTTTAAGGATCCACTATCTGAGTTGATCTCCCGGACATCTCCCAATTTCTATGATGTGATGATCGCTTTTTTTGGGGGACTGGTTGGGGTAATCGCTGTTACCAGAATGGAAAAAGGTAACCCCATACCGGGAGTGGCCATCGCCACCGCACTGATGCCACCGCTTTGTACAGCGGGTTATGGCCTGGCTGTGGGAAATTGGACTTATTTCGGCGGCGCCATGTTCCTGTATACTATCAACAGCACATTTATCTGTATTGCCACTTTTATTATTGTAAAATATTTGCATTATCCTGCAGCGAAACAATTGGATGAAAGACAGACTCGCCGTCTGCATTGGGTGATGACCGCTATTACAATGGCGTTAATAGTGCCCAGTATTTATTTTGCTTACCACTTTTATCAGGAGCAACAATTTAAGAAATCTGTCCAAGATTTTGTCACCCGTGAGTTTGACAATAAAGGAAATACCGTCATCTTCCAGAAGACTAATTATCAGACATCACCGCGGCTCATAGAGCTGGCCTTTTTATCAAGGAAGTTTACAACACAGGAAATTACCAAACTCAATTCATCACTAGATTCATGCAACTTGAAGAATACACGGCTCATCATCAGGCAGGACAGTGCATTTCTCGCAGAAAAAAAGATAAAGCCTGATTTAGAGAATAACAATGAAAATAAAGAGAAATTAATCATCGCTCAGTTAAGTGCAGAGCTGCAGAGCTACAGGCTCAGCAAGGATAATATTTTTCCAGAGGCAAATTCTATTTTTCCATCCATCCGATCAATATCAGTAGTTAATCAACATGTGTACAATGCTTCAGATACTGTGAACACTACCCCGACTGCATTTTATAGTGCAGACAAGCCATTGTCAAAGTCAGATTTTAGTCGTCTTCAACGATGGCTTATGGTGAAGCTTAAGGTAGATACTATAGAAGTATATAAAAGAAATTGACCATGACAACTTATCTATATCTGATTCTCCTGATATCTCTTTCTTCAGCTTTTGCTTACATCAATCAGCGCTGGATAAAATTGCCTTTTGTGATCGGCTTGTTTTTGTTATCTACTATTCTATCTGTAGTCATTATTTCGGCGGGAAATATATTTGATTTCCCCATTGATGCCTTGAGTGAACAGCTTGAGAAGATTCATATTGATCAGATCATATTAAATGTATTGTTGGGGTTTTTACTTTTTGCAGGCTCTCTTCATACCAACTGGGCATCTATAAAAGGGCAGTTGAGAGCCATTAGTATTTTCGCACTGGGCGGTGTGTTACTCTCTACTTTGATTATCGCAGGATTATTTTTCTATGCAGCTTCATTAATAGGTCTGGACATTAATTTCTTGTATTGTTTGCTTTTCGGTGCATTGATCTCACCTACTGATCCAATAGCAGTACTGGGTATTCTGACTAAAGCCAATGTACCCAAAAGAACAGAAATCACTATCGTAGGTGAGAGTCTTTTTAATGATGGAATAGGTGTGGTACTGTTTATCGCCTTGTTGGAAATGGTGCGATCAGGTTCTTCGATTTTTGAGCCCGGACATTTTACGGTACTCTTTGTTCAGGAGGCGGTTGGCGGTATCGTCTTCGGTCTTCTATTCGGTTATATATTACATCTCTTATTGAAGTCGATTGACCATTATGAGACGGAAGTTCTGTTGACTCTAGCGTTTGTTATGGCAGGTTTTGCTGTATTTAACTTTATACACATCTCAGGCGCACTGGCTATGGTCGTCATGGGACTTATGGTGGGTAATTTCAGGCTAAGGGAAGCGATGAGTGATACTACACAGGAGTATGTGACAAAATTTTGGGAACTAGTGGATGTGATACTTAATGCGATTTTATTTATTCTGATTGCCTTGGTTCTACTTGTAATAGAGTTTAACTGGCTATATATTATTTTGGGGCTTATCACTATCGCCATTGTTTTGTTTTCCCGATTAGTGATAGTGTATCTTCCTATATTAATTATTCCGAGGTTGGTCAATATCAGTCGCCAGGATGCGCCCATCATTTGGTGGGGTGGACTCCGTGGGGGCCTCTCATTAGCACTGGCGCTCTCTATTCCCAACTCTGAGACAAAGGAGTTGATCCTTGTAGTAACTTATGTCGTGGTCGTATTCAGTATTTTGGTACAAGGGCTTACGATAGGTAGGGTAGTGAAGGCAAGTTTACCCTCCCATGCTGAGTCCTGAGATAGTGCCCCATGATATTCTACTTTTACTTTTTCATCATTAGGTATCATTACATCTATGCACGTTTATTAGTTGATTATGGGCTTTGAAGTGCTTTCATTGGAATTTTATATAATAAAGTTGATTTTACTTAAACAATAATCAATCATCTATTGTTCTTTAATCTCAAATTGGGTTATGAATTATAGTAGTTCAATTTGCGTCTAGATCCGGATTTCTTATAGCATATTCTTTTTACAGAATCTAAATTTTTAGATACTAGTTCCACTGTGTGGTGGTGGTGAAGGTAATTCACTGTGTATTAAAATGCCATATATTTCTACTTGGGAAATCATTGTATGAGGAATAAATTTAAACTTAAATTCTAAAAATAATAATAATGCAATCAACAACAAATAAAAAGATGCCTACAAAAAAGGTACCGGCAAAAAAAGACGCAGCAACAGAGTTAAAAGATTTTTTTATCGACGGTTTGAAAGATATTTATTGGGCAGAAAAACACTTAACAAAGGCATTGCCTAAAATGCAAAAAAATGCTACCTCTGCAAAACTGAAGGCAGCTATAGGCGATCATTTAGAGGAGACAAAAAATCAGGTCACTCGTCTAGAACAGGTATTTGAATCTATAGGAGAGAAAGCAAAGGCGGTGAAATGTGAGGCCATGGAAGGTATCTTAAAAGAGGGTGACAGTATTCTCGAGGAAACCGTCACTGGTGCAGTGAGAGATGCTGCAATCATCGCTGCTTCGCAGAAAGTAGAGCACTACGAGATTGCCACCTATGGGACATTAGCTACTTATGCTAAAACGCTCGGATTTAAAGATGCCCTTGATTTATTATTAGCGACGCTAGATGAAGAAAAATCTTGCGATAAAAATCTGACAAAACTGGCAAAGTCAGAGATTAATATAGACGCAATAGACGGATAATTAACTAACATATAAATATAATATTACTTATGGCTGACATGGATAAACAACCAAAGGAAGATTTGACCTCAACCGATGCTATTTCAAAAATTAAAGAACTTGCAGAGCGCTGTGGAATATGTCTTTTTCACACTGCCTTTCCTTCAGGGACAGCAACAGATGCAGTTTCTAATTGCAGACCTATGGCGTTGCAAGGAGTGGATGAGGCCGGTACTTTGTGGTTTCTGAGTTCCTCAGAAAGTGATAAAAACCATGAAATAAAGGAAAATCATACGGTGCTTTTAACTTTTCAGAACAATGCCAATAGCGAATTTCTGGAATTAACCGGTTTAGCTAGCATCCATCAGGATAAGGCTACAATCGAAGCACACTGGACAGAATTTGCAAATGCATGGTTCGAAGGAAAGGATGATCCACGTGTGAGAGTTATTTCTGTATCACCTGTAAGCGGGCATTACTGGGATACTAAAAATGGAAAACTGTGGGCTTCTATCAAAATGATATTCTCTGCGGTAGCCGGAGCTAAGATGGATGATGGTGGAGTGGATGGAGAATTAAAGATTTAGATATATTTTTTACAATATGAAAATTTAAAATTAAGTATGTTGAGTGTTGTTCCGGCTTTGTAAATTTTACAAAGCCGGTTTTTTTTAAGTTGCTTACAACTTTTTATTGTTGTCTTCTTTAATTGTATATAAATAATCGTTTTAATTTCTACTTATGGATATTCGGTCAAATGAACCATTTTGGTTGGTAAAGAATGGTTTGATTTCTTCTTACCCCTCCCTGAAAGAAGATATAAACTGTGATATTCTAGTAGTAGGGGGAGGCATTACAGGTAGTCTTATCGCTCATCAGATGGTTCAGGATGGCTATGAAACTGTGCTTATAGACCGGCGTGAGATAGGCAATGGTAGCACATCTGTCACTACATCTATGCTGCAGTATGAGATTGATGTACCACTCTTTCAGTTGGAAAATCAAGTGGGCAGGGTGGGTGCTATTATGAGCTACAAGGCCTGTCATGATGCTATTGACAAGTTGGATGAGTTAGCCACAGAGATTAATTCCAAGGCGGGGTTTGAAAGAAAAAAATCACTCTACTTCGCCTCCAGGAGATCAGATCGGAACTTATTGCAAAAAGAACTGAAAGCACGAAGTGCTGCGGGATTCGAGGTCACTTGGTTGGATCCATCCGAGATATATGATGAGTATCAGATTAAGAATACTTACAGTGGTATATTGTCTCAGCAAGGTGCCAGTGTAGATGCGTTCAGGTTGGCTCATGATTTGCTGGACTTTAACATTAAGAAGGGACTGCGGGTATTTGATAAGAGCAATATTAAGAGAGTTAAATATCAGAAAAGCGACAATATTGCTATTACGGATTCAGGGCATAATATCGTAGCGCGCAAAATAATATATTGTCCGGGTTATGAAGCTGTGGAATTAATTAAGAATGATTTTGTCAGTCTGAAAAGTACTTTTGCTATGGTTTCTGAGCCCAATGAGGAAGCATATAAAAGACTGGAAAACTTATTGGTGTGGAATACAGATGAACCTTACCTGTATCTGCGTACTACAACAGACCATCGACTGCTGGTAGGTGGTGGTGATGAAAATTATAAAAATGCCGCACGGCGTGATGCGATGATCTCCAGGAAGGAAGGTGAGCTATTTAAGGCACTTGGAAAGTTCATGCCCGACTACCCCTTTTATCGTGACTTTAATTGGGCCGGTACATTTGGAGAGACCAAGGATGGCTTGCCGTATATAGGTACTCACAAACATTTTACTAATACTTATTTCGTGCTTGGATTTGGAGGAAATGGTATTACATTCTCAGTAGCAGGTATGGCTATGGCGTCAGCTTGGATGCGCAATAAGGACCATTTACTAAGTGAATATTTTAAATTCAATAGGGATTAGGTCCCATCGGCTTAATTATTTTGTATCTCTGTACATTTAGTAGAATTCATTAGACAGTTTCTGCTCATCAGAAAGGATTAGTGTGCCTATTCCTACTTTTCAATCATATTGTTCTAAATTTACCTGAATTCTAATGATTGATATATACCTAATTGCAATTTTCTTTTTAGTCTTTGCTATATCATGCCAAAAGAAGGAAGTTGGTTTCATATGACTTCATCAGTGTATGCCGCAGGGGTATGAGGCCCAATTGGCCCGAATAAGAAATGAGAAATTTGGTTTCGTATTTCATTTTCATTACCTGCTCATTGAATTTAATGCTAACAGGAAAATAATTGCTGTAGCTATAAGCAATAGCCAAAATTGAAGCAAGTGACTGTGTCATGTGACACGAAAATAATTACTGTAAACTATAAGCTGTAGGCAATAGGTAAATAGGCAAAGAAAACTATCCTTCGAGAAATCAAAAGCCAAAGACTAATTGCTAAGGACTATACCGCTACAGCAGCACTTACGAAGTGCAGCGCCCCAAAGACCAAAGACTAGAAGTATTTTGTTCCGGTCCCAAACAGCTATTTTATGATTACATGCGTTATATATTGGAAACACATTCAACTCATAAATTATGACACGTATTTTAATCTTTCTCCTGCTCAGTATGGGTGTTTTGACTTCCTGCACGAAAGAGAAGATCAGCAATGAGCCAGACTTTCTCATATTTGGCCACTTCTATGGTGAGTGTGTAGGTGAGGAGTGCGTGGAGACTTACAAGCTTACTTGCTGTGACTTATCTGAAGACACTCGCGATGAGTATGCTTATCCGGGTCTCAATGAAGGGAATTTCGTGCCACTTCGCGACTCACAATTTCAAAAAGTGAAAGATCTGCTCTTACAAGTGCCACAAGTCCTCCTGGATCAGGACTCCACCAGATTAGGTCAGCCGGATGCCGGTGACTGGGGCGGTATCTATGTGGAGTATAAGAAAGGAGCTTTCCATCATAAGTGGTACATTGATAAAAATGATTTCTACCTCGCGGCCAAATACCGACCTTTCAGAGATCTGGTAGAAGAAAAAATTCAGCTATTGCATTAAGCTGCAGACTTTCCGCTTATAAGTTCTCGGTACTAAAAGGCTGCGCTAACTCAGGTTCTTTACTAAGTCCATATTTTATTCTGATCCATTTTGCTTATAAGTAGTGCGAGGTCTAAAATAAATTTGTCTCATTCAATCGTTTATCGTAACTTTGCGATAAATTAAAGATATGGGATACTCCAAAGCAAATGAATTCTCACTAAAGGACAAGCAATTGGCTAGGATTGCCAAGGCACTGTCGCATCCCGCTCGCATCGCTATCATTAAGCTTCTGTTAAAGAAGAGAGCTTGTATCTGCGGGGATATAGTGGATGTGCTGCCACTCTCACAGGCGACTGTCTCCCAGCATCTAAAAGAACTAAAGGATGCGGGACTTATAAAGGGGGAGATAGATGGTCCCAGAATCTGCTATTGTATCGATGAGCGAAAATGGCGACAGTCAGAGAAATCGATAAACGGCTTTTTCCAAGCTTCCATAACTGCACTGGATAAGTGTTGTTAAGTTATTAAGGTAACGTATCGTTATGTTGCGATTAAAATATATTTTTAAAAACTTAAACTAATTATATCATGCTAACTGAAGAAGAAATAAAGGAAAGTGTAAGAAGTAAATACAGTGAGATCGCCTTACAAGATAAGGAGACAAATGAATCTTCCTGTTGTGGTGCGGGTGGCTGCTCTACAGAAGTATATCACATCATGTCAGATGATTACAATGAGCTGGAAGGATATGCCGTCGATGCAGACTTGGGGTTGGGTTGTGGACTCCCCACCCAGTTCGCCAAGATCAAGGCAGGTGATGTCGTGATCGATCTGGGCAGTGGTGCGGGAAATGATTGCTTTGTTGCAAGAAATGAAACCGGAGCCACCGGAAAGGTTATCGGTATTGATTTCACTCCTGCGATGATAGACAAGGCCAGAGGGAATGCTGAAAAGTTGGGTTATAATAATGTGGAGTTTCGGCAGGGCGATATAGAGCACATGCCGGTCACGGCAGCTAAGGCAGACGTCATAGTCAGTAATTGTGTGCTCAATCTGGTTCCAAACAAAGCGGCTGTCTTCTCTGATATTTATAGGGTGTTAAAGCCAGGTGGACACTTCAGTATTTCAGACATTGTACTACGCGGTACGCTGCCTCCTGCACTCCGTCAGGCGGCTGAGATGTATGCCGGCTGTGTATCAGGTGCTGTACAAAAGGAGGAGTATCTGCAATTTATAGAAGCTGCCGGTTTTGAAAATGTAGTCATTCAGAAAGAGAAAGAGATTTACTTGCCGGATGATATACTTCAGAATTATTTGAGTGCTGAGGAAATTTCTAATTTCAGAAATAGTGAGTTGAGTGTCCGAAGCTTCACAGTTTATGGTGAGAAGCCAGCAAATAAAGTCGAGTGTTGTGGGACAGATTGTTGTTAAATATGCTAAAATAATTCAATGAATAATAGTATTGGGCGTCTCCTAATGTGTAGCGCTATTCTGATCAGTATGTCACAACTTACACTGGCCAATAACTTTGAGATAGGTATAGATAAGCCTTATGCTTCGCCGAACCAATTATACCTTGCACAGGTAGTGCAGTCAGGTGATACTATATCTATCGATGGTGGTGAATATTTGGGTAAGGAAGGATTGGCGATCTGGACAGCAAATGATTTACTGATCAGAGGTGTCAATGGGCGACCGCACTTGAATGCCGAAGGTCAGGCGATTGGTAAGAAAGGGATATGGATCATTGCCGGTAACAATATCAAGGTAGAGAATATCGAATTTTCACATACTGCTGTTCCTGATAAGAATGGTGCCGGAATCCGGTTTGAGGGAATTAATTTGTCTGTATCCCATTGTTATTTTCATCATTGCGAAAATGGTCTGCTAACCAATAATCCGGATACGGGAACTATAGTAATCGAGTACTCTGAATTCGCTTATAGCGGTTACGGTGATGGATATTCGCACAATCTGTACATCGGTCATTGTGACCAGTTGATTTTCAGATATAATTATTCACATCACAGCTCTATTGGTCACCTGGTAAAATCAAGAGCGACTAAAAATTATATTTATTGCAATCGCATCATGGATGAAGAAACGGGCAATTCAAGCAGGCTGATTGATCTGCCGAATGGTGGTGTGGCCATAATCATTGGAAATACTTTAATGCAAGGTGCAAAAGCTGAGAATAGTAATTTGATAGGCTACGGTCTGGAGGGGCTCACTCACGCGGAAAACCGATTTTACTGTGTGAATAATACGCTGGTCAATGAAAAGCCGGTCAATGGTCTATTCATTGATATTGCTGCTGGTACTGATTATACTTTCATAGCCAATAATATTTTCTCAGGCGCCGGAAAGGTAATCAAGAATATCACTGTAGATAGCATGCATAATCTGGTCAGTCCTGACATTAATTCAATGTATTTTGTAAATAGGTCAACGTATGATTATGAGTTGACTGCCCTTTCCCCAGCTATAGATGGCGGTGCTGCACTTGATTCTGCTGAGGGTTATGCACTATTGCCTGTGGATAGTTACGTGCATCCAGTTAATAATAAAACGAGGATACAGAGCGGTGCAGCTATCGATCAGGGTGCGTTTGAGTTTACACCCGCTATATCGCATCATGTCTTAAATAGCAATGCATTGGCAATTTATCCTAATCCTGTCAGAGGCGTCTTGTACATCTCAACTCCCGGTATCCATCTAATCCATCCCGGAAAACTTATAGTTTCAGATGTCAGTGGTAGGATAATTCTTCAAAAGGTAATTACTGATAGTGTAGAGTCATTAAATACAAGCAACTTTCCTTCAGGTATATACTTTGTTCATTTTATTACTTCCGGAGAAATATTTAATGCTACATTTATCTGTCAAAATTAGACGGAAATGTCACTGTGGCGCCATAATATAAATCGAAAGACAGTCGAGAATACCGGCTTAAATTCAGTTGTGTCAAATAAATTTGGCCGATTTGTAAATAAGGACGGTACAGCCAATATTCAGTTTGTAAATAAGACTATATTTCAGAGGCACAGTGTCTATCATTATCTGATTAACATTCCCGGCTGGAAATTTATCTTTTTTATTTTTGCTTATTACGCGATCATCAATTTTATTTTTGCGTTGATTTATTATTGGTTTTGCCTGGATCATTTGGCAGGATTGATACAAGGATCACCACTTGAAAATTTTGAAGAAGCCTATTTTTTTAGTTCTCAGACACTGACTACTGTCGGTTATGGACGCGTCAGTCCGGTAGGTCTCCCCACAAATACTATAGCTTCCACAGAAGCATTAATCGGTATCCTTACTTTGGCTTTAGTCACCGGCTTACTGTATGGGCGTTTTGTAAAGCCACGTGCTTATATCCGGTTTACTAAGCAGGCTGTCATAGCTCCATTTAAGGAAGGGCGTGGCCTTATGTTTCGCTTGGCTCCCATCAAGGGCGCTACCCTCAGTGAAGTGGAGGTGAAGATCACGGGTAGCCTCATGTTGGAAGAGAATGGCAAAAGGGTCAATAAATATGTAGATCTTCCCTTGCAATTTAATACACTTACGACCTTGTACTTGACCTGGACGGTGGTGCACCCCATTAATGAAGACAGCCCCATCCATGGGATGACGTTGGAAGAACTAGATAAAGCCGAGTTTGAAATGATCGTCTTTGTAAAAGCCTTTGATGAGGATTTTTCGAATACAGTGATCGCACGCACCTCTTATCATGTGGATGAGATCACCAATGGCGCTAAGTTTATACCAGTCTATATTGATTCTGCAGAGTTGCAAACCACGGTGGTGGATATGACTAAATTTGACAGCTTCAATCCTACACCGGAAGCAGCGCTCTAGTCTGACTTCGAACGATTGTTTTTCTATACCGAAATAATAGAGAGCAGATAGATAATCCCTAGCTCTCTGACAAAAAGTCAAATTGTCCGCAGCATATAGTTTGAGCTTGCCGTAAACTCAGAATAGCATACTTACAGCTCTTATTTAACTCCTTGTTCATCAAGGCAATTAGTGAAAATTAGATTCATTAACATTTGAAATTTAACTACATTTAGGTGCATTTAGCGAATTAATCCGGCTAAAAATGAAGCTCTTCTCGTACCCTTTCATTCAAAAATACCTCATTGGGCTTAGCTGGATTCAAAAGAAAATAGCGGGTTATCCTATTCATAGTAGGCGAGTAGCTTTGATTTCCTGTTTATTTCTCCTTTCGCTAAATTTATTATCAGCTCAGGAAGTAAATTTGGATAGTTTGAGTGCCGTCTTGAAAACTACCAAGGACAACGAAGTCAAGTTGTCCATACTTAATGAAATAGTAAAGACACTATCGAATATAAATCTGGATAGCGCAATTGTTTTTGCCCGTCAAGGGGTGAAATTGGCAGATCAGGTTAAAAGTAAGAAATGGCAGCCCCAATTTTACGAGATGAAAGGGCGGATTCATGCCAATAGATTGGAGTTGGATTCAGCCTCGTTTTATTTTGACAAGGCTGAGGGAGGCTATCAGTCACTGGGCAATAAGAAAGGGCAGGCGTCTACCTATTTTAAGATTGCATGGGTTTTTAAAAAGAGAGGAGAACTGGACAAGGCACTTGAAGCTGACTTGACCGCTCTACACATTATGGAGGAGATAAAGGATCCGCTTGGTATAGCTGGGGCTTATGAGCGGGTATCTAATGATGTATTGGATCAAGGCCGCCAAGAAGAAGCTGTAGTCTATGCTAAGAAGGCAATTGAAATAGCACGCAGCAATAATTTGCAGCAAGAATTGGTCTATGCCTATACTGCGGCGGGTGCTGCGAGTCTCGCGATGTCCAATTTCCAAGAGGCTTATACTTATTTTGATCAAGCGCTCATGTTGGCAAAGAAAAATGGGTTTGATCAGATGGCTCTCTCAGATTTTTATAACAATCATGGAAATGTGCAGAAAAGAATGCACCGCTATAGAGAGGCACTTGAAGATTATTCCGAGGCGCTGCATCTGGCAGAGGCGACCGGTTACCAAAATGCAATAAATTCAGTCACAGCCAATCTCGGTGAAGTAAATCTGTTGATGGGGAATTATCAAAGGGCACTTCCCTACCAACTCAAGACGGTGAGCTTGATGGAAGC
This sequence comes from Saprospiraceae bacterium, assembly GCA_035426385.1. GTDB lineage: Bacteria > Bacteroidota > Bacteroidia > Chitinophagales > Saprospiraceae > Parvibacillus. The sequence continues at coordinate 27,615 of DAOLZQ010000024.1, forward strand.
TAGTGGTGATCTCCCCAACCTTCCCGAAAGTTATACGCACCTGAGTACTATTTATGAGAAATTGCACAACTTCCCAATGGCACTTAATTTCCAGAAAAAGTCAAGGTACCTACACGACAGTATTGTATCGGTAGAGAGTGATAAGACCATGAGCGAACTGTTGACCAAGTACGAAACTGTCAAAAAGGAAGCAACTATAAATGAGCAGATACTCACGATCCAACACCAACAACGAACTCAATTGCTGTATGTAAGCTTGGCTGCTCTATTTGGTGTCATCACATTTGGAATGTATTTTACAATAAAAAATATCAGGAAGAAGCGGAAGGCCTTATCCTTGTTAAATATTGCCCTGGATACAAAGAACCAACAAAATGAATTATTGCTAAAGGAAATCCATCATCGAGTCAAGAATAATCTGGAAATGGTCAAAAGCCTGATCGCACTCCAATCGGCTCAAATGCCTGATGGCAGCAGCAAGGATGCGATGCTTGCGAGCCAAAATAGAGTGCAGAGTATGGGTATCATCCACCAGCGACTTTATCAGGGGACTAACTTGGGGGCTATTGAAATGAAGGATTATTTTATCAATTTAGGCGAGGGTGTTCTCGATTCTTTCAATGCAGAGGACAAGGTCAAAATAGAGTGCGCCATGGAGGAGTTGAATCTGGATGTAGATACAGCAGTTCCTATTGGATTGATCGTAAATGAACTATTAGTCAATGCGATAAAATATGGTTTTCCTGAAAGGAATAGTGGTCAAATAAACATCAGCCTCAAAAAGGAAAATGACAATTTACTTTTAAATGTATCAGATAATGGCGTCGGGAAGAGTAAAGATGCCAAACCACAAGGAACAGGATTTGGCACTCAATTGATACAGCTACTTACTCAACAGCTAAACGGGACAATCTCGGAAGATAATCAAAATGGGACTGCTGTATTTTTCAATTTTAAAAACTTTAAAGTTGCATGATTGAGGAAAGAATTAAAATTCTGATTGTAGAGGATGAGATGATTATTGCTGCGCACATTTCGCTGCAACTAACCGAGTTGGGTTATGAAGTGACCGGCATTTTACCCCGGGGCGAAGAAGCGCTTTCACACATAAAAATTGAAAGGCCTGATTTGGTACTTTTAGATATCCAATTGAAAGGAAAACTGGATGGCATAGAAACTGCGCAGGAAATTCAAAAGGAATTTACTATTCCGATTATCTATTTGACTGCCAATGCGGATAAGGAATCATTTAACCGCGCCAAGGAGACGCATCCGTATGCCTTTATATCAAAGCCTTTTAAAAAATTGGATTTGCAACGGGCCATTGAACTGACCATTGAACACATGACCGCATCGACTTATAGCGAGGGGATCAGTGGTGCTGATATCTTGCCTGCTGACAATTTTATTTTAGATGACCGCATCTTTGTTCGTCACAATGAAAAAATGGTTAAAATTGATATCAAAGACCTATTTTATATTGAAGCAGAGCGCAATTATTGCCGTATTTTCACAAGGGGAAAAGAGTATTTGCTGGTGATGACACTAAAGGATATAGACGAAAAGCTCTCGCCTCAACATTTTCTGAGGATACACCGCTCCTATATTGTCAATCTGTCACAGATAGAGGAAGTGGCGGCCACACATGTAGTCATTTCAAAGAAAAATATCCCCGTGAGTAAGGTGATGCGTGATGAATTGCTCAAGCGCCTACAAACTATTTAAGACCATTGATACTAATTTATGATATAGGAGAGGCTATTATTTATGGACTCTCTGAACTATACAGCTCAATAGGTAAAATTCATATTCGTAAGCTTAGTTTAAAATTGCCTTCGGTCAGTAGTTCCTCACGTTCGGACAGTTTATAGTCCTATTCGTCCTAAGTTGAGTTACCCAGCCGTTTATTCCGGCTATCTTAGTCATGTCATTTACAGACTGGTGACTTTATAAGCGACTTTAAGCCTGTTATTTTTGCAAATAAAATATTCAGTCGAGCTCTATTTTACTAATTAGATTAGAGACATATTTAATCTCGGAAATATTTATAACGCTAAAATAATTCAGAATTTAGACGATAAACTTAGTTGATTATATGCCATGTATGCGAGCGTAAATGAAGTTGGATTGTATCAAAGAGCAAGATAATAAACGTCATCTTAAGATGTAAATAATTATACATAAAAATTCATTACTAACCTGTCCAAAAATAAATGGGCATAAATTCAATTCACATGAAAAAATTTTTCTATTTATTTCTTTTCTTACCCTTCTTGTGCATGTCGCAAAGCAGTGCAGAGTATAAAATTTTCGAGAACACATTGTTAGTTCCCAATCCTGCACAACAAAATCAGTTTGAGGCAGGACTAGCTGCGCACAATAAGAAATATCATGGAAAGGGGGATTATCGCGCCATGGTTTACTTAATCATGAGTGGACCGAATGCAGGCAGTTATATTTGGTCTATGGGCGAGACGACTTGGAGTGCTATGGATAAACGACCCGCTGACAATGATCATGATGCGGATTGGAATGCCAATGTGTTGCAATATTTAACTCCTCAGAGTAATCAGAGTTACTGGCAGGAGAAATCCGAACTATCTCGATTTAATGAGAATGCAGTCAAAGGCCTGGTGGTAGATTACTATGACGTCAAGCGAGGTAAGATGAAGGAAGCACTTGCTCTGATCGCTAAGATCAAGAAGGTCTATACGGACAAATTGCCAAATGAAGCTTATGGTGTCTTTACCAATGAGTTCTCAAGTACTAAAGAGGGTAAGGATATTGCAGTGGTATCCTTTTTTGGAAAATCAGCTTGGATCAGCACCGACAATGCGCTGCCGAAAAAATTCGATGAGGTTTACGGTAAGGGAGGCTGGGATCAATTCATGAAGGATTGGCTGGCTGTTACTGACGGCTCTGAATCAGAGCTGTGGCTAGCTCAGCCTAAGTTAAGTGGCATGTAAAAAGATTTATACGAGGCATTGGCTTTGGTAAAAATATCAGATTAAGTACGCTTGTTCGATCGAAGGAGTTGAAATTGAAAACTTCAAATCTGCATAAGACTTTTCAGTCAATATTGTAGAGACCTCCCGATCGGACGGGTACTTTTTAATTTTGAATCATAATAAAGCTATAATTTATCCGGTTGTAGGTTCTATTTCTTTTGACTATAAATCAGAATATTTTTCTTAAAATTATTTCATTACTGTGAAAAATTCTTATCTATGCAATACATTAGTATAGAAATCCAGCGATGAAATTAGAAGAAGACGGTTTAGTACGATCCATTGGTGTCTGGGGTCTCACAGCAAATATCGTGAATGTCATAGTAGGCGCAGGTATATTTGTTCTGCCGGCTATCGTGGCTGCGAATATGGGTAAGACCGGTATCTTAGCGTATTTATTTTGTGGGTTTCTCATAACCTTAGTCATGCTATGCTTTGCAGAGGCGGGTAGTAAAGTAAATAACTCAGGAGGCGGCTATACTTATATAGAGACCGCTTTTGGTAAATTTCCGGGATTTATATTTGGGTTTATTTATCTACTTGGTACTTTTACTGCAGATGGTGCAGTAGCCAATGCATTAATAGGCGTATTAGGTGCTGTAGCACCCATATTTAAAAATGAATATGTTCGAATTCTTTCGCTATTTATAATATTCTTCGGCTTGGCCGGTATTAATATACTTGGTATTAAACAAGGAATTGGAGTGGTGAAATTGCTCACGATTACCAAGTTAACCCCCCTCTTATTATTAGTAATTATTGGCTGGAAGGATGTCTCGGGCGCCAATCTGTACTGGAATGAATTTCCCACTTGGGAATCTTTCGGGGCTACTTGTTTAATTTTATTTTTTGCTTTTCAAGGCGCCGAAATTGGATTGACAGTAGGAGGCGAAATCCTAAATCCCAAGCGCACCATTCCAAGAGCGGTTATACTGAGCATTGTGGTTGTATTAATATTTTATATTTTAATCCAAACAGTATCTCAGGGTGTTATGGGAAGTAGCCTTGCCGATTACCCGGACAATCCACTTGCAGAGACGGGTAAAGTGGTTTTTGGACCTATTGGTTATATGTTGCTATTTATGGGCGCAGCTATATCTATGCTGGGATTTATGAGTGGTGAATTGCTGAATAACCCCAGACTTGTATTTGCTTTGGGAAGGGACAGAGTAGTTCCTATAACTCTTCTGACCAGAATTCACAAGAGATTCAGAACGCCGTATGTAGCTATTTTAATCTACGCAACTATTGGATTTTGTATTTCAATTTTTGGAGGATTTAAAGAATTAGCTATAATTGCAACCGGTGCAGTTTTGCTTCTGTATGTGGGCGTTTCGCTATCGGTGATTAAATTACGCAGAGGATATATCAGTGAAAGGGGCGAATTTAAAATTCCAGGCGGATTGACAGTTCCTATACTTTCACTTATTATTTGCCTGTACTTTTTATCTAACTTGAGTAGAAATGAGATGTTAATTACCTTTTTATATTTGGTTGTTCTTAGTCTTATATATTTCGTCATTCAATACTTTGAAAAGAAGAAACTGAGAAGTAGCCATTAGTCTTTGGTCTTT
>DAOLZQ010000024.1:32296-42530 GCA_035426385.1 Saprospiraceae bacterium
TATTAGACATTGCCCTAATCAGATACTTCTGCGTCGATCTGCGTGATCAGCGGGAAAATGTCTTAGCATATATCATTGGAAAAAGAGAGAAGGTGAAGAAGTGAAAAAGTGAGCGGGTGAGAAAGTTAGTTGGTGAGAAGGGTGGAAGGCTAGACCAAATCAACAATTAAAGTGCTCAATTTATCACTTTTCAATAATTAAACCATCAATTGTCAATTATGCTAAATTATTCAAAATCTTTTCCAAATTAATTCCTCTTCCCAACACTGGTTTAAATAGATCGCCGATTTTTTCTACACGAGCCGGTAAAGTATGTATGTCAAACTGTGCCGGTTCAAGTCCGTGCTTTACCTCTTTCCATTCCAATGGTGCTGAGGCAGTAGCACCGGGCTTTGGACGTACACTATAGGGACTGGCTATAGTTTGTCCTTTTTTATTTTGCAGATAATCTACGTATAATTTCCCTTTATCTCTTTTCTGCAGGCTACGTTCTATAGTAGTAATATCGGGCAATAATTCTACAGTCTTTACTGCTATCAAATGTGCAAAGTCTCGAGCTTGCTTATAATCGTATTTAGCGCCTAAAGGTATATAGATGTGTAGTCCCGTCGAGCCTGAAGTCTTCACATAGTGCCTGGCACCTGCTGACTCCAATATCTCATGCACTGTAAGCGCTGTTTCGATTACATCTTCAAAGGAATTATTTTCTGAAGGGTCGAGATCCATAATCAGGAAATCGGGATTATCCAAGTGCTCCAAAGTACTGTTCCAGGGATTCAATTCGATACAACCTAGATTTGCCAAATATAGCAGTGTCGATTTATTATTGCAGATGATATAGTCGATATCCTTATCTGCACTCTCAGAATACAAAGTTTTTGTTTGCACCCACTCAGGTGCATGATCTCCTGCATCTTTCTGATAGAAACTTTCACCGGTGATACCACTGGGGAAGCGATTCAAGCTTTCGGGTCGGTTTTTTAAATATGGTAAAATGTATTTTGCCATTTTATCATAGTAGTTGATCAGGTCACCTTTAGTGTATCCCTCTCCCGGCCAGTATATTTTGGTTTGGTTCGTCAATATGACTTCATTGCCATCTATCTTGCGGATTTTGTCCTTATCAATTGTTTTCTTTGGCATTTTATTTTCAGATTTAGTTTGTTTGGAGTTTTTTAATGTCTTTTTGTTTTTGATATCGTCTATAACTAATTCGGGTCGTAGTCCAACAAAGACCGGATGCCGAAAGATACCATCACGGGTGATTTCAGTAAATTTAATGGTACATATTAATTCAGGTAAAACCCAGGTCGGTGCAGCATTTACAGCTGGCTTTCGTTCAAAAGGGATTTTATCAGTTACTAGATTAGATAAAACTTCATACATATCAGCTAAAGTATTTTCAGTGAAACCGGTACCTGTGTGACCACAATAGACCAACTTTTCGTCTTCATATCTACCTAGGATGAGCGAGCCAAAATAGCTTCTCGACCCTGAAGGAGCGGTAAATCCACAGATAATCACGTCTTCCATTTGGGTAAATTTTATTTTTAACCAATCTGTACTTCTTCTTCCTTCAATATAGGTGCTGTGGACATTTTTAGCAATTATCCCTTCCATCTGTCGCTGTCTGATGAGTTCAAAAAATTCAACTCCATCTTTCACCACGTGATCGCAATAGCTGATATATTCATTTTCAACTAGCGCTTCTTTCAATAATTCTTTACGCTGGAGAACACTGAGTGATTCAGTTGAAGTGCCATTGAGAGAGAGCAAATCAAATACCTGATAATATACCGGAAGGTGTGGTCTAATTTTGAATTGCTGAAGGAGCTGAAAGTCCGGCAACCCTTGATCGTTAAATACGACTAATTCCCCATCCAGGACCATTCGATGCTGCTGTGCCTGAAGTCCTTCCCAAACGGTAGGATACTTACCTTCAAAATTGAGGCCATTGCGGGAATACATTCTGATGGAATCATCTATTTCAGCAATAGCTCTATATCCGTCCCACTTTATTTCGAAGATCCACTCAGCATCATCAAACGGCTTTTCGGTAACGGTAGCCAACATGGGTTGAATAAATGAGTCAAACTTTTTTTGTCCGCTGAGATACGGAGTAAAATTTCTTACTTTTTTTTTGATGGTGACTTGGCGATTACTTTTTTTTTTGAACTTTTATTATCTAAGTATTTGGATACTTTACTGTTTTTATTCACGTGCTCCTCTGCGTCATATTCGCTCTCTATGGCATATTTATCATTGTGCTTGATGAGCAGCCAGGCATTACCCTGCTCACTATTTTTTATTTTAACTAATGCAAATTCGCCTTTTAGTTTTTTCCCCTTTAAAATAATTTTTAACGACCCTGATTTTAATTCTTTTAGTAATACTTTCTCTTTATTTTCATCGTCTTTCGCATTAAGCGAATCGTAAGTTCCTTCATCCCATATCTCTACTTGCCCTGCACCGTAATTACCTTCGGGAATACTTCCCTCAAAGGTTCGGTAGTCATAGGGATGGTCCTCGACCATCATGGCTAGTCTCTTGTCATGCGGATTGAGTGAAGGTCCTTTTGGAACTGCCCAGCTTTTAAGCACTCCTTCCATTTCGAGTCGAAAATCATAGTGCAGATGATTGGCAGCGTGACGCTGTATCACGAAGCGAAGTGTAGAACTATTTTTCTTTAATTTTCCCTCAGGTTCAGCGGTTTGTTTGAAGTCTCGCTTTTCATTGTATTTTTCTAGAGCACACATATTATTTGGATTTTGAGGCGGATAAACTGGCTTTTAACTGCGCCATCAGATCTATAGACTTTGACGTAGTCGCCACGTGTCTTACTTCACTTGATTTTACACCTTTAGCCTTAGCTTTTATAACCTTCATTAATTCACTGGAATATTCATCTTTATATTTTCCGGGATCAAATTTTTGACTCAATTGATCTATCAGTGTCATCGCCATTTTTAGTTCTGCGGGTTTGGGAGCTTTATCCATAATTTTCAGTTCATCAGTTTTCCTGATTTCCTGTGCATATCGCATTCGCTGAAAGAGCAGTACATTTTCATATGGTCTCAAGATTCCTAAAGCTTCACGATTTCGCATGACAAAAGTACCTACACCTGCCATGGCTGATTTCTTAAGCGCTGCCAGTAGCAGATTGTAAGCGCTCTCACCATTCTTCTGAGGCTCCAAATAATAGGGTGCCTCAAAGTAGACAGGATCTATTTCGGCTACTTTTACGAATTGATCAATAGCCAATAATTTATTTTTCTCAGGGCTTGCCTTTTCAAAGTCGGCGTCATCCAGAATGATATATTTCCCTTCAAGATTAAATCCCTTGACTATATTCTCCCATTTGACTTCTTTTCCGGTATCCGCATTGACTCTTTTAAATTGAATGTTTGCGCCGGAAGCTTTATCCAGCATATCGAAGTCTATGTTGCTCTCTTCAGTAGCAGAGTACATTTTTACCGGAATATTCACTAGTCCAAATCCGATTGCGCCTGTCCATATTGCTTTCATAGGAAAGATAACAAAGTTGGTTCAATTTTGGTTTGATGCGGAATCTTATTTATTTGACAAAATTCAGTGGAATTCTCACTTTAATAGTTCATAATCTTAAAAGTGACTTCATATTTGAATTTTATTTATTGACCGCTGGTATTTTAGCTTATTGGGAATAATTGGTTGAATCTATGGGATGGACAATTCCTCATTAGGGCAGTGGAATATGATAGGGGATTTATATCTTAGTGCATTATATAATAATTAACTTCAGTCTGATGCACTCTACCTTCTTAACACACCTACGACGATGTCTAAAACAAGCTATTGCTGAAAATTATGATATTGAGCAAAATGCAAAGCAGTCATTTAAGTCTTCCCGTAGAGATGCATTAAAGAAGATCGGCCTAGGTGTATCAGGTATGGCACTGGCCGGGATGATAAGCCCCTTGCAAGGAATAGGCCCTATACTGATGGGTGGCAAGAAGCCAGTCATTGCTATTCTAGGTGGAGGTATCTCCGGTCTTCATTGTGCCTATGTGCTGCAGAAGGCAGGTCTGAAGGCAATGATTTATGAGGGATCAGGTAGAGTCGGCGGCCGTATGTACACACTGCACGAGCGGTTTGGAAAGGACCGAAATACTGAGGCAGGTGGTGAGTTTTTAGACTCAGATCATTCGGATATGCTTGGACTGGCACGAGAGTTTAATCTGCCGCTACTGGATGTGACAGCTGATGGTGAAAGCTTTGAAAGTACCGTATTTCACTATGAAGGCAAGAATTATTCCGTTCAACAAGTGGTCGCTGCTTTTCTGCCCATGGTGGACCGGATATTGGGTGACCGTCGGCAGTGTGGCGAAGATTTTGATACGCCCTTTGCTGTGTCTATGGATAACCAGACGTTGGATCAGTATATTTTATCACTTCCATGTGAGCAATGGTTGCAGCAGTTGCTGATAGCAGCTTACGTGGGCGAGTTTGGGTTAGATGCCGGTGATCAGTCTGCTATTAATTTTTTAAGCCTTGTGGGGATTCCTATGGATGGTGATTTTTCAATGTTTGGCGAGAGTGATGAAAGGTATAAGGTAATCGGAGGCAATGCGCAGATAGTGTATAAACTAGCGGATGCTCTACAGACTCAGATTAAAAAGGACTTTGTAGTTTCTGCAATTAGAAAGAAGGGCCGTCAGTATCAGATTTCTTTCGGCAATGGGCAGGAAATAATTGCCGATTATGTAGTATGCACCTTACCCTATACTATTGTACGAAACTTAGATTTACAGATTCCTGATATGAGTCCTTTGAAGCAACAATGCATCAAAGAGCTGGGCTATGGTATGAATAATAAACTTTTGATGGGCGTAAATCAGCGTGTGTGGCGACTAGGTGCACGTCCCACTTATGGATATTTATATGATACCATGGTGCATACCGGCTGGGATAATAGTCACATGCAGGCAGACAATCAAGGAGGGGCAGGTTATACTGTATTTGTTGGTGGCACTCCTTCATTGGAACTAGCAGCCGCAACTTCTCTGGAAGATAAAAAACGAATTCTTTCGCAAGATTCGCTATTTGCATACCTTCATAAAATGGATACAGTATTTGGAGGTTTTTCAGCAGCCTGTACCCAGGATCATGAGGTGATCACTTGGAGTGGCAATCCCTGGGTGAAAGGTTCGTATGCCTGTTATAAACCCGGTCAAATGTCTACCTTTGGTGGCAAAGAAGGAGAGCCGATAGGAAAAAATTTATTATTTGCAGGAGAACATTGTAGTGTTAATTTTCAGGGTTTTATGAACGGAGGTGCAGAAACGGGACGTCTGGCAGCTGAAGAAATCATAAAACAAAATATCTGATATAAAATAGACAATTTAGCCCGAAAGACTTATTTTAAAGTTAGGCGTCATATAACATATCAATAAGTTGGGTTGTAATTTCCAATTAGAATTTTTAAATCTTTAGATAAATCTGGAATTTGCCAGATTGGAGAAAACTTATCACTGATAATCTGTTCCTGCAGGAAGGTAAATAATTATATTGTAGCCTATGTTTTTATCCATTTATCCTGAGGCTTAGCGAGAGGAAGATTACAGTTATATTGATAGTCTACCTCCTTTATAATTACTATTTATTCCTCTAATTCTAAAATAATTCTGAATCAAATTCTATTCGAATTGAATTATTATTTCAACATGAATTAAGGTAAAATATTTTACCTAGTTTAATAAATTAATGAAAATTAAAAGTATGTCAAATGTCATGTTTTTAGTTGCTAATTTATGGAACAATAAACTAGAGAAAAGGCTTGTAGTTATAAAGCAATTTATTATGAAGAAGTTGATGAATAGAGTTGCCGTAGTTACAGGCGCAGGATCGGGGATGGGTAAAGCTATTGCGTTACTATTTGCAGCAGAAGGTTGTAAAGTCGTCGCAACTGATATTAGTAGGACGCGCCTGGATAGCCTTCAGGAAGAGGTTATTGCTGTAGGCGGGACTGTGACTACCTTAGAATCCAATATCGGAATCGAATCGGACATAGAGCACATGATTTCCACTGCGGTAGAGGTATATGGTACCTTGGATATTTTGGTTAATAACGCAGGTGTGATGGATAATTTCCAACCGGTAGGTGAGTTGGAGAATCAGACCTTTGAGAAAGTAATGAAGATCAATGTAGAGGGCCCAATGAAAGCTATGCGAGCTGCGATAAGGATTTTCCTGAAAAGTGGAAAAGGAGTTATTATAAATATGGCCTCTATCGGTGGACTTAAAGGTGGAGTAGCTGGCGCGGCATATACTGCAAGTAAACATGCACTGGTAGGGCTGACTAAAAGTGTTGGTTATATGTATTCTAAGTCGGGTATTCGCTGTAATGCCATCGCTCCGGGTGGTGTAAATACGAACATCAGTGAGACTATTGATAATAGTAAAATTACTCCATTAGTTCAGGATCGAATTATGTCAGGTATGGCGTTGATGCCACGCATGGGAGAGCCGAATGAAATAGCTCGCTTGGCTTTGTTTCTGGCAAGCGATGATTCCTCTTTTATCAGTGGACAAGTAATTGCTGCTGATGGCGGATGGAGTGCAGCATAAGATTATTTGCTGATAGGTTGAGAAAAAATTCTACTACACTGAAGTTTGGGAATACAGTATTAGTAAATAATTTTGACTAAAATGTGTTTCTCTATACAGTCCTTGATTTATTTCATTTAAGGTAATTAAGGATGTCTTGTCTCATACATGATTCGAGTGTATATTATACGCTATTACTCGGTAGCTTTTCAGTAGATAGATAAATCACCATCTTTAGGATAAATTGTTCTACTTTTGAGGACACCACTCAAAAAATTGTATACACATGATTGATCTGAAAAGTATCCGAACAGAAGTCGATGCCTCTTATTTGTATGATCTATTGGCTTCAAAAGAAGAGGATGAGCACGTACGGGAGATATTTCAGGAAATGAGTGGAATAGAGCGTTCGCATGCGGTAGAATTTCTCAAGAAATCAGGCATGAGTGAAGATCAAATGCCCGGGCCTTCCTGGCGTGCGAAGACACTCAAGGTCATCGGCAGTGTACTGGGATACGATTATGTGCTGGGTGTACTGATGGATACTGAAAAGAGTCTGGCCAATACAGTGACCCGCACCCGCCAAAAGGTGGGTTCTGAAGCTTCATTAAGTGATACCGCTCATGTAGCCATTCTCCGCAACCTCATGGAGCTCAACCCCAAATCTGCTGCCAATGCGCTGACTCGCTTTGAGAAGCGACACCGCACTGTCGGTGGCAATGCTCTGAGGGCTGCAGTGATGGGGGGCAACGACGGCTTGGTGTCAAATTTTAGCCTAGTGATGGGTATAGCCGGCGCCACCGGCGGTCAGAGCACTGTGTTACTCACCGGACTTGCCGGACTTCTAGCGGGGGCACTCTCGATGTCTCTGGGTGAATGGATCTCGGTGAAGAGCTCACAAGAACTGTTTGAGAACCAAATGGAACTTGAGATGGATGAATTGGAGACCAATCCGGCGGGAGAAGAGAAAGAACTGGCGCTGATCTATCAGAGTAAAGGTATAGATAAGGAGACTGCCCGACAGATGGCAGCCGATATCATGAAGGATCCCATACACGCTCACGAAGTGCTCGTAAAAGAAGAGCTGGGTATCAATGCGGAGGACCTAAAGGGATCGCCATGGGAAGCTGCACTGACTTCATTTTTTTTATTTGGGATAGGTGCGATAATTCCGGTCATCCCCTTCTTTTTCTTGGGCGGTATGCAGGCGATTGTATGGAGTGCGGCACTGAGTGCAGTGGGTCTGTTTGCCATTGGAGCTGCTATCACTTTATTTACGGGAAAGAGTGTCTGGATCTCTGGCAGCAGGCAGGTATTATTTGGCCTCGCCGCAGCGGCGGTAACCTATGTAATCGGTTATTATCTCGGCGTCAATGTCATTGGCTGATGCGTGAATTGAATTGACTCTTTGAAATAGGGATATTTGCTACAGCTACCCTGTTATTGAGCATTGCTAGTCTGTCGTTGTGAATTACATTCAAAATTTTATCTAACTTTGGGTTACAACAGTGCCGGCATGATAGATAATTCGGCGGTTTTAGAGGGTGACTTTTTACAATATGGGAACTGTGTTACTTGAGATACGGCTACTGCAATCCAACTCTGATAGGCTCTGTATTACCACAAACAAAGCTATACATTAATCAATTAATGTAACAAGGATTAAACTTGCAAATTTCGATGAATCAGATTATTCTTTACTCTTGATTATGTCAAAGGATGGCCAATTTTTTATCACTTAAAAAATATTAAATACATTTAACTATCAATTGGCAAACTTCATCATTGATCTTAGATTTTAATTATCGTATTTATAGAAACACTATGGTCATACTTTCGAAATCAATTTTTCACCTATCAAGAGCAATATTAGTTTTATATTTGACTAATCATTAAAATAGAATTAATATGAAGACCTTCAAAAGACTTTTTGTCATCGCATTGATGACCATTTTACTCATAGTTGTTGGGATCGTAAGCTATGTAAAACTATTTTTACCCAACGTGGGGTCCGCACCTGGACTTACTGTTGAACGAACTCCGGAAAGGGTCAAAAGAGGCGAATACTTGGCAAACCATGTGACGCTGTGTATCGACTGTCATTCTACTCGGGACTGGTCGCGGTTTTCTGGTCCACCCTTATCAGGGACTTTGGGCAAAGGCGGTGAATTATTTGACCAGAAATTTGGGTTTCCAGGAGTATATTATTCGAAAAACATTACACCTGCCGGAATTAGTCGTTATTCTGACGGTGAGTTATTTAGAGTAATTACCACCGGTGTATCTAAGGAAGGCAAAGCCCTTTTTCCTGTTATGCCGTATCATTATTATGGAAGGATGGATCAAGAAGATATTTACAGTATTATTTCTTATATCCGCACATTAACACCAATTAATAATATAGTTCCGGAGTCAGTATCTGATTTTCCGATGAATTTGATTATTAATACAATACCCTCGAAAGCGGAGTTGACTGTCAAGCCACCGGAAACTGATGTGGTGAACTACGGAAAATATTTAGTAAATGCAGCAGCATGTCTAGAGTGTCATACTAAGTTTGAGAGGGGAAAGTTAGTAGCAGGTACCGAATTCGGAGGAGGTCGTGAATTTCCATTTCCAGATGGAAGTATAGTACGTACAGGAAATATCACACCCGATGAAGAAACCGGTATCGGCCGATGGAGTGAGAATGAATTTTTAGACATTTTTCATACACGCTCTGATTCTGCCACACTTGCTAAGAAATTGGAGCCTGAAGCATTTAATACCATGATGCCTTGGACTATGTATGGGAAAATGCGTAATGAAGACTTGAAGGCTATTTATGCATATCTACAGACTGTGAAGCCGATAAGAAATGCCGTGGTGCAATTTTCTCCTGCTGAAAAGTAAGATATTGATCTTTTCGATTTTTGATTTAATTGTGTCTTTGGCTACAGCAACCCGGTGGCCCTAAAAGCAACTGATACTGTTGTGAATTGCTATTATTCTTTGAACTAGGGATATTTATAAGACCATTTGCAACTATTTTTAGGAAAATCTGACGCAAATAGAATTTAAAATTAAAATAAGACCAATTAGGAACGAAACAGATTACCAAAAAACACTTGAGCGGTTGGAGATCATTTTCGATGCTAAAAGAGAGGCCGTAGAAGGTGATAAATTGGAAATCTTGGCTATGGTAATTGATAATTACGAAACCGATAATTTTCCCATTGGAATGCCCGACCCGATTTCCGCAATTAAATTCCGAATGGAGCAGATGGGTCTAAAGCAGAAAGATTTGGTAAAAAATGATTGGTTTCAAAAGTCGAATGAGCGAGATAATGAATAGAAAGCGTAAGCTCACTTTGGATATGATTAGAAAATTAAGCGCAGATTTAAACATCCCAACAGAAGTATTGATTCAAGATTATTGATCAAGCTTTTGAGGGCTCTGACCTTTCAGCTAATGAGGGGCCTTCTGGAAATGCACATCGGGAATGGAAGAATAAGAAGTTGAGGGAGACATCGGCTCCGCTCACCCTACGACCAATCCGATTTGCTTGACGCTACTTGAATCAAATTAATAGACTTTTGTATATTCTGTCAGATTCACGGATTTGTAGATAGCAACTACACTGAAAGTGAATCTGTGATATCCGACAAT
>DAOLZQ010000025.1:0-41733 GCA_035426385.1 Saprospiraceae bacterium
AGAAATCCTTATTAAAGTTGATCATCCAGCAGATACCGAACCGATCAATGAAACTGCCGAAGTAATCTCCCCAAAACTGATCTTCTATAGCCATCTCAATCTTGCCACCGGCAGACAATCCATAAAAAATTCTATCTGCTTCCTCTTTGCTATCCGGGTGTAAAGAGATGTAATTATTGTTGCCGACTTGAAGAGAATGACCCAAAGAAGGAATGATATCTGATGCCATAAGGATCGTATGAAAACCAATAGGCAAAGAAATGTGCATCACTTTCTCTCGGTCTTCAGTATTCATATGCTCTCCACCGGGAACATCTTTCATTTTCATAAGGCCTATAAATTCTCCACCAAATATTGATTTATAGAAATTGAAGGCTTCTTCTGCCTGGCCATCAAAGTTCAGATAAGGATTGACTTTCATAGTGTTACTCTTAATATTGGTTTGAATTTAATTAGGTAGAATCTGGAAATGGTCTGAAATGATCTACAGTTTGATAAGCCCACTGATATTTATAACACCCTTTGATGAAGCGCATGCTCCGTCATATTTGTTATATTTTATTTTTACAGATAGAGGAAAAGCAGTAAATTCATTTATTCCAAAGGTGTTTGTATTCTGAAACCATTGATAGAATTCATCTTTACTATTCAAAGTGGGATCATCAAAATGGACCATTACGCCTCCACAACAAGCACATTCACGAAGATCATACCGGAGCAGTGTGGCTCTGACAAAACCATCCCCAATATTGTCCTTGTGACAGTTGGAAAGGCTGAAAGATAGAATAATCAGAAATAAAAAATTCCTCATGATTCGAATTTTAAATTGTAAAAAATCTCATATAGCAACTTATGAGCTGTGGGGCACAAAACTTATTAGGAAGATATAGTCTCAAAGAGTGACTAGTATCTGTTCTTCAGGTGGTTACACCCAGCGCATGCCATAGACAAACGACGTCAAAAGAAACGGTAAGGCTACCCAAAACCAAGATGGCAGAAAAATCAATAACAAAGTGATAGCTACCAGAGAGACTAAAAAGATTAGCCAGTGATTACGGGTAGAGGTTTTAGTTTGGTTTATTGTCTCGGCTGCCATTGTTGTGCGAAATTTATTTAACAAAAGTAATAATTTCAGTTAAATGCACCAACTAATTAATAAGAAGTTCCAAAATCCTGCACCCAATATTCGCCTTTCTTTGCTACTCCCATATGCTTCAGGCGTGGATTCATTAGATTTCGGCAGTGTGAGGGACTTGCCAACCAGCCTTGAAGCACATCGTCTATCGATTTATACCCCCTGGCAATATTCTCTGATACATAACTCCACTGATATCCGGTAGCACTCACTCGGGCACCAATGCCGCTTCCATCGCGACCACGATGGCTGAAATAACCATATTCCTGCATCTCAATAGCATGACGGGCTGCAGCTATTCCAATCCTATCATTCCAGGATACAGAACCAGCGGGAGCCATATACTTACCACCACAATTGCAGCCCTCAGCCCGTAATTCATTTACGCGCTGAACCATCTCCACCTTGAATTCTTCATAATTGCGTGGAACAAATAAGGTCAAAAACAGGAATAACCACATCACCGGCGAGAAATATTATAGATTATTGATTGAAATTGCAGGATAATATATTCAGAACGGTAAAGCATTGACAACTATGATGTTATAAATGTTAAAGTTTTTCAGGAAAAACTAAAAATCGAATCGGACCTTTACCTATACATTTTTTTAATATGTTTACCTTTGTGCTACTTTAATTTAGAATACTTACTACAATGAATAGATTCCGTCTTTTATATACCACTATCTTACTCTTAATATCTTTCTATCAAGCTAAAAGCCAACATCTACTCCAAGTCGATTTGACAAAAACATCACCCGCTTTCCTGGCTGCTGAGGGGTTTGAAGTAGATCACGGCGAAATACTACCTGGTAGATACTGGTATTATCAATTCTCAGATGAAGAGCGGGCAAGATTAGAAGAACTCAAAGTCAAATTCAAAGAAGTAACAACAGAAGGTGACATTTTGTCTCCCCGAGACAAACCCTGTCGGCCGGATATGAATATTGAATTACCCACGCCTGCTCATTTCCGACTGGGCAAGATGGGTGGATATTACCAATACGAGGAAATGATCTCCATTTTGGACTCTATGCATATGCTCTACCCACAGCTCATAAGCTCTCGTATGGCTATCGATACTTTCACTACAGTAGAGGGAAATACGATGTGGTACATGCGGATCTCAAACAATCCCGAGCAGACACAGTCTAAGCCCAAAGTACTCTATACTGCATTGCATCACGCACGTGAACCCATGAGTCTCACTCAATTGACCATGTTCATGTGGTATCTGTTGGAACACTACGATACCGACAGCGAGATCAAAGAGATAATTGATAACACCGAATTATATTTCATCCCTTGTGTGAACCCCGATGGCTACCAGCATAACCAAAAAACTAATCCAAATGGAGGTGGCTTCTGGCGTAAGAATAGAAGTCGCAATGGCAATGGCACCATTGTAGGTGTAGATCTGAACAGAAATTACGGTGATCACTGGGGCATTGACGATGTCGGCTCAAGTCCGGTAGAAACTTCAGCGACCTATAGAGGAAAGACACCATTTTCAGAAATAGAAACAAAGTCGGTCAAGTTTATGGTAGAAAAATACAAGTTTGATTTGGCGCTCAATTATCATACCTATGGCAATTACCTCATTCACCCATATGGCTATACCAACACTCCTTGTCCGGATGACGCAGCATTTAAAAATATGGGAAAATCCTATGCTCTTTCAAATGAATTTAAAATCGGCACCGGTCAGGAAACTGTAGGATACTTCACCAATGGTGATTCCGATGACTGGATGTACGAGGGAATACCAGGCCATAAGCTCTTTGCTTTTACACCCGAAGTGGGATACGCAGTAGATGGGTTTTGGCCAAAGAGAAATAAAATAGAACCTATCTCTAAATCTACACTAAAAGGGAATATACAATATGCAAAATTTGCATTGGGGTACTACGAATTTACACCCATGTCAGATGGCTTCATCACCGGGCTACTTCCTAATAGTATTCCATTTTACATTAATAAGATTGGTATTGAGACAGGCCTGCAAACAATTTCTTTTAAAGTTCTGTCAAATAATGCTATTCTCGAGAAGAGTAATTTTGATTTTCTTTTGCAGCCCGCCCAGCGCTTTTATGATAGCCTTATGGTGTCAGCTACTACCGGAATTTCATTTGGAGACGAAATTAAGATTGAGGCAACTCGCTTGATGTCAGGTCTCATAGAAAAGGATACTTTTAGTATGGTCTATGCCAATAGC
Organism: Saprospiraceae bacterium; assembly: GCA_035426385.1. Taxonomy (GTDB): domain Bacteria; phylum Bacteroidota; class Bacteroidia; order Chitinophagales; family Saprospiraceae; genus Parvibacillus. The sequence goes on from DAOLZQ010000025.1 coordinate 3,351, forward strand.
CTGGTGACTAAAACTGATCACGCAGAGGACATTACGAAGATAACTACCAATGGCTGGGGCCTAGATAATGAGATTTATTTTACTCCAGAGTCAGCTTATAGTGATTCACCCGGGACCTATTATAAAGCGGGTGTTAAATCCTATTTGGTATTGAAAAACAAATTTAAAATCCCGATCGATACGCCATCATTCCTGAGCTATTATGCCACCTGGGATATAGAGCCGGTATTTGATTATGCTCAGGTATTTGCGATTGATGGCATAGACACCATACCATTGTGTGGCAAATATTCTGTTCTGGGTGGTGTATTTCAGGACCAGGAGCGACCGATATATCAGGGCAAAAGCCCTTGGGTAAGAGAACAGATTTCACTCGAGGATTTCCAAGGCAGAGAAATCAGTGTTGGCTTCTTGATGGCGTCAGACTCCATACAGCAGGAGACTGGAATTACCATAGATGACATTTCAGTTTATTCTCCTTCCAGAAGGAACCTCGCAAACAAACATAAAATAAATGTAGACTGTACCATTTATCCCAATCCACTAAAAAATGGTGAGTCACTTAGAATACTTAGTTCATCAGAACTGGTGAATGTCCAGTTAATTTCTCTATCCGGAAAAATCTTACTTGAGACATCCACCACAGGTTCAATGGTTAATTTTGATATACCTACACTTCAACCAGGAGTTTATTTTATTAAGACTACCGATGGGAAAGGATTGAATGGCTTGCAGAAATTAATTATCCAATAAAAAGGACTAATTATATAAAACAGAAACTCTTGAGATCACAATAGCAGAAATTTTAATATTTAATTGCAGTTGTGTTGTTACATTTGTCTGAAACAGTAACCAAGGATTATGGGAAAGCCAATTGAATATCCGCTAGCAGCGAGAATAGTGAAGATGGTTGAGTCAGCAACGCTGCAGATGACCGCTCGAGCCAGGGCTCTGAAGCAACAAGGAAACAATGTTATAAACCTGAGCATAGGCGAACCGGATTTCGATACCCCCAGCTTTATCAGAGAAGCTGCCAAGACTGCTCTGGATGAAGGCTACACCCATTATACTCCGGTGTCGGGTTTGCTCGAACTCAAGAAGGCGATTCAGCACAAATTCAAGCGCGATAATAATATGGACTTTGATCTCAATCAGATTGTGGTCTCAAATGGTGCCAAGCAGTCACTGGCCAACATCTGTATGAGCCTCTTAGATGATGGAGATGAGGTCATAATTTTTGCACCTTATTGGGTCTCCTATCTCGAGATGGTCCAATTGGCGGGCGGAATTCCGGTTATCATACATGCCGGCATCGAGAACGATTTCAAAATCAAGCCCGAGCAACTCACAGCGGCTATCACTCTTCGGACCCGAATGGTCATTTATTCTTCCCCTTGCAACCCCACCGGAACGGTGTATACTCTGGATGAGCTAAAAGCATTTGCACGTGTACTGGGAGATAAAAATGAAATCTACATCGTCTCAGACGAGATATACGAATACATTAACTACACCGGGCATCACGCCAGCATTGGCTCAATAGACGAAGTAAAAGATCAGGTCATCACCGTCAATGGATTTTCGAAAGGATTTGCAATGACAGGCTGGAGACTCGGTTATATCGGTGCACCCAAAGAAGTAGCACAGGCAACGGATAAGATGCAAGGCCAGTTTACTTCAGGCGCTTCTTCGTTTGGTCAGAAAGCAGCAGAGACTGCCCTAGAGTCGCCACTGGATGAGACCTATGCCATGCGTGATGTCTTTCTGAAAAGACGTGATCTCATATTGGGTTTACTGAAAGAGATTCCCGGCCTGATTACCAATACTCCTCAAGGTGCTTTCTATGTCTTCCCAAATGTCAGCAGTTACTTTGGTAAAAAAACAAGCGAAGGTAAGACCATAGAAAATGCAGATCAATTGTGCGAATATCTACTAGATCATTATTACTTAGCCTTAGTTTCAGGTAGTGCTTTCGGCGATGATAATTGTATTCGCATCTCATATGCCGCTTGCGACGCAGATATTATCGAAGCGTGCCAGCGGATGAAAGATGCATTTGGCGCATTGACGATTTAGCTCGCTGGCACATTGGGATTTTGCCCCAGAGACTAGTTGGCCTTATGGCACATTATCTATTACCGATACAGCAAGATTTACACATCTAAATGTATGTTTCACATTAGATCAAGATTATTTTGACTTTCGATATTGGGCGTGTCCCCACCTACGGGTGGTGCCGGTGCCTACAGGGGTTCGCGTTGCTCCGTGCTAAGGGCTTAAGATAATTTCCTCTACTATGCTACCGGAGTTGATTATTAACTTTACTTAGTAAAGCATATTTGGCAGATATCGCCCTATACACCGTGGCCCTTTCGGTCCCTCACGCATTGTTCCATGGCAAGTTAGCTCAAAATAAATGCCACCCATTCTGGGTTCTCGCCGGTACGATGATTCATTTCTTTAATAATTTCACACCTTCGATGTTGTAGTTGGTATCTGAAGCTAAAAGGATATCCCATTCAACATTTAGCATTTAGCATTCAACATTTAGCATTTATCATTCAGCATTTATCATTCAACATTTATCATTCAACATTTATCATTCAGCATTTATCATTCAGCATTTATCATTCAACATTTAGCATTCAGCATTCAGCATTCAGCATTAACAATTAACAATTAACAATAACCCACTTATCCGTTCAACGTGGACTGTAATTTCTGGTCTAAGACATCTAGAAATTCCTCAGTGTACATATAATCAGTTCCATGCTGCACCTTATTGCCATGAATGGTTACTGCCAGATCCTTGGTCATGTGTCCTTCTTCCACTGCTTCGATACAAACACGCTCCAGTGTATTTGCAAAGTCTATGAGAGATTGGTTATTATCCAACTTGCCCCGGAAAGCAAGACCTCGTGTCCAGGCAAAAATAGATGCAATCGGATTAGTAGAGGTGGGGTTGCCTTTTTGATGCTCTCTGAAGTGGCGGGTCACCGTGCCATGAGCTGCCTCTGCTTCAAGCGTTTTACCGTCGGGAGTGATCAGCACTGAAGTCATCAGCCCTAGAGAGCCAAATCCCTGGGCTATGGTATCACTCTGGACATCGCCATCATAGTTCTTGCAAGCCCATACGAAGTTTCCGTGCCATTTGAGTGCACTGGCTACCATATCATCGATGAGTCGGTGCTCATACACCATATTATTCTGATCAAACTGGGCTTTGAATTCATTCTGATAAATGGTCTCAAAGATATCTTTAAAGCGACCATCATATTTCTTCAGAATGGTATTCTTAGTAGAGAGGTAAAGAGGCCATTTCTTACTCAATGCCATATTAAAGCAACTACGTGCGAAGCCCTCTATGCTCTCATCTGTATTGTACATACACAGCGCTACTCCATCACCCTTGAAGTCATACACATCAAATGTCTGGGGCGCACGGCCATCTTCCGGTGTGAAAGTCATTGTCAGCTTTCCTTTTCCCTGGATCACTGTGTCGGTAGCCCGGTATTGATCTCCGAAGGCATGTCTGCCGACGATGATGGGCGCTGTCCAGTTAGTCACTAGTCGTGGGATATTTTTGATCACGATGGGCTCACGGAAGACGGTACCATCCAGAATATTCCGAATAGTACCATTGGGCGATCGCCACATTTGCTTTAGATTAAATTCAGTAACCCTACCCTCGTCAGGTGTGATGGTAGCACACTTTATACCTACTCCATATTGCTTGATGGCATTGGCCGCGTCGATAGTCACCTGATCGTCTGTAGCATCGCGATATTCAACACTGAGATCATAATATTTTATATCCAACTCCACATATGGCAGGATCAATTTATTCTTTATAAAGCTCCAGATAATGCGAGTCATTTCGTCACCATCCAACTCTACTACCGGATTGGCTACTTTAATTTTTTGTATCATTTGATTGAATCTTAATTTATTAATTGTTTACAAAAATAAGATTTGTGTCTTAACACACAATTATCTATTTCACATAGAAAAATTCGGCTGCTTTGGGATAGAAGTTGATATTGCGCACGAAAATAGGCATGCGAGAGATAGCTACGGGTGCAACGTTCACTCCTTTGCGCAGCAAACTCTCATCAAGATTGAGGTAAAGTTCAAGATCATCCGCACTTAGGTTGTCATACTTACTCAGTCCGACGATACACTTAACCGTAACCTGATCGGGTAAAATTCTAACTTTGGAATCAGCATTCTTAACCGTCAATGGAACGATAAAGCTCTTCTCAGTATACTCCTCTACGGCCAGATTGACGCGTACTTTAGCAGTATTGAGTCTGAGCATATCCTCCTCAGGTGGCTCCAAAACTACCGGCATATCAGTAATGGATTTGTGTAAATTGCTAATTTGCACTTCTTTAGTAGGCCAACTATGGAGCTTTCGCAATAATTCCGGTGCGCCGGTCAGGATTACTGAGTCGGGTACAAATACCATTGGATCAGCCTGATAGTACCCCTTCAGATAAGATATATTCATGTGGGATTCTATAGGTACTTTTTTAGTAGCCTGCCTTTCCAATTGAATCTGAATCTCACTGGGGATTATCCTCGACACTGAGATTTCATTTGAACCAAGGATGCTATTGATCTTATCAGCTATGGCGCTTGATGGTATCACCTGATTATTATCCTGGCCGAGTTCGACTTCAATTTTATCACCTATATTCTTTGCAGATTTAGCCAATATATCCCAGCCTTTACCTTGAAGAGTGACTAAGATATCATTGGCGGGTTGACGACGAAATACTTTTCCATCCGGCAACGCATAAGTCACTGCATATCTCTGTCGGATAGTGTAAGTCTTACCCAACTTCTGCATCAGCCAGAAAAAACCGGCTAACATCAAGCAACCGAAGAATATCCAGCGTTCCTTATTCACAAATAATTAGCGATAAATTAAAAATTAACTGCTTCTTTCAGACTGGCAGCCATGGAATTCGTCAAATCCCTGGAGATAGCTCCCCTGGTTATTTTTATATAGGTCTTCGCATCTATCTGAAGAGTAATGATATTCTCTTCTATCTTGTTGATACGTCCGATAATACCACTTGCAGTCACCACATCCATACCTTTAGTAAGTGTTTCCTGGAATGAATTCTGATCTTTTTGCTTTTTAATCTGAGGTCTAAGCATAAAAAAATACATTACTGCTATCATACCGAAAAGCAGTAAAATGGAAGAATATCCTTGCATATCTATTATTTTTAAAAAATTATTTAATTACTTTTCCTTTTACTATCACCACATATTTGGAAGGATAACCATTAGTCAAAACCGTCACCGGCTTTTCTTGATATCCTTCCTTTCCTTTAGTGTCAAATCGAACATGAATTTTGCTTTCTGAACCAGGGCTTATAGGCGTCTTGTCTATCTCGGGAATAGTACAGCCACAAGTGGATGTCGCATCATGAAGCAATAATGGCTTGGCACCACCATTTGTAAAAACAAAATCATGAGTAATGATTTTACCTTCTTTTACTTCTCCAAAATCAAAAATTTTCTCACTAAACACAGCTCTACCTATATTGACAGTATCATCGATTCCCTCAGCTGAGACGGGATTTCGTATGATATCTTGATAGTCTTTGCCATCACCGATGATTTGCTCTACTTTTTTTTCATCTACAGCAGAATTCTGTCCGCATGAGACCAATAGAACAGTGCTAATCAGTAAAATAAGCCGTATTGGGAAAGTCAAATTCATTTGCTCAAAAATAGGATTTAAAATCGGTTACAGAATAATAAACTAAAATTTAACCCCAATATTGCCAACAATCCAAGTCTTTCGGCTTATTATTGGGATAAATAAATATTTTATTCGGTGGTATCTCCGATATCTCAACATTAATAACATTAAGAGTATTATTAAATCCAGTTCTACATTATGACATCTGCTCAACATATTTTCTATATAATTGGCATGATGGGTGTGGGGAAATCAAGTATCGGCTTAAAAGCTGCGGTACAGCTAAACATACCCTTTATTGATTTGGACGATTATATCCGCAAGCAGGAGAAAAGAACTATATCCAAAATATTCAAGGAAAGCGGAGAAGCCGGGTTTAGACAAAAGGAAAGTAAATATTTAAAAAAACTTGATTTTGACAATCATCAATTTGGACTTGTTACCACCGGAGGTGGCACTGCTATTGCTGCTGACAACTTTAGTTTTATGGAACAGAACGGGACACTCATCTGGTTGGATACGCCTATAGAACTGATTATAGAGCGACTAAAAGAAGAAAAAGATGACCGCCCCTTGCTGGCGGCCTCACGAGAAGCTGATTTCGAACAGCACATTAGAAATATGTATGCTAGACGAATCCCTATATACTCGCGTGCCAAAATTAAAATTAATAACAGTGGATATGATTATGAAGCAGTAGCAGCGCTTGAAAACTCAATCCGATCTATAATGAAAGAGCATACAGATTCAGAATAAATTTGGCTTGCTCAACAAGTCTTATTATATATGCACAAAATTTAATAATGGAAGATCAAGATATATTAAAATGCCTCATCATTGGGAGCGGTCCTGCCGGCTACACTGCAGCCATTTATGCTGCCCGTGCTGGATTAAATCCGGTGATGTATACAGGATCCAAGCCCGGTGGACAGTTGACTATCACTACAGAAGTGGAAAATTATCCCGGCTTTCCGGAGGGAGTGCAAGGTCCTGAATTGATAGATTTATTCAGGCAACAAGCTTTGCGCTTCGAGACCGAATTGCACTATGAAAATATAGTAAAAGTAGATTTTTCCGGCCCTGTTCACAAGGCTTGGGGCGAGTCAGGCCAAGAGATCCGAGCCCATACTGTGATTATAACCACAGGTGCAGATGCAAAATGGTTGGGACTACCTTCAGAAGAGAGATTGATGAATCGCGGTGTATCAGCATGTGCAGTGTGTGATGGCTTCTTTTTCAGAACTATGGAAGTGGGTGTAGTAGGTGGAGGAGATACGGCTGCTGAAGAAGCAACCTACCTGAGTAAATTATGTCCAACCGTACATTTGATCGTACGTAAAGATCATCTTCGAGCATCTAAAATCATGCAAGAGCGAGTGCTTGCTAACCCTAAAATACAGATACACTTTAATACTGAAACAATCGAAATATTGGGTGAGCATGAAGTGACAGGAGTCAGGTTAAAAAATACTGTAGATGGCGACCAATACGATGTTCATTTAAAAGGATTTTTTATTGCAATTGGACACAAACCCAATAGCGGAGTTTTTGCAGACTGGATAGATATGGAAGACACAGGGTATATCAAAACGAAGCCCGGTAGTGCTGAAACTAACATAAAAGGAGTATTTGCAGGTGGCGATGTGCAGGATCACAACTATCGGCAAGCTGTGACTGCAGCCGGAAGTGGATGTATGGCTGCACTCGAAGCTGAGCGATATCTAATGAATAACAACATCTTCTAATACCGTATCAGAAATAATTTAAGTATTTTTAAGCTAAATAAAATTTATAGAAATGGGAAAGTTCAGGGCAGGTGTATTACATGGTGATGAAGTCACAGAAGCGCTCAACTATGCTAAAGAAAATAACTTCGCATATCCAGCGGTGAATGTAATCAGCAGTAGTACAGTCAATGCAGTGCTTGAAACAGCGCGAGATCTTAACTCCCCGGTGATCATCCAATACTCCAATGGAGGTGCGGTTTTCAATGCAGGTAAGAGCCTGAAAAATGAGCATGAACGCGCCGCAATACTTGGCGGCATTGCTGGCTCGAAGCATATCCATACTCTTGCAGAAGCCTATGGAGTGCCGGTGATACTTCATACAGATCACTGTGCAAAAAAATTATTGCCCTGGATAGATGGATTACTGGAAGCGAGTACCAAATACTTCAAAACTCATGGCTTTGCCCTCTATAGTTCACATATGTTGGATTTATCAGAAGAGCCAATCGAAGAAAATATTGAAGTTTGCGTAAATTATCTAAAAAAAATGGCGCCTCTTGGTATCACTCTGGAGATAGAACTAGGTGTCACAGGTGGTGAAGAAGATGGTGTAGACAATAGTGATGTGGATAGCTCAAGATTATATACACAACCTGAAGAAGTAGCGTATGCCTATGAAGAATTGAAAAAAGTAAGTGACCGATTTACCATCGCAGCAGCCTTTGGCAACGTGCATGGTGTTTATAAACCCGGTAATGTATCACTCAAGCCGATCATCCTGCACAATTCCCAGGAGTTTGTGAAAAATAAATTTAATACCAATGACAAGCCGGTCAACTTTGTCTTCCATGGGGGAAGTGGCAGCTCACGTGAAGAAATACGCGAAGCCATCAGCTATGGCGCAGTCAAAATGAATATCGATACTGATATGCAATGGGCCTATTGGGATGGTGTACGCGGATATTATCAGGCTAATGAAGGCTATCTTCAAGGACAGATAGGCAATCCCGATGGAGAGGAGAAGCCGAATAAGAAATATTATGATCCTCGAGTTTGGTTACGTAAAGCAGAGCAATCCTTCGTAGATAGATTAAAAGTTGCTTTCGAAGATTTAAATTGTTTGGATAGGAATTAATTGAGAATTTGTACTTTCGCCTTCCCAATTACCCATTAGGGGGATTAGCTCAGTTGGTAGAGCGCTTGCATGGCATGCAAGAGGTCATCGGTTCGACCCCGTTATCCTCCACTTATTCTTCCCTCAATAATATCTAGATAAGTAATTCCTTAGTGCTGAGTATGGCTGTTAAGGTATTTACCAATAGCTTACCGCTTAATAAATATTAAGAATTTTGTACTCTTTATCACCTAAGGTGATAGAATCACCCTTTGACTTATCACGCATAGCCAGATAAGCCGGAGTCTCAAGTGAGATTCCTACAACTTCTTTATTATCATCTGTCTTAAAGGGCAGAATAGAAACACCGACCATATACCATCTGACTTCTGTCTCAACTACGGCGCCAGGTAGTACACTAACATGATCCATGGCACTATACTCCTCTAACTTTTCCTTGTTTACTCTTGCCTTATCTAATTGCTGATTGGTCCGATTTACCATATCCATGGTTTCAGTCTGACGAGAGTAATCGTCAATATCAAGTGCAGCATTTTCATCCAGATCAGATACTCCTGCCAGTTTTTCTATATAGGATTCTAGTTCCTTGATTACTTCTGCTTGTTCTTCTATTAAGAGATTAAAAATCTTCTGCTTGTCCATAGTTCTAAAAATACTTTATAATCCGCCAAAAATAGAAAAATAAACAACACCTTAGTTAAATCCAAACACCTTCCCGAAAATATCATGGAGACGAGATATTACTATATCCCGGTTAACATCACCTCCCGTCAATTTTTCCATTGAAATAACTTCCTTATTACTGTCTTGTATTCCACAAGGAATGATGTGGTCAAAATAACTCATTTCAGTAGCCACATTTAGTGCAAAACCATGCATTGAGATCCATCGGCTGAGGTGTACACCTATAGCACAGACTTTGGCGTACCTGCCTTCCGGTAAATCTGTCCAAACTCCAGTAAACGATGGAAGTCGAATTCCTGTGATTTGATATTCCTGCAACATCCTAATTATGCCTTCTTCTATACTGCGTATAAACCAATGCACATCGGGTCTAAAACAATCCAAATCGAAGAGGAAATAGCCTACTACTTGTCCGGGGCCATGATAGGTAATATCCCCGCCCCTATTAATCTTGAAAAATTCTGCACCAATTTGTGCCAGAGCCTCCTCATCCAGGCGAAGATGATCTTCAGAGCCTGATTTCCCCAGTGTATATACATGTGGATGCTCACAAAAGACCAATCTGCTGACTTGATGAGTAATTAACTCAGCCATATTATCTCTATATTGTAGTTTGAGTTCCATCATCTCACGGTGTATATGGCGCTGGCGCTCCCAGGCATCTGCATAGCTGACCATACCCCAGTCTTCTATCATCACTTTAGGCTTAGGAACTACTTCACTCATTTCAGATCTTTTTTCTTCTTGATATACTTTACTTTCAACACATTGAGTGCATTGGGTTGGTAATCATAGATGGATTTGGAAGTAAATACACTTACTGCATCATAAAATAAAAAGATGACAGGTGCTTCATCTACGATGATCTGCTCCATCTCATGATAGAGTTTAAATCGCTGTTGTTCATTCTTCTCCGCCAGAGCCTGATCGTACAGTTTATCGTATGTGTTATTCTTAAATCGGGTATAGTTAGGTGGTGCACCATTTTTCCCATAAAAAACCGTCAAATAATTCTCTGCCTCCGGATAATCTGCCATCCAGCTTCCTCGAAAGAATAGTGCTGTTCCATTTCTCATCATTTCACGAGTGGTCGCGGGCTCTGCAAGTTCGATACTGGCTCTAATCCCGAGTGCTTCCCACTGTCTAAGTATAAATAATCCAAAATCTGAATAGTCCTTTGATGTGAAAAGTTGCAATACAGGTCTCCTGTCAAAGGGCAGATCCAAGTATCCGGTGGAGCGCAAAAGTTGCTTCGCAAGTGCGGGATCATACCTATACCCGTGAACAGCAGCAGTATCAAAAGATGGCAGACCATAGGGTACAAACGAGGCAAGTGCAGGTGTACCTATCCCCCTTCGAATGGTCTGCAACATTGCTATCCGGTCAAAACCGTAATTCAATGCCTGACGAAAAGCTTTTTTACTCAGATAGGGATCCTTGGCTGCAAGATCGAGATTGAAGCCTAAATATTCGGTATTCAAATATGGCGTAGTAAAGTAATTTATTCGATCTTGATACCGCTCCCGCAATCTGCCCTGCTGCGTAAATAACTCATATGACATACCGGGATCAAATCCACTTACAAAGTCAAGTTTTCCCTGTAGTAGCTCAAGAAAAGCCGACTTTTTATCGCCAATAAATTCTATCCGCACTCCATCTACATAGGGCAGTCGTTTACCTTCCTGGATTTCAAAATAATGTGAATTTCTAGTGAGTATCATAGTCTGTCCTTCTATCCATTTGACTAATGAAAAAGGACCGGTTCCTACCGGGTGAGCCCGAAAGTCAGCCCCATATTTTTCTATCGCCTCATGAGGTACAACACTGCAATACTGCATTGATAATATCTGAATAAAAGGCATGAAGGGCGCTTTTAACTGAATCTGCACCGTGGAATCATCCACTCTCATAAATGGATTTTTTTCCTGAACTCGGCCCTTAAAGACCCAACTACCTGGGCTATTGACTGTGGGATCCAGAATACGATAGAAACTAAAGATCACGTCCGAAGCTACCATCTTCCTACCCACTTTACCTTCAAAGCACGCATCATCATGAAACATCACATCAGTGCGCAAATGAAGTGTTATCAGTGTACCACTCTTATCGATCTCCCAGCTCTTAGCCAGGCAGGGCTTTGGCTTCAGGCTGTCATCCAACTGTATTAGCGTATTATACAGATGATCCACTGCCCATATATTGGATTGATTCCGCGCAAATGCCGGATCAAGCGAAGTGACCGTAAATGGTTGATTATACCGGAATACCACTTTCGAAGTATCGTAGTGTTCATTGCAAGCTGACAGGCAAATGAGCCCTATGAAGAGCAGATAATAACGGCTTCTAGGCATCAATAATGTGGTTTATTGCCTCTCTTTAATCGATGAATTACCGCACGGAAGACTATTGCCGCATGATTGCGAATAGTAGGCAAAAGCCCAAACTCATGCTGGAGAATCTTCCACCTGTCACTGAGAGATTGATACCATTTCTGTTTGGAAATACCACCTGCCAAATACTCCGCCAGAACCAAGCCTGTATTAAGAACTTTTGGTTCCTGTCTTAAGATATCTATTACCCACTTGATATCAGCACTAAGGTTATTTTCTATAAAGGGGTGCACCAATCTAGCCCTGGGAACAAAACCTTGATGATTTACTATCATACCCCGCTGCATATCATTTAGACGCAAGTGACCCGGTAATTGATGAACAGTAAGTTCAGACCGCGTCCCCAAGTGAGTGCGGCTATTATCTACTATCATCACCTCACCGTATAGGACATCTATATCATTGTGCACCAACATTGCCAATTTGGCCAGTATATCACGGTCAAAGAGCTCATCACCGGCATTGAGAAACCATATAAATTCACCCCGGGCAAAACGAATTCCCTTATTCATTGCATCATATATGCCTTTATCAGGTTCACTCTCGAATATATTGATGAGTGCGCTATGTTGTTTAGCCAATTGAGCTGTTCCATCAGTCGAACCTCCATCAACGATGATATATTCAAAATCGCGAAAGGTTTGAGCAGCAATGCTTTCAATAGTACCACGCAATAAATCACCTGCATTGTAACAGACTGTAATTATTGAAAATAGTGGGTTGGCCAAACTGTATTATTAATTGATCTTAAAAGGCTAAAGATAGATATAGGCTGGAATAATGATGCCCCTCCCTCTATCAGGCGACTACATAATCATCCTTATCTTCTACAAACACCACTGACAATCCACCTAAGATGAAAAATACTCCGGCCATCACCAGAGCAAAAATCGCCTGTCCCCCATATAGATGCTTCACGATAGGTCCTCCAATGATGCCATTGATAATCTGTGGTAGAGTGATGAAAAAATTAAAGATACCCATATATACTCCCATCTTTCGAGCGGGAATAGAGCTAGCCAGAATTGCATAAGGCATCGCTAAGATACTCGCCCAGGCCATCCCAATTCCTATCATAGGCACGAGCAACAGCCCGGGAGTATGAATAAAATAAATAGAGATTAGACTGATACCACCGATAACAAGTGAAAATGCATGAGTTTTCTTCCGTCCTAACATTCTGGCGATGGTAGGTAATAAGAGGGCGTATATCGCACTAACTCCATTATACACCCCAAAGATCACGCCTACCCAATTAGCCGCTTTATTGTAAGTGGCCGAAGACACATCGTGTGGATCAAGCCCATATACGTGGCTAGCAATGGCAGGTGTAGTGAAGACCCACATACTGAAAAGTGCGAACCAACTAAAAAACTGAGTTACACCCAACTGCTTCATTGTCTTCGGCATAGCTGCTATATCGCTAAAGACAGAAAAAAGGCCTTTATTTTTACTTCCCGGTTCTTTCTTATACTCTTCAGGATCTTCCTCAGGCGGAAACTCTTTAGTAGTTACTACGGTCCATAAGATGGTGATGAGAAAAATCACCGCACCGGTGTAGAAAGCATAAGCTACATTTGGCGGAACCTTACCTGCAGGTGCTTCACTCGCTATTCCTAGCCAATTGGCAAATATGTAAGGGAGCCAACTGCCGACCACCGCTCCTACTCCTATTAGAAATGTCTGAATAGAAAATCCCAGGGTTCGCTGATCTGTGGGCAAGTTATCTGCAATAAGAGCTCTGAAAGGCTCCATAGCCACATTGAAGGAAGTATCCATCAGCATTAGGATACCAGCACCCACATACAATGGCGCCATAATGGTAATAAATGCATCCGCATGTGGCATGAATATCAATGCCAAAGAAGCCACTATAGCACCGACAAGAAAATAAGGTCTCCTCCTACCAAGAGAGGTCCATGTATGATCTGAAAAATAACCGATTACAGGCTGTACGATCATGCCTGTAAGTGGTGCGGCTAACCAAAACCATGACAGATGCTCTACATCTGCCCCAAAAGTCTGTAAGATCCGGGAAGCATTTCCGTTTTGTAGGGCAAAACCAAACTGGATGCCTAGAAAACCAAAACTCATGTTGAATATATCTCTAACAGATAATCTGGGTCTATTTTCTATTTTCATTTTCTATTTTCATTTTCTCTTTTCTATTAATATTTTACTCTCCCAAGGTGCCAGATTTATACTTGTTGAATTCGACACCACCACTTTTTTATTTGAATTAAAATCAAGAAATTTAATCGGCCTCAAAAGATCCGGGTCAGTAAATTTCATGGTCACTGCCTGAGCAGAAAGATTCGCTATGATAACTATACGCTCCTGATTATCTTCACGAGAGAATGAATAAACTTTTTCATTTTGATTATTAGTCAGATAGTGATAATTGCCTCCATACACCCCACTCCACAAGGCTGAATGGTCGTGATGCAGTTGGATCAACTTCCTATAGAAAGTAGCTGATTTTAATTGACCAAAATCAATGGTATCCTTCTCAAAAAACCTTAGTGATTTGTTCAGATCTGCTTCTTGTCCGGAATACATAAGCGGTATACCGGGCATAGTAAAATTAAGCAAAGCAAAGACTTTAAAACCGGGTCCAAAGCGCTCTAGCATAGTCTTATTCCAGCTGTTCTCATCGTGATTGTCTATAAATTGCATCTTGATAGCTCCTGGTGGATAATTCTGAGCATCTGACATCACGAGATCATTAAGCGCAGAAGCCTGCTTCCTTCCCTGAGCAATATCCTTCATCAAATGATGATAAGTCCAACCATATTGAACTTGAAATGAATTATCAAAGAAATCCGGTCGCTCACTTTCGGCCAGCATAAAATAGTCACCTTTTTTATCCAGTTCTTTTTTCACATTCTGCCAAAAATCCAGCGGTACATAAAAAGCCATATCACACCTAAAACCGTCGATGCGGTGATAATCTATCCAAAACATCATAGCGTCTGACATCGCTGAGCGTAGTTCCGGATTATTATAGTTAAGGTCAGCCACATCAGTCCAATCTGTTTGGTTGCCATGATCATCCAGCGGAATTCTCGGCTTACCATCATCATTTAAATAATAGTAATCCGGATGCGATGCCACCCATATATGATCATAAGCAGTATGATTAGCTGTCCAGTCCAGGATTACTTTCATTCCCAGGTTGTGAATCTGTGATACCAGGCTATCAAAATCCTCCATCGTACCAAATTCTGGATTGATGGCTTTATAGTCGCTTGCAGCATAATAACTGCCCATAGTACCTTTTCTTTTTTCAAAACCAATCGGGAAGATCGGCATCAACCAGATAATATCAATTCCCATTTCCTTCAGCCGAGGCAGATGTGTAGCAAACGCTTTTATGGTTCCTTCGGGGGTATACTGCCTTAAGTTTACTTCATAAATGACAGCATTACGAGCCCAAAATGGCAGAGGACGGGAATTTTGGCCCATAGTAGTTTGATGCATAGCTGAATTTTGGGCAGTGAGGAAATTAATAAATAATAGAGCAGGTATAATCAGAAGAAATTTCAAAGAGAGAGAGTTCGATTTCATATGGAGATTTTTTATTTAGGCCAACAAAGATTTACGAGCATAATTGTAAATATCTCCATCAGGGATAATTATTCTTTCTCCATATAAAAATATTTCCACTTTCTTATCCGAGTAGTTATCGATTATGATGTCATGCGCATTTACAAATATCTTCATTTTTATTCCTCTGAAATTAACTGAGAACTTATAAGATTCCCATTGTACAGGAATGAATGGCGCGAAGTGCAGAACACCCTTACGCACTTTCATGCCGCCTATCCCTTTTACTACGGCCATCCAGGTTCCGGCCATGGAAGTGATATGCAATCCATCCTCAGTATCTTTATTGTAATTGTCCAGGTCCAAACGAGCTGTCCTCATATACATTTCATACGCTTTATCAAAATATCCGTTGCGTGCAGCTAAGATCGCATGTACGCATGGAGAAAGTGAGGACTCATGAACCGTACGTGGTTCATAAAAATCAAAGTTGGCTCGATGAGTATCAGCATCAAAATCGTCTTCGAAAAGGTAAAGTCCCTGCAGCACATCAGCTTGCTTGATAAAACAAGATCTCAAGATTCTGTCCCAGCTCCACTTCTTATGTAGTGGGAGATTCGAAGGGTCAATTTCTGAGACAAGAATCTGCTCTTTATCCATGTAGCCATCCTGTTGTAAGAATAATTTTTCTTCCTCAATAGCAGGAAAATACATATTGTCAATAATCTGTTGCCAGGAATCCACTTCTTCAGGTTCCTTAATATTTAGTTTCGCTACTAATAAATTATAACCCTCCGGATTACGTTCGTTTAGAATATGCAACCAGTACTGACAATATTTCAAACACCATATGGCAATGTAATTAGTGTACCAATTATTATTTACATTATTCTCATATTCATTTGGTCCGGTGACGCCCAGCATAACATATTTTCCTTTGGCCTCTGAAAAGGTTATTCGTTGCTTCCAGAAGCGAGCAATAGCTACCAAGACTTCGAGACCTTCATTTAGCACATATGATTCATCACCCGTATAATTGGTATAGTCATATATGGCATAGGCAATAGCACCATTGCGATGTATCTCTTCGAAAGTTATCTCCCATTCATTGTGGCATTCCTCTCCATTCATAGTTACCATGGGATATAAGGCCGCTCCTCCTGAAAATCCCAACTTACCCGCATTCTCTATAGCTTTGGACAAATGCTGAAAGCGGTATAATAATAAGTTCTTTGCTATATGGCTATCGGCAGTACTCAGATAAAAAGGAATACAATAAGCCTCTGTATCCCAATATGTGCTACCACCATATTTTTCTCCAGTAAATCCTTTCGGGCCAATATTAAGCAGAGGGTGCTCCCCGGTGTAAGTCTGATTTAATTGAAAGATGTTGTATCTGATTCCTTGCTGAGCATCATTGTCACCGATGATCATGATATCCGCTTCATCCCATTTATTGTGCCACCAATGATTGTGCTCCTGCTTTAGCTCTTCCCATCCTGCCGTAACAGCCTGATTCAGTTCCGCTGCTGCTATTGACTGTAGATCATCTCCAGGGTAAAAAAAGGAGGTGGTGATGGCCACCATTTTCTCTAACACAAAGCAATCTCCTTCGACCGCGTGAAAATTAAATTGCTCTGATACCTCATGTTCTGAAGCCGCAGAAATAGTACCATGCATGTCAACACCATTCTGATTATACAGATGATGACTTACAGCAGCTACCATTTTAAAGTTGGTCTTTTTAGTTGTTGCAGTCACAAACCCACTAGCCTGCTCCACCACTGATGCAAAATCATCCCAGAATAACTCATTATAGTTCGCATCCTGATTAAATACTTTTGCATTCAGACCGGATCGTAAAGTAATTTTCGCATTACTCTTAACCAACCTTAATTCATATCTTAGTATACCTATGTCCCTGCGCTCCATACTGCAAAAGCGTTGCGCGTGCACTTCTATTATAACACCGGGAATTATTTCAACTCTGAAGGTTCTCTCCAGCACTCCATTGCGCATGTCTAGGACACGTTGAAATCTGGTGGGTTTCTGTACCATCAAATCCAGTTCTACCCCATTTATTTCTATTTTGATTTCTTGCCAATTCACTGAATTAAGGACTTTGGCAAAATACTCAGGATATCCATTTTTCCACCATCCTACCCTGGTCTTATCCGGATAATACACTCCCGCTAAATAACTACCGCTTAGACCAATGCCGGTATATGTTTCTTCAAACATCCCTCTCTGACCCATCCTGCCATTACCTATACTGAATATAGACTCAGAGACCTGATGCTCTTTAGGATCGAAATTATTCTCGATAATTTTCCAGGCGTCAGCAGTTATAATTTTTTGCATATATGAGATTTATAATGCCGTAGTTAATTCACTACTATTGGTCTATTAGATTGATAATAATGTGATAATCTGCTCCCGCTAAATTAGGATAAACAATATTTGCCTCGCGAAGATTGATTAAGTCACCAATGCCTACGGCTGTCATACCTCCTGCCAATGCAGCTTGAATCCCAACTAAAGCATCCTCAAATACAGCACAATGTGAAGGCTCAACGCCAAGGCCAACTGAACCTTTCAAAAATACTTCCGGATTGGGTTTACTTTTCTGCACCGCATTGCCATCTATAATCACGTCAAACAATGAAGTAATATCCAGTCGATCCAAGACAGCGCGCGCATTCTTACTGGCAGAGCCCAAGCCTATCATAATTCCAAGGCTACTACATTTTTCTACAAAATCAATTGCACCCGGTAAGGCGTCAGATGGCGATAAATGTTCTATGAGATCTATATACCACTCATTCTTACGTGAAGCAAGGACCAGCATTTCATTTTCTGACATACTTACACCACCCCAATTCAGAATTATTTTGAGTGATTCAATTCGACTAACTCCTTTTAATTCTTCATTTTGATCGTGAGTAAAGTCGAAGCCGAGTGAATTGGCGAGTCGTCGCCACGCCTGATAATGCAGAATAGCAGTATCTACTATTACTCCATCCAGATCAAATATAAATCCGTAATCTCTGTAGCTGTGTTTCATGCCAACAATTGTTGACTGCTAAGATAGTTAAATCGTATAATATGTAATAAATACACTAATGACAAAATTCAGGCTATCACAGCAGGTCTAGAATAAAGGCAACTAAGACTTTCAATTAGATTTTCCACAGTGAGCATAGTTAAATTATTACCGGAACCCCACTGTAGTACAAAAAAAAAGCTGCCTTCCAAAGGAAGACAGCCTTTTATTATTAACAATCAATCTATAAAAATCTATCGGATAATAACCAGTTTCTTAACTGCGATATTAGCTTTCGTGTCAATGACAACATAGTAAATCCCTGCTGCAAGGCCGGAGACATCTACTTGTGCATTTTCAATGTAGTGATGATATTGACCCATTTGAATTGTGTTACCCATTTGGTCTAACACTTTGATATCTGCCACTTGCCATTTACCCATATTTTCTATAGTGATATTGGTAATAGCAGGGTTAGGATATATATTCACCTGCTTCGAATAATTAACATTATGGTAAGCAAGCTTAGTCAGGTCATATTCGAATGGTCCAAATTCACACCCATTTTCAGTTGTAATAATCAGTGAATAAACTCCTTTATCCAGACCGGCTAGATTCTTAGTTGAAGCAAAGCTCGAACCATCTTTTAGCCATTTGTATTTCAATACTCCAGGCCAGTTATTATCTAGCGTAAGCTGAATAGATCCCTTTCCGTTTTCATCTGTTTTAATGATCGCATCTGTAACAGTAATTGCAGCCGGTGTATGCACTGTGAAATTGGTTGTAGTGATACAACCATTCTCATCTGATATAGTCACGGCATAATCTCCATTGACTAGATCAGTAAGGCTGTTTTCTTTGCTACCATTAGACCAGATATAACTATAAGAACCTGTACCACCTTCCATTTCAATACTAATAGAACCATCTGAATCACCAGGACAAGAAGGTGCTTTAACCTCAGATTTTTTAACTACAAGTTGTGACGGTTCTGTGATGGTTACCGTTTTTTCGACGATACATCCCGCTGAGTCTTTCACTACTGCATGATAAGTGCCGGCGACCAGGCTACCAAGATGATCGGTAGTCTCACCATTATCCCAGGTGATGGTATATGTTCCTACAGGGCTATTGATACCCAACTGTATAGCGCCATCATTTCCACCAAAACAAGTTACATTCTCAGATTCATCAGTAAGCGTCATTGTACATCCATATGTATTTACCGTGAAAGTTTTAACGGCTGAGCAGCCATTGGCATCTGTTACAGTGACTGTATACACACCCGGTGCCAAATCACTGATAGATGATGATGTAGCTCCATTTGACCATTCATAAGAATACGAAACAGTTCCGCCACTTACATTTGCATCCACTGCGCCATCATTAGCCCCAGGTCCTGTCTCACTATTTCCTGTCAGGTTAAGCACTAAGGCTGTCGGCTGGGTAATGGTATAAGTTTTGCTTGCTTCACATCCTCCAGAACTAGATACTGTTACTGTATATGAGCCTGCAGCCAATTCGGAAATTCCGGAAGTAGTCTCACCATTGCTCCACAAGAATGTGAAATTATTATTGCTAAGTTGGATGGATCCGCTATGTTCCAAATTGCACTTATTATTTACAATTTCTTCTGTAAAGAGTAATGAGCCGGTAGAACTAACTACTGTCTGATCAAGTGCACTACATTCATTGAATGAATTGGTTACTTTTAGTTTATAAGTACCAATCTGATCCACCTGTATAGTAATCTTAGTAGGATCACTTACGATATGACCATTATCGGTAGTCCATAAATAGGAGAAGTTGGTGCCCTGAGAAGAACCTGAACCATCCAGTGTCAGTGTTCCTCCGGCACAAGCCAAAGACTTATCCAATCCTGCATCAGCATCTGGCTGTCCATTGATACCAGATACCGTAAAGAATCCAATGTTATAACAATCATTGATGACGTCATGTATGGTCAGATTATATATTCCTCCTGAACCCACAGAAATATCTGCTTGTGCAGGATCACTTAAGATACTACCACCATCTGTAGCCCAAAAATAGGTGTATCCAGTCCCTTCAGAAGAACCTAATGAAGTTAGAGTAGTCGTATTATTATCACAGTCCAGGTCAGGACCTGACTGAGAAATTTCTACAGTAGGAGAAGGAATACCTTCGATTTCAACACTAAGTTGTGTCGTACAATTATCTGCATCAGTAACTGTAACTGAATAAATTCCTCCTAACACATTACTTAGAGTTGTACCTGAAGCACCCGTAGACCAGATATAGTTATATCCGGAGTCTCCGCCGCTGGCTTCTACTGTTGCACTACCGTTAGCCTGGTCACAAAGAGAAGATTGTGAACTTTGCAGTTCTAACTGTACTAATGAGGAAGGACCGGTGATCGTAATTACATCAGAGATCAACGTTTTATTCTCAGCATCTGTCACCGTGACTGAATATGTCCCCGGTGCAAGACCGCTAATGTCTTCGGTTTGAGTGCCATTTGACCAAGAATAAGTGTAAGGAGTAGTTCCACCTCCCACTGTAAGATTAATTCCTCCTACATCATTTAAGGTACAGTGAATGTCTGTCTTAGTATAAGAATAAAATAAGGGTGGTGCTGCGCAGGTAGCAATAAAGTTATATAAACCCTGCTTTTGTCTTTGGCCTACTTCAGTAATTTTTCTATTTGGACATATACCATAGATGGTTGGATAATAACCAATTTGATATTGACCCGCTACATTCGGTCCATTACTACTTGTCAGATTTATTTGTGGAAAATTAACTCCTGCAGTCCAGTCACCCTGCGTATTAGGACAGCTACTGAAATCACCATATATACAAGCTTCGCTAGTACTTTGATCCGCCTCGATACTGAAAACCATAACTTCATCGGTGCCGTCGGGACCGTACTCTGTATATAAATCCTCCATAGCGTGGGTATTATGATAGTTCCAACACGGACCACACCAGGTAGCATAAAAGTCAATATAAACTGTTTTACCAGCATCCAAGTAATCATACAAGTGATGAGTATTTCCATTGAGATCCACTAAGGTCCAGTCTGGAGCAGTAGAACCGGGAGGCAACTGAGCATAAGCCTGTTGAAGTGAAACAATGAAAATGAGAAGTAGAAGAATTTTACGCATACAACCTTATTTATTGATTTGAAAAAATGTAAAGCAAAATTAAAGATTTCCTCGGTAAATTTAAAATATTATATAATAAAATTCTGACTCTTAGCTTCAAATAAAAATAAAAGTTAAGTTAATGCCATAAATTCAAATCGCAAACAGTAAATAACTGGCGCTCTAAATAACAATTAATGCTCTGAGCGAGTTAATATCACTCACTTAAAGTATATATTGTCCACTTGACAAATAATAATAATAATGGTACAAAAGACTATCCTATTTTTTCTCTTTATATGCGTCATGACCAGTGGTTTTTCACAAGAGAAGTATTGGCAACAATCAGTTGATTACACTATTAGAGTTAAGCTCGATGCTGGGAGTCATGTACTTTATGGCCAGGAAGTCCTGGAATACACCAATAATTCACCCGACACACTATTTACGGTATATTATCACCTGTACCTTAATGCCTTTCAGCCCGGTAGCTCTATGGATGTACGTTCAAGAACTATCGCGGATCCCGATAGCAGGGTTCTGGACAGGATATCAAAACTAAAACCAGATGAGACAGGCGAGTATTTTATCCGCACCCTTTCTCAAGGATCTAAGCCTGTAAAGAACTTTACGGTTCATGAAACCATTCTTGTGGTAGAACTTCACTCACCTTTATTACCTGGCAAAACAACTACTCTTGATATGTCCTTCGAGTGTCAGATTCCTATTCAAATACGGCGTACAGGACGATACAATTCAGAAGGTGTAGCCTATTCTATGGCGCAATGGTATCCGAAATTATGCGAATATGACCAAAATGGTTGGGCAACTGACCCATATATAGGCCGCGAGTTCTACGGAGTCTGGGGTAATTTCAATGTGTACATCACTCTCCCTGATTCTTTTAAGATAGCAGGAACAGGTGATTTAATCGCAAAATTAGATGCACCTGTGCTGAGTACTAGCGGTAAAAAAAATGAGAATTTTGAAAAAGATGTAAAATGGTCTACCTATTTTTTTAAAGCAGAGAAGGTACATGATTTTGTCTGGACAGCAGACCCTCAATACGTTTTGGACGAATATAAAGTGAGTAAAGACTTAAAACTCATATTTGCCTATAAGAGTAATTTAAAAAACATAGATAATTGGAGAAAACTTCAGCCCATCATGGCTGAGGCTATCACATTTGCTTCAGATTATTTTGGCAAATACCCTTACCATCAATTCTCATTTATCCAGGGAGGAGACGGCGGCATGGAATATCCAAAAGCGACCTTGGTGATGGGTGAACTTAGCCTGGGAGCATTGACAAGTGTATGTATCCATGAGATGATGCACAGCTGGTACCAGGGTGTGCTGGGCATAAATGAATCAGCCTATCCATGGATGGATGAAGGGTTCACTTCTTACGCTGAAGAAATAGTCAAAAATTTTCTCAAAAGTAAAAAGATGTATCCCGGTACACCCACACAATTTATTTTCAAAGGAGAAAATGCCCGGCTTGTCAATTTCTATAACTCCGGAAAGGCTGAACCTCTATCTACTCATGCAGATCACTTTCATACCAATGCAGCCTATGGTGTGGGCTCATATACCAAGGGTTGTGTATTTCTTTCACAATTGGGATATGTGATCGGCGAGGAAAATCTGAAGCACTTGATGCAAAGATTCTACTCCACTTGGAAGTATAAACATCCCACTGATCAGAATTTTATGCGGATGGCAGAAAAAGTTTCATGCATGCAACTGTATTGGTATCACAGCTATATGATCAATTCCAATGATCTGCCGGATTATTCCATCGATACTGTTTTATCAAATGGGAGTAAGACTATAATTCTGCTTGGCAATCATGGACTGATGCCCATGCCTGTGGATGTATCTGTTACAGATAATAAAGGTAAGGTGTATTCCTATACTATTCCATTGGATCTAATGCTGGCAGCAAAAAGAAAAGATTTATCTAATATCAATATAACTCAGTTACCTGAATGGAATTGGGTGAATCCTTTCTATGAGATGGCTATAGATATTCCAATTGATAAAATACGTACAATCGAGATAGACCCTACCAAGCGTATGGTTGATTTAGACCTAACTAATAATATTTTGGTCCTTCCAGATAATGGTTAACGAGCCCGAATGACTTCAGGGATTGGATTACCAATACTGCCAGTCGGGGGCTGTAAGTGAAGCAGAGTCGCAATAGTCGCAGCGATATCTGTGATCTGCACGCGCTCAGGAACTTCTGAATGCTTGAGACCCCATCCGTAGAAGATCCCCGGAACATGTGAATCATATTCGTACATACTACCATGAGAAGCTCCTGTAGTATA
Source organism: Saprospiraceae bacterium (assembly GCA_035426385.1). Taxonomy (GTDB): domain Bacteria; phylum Bacteroidota; class Bacteroidia; order Chitinophagales; family Saprospiraceae; genus Parvibacillus. The sequence goes on from DAOLZQ010000025.1 coordinate 27,056, forward strand.
TCCTACTATCCATCCCGGCTCCAAAATAATGAGTACATCACCTGAGCGTTGTGGGTGTATTCCGTTTCGGATTTTCTCAAGAAAAAAAGAAGGATATAAGCTATTACTGATATTACTCAGATCAATCACTTTTGCGATCCCATCATTTGCCATCAAGGAAGCTTCTAAAGTTCGATAGAAGTCATCATAATCTACTTTATTAGCTATCAATAGTTCCTTGTTTACAAAGAATTGATTGTCTTCGTATTCTAAAATATATTTCCCTACACCAAAAGCTTTATTAAGATTGTCATTTAGCTGAGCATAGAGAACCTCTTTAGGTAGCACACCGCCCGGCATTTTATATTTAAGGCTATGGCCGGGGACATCGCAGATTCCATGATCGGCGGTGAGAAATAGCAAATAATTATCCTTGCCAACCTCTTTATCCAGCGCATTTAATACTCTTGCAATATCCTGATCCAGTCGGTAATAGGTATCTTCACTTTCTATGGAATTGGGGCCAAAGCTATGACCTATATAATCAGTCGAGCTGAAGCTTATTGTGAGATAATCTGTAATATCATCCTTGCCCAACCCTTCACCTTGAAGAGCAGCAATAGCGAAATCAGCAGTGATCGTATTTCCAAAGGGACTGGTGCGCAACATATCATAGTTATTCTTCTTCCCCTTAGAATATTGATGTGGAAACACAGGCTCAGAAGCGCCACTTAGAGGCTTCTCGTAGCCTACATTGTCAGCATCGCTATTTACATAAGAGGCGATCGGATAAAGTGTATTCCAAGTCGCATTGATGTATTTATCTGCTTCTTTCATATTGTTAAATGCAGTCACCCAGGTCGGTAGATCCTTCATATAGTACGTAGATGTGCCAAAATTTCCCTGATCAGATTCAAACCAATATGCAGCATCTGCAACATGACCACCCGGCAATATAGCGCCTCTATCCTTGAGCGCAATACCAATATTCTTACTTCGCATCCCTGTGGCTAATTTTATCTGATCTCCGATAGTGGTAACTTTCATATTGCGCGGAGACATCTTTCCTGCTTGGCCAGACATACCCACTCCCTCTACTGAATCATCCTGAGTACAATAAACCATTTTTGCAAGGCGCTTATCATACCAATCATTTCCCGCTATTCCGTGTATCGCAGGAGGACAACCAGTATAGATACTCGCATGTCCCGGTGCAGTATTGGTGGGCAGATAATTGTACTGCATATTGGTACAATTAACCCCTCCCTGCATCAATCTTTTAAATCCATTATCACTCAAACGGTCATAATACCTGTATAAAAAGTCGTATCTCATCTGATCCACCACAATACCTACTACAAGCTTAGGCATCTGGGTCTGCTGTGCCGGCTTATCTCTATTCTTAGGTTGGCCATTGCATACTATCACTAAAAAAAGCGGCAAAAAACTGAGAATTATTTTCTTCATGACTTCAAAATATTAATTACTGACAAATATTAGACTTTTTCCCCGTGATATCCAATTTAAACATCTAATAATTATTAAATTAGATTCCGTACAACTTACAAATAGGACACTCAGAGGGATTATGCGGTCGTGCTTTACAATAGGTGCGGCCAAATAAAATAATTTGTAGGTGCAATTTACCCCAAGTGGCCACTGCGAATATTTTTTTCAGATCAGCTTCGACTTTTTCCACTGTTTTGCCTTTGCTTAGTCCCCAGCGATGAGCCAATCGAAAGATATGTGTATCTACAGGAAATGCAGGAGTATCGAATCCCTGTACCATCAATACTGAAGCAGTCTTATGCCCCACTCCTGGCAGCATCTCCAACTCATCGATGTTGCCTGGAACCTCTCCTGCATGCTTCTCAATGAGTATTTTTGAGAGTCCAATTATATTCTTTGCCTTTGAGGGTGATAGCCCACAGGGCTTTATAATGGCCCTTACATTTTCTTCGCCAAGTGCTAGCATTTCAGCAGGTGTTTTCGCTTTTTCAAACAAAAACGGCGTCACCTGATTGACCCGAATATCAGTGCACTGCGCAGAAAGTAACACAGCTATGAGTAATGAATAATTATCAGTATGATCCAAGGGCACAATCGGGTCAGGAAAATATTGCTCCAAAATGGCAGCAATAGATTTTGCTTTATCTGCTTTTCTCATTACTAGAGTTTACTCAGAAATTCCATCGTATCCACTCCATCTGCATAATCTTCCAGTCCGGGAAGCTGAGTGGTGCCGGGCGTAATCACTTGAATATGATCTAGCCCCTTTTGCGAAACAACACACTGGATTTGTTCTGATTCTTTTTGTAATTCCTTCGCAAGTAAATTAGCATCGTCGTAGTACTCAAAGTGCACAGTAGAGAGTCGACTAAAAATTCTTTTGTCTTCAATTAGGATGAGTGCATCATTACAATAAAAAGTACTTTTATTCAACATACATATTGATAAATTATAGTCATAATTATTCATGTATTTGTTGTGCATTTTATTTGAAGGTAATTCATCCCATATCTTGAACAAAGAAGGTATATCATAATCAACAGGCAGATAAATCTTTGATACACTCCGGCATCCCATCCCAAAATAATCATTGATATCTGACCAAAAACCAGTCAGTTGCGTGTCAGATTCGTCGCCGTATAATACTCCAACCGATGTCCTGTTCTTTCGGATAATGTGCGGTACGTGTGAGAAATATTCCTCGAAATACACTGCACTGTTGTTGCTTCCTGTGGCTATGATAGCGTCATAATTTTGTAAACGCGAGACGAAAGTAGTTTCTGTCCGGAAGTCAGGAAATAGAGCCTCAATATAGCTGATCAACGCTGGCAGCAAGACAGCATCTTTATCTGATAATTTTACTTGAGCATGATGTCCGCTTAGAAATACTGCGAGCCAATCCCCAAATCCCACCAATGGCAAATTGCCCGCCATGATGATACCAACATTCTTCAATGAAGTGGAAAATTGATATTTACTGATCCAACTGAGCAGTTCTTGCCGATCTAGCATCTGTGTGCAAATGGCATTAACTGACTGATTAATATTCTCTTGTGTAAACCACGGATTCTCCCGTTGGGCTCTTTCAAAATGAGATTTCCAATATCCGGAATCCTCCAGCAGACTCCATCTGAGAGATTCAAGCATTTTTAATTTATTTTCTACAGATATTGTGTTACTACTTTCCTCAGTGTTCATTTTCTTTTGCGAATTCAATGATTCTTCGAATGGCTATAATTATAATCACCATGATGACGAATGCAAATACCAAAGTATATAAAATCTGCCTATAGAAATCTAGGTCAGCCCAAGCAGCGTGTGTTAAAAAGAGTGCCACCAAGTTTATGACTACGACAGGATACGCAAGACTAGCTATTACTTTTGGTATTAAAAGAGAGATATCGTCCGGCATAACTAATAACAGACATTGAAGGAGGCCATTCAATAAAATAGCAGTCCCGGCAGTAATGAAAACAGTTTCATTATTTTCTGCTGTACTTCGATTATTCTGCAACCACATTACTATTATTGTTACCAGCACAATAGTAAGGCTGGCAATAAATGGATTTTTGAAGTTAATTTTCAACAGTCACTACTTTTCCGATCAAATCATATTCGAGTGCGTCGATAATTTGAACCTCACAATAATCGCCTAACCGGCAATAATTTTCAGTAGCATCAATTAATACTTCGTTGTCCACCTCTACCGAATCAAATTCGGTTCGTCCATAATAGGTGCCACTTTCTTTTTTATCAATAAGTACTTTATATATACGTCCGATTTTCTCTTGATTGAGCTCAAGGCTTATTTGTTGTTGCACTTCCATCAACCGGTTCGACCGTTCTATTTTCTCTTCATCGGACACATCATCGGCTAGAGTATAAGCTCCAGTATCTTCCTCGTGTGAATAACGGAAGACACCTATACGGTCAAACCTCATTTCAGTCACGAAATCCATCAATTGTTGAAAATCTTCTTCGGTCTCACCCGGAAACCCCACTATAAATGTAGTACGTACTGCTACACCGGGGACTTTTTCTCTGATGAGATGTATCAAAGCTCTGGTCTCTGAGAGAGTGATTTGACGTTTCATTGCCTTCAGTACCTTATCCGAAGCATGCTGAAGTGGAATATCTATGTATCTACATACTTTATTTAGTCTGGGGATCACGTCCAAGATTTCTACCGGAAATTTAGAGGGATACAGGTATTGCATTCTTATCCACTGAATACCATCTACCTGCTGCAAGGCCTCAAGTAAGTCAGGCAAAGCACGTTTCTTGTATAAATCCAACCCATAATAAGTTAGTTCCTGAGAGATGAGTATCAGTTCTTTCACGCCTCTGGATGCCTGAGAGCGAGCTTCAGTGACGATTTGTTCTATAGATTTGGAAACGTGCGTGCCACGCATCAGTGGAATAGCACAGAAGGTACAGGTACGATTACATCCTTCTGCTATCTTTATATATGCATAGTGTCCGGGAGTAGTTAATATTCGCTCGCCCACAAGTTCTGCTTTATAATCAGCTTGCAGGGTGCGAAGCAAGCCCGGCAACTCAAGTGTACCGAAAAAGGCGTCCACCTCGGGGATTTCTTCCTCCAGATTATCTTTATATCGTTGTGAAAGACAACCGGTGACATAAAGTTTCTCCAACCGACCCTCAGTCTTTAACCGCGCATAATCTAAAATTGTATTGATAGATTCCTCTTTAGCCAGATCTATGAAGCCGCAGGTATTGACCACAACAATGCCTGCATCGCCTTGCCATTGATCATGCTCTACTTCATAATCATTGCCTCGAAGTTGGGTAATCAGATCTTCACTATCTACTAAATTCTTAGAACATCCCAGTGTAATCACACTTACTTTTCTGGGATTGATGGCTTTGGTTCGCAATCTATATCAGCTTGTAATTGAGCTGCAAAAATAGGTAAATTAATTGGGCAGAGGTCTCACTCTATTCTGTGATCGACATTTTCTTCATCATCTCTGACTTTTGAGCACTCGAATATGCACCATAAGCATTTACAACTATGCCCTTATGTTCAAAGTCAAGAGTAGAAATAGCATAAACTACCATATCATCTCCCGGATCTGTCATCCCATCGAAACGATAATATTCGTCCACTTCAAAGTCTTGAGGATAAAACGTCTTTTCACCAACATTCAATGTCAGGCAATCTAACTTTTCATCTACCTTAAAATTTTTAGTGTATCCTCTGACTATGAGATCATTTATAGCTTCAGAGGCAGTGTTATATTCTCTTCTCGGATCCATATTAATAGAATTTATAGTTTTAACAGTAAAATTCAAAAGGGGTTGATATTCACCATAATCCTCTACATTTTTAGTGTATATAGAGTAAAAGTAAGTGGTATACTCCCACTACAGAATTTGAGACTCGCATATTTTCAAGCTAACTTGTAGCTATTACAGGAAGAAATTCCAAAAATTGAATCTTGAATCATAACTTTACCGCACTAGTTTTCTTGATTCTAAACTATACATTCCTCAATATTATCTGATTATAGTCGTTCACAGTATATATTTCAAAACATGATTGCATTCAATTCTAGGCGTAAGTTATACCTCATATTCAGTCTTTCACTATTATTATCAAGCATTCATCAGACTGGTTTTGCACAGTTTGGTGTTTCACTCAGGCATGCCATGTCGTTCAATGATTATCCTGATGTTCAACATCAATCCTCGCGCAGCCATGCAGGCATGATCAGTGCAGACTACCGATATGGTTTAAAGGAATATCGACTTGGAATAGGAATAGCACCATATGCAAAGTTTCAAAAGCCGGTGGGCAGCTTTACTCCTGCATCTCAGATCACTGAGGATCTAACTATAAAGGATGCTAAATCAATAGGAGCTAGCCTGTATGTCAGCTATTACCCGCTTGATTTCATAAAGTGTGACTGTCCTACTATAGATAAAAGGGGGCTATGGTTTAAGCAATCCCTTTTTATTCAGCCTGAGATTGGGTTTGAAGTTAAGAAATACTATACCACTCCCTCTGCTGAACTCAGTGACCTAGACAAATTGATATCGGCAGGATTGTTTGTAGGTGTGGATATTCCCTATTTTTATCCTTTAATGATTTCTCCAATGCTGGGATTAAAAAAATATTTCCAACTGAATGATAATCCTCTTTTTGGTGCAAAGAGAAACCCTCTTGCAGTAGAAGCCGGCATTCGTTTTGGTTTCGGCCGGTTGTAACTAGTACAGACTGAAAGAAAGTCACCCATGTGCTATTGATTAGGAAAAATTATCTTTGAGGGTTCAATCAACTATCACATGAAGACATTTTTCCAAAAAGCATGGCCATATCTAGCAGTAGCCGCCTTCCTGGCTATATTTGCCTTCCTTTATTTTTCACCTGAGAATACAGACAACAGAAGTTTGTCGCAATCAGATGTGCAGCACTCATTGGGTATGCAAAAAGAAGCCAAAAAGTTTGAAGAACAGGAACATAGGGAGATATTGTGGACCAATTCTCTCTTTAGTGGAATGCCTACTTATCAAATCACAGGTGTGACCGGTCACACCTGGAATGGTGTAGCTGCTTTCTTATATAATGCCTTAAAACTATGGAAGCCTACTACCAGTCCCACCGGGCTATTATTTTCCTGGTTTATGGGCTTCTTTATAATGATGCTCTGCTTCAGATTTCATTGGAAATATGCCCTTTTAGGCTCATTATTATTTGGCCTCAGCACCTCTTTGATGCTTTTAGTGGATACCGGGCATGTCAATAAGGTCTTCGTCCTGGGATTAGTACCGCCTACACTGGGGGGTATCTGGCTGATATACAGGGGGAAGTATTTATTAGGAGCAGCCCTGACTGCACTCTTTATAAACTTGCAGATCATGGCAAATCACTTGCAGATTACCTATTATTTTGGTTTCCTGATTGCTTTTCTAGTGATCGGAATGCTCATACATGATTTTCGTCAAAAGAACCTTAAACGTTCGCTCTTAGCTACAGGATTGCTGATCTTATCAGTGATGATAGGCGTATTACCCAATCTGCCTAAATTATTAACCACACGTGAATATGCTGAAGAATCTATAAGAGGAAAAACTGAACTGGTAGAAAAAGATAGGCCGGCTGATGGACTTACTAAAGAATATGCATTTGGGTGGTCGATGAGTGTACCTGAGTCAATGACGCACATTATTCCTAACTTTCAAGGAGGGTCAAGTAATGATTATTTTGCCCAAAATCCCGACTCAAAGACCAGTCAATATCTGCAAACACTGAAGCCCGAACAAGCTAATCAGTTGGCGCAAGCCTCATCTTCATATTTTGGCCAACAGCCTTTCACTTCCGGCGCCTGGTACTGGGGTGCATCGATTGTATTTTTGTTCTTCCTATCATTCTTTAGCACCAAACATTGGATCAGATGGTGGGGATTGGGGTCGATCGCTTTTCTGTTGATGATCAGTTGGGGAAACCATTTTTCTTTATTTAATTATTTTCTCTTTGATCATTTTCCATTATTCAATAAATTTCGAGCAGTATCGATGAGTGTCAATCTGGCTCACATGGTACTAATACTAATAGGTATGTTTGGCCTAAGAGCCTTCTTCACAAATGAATACGACGAACGTATGCGCGCCCTCAAATGGGCGGCAGGAACAATGGGCGCATTTTTGCTACTGGGATTTGCTCAGGCTTGGATGGGAAAATTGAATGGTACCGTAGATGCACAACTAACTCAATTTCCTGATTATATCAGAGCATTAAAAGCTGATCGCTCCAGTGCGGTCATCAAAGATACCTTCCGCAGTTTGATTTTCATTTTCCTTGCTGCAAGTACCATGTATCTGGCAGCTAAAAACAAGTTGAGTCAAAATCTAACTCTCTTGATATTAGGTGTGGTTCTGCTCATCGACGTAGTCGGTATAGATAAGCGCTATCTGCCAAACTCAAAATTTACCACCGACAACTCCAGCGAAGCAGAGACTTATCCTCGACCTGTAGATGAACAAATCATGAAGGATCCTGAACTCAGTTTCAGAGTGATGGATCTGTCCAACAATGGACAACGAAATCCATTTTCGGATGCTTTCCCTAGTAATTTTCATAAGAATGTAGGTGGATATCATGCTGCAAAGTTGGGAATCTATCAGGATGTAATTCAGAAATATCTGGGAAATCCGGGCAAATACATCAATGTGTATAATATGCTGAATACGAAGTATTTCATAGCCGGTGAAGGAGATGCTCTTCAGGTGCAGACTAACCCGGGCGCAGCCGGAAATGCGTGGTTTGCGCATACCATAAAAGTAGTAGATAATGCCCAGCAGGAACTAGACGCACTGGAGGATTCGACTATCATTCAGAATGTAGTAATCGGAAAAAAATTCAGCTCAATGGTGGATGATAAAATCCAATTCGATCCCAATGCAAAGGTGAGTCTTACGAAATATATACCAGATGACCTGACTTACCAGTATGAAGCAGCCTCGCCTCAATTTCTGGTATTTAGTGAAGTTTATTATCCTGAGTCAAAAGGATGGCATGTATATATAGATGGAAAAAGAAAAGAAGGTCTAGTGCGAACCAATTATGTACTTCGTGGTATAGAAGTGCCTGCCGGAAAGCACATCCTGGAAATGAAGTTCGAACCTTCCTCTTATTATGGATCACAAATATGGGGTAAGATCGGAAACTTACTATTGATATTGCTCTTCCTTGGTGGTATTGTGGCAAGTGTAAGGCCTTATATGAAACCTGCAACTGCTTAATAAAAAGGATGGCTGCATCTAAAAGCCGTCAATCTGCCGGTAGATTTTTTGTGAGTATTTTTGGTGCCATTATTGGCGCTGCCAGTACTCTATTCGTGTATCCTTATGATATGCCTCTTCATGGTATGAGTATGTTTATACTGAACACTTCCATGATTTTAGTTCCGGTTTTTTTACTTGGATTTAATGGCGTTGCAATCAATAACTACAATGAATTCAAGACTGAAGATCGTCGTGATCACGGATTTTTGGGTTTCTTGCTATTGTTTTTCATGCTGGGTGCAATCATATATGCAGCTGTGTTTATGCTGGCGGCAGACCGTCTTAGCCACTTCTTTACTTCAAATAAGTCCGAATACAATAAATACTTCTATTACATTTTACCCGTTACCATATTTTCCGCAGGCACAGTTTTATTGGATTCCTATCTCAATAATTTTTTTAAAATAATCATTCCATCTTTTATCAGAGAAAATCTGATCAAAATTTCATTACCAATTCTCATTTATCTATGTTATCTGGGTACTATTTCTATCCAACAGGCGATGTGGGGAATAGTGCTTAATTATTTTGCCTCTTTCACTTTGTTACTTGGATATGCATTTTATCTAAGGCCGGAAAGTTTCAGAATAGATTTCTCTTTTATTACAAAGGAGAGGCTGAAGAGGATAGGAATCTATGGTCTCATCGCCAGTCTGGGCTCTATCGGTTCGCAACTAGTAGGTAGTTTGGATATCGTGATGATTAAAGCCATACTGCCCCCTCTGGAGCTAATTTCTGTCTTCAATATGCACTTTACTTTAGCTTCATTTGTATTTATGCCCTTCTTTGCTATTGCTTCTATAAGTGGTCCTATGATAGCTAAATATCTACATGAAGGAGATACAAAACAAATGGGATATCTATATCAGGTTTCTACTACTGTGATGTTGATTATCGGACTATATCTGTTTTTAATAGCCATTCTCAATCTTCCTGATATCTACACCATGATGCCAAATGGAGATCGCTATGCTGCAGGTTGGTCAGTGTTTTTGTTTTTGGGATTGGCTCGTTTGGTAGATTTGGGTACCGGTCTGAATGCCCACATCATCGGTTATTCAAAATATTACCGCGTCATTTTATATACTACATTAAGCCTTGGTGCGCTTAATTTCTTACTAAATTATTTCCTCATCCATAGATATGGTATAAATGGTGCAGCTATTTCTTCCTTTATTGCCATAGTATTTTACAATGTGTTCAAAGTGTGGTTTGTTTATAAAAAATTTGGCATCTTACCAATAGATAAGCGAGTATGGAGATTGATATTGCTTACTTTAATTTGCCTGTTGATTGGCATAATTCCATTGCACTTTAATGCTTTTGCAAATATTGCTCTCAGAGCTACAATAATCACCGGTATCTATTGGAGTATCATCCTCAGATGGCATATTTCACCACACATCAATCACTATGTTTACAAATATCTCACCAAAGTGGGTTTACATAGAGGCATTTAAACAAGCAGTTATAAATTATAAATATATGTTATATTTACATTTTTAAACTGATATTGGTCTATCAGTGATAAATAAGAAAATTACTACAAGATGGCTAAAAGCTCTACACTGAATATTCCCAGGCCTAAGCCGAATTATTTTTTATCAATCATGAGTATTGCTTTGGTGCTCTTCCTTTTGGGAATGGTGGCATTTCTTAGTTGGCATGCCAATCGACTGATAAACACTTTCAAAGAATCAATTAATGTTATTGCTGAGATCAGAGATTCTACTCAAACTGCACAAATCGATGAATTAGTTGCCTATTTACAATCAAATCAAATAGTTAAACCTACTACCGTCGAATACATAGACCGTGAAAAAGCGGCTGCAATAATGAAAAAGGACCTTGGTGATGATTTTCTTATAGATCAGATGGATAATCCTTTATTTGAGTCCGTGTCATTCAATATTAAAGCACCTTACTTCAGTCCGGCCTACATTGATACACTTAAGCTGAATGTTGGTAAGCAATTTAGTTTTGTCAACAATGTATATTATCAAGAGACATTTGTCCAAAAGCTGACTCAAAGTATGAGTAAAATTGGCTGGGGAGTACTCATCGCCTCTATCTTATTCCTACTCATTGCCCTCACAGTTATGCATAATACACTGAAGTTGGCAATGTATTCCAATCGGTTTTTGATCAAAAACATGGAATTGGTAGGAGCCAGCAAAGGATTTATTCGCGCCCCATTTCTTCGCAAGAGTATAGGCAGCGGTCTGCTTAGTGGTATATTAGCCATACTTATGGTAGCGGGTATTGTATATTTATTATATCTATTTATACCTGATATTCAAATGCTTATCGATATAAGGTGGATGATGATACTATTTGGCTCCATATTGGTAGCTGGGATAATCATTACACTGGTGTCCACATTTTTCATAGTCAACAAGTATCTCAACACTCGTACTAACGACTTATTTTGATATGTCATCAAAGTGCAATACATTTGGACTTTTAATATATACAAATGAGTCAGAAAAAGGGGAATAAACCTGCACCGGGTTCCAAAATAAAGCCAACAACTTCCAGGATTGATCCTACTTTAAAACAGTCCCCCTACGTCAAGAAGGACAAAGATGAAACCACCCGAGTACCTCGGGAGAAACAAACCCTGTTATTTACACGGGAGAATTACAAATGGATTCTCATAGGTCTAGGAACTATGATTCTGGGCTTTCTTCTTATGTCAGGCGGGAAGATGCCGGACGCCAATACATGGGAACCGGAGCGTATCTACAGCTTTCGTCGCATAACTCTTGCACCCATGGTAATACTTGTCGGTCTTGTCATAGAAGTATATGCAGTATTTGTCGGCGCACGCAAATCTTCATTTTAAGGACTGATGTACAATTTTTTGGTTGCATTCATCCTCGGTATTATCGAAGGATTGACCGAATTTTTACCCATCAGTAGTACGGGACATCTGATACTTGCAAACCAATTTTTCTCATTTTCAGATGAAAATTTTTCTCAGACTTTTGATATGTTTATACAGGTGGGAGCTATTGGCTCTGTAGTAATCTATTTTTGGAAAGACTTATGGATTATAGAATCTGATAAAAAAGTAAAAAGAGACGCAGTCGCTACTTGGCTTAGGGTATTGGTAGCTGTAATTCCAGCCTTAATTCTAGGATTTCTGTTTCATGATATCATCGAAACATATTTATTGAACCCTATGACTGTAGCTATCAGTCTGATCTCAGGAGGTATCGTACTACTCTTCATTGAGAAGCAGTTTACTAGAAGGATATATGATACTATTCCCAAGTTACCTTTCCTTACAGCTTTGGGGATTGGATTCTTTCAATGCCTGGCCATGATCCCGGGAGTCTCCAGATCAGCAAGCAGTATCATTGGTGGTATGTCCTTAGGTCTCACACGTGTAGCTGCCGCTGAATTTTCCTTCTTTCTCGCGATACCTACATTGACCGCCGCTAGCGGATATTTCCTTCTTAAGCACGCCTTGTCTTTCTCATCACAGCAATTTATCCTTTTGTTCTTTGGATTTGTAATTGCTTTTATAGTTGCCTATTTTGTCATAGCCTTTCTGATGAGATACATCAAGCGCCATGATTTTGTCCCTTTTGGCTATTACAGAATTATACTGGGTGTAATAGTGCTGATTTATTTCTACTTCAAAAATTAATTTATAACTACCGACATGTGGCAATATATATTTAAGCGCATGATCTATGGTTTTTTTGTTATCCTGACGGTAGTATGCACTATCGCCAGTATTATTTACTTGTCACCAGTGGACCCTACCCGACTAAGTTTTGGACAACTATCTGATGCGGGTACAGTAGAAAGTAAGAGAGAGGAACTCGGACTGGATAAGCCACTTGCCACCCAACTGGCGTATTATCTGGCTGACCTCTCTCCCATAAGTATAGTGGAACAAAAGTCCGGCTTATTAAATAAATATAAATACGTCAGACTATTCAACTTCAATCATAAGATGATGATACTAAAGTGGCCCTATCTACGTGAATCATATCAAAGTGGGCGTCCGGTATCACAAATTCTGAAAGAAGCGATTCCTATGACTATTATTCTTTCATTAGCAGCAATTATTTTGGCTACAATTCTGGGTATTTTTCTGGGAATAGTAGCTGCTGTAAAGCAGGGTACCTGGCTTGAAAATACAGCTTTGGTTTTTTCAACGATAGGATATTCTCTACCGAGTTACGCGGCAGCCATATTTATTTCGATTGTTTTTGCTTATTTACTGCATGGGATCACAGGACTAAACATGACAGGGTCAATACTAGAACTCAATGATGCCGGTGATAAGGTAATAGTTCTAAAGAATTTAATATTACCTGCACTAGCACTAGGTCTAAGACCAGTATCCATTATTACTCAGCTTACCAGAGCCGCTATGTTGGATAATTTCTCAAAGCCCTATGTCAGAACAGCTTTTGCAAAAGGTCTATCACTAAAAAAAGTTACCTATACCCATGTATTCAGAAATGCATTGAACCCAATAATTACCGGAGTTACGGGTTGGTTTGCGTCACTGATAACAGGTGCATTCTTTGTGGAGAATGTATTTAATTTTAGAGGCCTTGGATCTGTTACAGTTAAGGCGCTGCTTGACTTTGACATTCCCGTAGTACTGGGAGCTGTATTGTTTACTTGTATTATGTTTGTCCTGATCAATATACTGGTGGATATTTTGTATGCAATAGTGGATCCAAAAGTAATCTTGAAATAGTGCGCTAAAAAAGGAAATAATCAGGCGCTGACTTTGATACCTTCTTTCTGATTATAGTATTCGTCGATGCACTGATGCAGGAAATTTGGTAGGATTATCTGATTGGTCAAAGCAATCTTTTTGGGATGTTTCAGATCCCGAATCATCTGATTAAGTTTGGCCTCGCCGTGCTCTGAGGTAACCTGTAAACTGCGCTCTTCCTGATTAAAGTACTGGTACATACCTTCTGCATATGCTTCAGGATGAAATTGAGTCCCAATGATCTCGGGTGTAAATCTGATGGCCATGATTGCACGCTCTCGATCTTTAGTTACGTCCAATTGCTCTACTGCCAATACTTTTGGATAGACATCAGACTTCGATTCGAAGTGAGGCCAGACAACTTCATAATTTCTGAAGTCAGCACAGTAAATGGGATTAGGCAAACCATCAAATAGCTTTTCATGTATTCCATTGCCTGTCAAATAACAAGGGAAAATACCGAATGAAATATGGAATCGTTTGCGCAAGAAACCGGTTTGAAAAAACAATACTCCCATCTGAAATGAATGGCATATTAAAAAAACGTGTTTCTTCTGGTCGGAATGAGCGGTATTAAAATCCATAATTGACCTCAACCATGCATAAAAATTTACATCCCATACACCATCTTCTTCTCTAGGATCACCCGGCCCCCCTGAAGATATATAAGCATCGAACTCAAGGCCTGGTATTTGATTCTTTCCCCTCACATCAAATATTTCGTAATCAAAATATTCACTACAAGCCTCGACGTGTTGTACTATAGATGCAAGCCCCAAATTAGGCGTATTATTATTCATGTCCAGGATTGCCAGTCTTGCTTTCTTCATTTACCGTTTCTCTATTTAAAAACAAAGGAAGGCATTTACCTTCCTTTGTAGTACAAAATTAGTCTTTTTAGACAAATCATAGCTATTGGAGTTACCCCTATTTATTGATCTGTTTTTGTCTCAATTTGAGCTGAAGGAGATACTGCATTTGCTGTATTTGAATCTGCGCTGGTCTTTGTACCGATAACTGTCTTTGGTTTGCGACCTCGTTTACCAAGTGCAGCTTTCACTGCAGCAGTAGCCTTAGGTTTTGGTCCGCGCTTAGCAGGTGCAGCTTTCTCTTCAGCAACAGCTGACTTAGGTTT
>DAOLZQ010000026.1:0-31878 GCA_035426385.1 Saprospiraceae bacterium
ACCTCAGTATAAATGCCTATTTTTAACTGAGAAATTTATCTTGGACACTTGTGAACTGGCTATATAAATTAGTGATATGAGATGCTTTGTTAAGCCTCTTTCAATGCGAATAAATGTAATAAAAGAACTGAATAATAAAACCGGAAATAAAACAATCCAGAATAAATACGAAGCATCGAAATTCTCCAGATCCAGAGAAAGCCCCATTACTGTATCATTAACAAATCTTAAATGTAGTGCGACAACCGCGATACCATATAATAATATCTTTCCGGGACTCGCATAGTAATTTCTGAATCCGGAATAATAGTTTTGTACTATTGGGTATGGATTTTTTAATATCTTGAAAATTGTGGCAAATGCTGACCTATCCATTGAGAAAAAGTTGGATAGAAAATCGCTAATTAGGCTTATTAAAGTTGTCGGACCCTCAGTGAGTTTTTGACCACATCTACTACAATATTTTCCCCGAATAGGAATTTCACATACTGAACAGGTATTCTCTCTTGACATCGTTTTTTACTCAAATGTGTACTACAAAATGAATATAAGCTAATAGTATCAACCAAATTTAAATAAATTAATTATTATTTTAATACGTTTGGGCGCATTGCAATGCGCCCCAGTATTCCTTACTCCATCACATAAGTTCGTCTTAGCCGCTGACTAAGACCTGTGATCACTTCATATGGTATAGTATCCCAGCAGCGTGCGAGTGCATCCACTCTGGGTGAAGTGCCAAAGATGACAACCTCATCACCGACGCCGGCGTGTGGTAAGTGAGTTACATCCACCATACACATATCCATGCATACACTGCCGATCACCGGAGCCAAATGTCCATTGATAGAGACGTGCCAGCGTCCATTGCCGGAGGCACGACGAAGACCATCAGCATAACCGATAGAGATAGTGGCGATACGTGATTCAGTCTGTGCAGTCCAACCACGACTGTAACCTACTGTACTGCCAGCAGGAATTGTTTTTATTTGCGTTATCGAAGCCTTCAGCGATAGCACCGTACGGAGTGAGTGCAGTACTTCTGAAGGATCAATTCCGTATAGGCCGATACCCAGCCGCACCATTTCAAACTGATACTGTGGAAAGCGGAGTATGCCGGATGAATTGAGTATATGTCTGGCGGGTCGAATATTCAATTGATGTGAGACTTCCTGAGCCATTGCCTCAAACCGTTTGATTTGTGCCACTGTAAATTCATCGTGCAGCTCCTCACCACTTGCGGCAAGATGTGAGAAGATAGTAGCAACCTCAAAGTGTGCATTCTGATCCAACATTGAGATCAATGAACCCATCTCTGCTGCGATAAAGCCCAAGCGATGCATGCCGGTGTCCAACTTTAGGTGGATAATCATTCTCTCGTCTGTCGAGCGCAGATACTCATCAAGTGCATGTAATTGCTCCATGCTGTATATCTCCGGCTGCAGATCATACTGCACCATACGATCAAACTGGCCGGTGCCGGTATTCATCACCATAATGGGCGTTCTGATACCGGCTTCCCTGAGTTCAATACCTTCCTCTGTATAAGCCACTGCCAAGTAATCTACTTTTTGCTGCTCCAGCAGTCGGGCCACTTCCACAGCCCCAGAGCCGTAAGCACTCGCTTTTACCATCACCATGATGCCGGTGCCTGGGCGAATGTGTTCCAGGTACAGCTTGAGGTTGTGAGTCAGTGCATCCAGGTTGATCTCCAGGTGTGACTCATGGCGGTTATAGAGCAGATACTCGCTGATGTGCTCCATTGCAAAGGGTCGTGAACCTTTCAATAGCACCACAGCAGAGCGGATGATTGAAAGGTCGAACTGTTTCAGAAATTCTGAAGTGTGGGCATAGAATTCAGTCTTTATATTTGTATTTAATTGCTCTCTTATTCCAATTATTTTTTCGCCGATACCGATAAAATGTTCCGGCGCACTTTCATTGATGAGTTCAGCCAAGCGGCTATATAGCGCTTCCGGTGGCAGTCCGGCTTGTAAGATATCAGATACTATAAACACCTTCTTCTTTCCCGGCTCGATATTATTAGCCGTATTGAATGCAATATTCAATGAATCAATATCCGAATTATAAGTATCGTTGATCACCAGCGAATTGAGCATGCCGGGCTTGATCTCGAGCCGCATTTCAAGCGGGCGCAGGGCACCTATACGCTCTACGATCCACTGAGGGTCATAGCCACTTCCCAGCAGGTAGGTGATACACGTAAAACAGTTGTTGACATAAGCCTTATCCTTGAAGGGAATGTGACAATCTAACTGCATCTCTCGAAAATGTATGGTAAAGCTAGTCCCGCCAGGAGTCACTGCCGAGTTTTCAAAAAATACACCCGCCTCAACATTCTCACTACTCCAGGTCAAATGTTCTTTTTCCGGAAATTCATTGGTGAAAAAGGAGTACAACTCATTAGTTTGTTCGTAGATAATCCGTGTACACGATCGGAACAACAGCGACTTTTCCTTTAGTTTTTGTTCTCTTGAAGAAAACCCTTCTCTATGCGCTTCTCCCAGATAAGTAAAGATACCTGTCTGGGGTTCGATGACACTACTAAGTATCTCCATTTCACCCGGCTTAGAAATGCCCGCCTCGAAAATACCGAGGTCGTGTTCAGGTCCTAGCTGAAAGATAGAAAGCGGCACCCCCAGTTGGCTATTGTAGCTCTTTGGACTCCGCGCTACGTGCTTTTCTTCCTGTAGCATAGTGGCCAACCATTCTTTGACAATTGTCTTTCCATTGCTTCCGGTGATGCCCACTACGGGTAGTGTAAATCTATGCCGATGATAAATGGCCAGTTGCTGTATCGCTCGCAGGACATGGGGTACCAATATAAAGACAGCCTCAGGTGGTAAGATCTTTGGTAACTCATCTACGAGAAAAACTCGAACACCAGCTTGCCAGGCAGACTGAATAAACTGAAGGCCATTCCTTCGCGGTCCTTTTATGGAGAGAAATATTGAGTCAGCCGGGAAACTGAGTTGACGGGTGTCATATACTGCCCGCTGAATCAGTCCGAAAGTATCACCATCTCCGTGCAAATCTGCCTGAAGTATACGCGCTATTTGTGCTGCGGTTAGGCCTAGCATGAGTTACGGTAACACATCATATCCAATATCGCTTCTGTAATTTTTTCGCTCAAATACAAGAGCCTCACAACCCTTCAACGCTTGCTGTCTGGCACGCTGCAGATCTTCATCCATAGCCCCTATAAATAACACACGACCCCCATTAGAAACAAGTGAACCGGCTGAATCAAACTTGGTGCCGCCGTGAAATATATAATTTTCGGTAGGTATTGCGATTACATCTATTGGAAAGCCTTTCTGAAAAGAACCAGGATAACCTTGGGAGACGACATAAATGCCTGTGGCAAAACGCGGATCAATAGCCGGTGCAGAACTCCTTCCCGACATAAGTTCAATGATGGCGTGAGCCATATCGCCCTGGATGCGTGGGAAAACTACCTCAGCCTCCGGATCACCAAAGCGTGCATTGTACTCAATGACATAGGGCTTGCCTTGCACCTCTATCATCCCGAAGAAAATAAAGCCGGTAAAAGAGATATTTTCTGCCTTCAACTGCGCTACAGTAGGTATTATGACTTCATTTTTCACCCGCTCCATCATCACTTCATCCACAAATGGAACCGGACTGACTGCACCCATTCCGCCGGTATTGGCGCCCAGATCACCCTCCTCTATTTTCTTATAGTCTTTAGCTATAGGAAGTAGGATATATTGATCCTCGTGTATGGCAATAAACACCGAGAATTCTCGTCCGGTCAAAAAATCCTCTATCAAAATCGTATCACCCGCAGTGCCAAACTGGCCGCCGAATATTTCCTCAACCGCTTGTATCGCTTCTGCTTCGCTGTGTGCGATGATTACCCCTTTACCTGCTGCTAAGCCATCCGCTTTGATCACTACGGGCATGTGATGACCACGTAGATAATTGAGCGCTTCAGATTGTAAGGCCTTGGTGAAAGTCACCGCCGGTGCAGTAGCTATGCCACCACGCTTCATAAAGCCCTTTGAAAAGGCTTTACTGGACTCCAACTGAGCCGCCTGTTTAGTTGGACCAAATATCTTAACACTCTTTAGTTCCGGCAGAGCGGTAAGTTCATCAACAAGTCCAGACTCCAAGGGACCTTCCGGGCCGATCACCACTAGGTCGATGCGGTGCTCCATGATAAGTAAGCTGATTTCCTGTGGATCATAGTTGCCCTGAAGTGGGAGATTCGTTCCCAAAGCTGATGTACCCGGGTTTCCGGGCGCGATATAAAGCTCCGCGCAAGAAGCACAGTTGGCGAAGTGAGCTGCCATGGCGTGCTCTCGGCCCCCATTTCCCAATATTAGGATGTTGTATTTTTGCATGTAGTCGTATGAAAGCGCTAATTTAAGAAAATACTCAGGGACAGCGGGATGGAAATGAGGAAGTCTAACAACAGGCAATATTCATCCTTTATCCCAAAAAATAGAAGAACATCAAAGTGAGGTTCCTAACATCTAAATTACAATAAAATTCCATTTAGAAATTCCATATCAAATAATTAGAAAAATTTGGCAACTAACATTTAAATTCTTCCAGATAAATGTATATTTGGGATAACAGGGGTACCATAACTCCCCAGAAATGCAATGAACTGTCAGCATAAGGTTGATAGAACTAAAGGATGATAAGATTAGTGATGAAGAAATAGTGGAGCGCATATTATATTCCACCGATATTAGGAAGTCCAATCCTGACAATAATAAAATGACAGAGACCAATGAAGAAATAATGCGAGAAAAAAATTCAATCCACAGTAAGCATAAATTTTATGAAGATAAGTGAGATATGAAGAATTAACTCATAAAATAATTGGTTGTACCATGAAAGTACACCGTACATTGGGAAATGAATTTCAAGAGGTGATACACCAAAGAGCCCCAGCCATTGGAATGGATAGAATATAGCTGACTTTTAATAGAGAGATGGAAATGGAAATTATATACGATGGAATACCTATCGGCATAAGGAGAGTGGATACTTTTGGAGAAAATACCATCATGCTCGAGCTCAAAGCAGTGATAGAGCTAGAAGATGTACATCTGGGGCGTAAGCAATGAATTATTGTCAGGCATACATTCTATCAATTGGACTATTGATAAATTTTGGAGCACCAATTGAAGAACTTAATTTATTAATCAAAGTTGCATTTGCTGCTTGAATTCAGGGGATTAAAAAAATACTATGAAAGAGAATAGATCAATGAAACAAAAAGCCCTCCATTCAATCCACTAATCCCATTAATCCTAATACTTACAAAAGAGATAATTAGATTGAATATAAATGTATATTAGTAACAAAGAATACCTAAATGAACCTGTAACACATACAAATTATAGCATGAAAACAATAATAAAACTAACATTTACCACTGCAATTCTCTTTTTATTGGCTTGTTCAGTAAGCGCACAGGCACGATTGACCATTGTAAACAAATCAATGCGAATTATGACGGTAAAGGTCATGAAGGGGCATAACAGAAAAGCAACTTTACACGATTCTTTGACTGTACAGCCTCACACAAGTGAGACCGTCTATTTTTCTACTAGCGGGAAGTATTTCACTAAAACCAAAGCAGTGTATAAAGACAAAGAGCCCGTCTACAGGAAAGGTGATCGCTTTGAAGTTACCAATAATGCATCCGGTTATTCTGTATTGACGCTGACTTTTAGTATCAAAGAGTCAAAAGTACCACAAGCCTCCGGCGGACAACCCATATCCAGATCAGAATATGAAGAGAATTAAAGTAACCACTTCAATTTAGAACATTTCTGCACACAATTTAATAAATGTATCTTACATTCCTCATATCCTTTAGAGCCAAATTAATCCTAAACGAGCGAGAAATCAAGTAATGAACCAGACAGATAATTTTGAACTCGCAATCCAATCCTTTTCACAGGAAATAAAAGAAATCGCACGCGGTACCAGGGCACTGATTCATAAGATACTTCCTAAGGTAGTTGAGGTCGTCTGGATAAAGCAAAAAAATATAGGCTTTGGCACCGGTCCTCGTAAGAAGACTGAACATTTCTGCTGGATTATGCCGGCGATAAATCATGTTACATTGGGCTTCAATTATGGTGCAGAGCTTCCCGATCCTAATAATCTTCTCGAAGGAACAGGTAAATTATTCAGACATTTCAAAGTCAGATCAATTGATGATTTATCCCATCAGGAACTCACTGAACTTCTAAAATACGCCACTTCTTATCGGGTACCAGCCATAAAATAATAATTGTACAGCGACCATAATCTTCATCTGACGTTGCCAAAGCTTCCACAACAAAGTCACTAAATACAGGTTATTCAAAGGAGTAGACTTCCTGTTGATCTCGAAGTTCGTGGAGTTTATATTTTCAGGTCCAGCAGACCTACCTAAATAAAATAAGATGATGAAGAATAATGTAGCCATAGTAACAGGCGGGAGTGAAGGAATTGGTTTTGGTATAGCGTCGGCCTTAGCTGCTCAGGGCGCTCATGTGTACTTAGTAGCCCGTACAGAAGACAAACTAGAAGCAGCAAAATCTAAAATATTGAAAGTTGGTGGAAATGCTGATATCAGACCCGCTGACATCACAGATATTAAAGCTATGAAATCAGTGATCGAGGATATATATAAAGAACATGGTCGCTTGGATATATTTATCAATAATGCCGGTACGTGGAAAGGCCAGTCATTAAAAACACCATTTGAAGATATTTGGAAACTGATAGAATTTGACATGAAGGCACCCTATGAAATAACCCACTATCTGGCCGGCAGATTTAAAAATGAGAAAAATAACAACTTGAAGATCCTGACCATTGTGTCTCAAGCCGCCATCGAAGTGATGGGCACATCACTGGGATACGGGGTAGCAAAGATGGGGCTCGCTGCCGGACTATTTCACATCGAAAAGGATCTGCTAAAAGCCGGCGTCAAAAATATCCAACTATATAGAATATACCCGAATAGTGTCGCCACTGAAAAAATGATTGAAGCGATGAAGACACATGAGGTAATGAATGTAGTGACGGTCGAATCATTGGCAACTACTGCGATTAATCTGCTTCAGGACAAAACACCTACCAGAGATATCCGGATCGGTTACTATCCGGGCAAGGGGATAGTTCGGATCAACTATCCTTCTACACCGGAAGAATTCTATCACGCTACACCTACGAGTGAGGAAGTAATAGATGCTGAATTCAAGCCTGAGGATCTATTGAGATAGCTAATAACTACTGCTTCAGAAATGATTTTTGAGAGCTCATATCATGCTTACATATCAGGAATGAATAAATTTCTCCCCATCTACACTCCTTTTATTGCATCTAAAATATAAATATATTATATTTGGAAAAGATATAAGAGGCAAAGTGACTGTGAGCATACCTTTACTAAGACCCGATATTAATTAAAGTTAAAAGAATGTGGACGAATATCCAGGAGTAAAAAGTCTTAAATTTATACTTATATGACTAGTATAATAATAATAGCTATTCTCCTTTTAGTTGCGATTATCGTATTTATATACGTTGCATACTGGAGGATCTTTGAGAAAGCAGGCAAGCCCGGTTGGGCGTGTCTGATTCCATTTTATAATGCAATTATCCTTCTGGAGATTATCGGAAAACCCTGGTGGTGGCTATTTTTTCTTCTTATTCCGGGAGCAAATATCATTTTTGCAGTCTTAATGACCCATTATCTATCAAAAAGTTTTGCACAAAGTGAGGGATTTACTGTTGGCCTGATATTCCTACCTTTCATATTCTATCCTATCCTAGGTTATGGCGATGCTGAATATATTGGACCCGCAGGAGTCTATGAAGACTGACCAAAAAATTGCATTTAGCATAAGATATATTCTAATCATCAATAAAATTATTTTAGCCATCCCAATTAGCTTATTAAATATTGCCCCAATCTGCAATCTAGTAGAGTGAAATTTCTGCTTGCACCAAACACACTTATACAGTGTCAGCAAAATGACAATTTTCTGAAAAAGATCTAATTCCATAACCCTCTTGCTAAGAAAAAATAATAATCGGACCTTCTTAGTTCAGAAAAATCTTATGAGACATCAATGAATTTATCATTTAGACTAAAACAAAAGCCGGAAATAATTTTTGAATATCTGACCGATATGCAAAAGTTTGCCTCAGTTAACCCCGTCATCACTAAAATTAATAAAACAGGTCACAATAATTATATAGCACATGAAACGCTCAGATTAGGATTTATACCTTTTTCATTCAAATACCCTTTGATAGTTCAATATGATGCAAGTGAAAATAAAGTGGTCATTCGGGCAGTTGTAATGAAATTGACTAAAATTGAATTGATATTTATTTTAACGCCAGAGGGAAATTTTTCGGTTATTGAAGAAACTATTTTGTTTAAGACGCCCCTGCCTATAAAGCCGCTCTTGGAGTCAATATTCAGAAAGCAACATACTTTACTTTTTAAGAATATTGAAATGCAAATATCATAATCCCTCCTCCCATAGCTTTAAATAAGACATAGTCATTTTCACTCTTCTGCCTCCTCCCCGTAAACAGTCACGCCAGACGATCCCCATTTTCACCAAATCGATCTCAGCATGAGATCAAGTTATTAATACTAAATCGTTAAAGGTACCCTAAATCATTATTCCCGAGCATACCACAATGCTACTTTAAGACTTCCGGACAGAACAGAACAACTTAGATCATGGAAGAAGATAATATCTATCCCTGGCTCTAAATTGCTCCCTTATTTAAACTAATTCTAAATTGAACTTAAAGAACAACTTTTTTTGATTCATAAATAATTAAAGATATATTTGTCCTACATTAAAGAGGTGTGTTAAACTACACCGGAATCAAAAACTTCGACCTAGTTTTCCGCCCCCTTAAGAACTAATAATTATTTACTAATAATTTTCAATCATATACATTGAAAATATACTACTATCCCGTACTCGCGATAGCTCTATTGACTATGTCCTCAATATATGCTGTCTCCGCTCAAGAAGCCGGCAAGACTGCCTTCAAACAGACGTGTGGCGCCTGTCACACTATTGGTAAGGGCAAGCTGGTGGGGCCTGATCTGATCAATGTAGGTGACAGAAGGACTGACGCCTGGCTCTTGAAATTTATCAAGTCTCCACAAGCTGTGATAGATAGTAAGGATAAGGTAGCTGATTCTCTGCTACAGGTGTATAAGGTGATGATGCCCGATCATCCCACTTTGAAAGATGACCAAATACATGAGATTCTCGCCTATATCAAAGACCAAAGTAGTGCGCCTGTAGCAGCAGCTACTTCCACAACTACAGATATAAAAGACGTAAAAAAATCCGGATTTGATCTTACAAAGATCGATGTAATCCTACTTGCAGGAATAGCGTTTCTGCTGGTCGTGATATTTTCATTAGCAAGGATAAATAAAAACTTATCAGAACAAATCAAGGATTTTTATAGCAGTGACAGATCCTTCTTCTAGAAGTAAAGATCAAAATTGAACTTGTTTTAAGTTTTATCATATTGGACCATTTAAATATGCATTATGAGAATGCGCTTATTAAAGGTATTTATTATCGCAACGTGCCTCTTTACTTTTAAGATTATTGCTACTCCTCAGGATTCCATTTTACCTCCGGATAGTACTACTTCCACTGCGAACCTAAAAGAAGCTATAATAGCTAAGGGTGACTGGAAAAATGGAGAGAACCTATTTCTAGGTATCCATAGATTTCAAAATAATGGCCCCAGCTGTAATTCATGCCACAATGTGGATATGAACAATATCATCAGTGGTGGTGCCCTGGCAAAAGACCTTACCCAGGCGGTGTCCAGACTATCTGAAGACGGTGTGAAAGGAATTATTGCCGGCATGCCATTTCCTCAAATGAAGCAATCATTCGAAGGTAAGGATTTGACTGAATCCGAAATAAATGACCTCACCGCATTTTTAGTTTATGCAAACGATCTCTCTCTGAAAAGTGATCCACAAAAATCGGTCGCCAGCAACATGATTATTTCAGGTGTCAGCGGAGTAGGTCTCCTATTGATTTTATTTTCTGTCTTCTGGATCAGGAGAAAACAGCGTGCCGTAAATGAAACCATTTTTAAAAGACAATTGAAATCAAGTTGAAAACGAATAAATGGTATTTAGCTATACATTTTAATAATAACAAATAACTTACAACATGAGTTGGATTGAAGATATCATCTCCCCAAAAACAAGACAGTGGGAGGAATTTTACCGCAACCGGTTTCAACATGATCGCATAGTCCGCAGCACCCATGGGGTCAACTGTACCGGTGGATGTTCATGGGCTATTCATGTCAAGGAAGGTATTGTGGTATGGGAGACTCAGCAATTGGATTACCCCCTATTAGACGATCAGCTGCCACCCTATGAACCTCGTGGTTGCCAGCGAGGTATTTCTTACTCGTGGTATTTGTACAGCCCGCTGCGAATAAAATATCCGCTCATTCGCGGTAAACTCATTGACCTTTTCAGAAAAGAGAAAGAAAAAGCAGGAGGTGATCCTGTAAAAGCATGGGAAAATCTTCAAAACAATAAAGAAAATCGCCAGACCTATCAGAATGCAAGGGGCAAAGGTGGCTTCAGAAGGACATCGTGGGATGAAGTGCTTGAAATCATGGCGGCAGCTAATATATATACTGCCAAAAAATACGGGCCTGATCGCGTAATCGGATTTTCACCCATTCCCGCCATGTCAATGCTTAGTTATGCTTCAGGTGCGAGATTTCTTCAATTATTTGGGGGTGTAAATCTTAGTTTTTACGATTGGTATTGCGACTTACCACCTGCATTTCCCGAGATATGGGGAGATCAGACTGACGTATGCGAAAGTGCAGATTGGTACAATGCTAAGTTAATCGCCGATATGGGTGCCAACTTGAATATGACCAGAACACCCGATTGCCACTTTTTTGCAGAGTCGCGTCACAATGGAACAAAAGCAGTAGTATTTTCTCCGGATTTCAGCCAGGTATGCAAATACGCCGATCAGTGGATTCCCAACCATGCCGGAAGTGATGGCGCGATATGGATGGCAGTTACCCATATTATTCTCAAAGAATACCATTACGACAATCCAACTCCTTTCTTCCTCGATTATGTGAAAAAATATACCGATAGCCCGATGTTGGTGCATCTAGACAAAGTAGGTGATGGATTTACACCTGGACGTATGGTACGTGCCAATGAAATACCGAAATGGAATGACATTGAAAATGGGGACTGGAAGTTTCTTTGCATTGACGAACAGAGCGGCGAGTATGTGTCACCTAAAGGCACTATGGGCTACCGCTGGGACAAGGAAGGTGGCAAATGGAACATGAAATATGAATGTGGTGAGACAGATATTCACTATGATCCTGTACTCACATTTCTCGATAGAAAAGATGAAATCTTACAGGTAGAATTTACTGAATTTGGTCTGGCGAGAAAAACTCAGCGCGGTGTTCCTGTTCATTGGCTTGAAACCAAAAATGGGAAGATGCCTGTGACTACAGTCTATGATCTGATGATGGCTCAGTATGGAGTGGACAGAGGATTGGGCGGCCAGTATCCTGCAGACTATACAGATACAGACAGTGCATATACACCGGCATGGCAAGAGATATTCACGGGTATAGATTCAAAAACTATTCTGCAGTTTGCTCGAGAATGGGCTGAAACAGCAAATACCACTAAAGGTAAATGTATGATCATCATAGGTGCGGGTATAAATCATTGGTATCATCAGAATCTCACTTATCGAGCAGGTGCTATGGCATTGATGATGACGGGTTGTGTCGGTAAGAATGGAGGTGGACTAAATCATTATGTTGGACAAGAAAAACTGGCACCGGTAGAATCTTGGGGAGCTATTTCTTTTGCAAAGGATTGGGTGCCTGTGTCAAGATTACAGCAAGCACCCATCTGGCATTATATTAATACTTGTCAATATAGATACGATGGTCTCTATTCTGACTACAATACTGTAGATGAAAATAAATGGACCGAAAAACACGTAGCAGATAGCATTTTTACTGCAGTCAGAAATGGATGGATGCCGTTTTATCCGCAGTTTAATGAAAACACACTTGAACTGTGTAAAGAAGCTGTAGCCAATGGAGCGACTGATGATGAAGGCATAAAAAATTATGTCTTTGAAAAATTAAAATCTAAAGAGCTCAAATACTCGGTAAGCGATCCTGAAGCAGAAGAAAACTATCCTCGAGTATGGTATATATGGCGAGGAAATGCGTTGCTGGCCAGTATGAAAGGTCACGAATATGCGCTGAAGCATTATCTCGGTACACACAATAATCTTATTGCCACAGATGCTGAAGAAAAACCAAAAGAAATAGCTTGGCACGATGTCGCTCCTGTGGGTAAGTTGGATCTGGTGGTGGACCTCAACTTCCGTATGGATTCATCTGCATTGTATTCTGACATCGTCTTGCCTGCTGCTTCGTGGTATGAAAAGGCGGACTTGAACTCGACTGATATGCACTCCTTTATCCACCCACTTGGTCAGGCAGTTCCTCCCGTCTGGGAATCTAAAACCGATTGGGATATCTTCAAACATCTAGCTAAGGCTACCGCTGAAATGGCTAAGACCCACTTCCCGGGAATTCAAAAAGATATCGTAGCTACTCCATTGTCACACGACTCTGTGGATGAGATTACACAACCCACTATCAAGGATTGGTACAAGGGTGAATGTGAACCTGTCCTGGGGCAATCAATGCATAAGCTGACAGTTGTTGAGAGAGACTACACTCAACTATACGAGAAATTTATCACACTTGGTGAAGGATTCCGAGAGAGCGGACTTGGAGCACATGGCAATCATTACGCATGCAAGGACGAGTATGATGAGATGAAAGTATCACATCATTTTCACCATCGCGAGTATAACGGAAAAATATTGCCCTCTATACAGGAAGATGAGTGGGCTGCAGATGCAGTCCTCAATCTGTCCACCCTAACTAATGGCAAGCTTACTGAAAAGGCATACCAGTTTATGGAAAAGAAAACCGGCCTCATACTCGCCGATCTATCCGCCGGAAGTAAAGACATCAAAATACGATATGCAGATCTATTGACCCGACCACACCGATATAATACCTCACCTGTGTGGTCAGGCCTAATGAACGATGGTAGGGCTTATGCCGCCTTCACTTACAATGTAGAGCGAATGGTTCCCTGGAGAACACTGACCGGCAGACAGCATTTCTATCTCGATCAGGAACTGTACATTGCTTATGGAGAGCACTTACCTACGTTCAAACCCGCTCCCAAACCCGAAGTATATGGGGACCTGCGCGAGACCTGGAAGCTGGGAAAAGCAAAGGCGCTCAATTACATCACACCACATGGTAAGTGGCACATTCACTCTACCTATATGGAGAATCTCAGAATGCTGACACTCTCTCGAGGCATAGAACCCTGCTGGCTAAGTGAGGTAGATGCTGAATCAATGGGCATTAAGGACAATGACTGGGTAGAAGTGCACAATGATCATGGAGTGTACGTAACCCGGGCAGTGGTGAGTTCCAGAATTCCGCCGGGGATGTGCATCGTGTATCACGTGCCTGAGCGAACGGTGGGGATTCCAAAATCACAAATCAGAGGCAACAAGCGTGGTGGCGGACATAATAGTGTGACTCGGATTCACCTCAAGCCAAATTATCTCAATGGCGGTTATGGTCAATTCTCCTACCACTTTAATTATTGGGGACCCGTAGCACCTCAGCGTGATACACACGTGATCGTGAAGAAAATGGAAAAACTAGTTTGGTAAAAATGAATGCAATCCTAAATATTCATCGTTAAAAAAAAGCTAACTTATGAACGTTCGTTCGCAAATTGCAATGGTATTCCACCTCGATAAATGCATCGGGTGTCATACGTGTTCGATAGCCTGCAAAAATATTTGGACAGACCGCAAAGGTGCTGAATATATGTGGTGGAATAATGTAGAGACTAAGCCCGGCACGGGATACCCCACCAAATGGGAAGATCAGAGTATTTATAAAGGTGGTTGGGAAAAGAAAAATGGCACTGTAAAACTAAAAGGTGCAGGCAGAAGAAGAGGCCTTACCAACATTTTCTACAATCCCAATCTTCCGATGATTGACGATTACTACGAACCATTTACCTACAAATACTTAGACCTGATAGAGTCACCTGACCTGGATGATCAGCCCACAGCAAGACCGGTATCACTCATCACCGGCGAACCAATTGATATCAAAATGGGGCCAAACTGGGACGATGATCTGGGTGGAACGCTTGACTTCGCAAAGAACGATCCTAATCTCGGTGGCATATCAGAGGAAGAGCAGGAAGTCATGTTTCAATTAGAGAAAATGGCAATGATGTATTTGCCCCGAATATGTAATCATTGTTTAAATCCAGCGTGTGTAGCTTCTTGCCCATCCGGTGCCATATACAAAAGAGGTGAAGATGGTATAGTGCTCATAAATCAGGAGGTGTGCAGAGCCTGGAGAATGTGTGTAACTGCCTGTCCATATAAAAAATCTTATTACAATTGGTACACCGGTAAATCTGAAAAATGCATTCTGTGTTATCCGCGTATAGAAGCTGGGCTCGCACCTGCATGCATGCATTCATGTGTAGGTAGAATTCGCTATCTCGGTGTGTTGCTTTATGATGCAGACAAGATAGAATCTGCCATCCAAGGTGATGATAAAGATCTAATTCAAAATCAACTTGATATAATTCTTGACCCATTTGATGAAAAAGTAATTAGGGCCGCAAAAATGAACGGAATCGCCGACTCTACACTTCATGCAGCTCAGAACTCACCCGTTTATAAATTTGTCAAGGAGTGGGGTCTTGCCTTACCACTTCACCCTGAGTTTCGCACCTTGCCCATGCTATTCTACGTACCACCTTTACTACCCGTCATGGCCACTGTCAAAAAAGTGGATAATACAGCTCAGTTTGAAAAAATGGATCCCATCGCCAAGAAGTGGGAGGACAACTGGCTATATGATACCAGCACTAAAGAGCTGTGGGGCACCTTAGATCAAATTCGATTCCCACTGAAATATATCGCAAATCTATTTAGTGCCGGAGATGAAGAGATAATTAAAGACAAATGGAAAAAATTAATGGCGGTACGCATTCACCGCAGAAGAGTTACAGTAGGTGATGTTAGCGATGAAAAGGCAGCAGAGGCTCTGGCAGACGCAGGCATAACTGCTGAGGTGGCCGAAGCCATTTACAATCTGACTTCACTCCCCAAATTTGAAGAACGATTCGTAATACCTGCTGCCCATCGTGAACAAGCCATTGAATTAATGGACTTTACAGGTGACACTAAAGGTTCTACAGGATTTGGAACTAAGAATCCGGTAAAAAGAGGAATTTAAAATAGTGCCTTCAAATAATTAAGTAAATCAATAAATAGAAAATAAATTGTCTGAAATAATGGAAATGATAGAGACTTTGCCTGCTCCACTACTGGTCGATTATGGCATATTGTCAGGTTTATTTCAATATCCTGAGTATGAAAGTCACAAAGCAAAAATAAAGCACATTCACGCTTATCTACTGCAATGCCATCCGGAAGCCGCCGATGTAATGAATGCTTTTATGGAGTATATGAAAGTGACCGGCATTGAGGAAATGCAGGAACTCTACCTGAGGTCCTTTGATGTGCAAGCGATCACAACATTGGATATTGGTTTTGTATTATTTGGCGAAGATTACAAGCGCGGCAAATTGCTAGTACACTTGAATCAGGAGCATGCACGGGCTGGAAATAGTTGCGGCACTGAACTATCAGACCATCTACCCAATCTGCTGAATCTACTCAGTAAAATGACAGACTATGAAATGCGATATGAGATTGCGGTTCGACTCATCATGCCTGCTGTAGAAAAAATGATTGCAGAATTTTCTACTGAGAAAATTCAAAAGAAAGATGCTGTGTACAAAAAACACCTCAAGGTATTATTAGAGAATTCGGGAAATTATAGAACTATATATCAAACTATACTAGAGACACTGTTCATAGCTTTGAAGAGGGATTTCCTTTATGTAACTGAGAATTATGAAGATCTGATAAAAAATGCCGGGAATTCAGATGACCGGTCATTCTTTGGTCCTAGACAAGAGGCACCACAAGTCTATGAGCACGACTTTGCGCATAACATCGAATCAGAAATGCTTACTGATAAATAAAAAATGATTCAAAGAATGAATCGCTAAAAAACTATTAATTATGGCTGTACTGGATAATTTTCTACTGATTGCTCTACCCTATGTAGCACTTGTGACATTCCTTGTAGGTTCCATATACCGCTATAGTTACAAGAAGTTTCAGGTGTCATCTCTCTCTTCTCAATTTCTGGAAAACAAAAGACTTTTCTGGGGCTCAGTACCCTTCCACTTTGGGATACTGTTCATCTTTACGGGTCATCTGGTTGCTTTCCTTTTTCCACGAAGTATTTTAGCGTGGAATAGCCAGCCGGTGCGCTTGCTGATACTTGAGATTAGTGCCTTCGTGTTTGGAATCAGCATGCTGGTGGGCATCATTAATCTATTCATCAGAAGATACACACAACCACGTCTCCGATCGGTGACGAACGGTATGGATTTGGTGGTCTATCTGTTGCTCATTTTTCAGACTTTCATGGGATTGTGGATTGCCTATAACTTCCGCTGGGGATCATCGTGGTTCTCCACCCTTTTAACTCCTTATTTATATTCAATATTCAAATTTCAACCTGAAACCTCTGCGATTGCTTTACTTCCCGTTTCGGTCAAGTTGCATATCACTACAGCCTTCCTCATCATAGGGTTAGTTCCGTTTACGCGGTTGATTCACTTTTTAGTGCTTCCACTAAATTATTTGTGGCGGCCTTATCAACAGGTACGTTGGAACTGGAGCAGTAGAAAGGTACGGAGTCCCCGGACACCTTGGACGATACATCGCCCCAAAAACAATTAAGTAGTGCTACTCACTATAGTCACTGATGAAGAACTGTGGATTAGCGAAATTGTAAAAATTATTCTGCTAGTACTGCTTACTTCAGGTGTGGTATATAATCTGATTAGTTTAATTAAGGGTGGCAGAAAGGTCAGGATGGTAATCAATTCTATCCTAATTCTCATTTTTCTGACTACTTCATTCTTTGTGATAAGGGAATTTTTTTATGAAGGGGTACTACTAAGTAACTACCAATATGTACCAGGTACGACACTGGACTATTGCGATGTGACGGCACTGGGAAAGGGAATCTCATTTAACTATGAATTAAGAGGCAAGCAATATCATAGCTGCAATACTTTTTATCCGGTATCAGTGGATAGCATTAAAGTGCCTGGCGGCAGATTTAAAGTTAGGGTATCCCAAAAGTATCCTGCGCGCGGTAGAATGGATTTTCACAAACCAATGAAATAATTAAAAAGAAATCACTTAAAATATTTTTAAATTAAATTGAAATAAGCCGACACTATAATCAATCATCATTATAATAGGTCAATAAAACAGAGGATGACAAAAAAATCCAACCAAATATTATTGTTCAATACGCTCGCTTTCACAGTATGTTTTGCTGCTTGGATGACTAATGGTGTTTTGGTAACGTTCCTGGTGAATAACGGTGTATTCAAGTGGACTCCTATTCAGATTGGTTGGTTGCTGGGTGTACCTGTATTGGTGGGATCTTTATTTCGATTGCCAGTGGGGTTACTCTCAGATAAATTTGGCGGCAAATGGGTCATGGCTTTTATTCTATTTTTCTGCGCCATTCCGATGTATTTTCTTTCCCTGGCCAATAGTTTCTCTTCATTTCTTTTATTGAGTTTCGGATTTGGTCTGGCTGGAGCTTCATTTGCCGCAGGCGTAGCCAACACTGCCTTGTGGTATCCCAAAGAAAAGCAAGGTACAGCCCTGGGCGTATTTGGAATGGGAAATATCGGTGCTGCACTCACTACATTATTTGCACCCACCATATTAAAGTCACTCACCGGCGGAAGTTCGGGGCTGGATGCCTGGCGCACCTTACCGAAGTTATATGCCGCCATGCTAGTCGTCATGGGTATAATTTATCTACTTGGTACAAAGAATAAATTGCCCGCAGAAACCAAAACTATTTCTCAGCGATTGTCACCTCTAAAGGAAATCAGAGTTTGGAGGTTTGGCTTATATTATTTCTTCGTTTTTGGCAGTTTCGTGGCGTTGGCTCAATGGTTGATTCCATACTATGTAAATGTATATTCTCTCTCTATCGTATCGGCAGGTTTCATGGCGACCGCTTTTAGTCTGCCGGCCGGCTTATTCAGAGCCGGTGGTGGATGGTTGGCAGACAAGGTCGGCGCTCGTATGGTACTGATATGGGTATTTGGAGTCTGTCTGGTAGCTATGCTATTTCTTTTTATCCCTCGAATGGAGATACAGGCACCGGGGCAAGGAATCATGGCTAATAAATCGGGAGTTGTTACTTCAGTTTCGTCTTCAGAAATCGCCATTGGTGATGATCGTTACATACTGCAGAGCAAGGCAGGTGACTCTTCAGAAGTCACCATACGATTCGGAATACATGCAAATAAAGAGGGTTTTTTATTTCTACCTACAGCGAATTTCCAGCAGTCACCTAATGTGCGAAAGGGGGATAAAGTGGCAAAAGGAGACCTATTGGCGAAAGGGGTTACTATGATTTATTTCCAGGCAAACAAATGGATCTTTTCAATTCTTGTATTCATCATAGGTATCATGATGGGTATCGGGGGCGCGGCTGTTTATAAGCATGTATCCGATTTTTATCCCCATGATGTCGGTACTGTAGGAGGTATTGTAGGTGTGCTGGGCGGACTCGGTGGATTCGTTGGTCCTATAATATTTGGCTACCTACTGAAAGGTACCGGTATCTGGACTTCCTGCTGGATGTTTCTATTCGTCTTAGTTGCCATTTGTATGATATTACAACGGTTAGCCATCAGAGCGGTAACTCAAAGTATTTCATCGCATTAATTCTTTCAAACTACTTCATTATTTATATGAACATCACACAAAATCAAATTTCCAAATTATATGAATGCAGCAAATTAAAAATACACAACTGAATTTATCCTCCGGTATAATCTTTGAGGAATTAAAGGAAGGTATTAAGAACCTATCTCCTGCGTATTTCGCATTAGTCATGGCCACCGGAATTATTTCCATTGGTACCTTCCTGATGGGAATGAGAGAGATCTCTCTAATCTTATTTTACCTCAATAATATCTTCTATTGTATTCTGTGGGTCTTGACCATTTTAAGATTGATCTGGCACTACAAATCAATGAAAGCCGACCTGACAAATCACATGGTAGGGACTGGATTTTTTACTACAGTTGCGGGTACCTGTGTCTTGGGTACACAATACATTTTGATCTTCGAAAATATAAATATTTCCATCGGCTTTCTCATATTTGGAATTGTATTGTGGCTATTTCTCACCTATACCATATTTACAACACTGACTATTCAGCAAGATAAACCCACACTGGACAAAGGTATCACCGGTGGCTGGCTTACAGCCATTGTAGCTACACAGTCTGTCTCAATTCTAAGTGCACTTGTTGCGTCTCATATCGTCCAGCCA
Organism: Saprospiraceae bacterium; assembly: GCA_035426385.1. GTDB lineage: Bacteria > Bacteroidota > Bacteroidia > Chitinophagales > Saprospiraceae > Parvibacillus. The sequence goes on from DAOLZQ010000026.1 coordinate 19,675, forward strand.
TACCGTGTTGAAATCAATTTCTTTGCGTTATCGATGTGGCTCTGGGGTGGTATGTTTTATATCTGGATGATCTCGCTAATTTTTTATCGCTACACCTTCTTTAAATTCTCACCGGGCGACCTCGCCCCACCCTATTGGATTAATATGGGGGCTATGGCCATCTCGACCCTCGGTGGTTCTGTGCTTATTATTAATGCGCCTGATGCTCCCCTTTTAGAATCTTTGCTCCCCTTTTTGAAAGGCTTTACTGTATTTTACTGGGCCACTGGCACCTGGTGGATTCCTATGTTAATAATCCTGGCTATCTGGCGACATATCTATAAAAAATATCCCTTTAAGTACGATTCCTTATATTGGGGTGCAGTGTTTCCTCAGGGGATGTATGCAGTTTGTACATTTCGCATGTCGAAGGCGCTAAATATTCCCTTTCTGCATTATCTGTATAGTGCCTTTATCTACATAGCACTGATAGCCTGGGTCATTACCTTCATAGGTCTATTGCGCTTTTTTTATTCTAAGTTGAAAGAAATCAGAAACAGAATCACAGTGAGTAAAAAAATACAAAAGGCAATATAAAAATCAAATAAAATAATTAATTTAACCAATAAATTATAAGTGAAAGATGAACAATATTTTTGACACCAAACCCGATAAGAAAACAGATTATATTAAGCGCTTTGTGGATAAAGATTCCGGACCGGATCCCGTCTATTCGCCTATGGATCCACCTGATGCCTATGCTCCGCCTGCAGTTGATCTGGTTCCTTACGAAGAGCTGCATCCCTCACTTCAGATGCTGATGGATGAACATAAATACACGCTTGAAAAATTAGATAATTTTGAGCGGGAACTCATTGAAATAAAAAGAGAAGGTATGAATAATTCAAGAAACTCTACCCTCGGAGAATTTTTTGAATTTCTGGATAACAATATCGTTATGCACAACTTGAAAGAGGAACGTGTGCTGTTTCCCTACATTCACGATCGAATGATCGAGAACGGTGAACACGGTTCAGGACCAGTCCCTGAGACTGCCATTGATGTATTGGAGCATGACCATGTCAAAACTATGGAGATGGCAACACTCACCTTTAGTCTTATGGGTATCGCCTCGCGACTGAGAGATAAGACCTCATATACGCTGCTTCTGGATACAGCTATCGAGCAAGGATTAGCACTAGTGGAATTGTTGCGACTGCACATCTTCAGAGAAGACAATGTAGTTTTTCCGCTTGCACATAAATACTTAACCGCCGGAGATTTTGAGGGAATTACCCAGAAAATGCAGAAATACTTTTCTATTGATTTGACGTAAGATTAATTTGGGGATGAAATTATACTTAATGCAACTTTGTGAAAAAAAGCTTACCAAATTCTTATTTCAATAACATTCAAAAGATTTCCATATATAACCTCCTTGCTATAGATAAGATTTCTCCCACACCCTAAACGTGTTAGAAATGACTCGCTATACTTTTTTTTAAGTGAAAGGAGGAAAACTAATACCCTTCTTTATCACCGGCATTTAAAAAGCCGAAAAAAGTAACGAAGTCACATCGGAGCAGATATCTATAGCAGGCACGAATGCTCGCCATCCTCCACTACCAAGCATACAATCAGTTCTCATTGATACTTGTCGGTCGAATAACCCTTCCGGACCAAACCCTTCATTGCCTCTCGCCGACTGAGATTTGACATCTCATGAGTATCCAAATACTCCAGCACTCTTTCAGGTCGGCTATAGCTATATTGCCGAAGTGCCCAACCGATAGCCTTGCGAATGAAAAAATCAGAATGATAAAATTTTGGCTCGATGAGTTGTTGCAGTAGTGGCCAGTCCAGTTCATCTTTATATTTAAGTTGGAAGATCAGGCTGCTGCGAATCAGCCAGAGATGATCGCTTGCATTCCACTGCATTATTTTATTACGATTTATGAAACCATTGAGATATGCCCAACCCACTATATGCGCAGCTATAAAGTCGACCGTATCCCACCAGGATTTATGTGTGATAATAAATTCTAATGGTTCTACGATCTTGTCATTAAATTTCTTGCGGTACTTCATCAGCACTTCCATACCGGTGTGCTGAAACTCCCGCTGAGGTTTAGCCCAGAGTAACTGGATAATTTCAAATAAATCTTCTGCATTTTCTTTTTTCAGTTCCTCCAGGAAAGGTTTAGCTATAGAGCGGCGTAGGCCATTTTTTAGCCCAAATGATTCAAACTGATTCCGAAAATATTTGCTTATAGCTATTGCATTGTCTTCATTGTACTGCTCCAGGTAGGCATCTTCGAGCCTATCTACCCAACCTTGACATATACTCATGATAGTAATTCCTTGATCATTTCCAATTCAAAGCCACGACCCTGCATGAAGGCGGTCAACTCAAAAAAACTGTCTTCGGGATGCTCTCTTTTTCTCTTATCCAGGACTTGTTCCATCACATCCCAATACTCTCCCATATCAATATCACTGAGTGCCTTCTGAATGCAGTAGGATGAGATACTTTTCTGCTGTAGCGCCTGTTTAATTTTGTATTTCCCCCAACGATTGATCCTAAACTTTCCCGATGCATAGGCCAATGCGTAGCGTTGTTCATTCAGCAAGCCTTCCTCTATCAGTCGCGCCACCATTTCCTCCTGGCGCGCACCATACACCTTGAGTGCAGCCAACTTCAGTTTGACCTCGATATGGCACCGCTCCCTATATCGACAGAAGCGGCCCAACTTTTGAAATATGATCTCATCCTCCATCATACTGATTAGCCTACTATTTCTACACAATGATAGTAAAGGTTGGGTACATATGGAAATGTAAGGAGTAAGCACATGCAATGAACGAAAAATAAATAGGAAACCAGTTGGATACTAAAGAAGGGAAATGAATATTTAAGATATAAAGATTCTGATGATACAAAAGAAATTACCAGGTTAGTTCGTCAACCTCAAATCATCAAAATAAAAAATGTATAAAAGATAAAATCTATATCAAGAGGAACTGGAGGGCCCTGGAATTATTTGGTTAGAATCTTAATAATTTTAGTCGTTGGAGCAGCCTTTGGATTCTTCGATTGGAATATTGTTGGGAGTTTTGAAAGATTACTTGTTTACTTTACAGTAGGAGGATTTATAATAGTGGCCGCCTTTTTCCCTTTGGGCTCATAATTCGAACAATGACTAATAATGAAGCAGTATTGACAATGTGTTAAAAAATTCATACAAGATTAAACTTGCGCTCAATAATCACATGACACCTACAATTTAACAATTCAACCTAGAGAGACCTATTTGCTCTCAAGCAGGCTTTGAAATATTTTAATAAAGCTTTGCTTAGATCCCGAAAATAACCTTCAAAAGATAAGTTTAATCGTAAATCCAAAGAAGAAATACCATCGTATATACCGGAATAAGGGTACAAATCCAAGCATATTATAAGTTGTGTAGTCACTGAAGTGACCAAAGCATCTTGCTGATATTCTCTACCGATTAAGAAGATTTGAGGATACCATTTTTCAATATTTTGGTATCTTGGCACATCCTTTTATACCATATTGACTCATTATTAATATAATATACATTAACAATTAAAATAATATATATACATGTCAAACCACTATTACAATGCTGCTGATCTATCAAAATTTGGTGAGATCAGTGAATATCAGAAGGAAATGGGAGATAAGTTCTTTGATTGGTATGGCGAAGTCTTCAAAGACAGCGCACTAACCGCTCGCGAAAAATCACTCATTGCACTCGCTGTAGCTCATGCCGTGATGTGTCCATATTGTATCGATGCCTACAGTGCTGAGTCTTACTCCAAGGGATGGAGTGAAGCTCAGATGATGGAAGCCGTACATGTAGCTGCCGCAATAACAGGTGGAGCTACTATGGTGCATGGAGTCCAGATGATGAATAAAATAAAGAAAATAGCCATGTAATTGGACCCATATATTAAATAGTTTTGATTATATAAGCACGGAAAAGTAAAAATGAAGTCACTAAAAGCACTTGCACATTACCTGGGAGATTCTCAGCATCAACTGGATATACTACAAAATAACCCTGAGCAATATCCGACTTTTGAGCGCCAACTAAAGGACATCGGACTGATGCCTCTGACTCCAGTCGGCATTGAGATATGTCAAATAAATATGGGTAAAATGTGCAATCAGGTATGTGCACACTGCCACGTAGATGCAGGCCCGGATAGAAAGGAAATCATGACCAGAGATACTATGCAACAATGTCTGGACGTGATAGCAGCTCATCCTTCTCTGACCACTGTTGATCTGACAGGTGGTGCTCCGGAGATGAACTCGGAATTTCGATGGTTCGTAACAGAACTCAAAAAATTGAATAGACACGTGATTGTAAGATGTAATCTCACTATAATCAGAGCAAATAAAAAATATTATGACCTTCCTCAGTTTTACAAGGACAATGACATCGAGGTAGTTTCTTCATTGCCCTTTTATACGGCTGACCGCACCGATAAACAAAGAGGTAATGGCGTATTTCAAGATTCTATCAAGGCACTTCAAATGCTCAATGAAGTAGGCTATGGAATAGAGGGAAGCAGACTCACACTCAATTTGGTATATAACCCGGCAGGTGCATTTTTGCCGCCTGCGCAAGATGTGCTCGAAAGAGAATATAAAATTGAGCTTCAGAAAAATTTCGACATTGTATTTAATAACTTATTTGCAATCACCAATCTGCCCATTAGCCGCTATTTGGACTATTTGCTTGTCTCCGGAAACTATGAAGACTATATGTCAAAATTGATTGATGCCTTCAATCCGTCGGCTGCTCATAGTGTCATGTGTCGCAACACATTGTCTATTGGTTGGGATGGATTTCTGTATGATTGTGATTTCAACCAAATGCTGGATCTAAAGATAGCCTGCAGGGACAAACAACATATTTCCAATTTTGATTTAGCCGCCTTTGAAAATAGGAATATTATAACAGGGCAACATTGTTATGGTTGTACGGCAGGAGCGGGTAGTAGTTGTGGAGGAGCAGTCGCAGTATAGAGATTTTTGTTCATATATTCTATTGGGGAAATGAGAACTACATTTTAAGCAACATAAATTCTTTCTATTTCTACACATGGATATCAGTATCATCATACCCACCTTTAATGAAGAAAAGAATATCTCTAACTTGGTACCCTATCTTCAGACTCTCAAATCAGACTGTAAATGCGAGATAATTGTCACAGATGGAGGTAGTAACGACAAGACGATGCAAATGGCGATCGAGTGCGGTGCTACTGCAATCTCCTCTACTATCAAAGGCAGGGCCGGACAAATGAATTATGGTGCACAGCATGCCAAAGGAAACATCCTCTATTTCGTACATGCCGACACAAGACCTGCGCCCACAGCCCTTTCAGACATATATAAATCAATAAAAACCGGATATAATTGTGGAAGTTTTCGATTTCGTTTTGATAGCAATAAATTCCTATTAAAGATAAATTCATTTTTTAATAGGTTCAATTATATATACTTCCGTGGGGGTGATCAATCTATCTTTATCACAAGAGAATTCTTTGATCGAATAGGTGGATTTGATGAACAGTATCTAATCATGGAGGATTATGAATTCTTAGCCAAGATAATGAAAAATAAAAAATTCAGATTAGTCCCCAAATATACAATCGGTTCTGCCAGGAAATATGATCAAAATACCTGGCTCTCAGTGCAACTTGCTAATCTAAAAGTAATACGAATGTTTAAAAGAGGAGCCAGTCAGAGAGATATGCTTGATACCTACAAAAAAATGCTCAGGTATAGAAAAAATGCATTCTGAAACTATAGCCAATCTTTTGGTAAATCTTTCTCTTCATCTACATCAGTAAGCATGGGCACGGTATAGTAGCTAAGATTGTGGGCGTCTATTTTCTCAATGGTCTGTATAAACACTACCTCACTACTCCATTTTATTTCCTGAAATAATGCAGCATTATATTTATTCATACCCAGTAAATAATAACCTCCATCTTCCGCAGGTCCTATTACTATATCATGCGAAGTTAATCGCAAATAACCCTCCTCAACTATTTCAGGTGTTATGTCAGGGCAATCAGAACCTATGACAATAATATGCTCATGCCCCTTTTCAAATAAAAGTTCAAAAGCATGTCTCAACTTATCGCCTAATGTATCTCCTTGTTGAATTTCATGAACAAATCCATTCCAAAAGTCATCGTGTATTTCATGTGTAAGAAATACGTATTTCTCACAAGACAGTTCATCAGCAATAAAGCGGGTATGTTCTAGCAGTCTGATGTAAATAGCCAATGCTTTATCATTGCCCATAGTAGCAGCAAGTCTAGTTTTAACTTTCCCCGCTTCCGGCTTGCGCGCAAATATGATGAGCGCTCTAGGATTAACAGTCATATATAAATTTCAAAGTTCTAATTGTCTTTATATTTATCCAAATATAATTGCCAGTTGTATGACTTGTATTCTATTTTTGGTTTTGTATCCTTAGGGAGTATTCCGAGCTTCTGGCACAATTTAATTTCATTTTTCTTACCTCCGAAGTCTCCACGAAACCAGCTCATCAGTGCCGGCAGATAGAGTATATTTTCTGCTGACTTATATTCTGCTTCACCCTTTAAGTAGGCTTGCGTCGCAATGTCCAATTGTTTGTCCAGACCCTCCGGCTTGTAATAGGCTATTGCCGGGCAACTGGAAGCTCCACAATTGAGGGTAAAATGGATACGGTAATCAACTTCTTTTACCCTGAATTTCCTTTCCAATTCCCCAGGAAAAATTTTGCCTAAATATCCCAGACTCCACTTCACCCTGGAGTGGCGGAGAAATCCGTGCTCTATCTTATCTAAACTGATCCTGTGTGACGCAAATAGGATCTGCTTTGACTTGAAGAATTCATTTCGATCTGTATACTTATCGGGATCTTTCTTCAGAATGTATTGAGTATAGGCATTATACAGATTGATAAAAAATGCTTTTTTATCATCTTCCGTCACTAATTGCTGTGCCAACACCTCTTCGTTTGCATTTGCCAGGCTATCTAGATATGGCGCTGCATATTCATCTGTTCTTACAGCATACAAAAAGTCCTGAGACATCTTGATATAGTCTGTTCGCTGACTACTTTGAGCTGGAATCTGACAAGCGCTACTCATGAAAAATAAAATAATAAAATATCTAATTCTCATTTTTATTTAAATATACGTCTTTACCTCCCAATAAGTTTTAATCCTTTCACTAAATATGAGTCCTCTTAGTTACGTGTAAAAAAAAAATGAATCCTCCCTTTTGCAGAGTTTCTATAGCTTAGATGATGATATCACCTGCTAGAAGGCCTCTCCTATAGTGAAGTATATTCCACTAGTACCGGGACCTCTGGCATAATCAAGCCTGATATTTAAGTGATCTTTGCGATTGATAGTATATCTAAGGCCCAGTCCATAAGAATACTTCACGTCATTGATGCGTATAAAGTCGGATTTACCCCCCAATGCGCCCGCACTAATGAATGCCGCTGCTCCGAGTCGGCGATAGAGCGAAAACCGAAGCTCTCCTTCTAAAACCATCAAATTATAATCAGTAAATCGGCCTTGATAGTAACCCCTCATCTGTTTGTTCCCACCCATCTGTGACTGCTGTTGAAAAGGGGCAGTTCCAACTATGAAGCTGTTATAGCTATTTAGCGCCACGATTACATCATTTTTCCATGTCTGATATTTAGTTACATCCAGTAAGAATCGGCTAAATCGATAATCTCCACCCCATAGACGGCCATTATTCATAGCGCTAAGTAGAGCATACCACCCACTGGTAGGAAATAAGATCATATTTCTGGAGTCATATATAAGAAGTATGCCAAGTCCTGATGTTCTACTTCCCTCAGATCCTGGAATTGTATTCTGAACAAGTACCCCTTCCGGTTGTCTTTCATTAATATCATATCGCTCATACTGATAGCCAAGCCCTACATAGACATGAGGTAATACAAGCCGGGTGGCATTTAACTTGACTCGGGGATAATTGACTTTGTATAACTCTGCGGGGACTTCTTCCTTTGCTACTCCGTAAAAGTAATAACTATATAAATAGTACCCTGCCTCGCCAAATACATTGTATTTATTATTGTTCAGAAAAAGTTGGTATTGAGTATATAAGAGCAATTGCTTATTCTGAGTGTACGCAGCCCCCGCAATAATACCGGATGGTCTTGCATAGGCAGAATCACTTTTGAAATGAAATGTAGCAGATCCTCCAACGCCATACACAAGCCGAGTCTCAGGTGCATAATATATTATTGGAAATGGAAAAGCGCTGAACAGACGGATAGAATCTGTATTTTGCGCCCATACAGCGCAAAGTGGTTGCAACAATAAGCCAAAAAGAACTAAAATCTTGGATGGAGATGGCACAGGCATTAATTAAATACGAAGGAATGTTAAATTCGGATTGGCAAGGTATCGTTTTATCAGTTAAAAGAATTTGAGCAATGGATTCTATGGGCCTATTTTTGAAAGAAATACAACCTTACGCACTGGCGGGAATATTTATAATCATCTATATAGTAGAGCAAATAATCCCACAACGAAAAGAATTAATCGATTATAAACATGATGGCTGGAATGTGCTGGTAGGAGTTGGCAATCTTGTGGTCATAGGGTTAGGCGGCTATTATTTTCAACTGATCCTAACCATCTGTGAACAACATCAGTTCGGCGCACTCTACTATCTACCTATCTGGGTGAGATTACCACTTGGATTTTTGCTCGCTGATTTCTTTATGTACTGGTGGCATAGATTGAATCATATATTGCCTTTCTTATGGTATTTTCACCGTTTTCATCATCAGGACAGAAAGTTAAATACGACTTCCAGTGTGCGCTTTCATACCGGCGAACTGATATTATCCTATATACTTAAGGTTCCTTTCTTTATACTAATAGGTATCAGTGTGAATACGCTATTACTCTATGGGCTGGTATTTGCGATTGTGGTGACACTGCACCATTCTAATATTCGAATAGGAGACAAATTGGACCGAATACTTCGTAAATTTATAGTTTCACCTAAGATGCATAGAATTCATCACTCCGTGATCAGATCTGAGACAGACTCCAATTATAGTTCTGTGCTTCCTTATTGGGATCTCCTCTTTGGAAGCTATATCTGGCAGGTGAAAGAGCCCATTGAATTCGGTATAAACAGAAAGGTCTGATATGTCTGAGATTTTCTTTTAAAAGAGACAAATATTTAGAATAGCCCTAAGAAAGTGATATATTTTTCACATCATTTGTATATTTTATTCAAATCAATTATATTTGAAAGTAACAAATCTTACAAGACAATGGAGGCGTCTATGGAAAAATCATATGTTAGGTAACTAATACTTTCTGTACAAAAATCAACGAATGCTTATGAGATATGATGCCCAGGAATTATTTAAAATAGCAATAACTCGAGATTCTTACTTTCAATGTCGATTTTAAAATAGAAAAGGATAAGTAAGACAGTGCAGGAAGAACAATATAAAATAAATTTCAAACACATTTCAACTATTAAACCATGAAAAAAATTATTAATCTTACAAAATTCCAACAAGAACTGCATTCCAATTCAAAGCTAAAAGCTGAATTTGAAGAAAATCCTATGTTAATCTTGAGCCAAAATGTATCAGTGATACCAGACAATCCCGTATACCGAATAGTGGTCTATTCTTTGGGGGCAGCAATTTTACTAGTATTAATAGGCATTATAGTGCTTGCTCTTTTCTCTAAACCACTAGACCCAAATGTTTTGACTCTATTTACAGCAATTGCATCCGGTGCAGTGGGAGCGCTGGCGGGGCTTTTAGCACCAACTCCACAAAGCAATTAGTCAAATATTATAAAAGGTATGCGTCAGAAATTAATATACTATTCACTGCTAGTTTTACTACTAGGTAGCTGTGCTAAATCCTATCAGAATAAATTTTACAAAGAAAATGGATTTGTAACAAATTTAAATGAAAGTAGTGCGCCTATTATTTCACAATACGAAGTGACCAATAAACAATTCCGCACATTCTTGAAGGAGGATGATAATAAACGATTCAATTATGACTCTACTAAATGGAAGAAATTAGTTGGTATCGATTTTAAGTTTTATAACATTCATCCCGCATATGATAATTTCCCGGTCGTGAATATCTCATACGAAGCCGCAGAAGCTTATTGCAAGTGGCTTTCCAAGGAATATACACTGAAGAGCAAGAACTCCGATTTTATAGTTAGATTGCCCAAACCAAGTGAATTTGATAACCTCATCCAAGAGAATATTGGTGAGCTTAGGGGGGATTATGCAAGCGACTATGATAGTTGCCGTTATGTAGATAATCTAAAATATTTAAACAGAAAGGATACTTTTGAAAATTATGACATAGATGGTTGTTTGATTCCTTGTCCGGTAAATAAGTTCAAACAACAAGGTCATTATTCTATACTGGGAAATGTATCTGAATTATGTCAGGGGGGAATAATAAAGGGTGGAAACTGGTTCACTCTTCCTTCGGAAATCAAATTAAATAAACTATATGAGCTGCCTGACCCAAGAGTGGGCTTTAGAATCGTCTTGGAAAAGCCATCCTCTGCAAAATAGAATTGACTATGAGATTAAAAAATAAAATAGCAATGATCACGGGTTCAGCCGGTGGAATAGGCCAGGCCATTGCAAAGCTTTTTCATGATGAAGGTGCTACCGTTATCATAACAGATATAAGAGACACGGAAGGTAAAGCCTTCACTGAAAGTCTGGGAAAACATTCCGAATATCTGCATTTAGATGTTGGAAATGAGTCAAATTGGCAAACTATTGCTGACCATCTGATAGAAAAATATGGTCACCTCGACATTTTGGTCAATAACGCGGGAATAACGGGGTTTACTGAGACTGCCGGGGCGTGGGATGCTGAAAACAGTGATTTAGCTTCTTGGGATGAAGTGCATCGAGTCAACTCCACAGGCGTCATGCTGGGCTGCAAGTACGCCATAAAAATCATGAAAGAAAAAGGCGGGAGTATCGTCAACACCTCGTCCAGAAGCGGAAATGTGGGCATTCCCGGAGCGGTGGCTTATGCGTCGAGCAAAGCATCGGTGAGAAACCATACCAAAAGCGTAGCGCTCTACTGCGCAGAAAATGGATATAATATCAGGTGCAATAGTGTACACCCCGCTGCTATAATGTCGCCCATGTGGAATGTCATGCTAGGCAAAGGTGATCAAAGGAAAAAAATAATTGAGCAAGTGGAATCAGGAATTCCTCTAGGGCACTTTGGTGAGCCCATTGATGTAGCCTATGGTATTTTGTACTTAGCAAGCGACGAAAGCAAGTATGTCACCGGTATAGAATTAACCATTGACGGAGGGGTGCTGGCGGGGAGTGAGGGCAAACCAAAAAAATAGTTACAAATTTTACTAAGCCTGAGACGTGGTCTATAGAATAGGCATATAATCCATTCTCCTGATCAATATTTATTCCAAGAGAAAGCATTTAGCTAATGATTAGGCATCTAATGAAGTCCAAATGAACTCATCCGGGTCAATTTTGTTTCAATTAGCGCCATCGAAGTATTCATCTGATTGTTGCTTGTTCTAATTAAAATAAATCAGAGTATACAAATGTGGCCAATAAACAAATTGATAAATCAAAAAACATAATTCAATAATGAAAGTAGCATCTTTAAGAAAAGATCTTCAATATAAAGAAGATAAAGTTTCTCTTAGCGTAATGATGGAATCCGAAACATCGAAGGAAATAAGAATACTGTTCAGAAAGGGACAGTCCATGAAAGAGCATAAAGCAGGTTTCCCCATCACTGTTGAAATACATGAGGGCATTATTGACTTTGGAGTCAATGGAGAGAAAATGCGCTTATACTCAGGTGATTTAATTTCTCTCGAGGCAAATGTCCCTCATGACCTATATGCAGAAGAAGATAGCATCGTGAGATTAACCCTATCAAAATTCGACAAGGTAGAGAGAGTTGAACAGGTCATTGAATAATATTTAACTCAAGCATAAGATTCGAACTCCAAATAACAAACCGCTACGCTAAAGTGTGAATGGGAGGAGGTGAAAAGGTGAGAAGGTGAAAATGTGAAAATTTAGGAAGGTGAGAAGGTGAAAATGTGAGAAGGTGAAAAGGAGTTCTATGCGCTGATTTT
>DAOLZQ010000026.1:31978-36268 GCA_035426385.1 Saprospiraceae bacterium
AAGGTGAGAAGGTGAAAATGTGAGAAGGTGAAAAGGAGTTCTATGCGCTGATTTTTGTGTCCTTTGTCTTTATTCTTTTACTAATAGCATATTTTTTAAAAGTCTTTGAGACTTCGAGACTTTGTGTTAAAAGATACATAGGGCCTAAACTCCAAACAGCCTTCAGTGATCCGATGAATGGTAAAGAAAAAGCGGTAGATTTAATATTATATAAATTGGAAATAAAGATGTCCGATTTGAATTTGCATTTCATGCGATGTTTGAAATTTGTTGTCAACTTATTCTAGGGACATACATTTCCCTGATTTCATTGTTAAAAGTTAAATATGATTCATTTGCTATTTAGGTATTAAGTCCGAATATTCGGGATTACCCCCCAAATTGTCCGGATCACAAAAAAATCTATAGCTTTACAAAGAATCAGTTAGATTTAATACTTCAAATTTACCCGGCATGATGGACATGTGCGGTATAGACAAATAAATTTGTTCATTATACACACAACCTACAATGCAATGGAAATCAATCCGCTTCTTATGAACCCCTACCGTACCTGCGCCCAGGTGAATGCTCTTTTGATGACATTCGGAAATACTTCTTCACATGACCCAAAGATATTACCGAATGAAAGACCCTCATCCCCGGGAATAAACCTTGCCTTAGCATTTAAGTGTAAGGATTCTCATCAACCTATTATGCCAAAAATATCATGATGCATGATGAAGGAAGGCAAGAGGAGGATCAATTCGAAAAATTGATTCAAGGACTCATTGATGATGAATACGGTTGTGAGAATGATTTCTTTCCACTTGAGACTATAGCCGGATTAAGGTCCAACCTGGCAACCTTAAATGCTTCAGGGAACATGAAATCAGCAGGAATAGGTAATAAAATGAATTTTCAAAATAACAAACTGATTCGAGGAGATAAGGTAAACTGGATTAATGACCAAACCTCAAACACACACGAAGCCGTGTATCTTAGAAAGATCTGGAGATTCATCAATCACATGAATAAAACCTGCTTCACTTCGATATCTACATTTGAAAGTCACTACACCAACTTTGAGATCGGAAGTTTTTATAAGAGGCATTTGGATCAATTTAAATCTGAAAAGGGGCGTAAATTTTCTATTGTCTTATACTTAAACCATGATTGGAAGGCCGAAGACGGGGGCACCCTATCTCTCTATCCCACAAAGGGTGACCAAAGAGAGATTTCTCCGTTAGAAGGACGAATTGTTTTCTTCCGCAGTGATGAAATGGAGCACGAAGTGTACCCCTCATTTACCCGGGAAAGAAACAGTATCGCAGGTTGGTTAAAAAATTAATGATCGTGATCGGTAAGCTTCTTTAATTATTAATGGTAAATTATAAATGAGTATTTGGTCTTTAGAGTGTGAAAAAGTGAAGACCAAAAAGCGAAACACCGAAGGTGTGATATTATTATATAGAGGTTAATCAAAAAAGCAAAAACCGCGAAGGTGGTGATATTATAAATTATGATGTTCACTTTCAAATTTGTTCCATCAAGATTTCATGTTGAACTATAATCCCTGCATCTACTAAATTGAATAGTGGATGTGATGTTTTCAACTTTGTAATTCCTAAACTTTAACAAGTTTTCAAAAATTAATAGCTAGCTGCCAAAAGCTAAAGACTAAGAGCGAAGCAACCTAAAGCGTAGCGACCTAAAGCGAAGTGTCCCAAGGCTCAGCGTCCCAAAGACTAAAACAGCTTTCAGTGATCAGCTTTCAGCTTTCAGTTTTTAAAAGTGTCTCGTACCATGTGACAAAAAATCTAATCATTCGATTTAAACATTATCAAAATACCCATGGCGCCATTTGTCACCCTTCAGGGCGGGGAAAACAAATGGCGCATTAGGCTAAAGTCCGACAACAACCTAAAGACTAATGACCTTAAGCGTAGCGATCTAAAGCGAAGCGTCCCAAGGCTCAGCGCCCCAAAGACTAAAAAGCAACTGGCTTTAATGCTAAAAATACCGACCTTTACCAAGATCAACGTAGGTGTTAATGAAAAATAATTATTCAAGCGTAGAAAAGTCCTAATATGAATATAGAATACCTTCGGACTTTATTCCCGGTCACAAAAGATGCCATTTACTTAAATAGCGCCTCACAATCGCCACTGAGTGTATTGGTACACGAGAGGCTTGAGAATCACTTGAAGACGGAATTAAATCCTGTGGGCAAGAATGGATTTAATCGCAATGTGATCCGAGACTTACTCTCCAGACTACTGGGAGGATCACCTGAAGAATATGCATTAGTGACCAGTACAGGCGCAGGAATGGGTCTGGTGGCGCAAGGCTTAAATCTAAAAAAGGGTGATAATGTGGTAATTCCCGAGCGTGAACATTGGAATAATTCTTTTCCCTGGGTACAACTTGAAGAGAAAGGTGTGCAGATCAGATTTGCAAAGCTCAGTGCCAACAACCGTATTGATCCGGAAGCAATAGAAGGACTTATAGATCAAAATACGCGAGTGGTTGCAATCGCTGCAGTAAGATTCAACAGTGGATTTAGGCCGAATCTTGCTGCCATTGGAAAAATGGCTCATGAGAAAGGCGCTTTATTTGTAGTGGATGCAGCACAGGCAGCAGGCATGATTCCGATAGAGGTAGAAAAGGAACAAATAGATGTCATGGCTGGATGTGGATTCAAATGGCTACTGGGCATGCACGGCACAGGATTTCTTTATGTAAGTAAGCGAGTAGCGCACCTGATTCATCCCGTCTTACCCGGCATGTTTGCCGCCGAACATCATTATGATAAACTATCATTCCATACTGACTCAAGAAAATTTGAGACGGGCACGATTGCCTACCCCCTCTTCGATGCCTGGTCTGCGGGACTCGAGCTCCTCCTTGAGCTCGGCGTTGGAAATATCTATGAGCGGGCTCTTGAGAATACAGACCTCTTGATCGAAGGGCTTCATAAAAAGAGATATCAAATAGTATCTCCTACTGTAAATAGAGCGGACAGAACAGCTATCGTTCATTTTAATACTGGTTCAACTGACACAACCAAAAAACTATACCAATCTCTGATTGATAAAAAGATCCTCGTAACTTTACAATCTGAGAATATCAGAGTTAGTCCGAATTTTTTCAATACTCTCGAAGACTTAAGTATATTTCTCAATTCTATTTAGCTTCCAGTATAAAAATAAAGAAATACTTGTCTTTCATGCATAGAAATGATAATTTGCAATTAACTTCAAACCTCCAATCTGACTTATAATAAATCAACATGTCTCATGTCCATAGATAAAAACAACCGTACAAAAGAAAAGCTGCACAAAAGAAATAGAAATCGGGAGCGGTATGATTTAAATGCACTCATGATTGCTACGCCTGAATTAAAGCAATATGTAAAGCCAAATGAATACGGCGACGATTCAATTAATTTTTCAAATTCCAGTGCGGTAAGAATACTCAACAAAGCACTTTTATCCCACTATTATGGTATAAAATCCTGGGAATTTCCGGCAGATAATCTATGCCCCCCTATCCCAGGTAGGGCAGACTATATTCATTATGTGGCGGATTTATTATCAGAGCATAATAGCAAAATTCCCAAAGGTGATAAAATCACTTGTCTTGATATAGGCGTAGGAGCTGCCTGCATATATCCTATCCTTGGAGTCACAGAATATGGTTGGAAGTTTATAGCAACTGATATTGATCCTAAAACAATTGATTCAGCACGAAATATAGTAAATTCGAATCCTACGCTTAGAAACAAGATTGAATTTAGACTACAGAAAAATAGCAAGAACATCTTTTACGGCATAATTGCTGAAGGTGAGAAAATAGATCTAACTATATGTAATCCTCCCTTCCATTCTTCCTCAGAAGAAGCCGAAAAAGGAGCTCGTAGAAAAGCTAAAAATTTGTCCGGTGGCAAAATAAAAAACCCTACACTCAACTTCTCCGGAACCAATAGTGAGCTCGTATATGAGGGCGGTGAAATTAAGTTTATTGAGCTCATGATCAAAGAGAGCAGAGCTTTCTCCAAAGATTGCTACTGGTTTTCCACCTTACTATCCAAAGAATCCAATCTCAACAAAATCGAGAAGTTACTTGAAAATGCCAAAGTCAACAGATCTAAAATGATCCCAATAGCAACCGGCAACAAATCCAGTCGGATCATAGCCTGGACCTATCTTTCTAAAGCAGAGCAAAAAGACTGGCGTGAAGCCAGATGGAGCACAAAGCAGTAAGCTGGTGACTAATGTCAAAAAAAACTTCAACCGTATTTGTACGATT
>DAOLZQ010000026.1:36368-41303 GCA_035426385.1 Saprospiraceae bacterium
AAACAATGAAAATAATACTAATTCTAATTGGAATAGTCATAATAATCTACATTATAATTCAACTATATACTATGAGTGCAAAGAGAAATATAGAAACCTACCCTTATGTAGTCAACAAGAAGTACGCTGATTTCGAAATACGCAGCTACGAAGCTACTTTGTTTACTTCTGTTCAGCTATCAGAAAATAAGTACAAAGACGCTTCGAATAAGGGGTTCTCCATATTGGCAGGTTACATCTTTGGTGGAAATAAAAAGAAAGAAAAAATCGCGATGACTTCGCCTGTATCTATGTCTCTGGGAGACTCAATGACTATGATGTTTATGGTGCCAAAGAAATTTACCAAAACAACACTTCCTGAGCCCAATCAGGGCCAAATAAAGTTTAAGGAAGAACCTGCTAAAACAGTTGCAGCCATCACCTTTGGCGGTTGGGCAAACGATGAGAAAATCGAAGAGTATAAACAGAA
Source organism: Saprospiraceae bacterium (assembly GCA_035426385.1). Taxonomy (GTDB): domain Bacteria; phylum Bacteroidota; class Bacteroidia; order Chitinophagales; family Saprospiraceae; genus Parvibacillus. The sequence goes on from DAOLZQ010000026.1 coordinate 36,838, forward strand.
ATTAAAATCTGCATTAGATGCAGAGGGTATTTCCTATACAAATAGATTTTACTTTCTGGGCTATAACCCTCCTTTTGAAATTTTTAATCGTAAAAATGAAATTATTGTGGAGTTGGAAAGAGGAGCTATTGATGTCATAAAATAATTATGAAAAATTCTATTCAGTCACGTAAAATTAAATTTTGACCCTCCATTATGAGTACAAAGCCTAAGTCAATCTGGTGGAATACAATAAGGTCAAGCAATAAAAATTAGTATTTCTTAAAAATTAAAATACATTTCACTATGAGAAAAGACTTCATATTCCTCCTGTTACTTCTACCTTCTTTCGGGTTATTCTCGCAAGGCACACGACTGTTGCGACAACCTGCCCTTGGTGCCACACAGATTACATTCGCTTATGGCGGTGATATATGGACGGTACAAAAGAGTGGCGGAGCAGCGCTACGAATTACCAGCACCGCCGCAGTAGAATCAAATCCGCATTTTTCTCCGGATGGAAAATGGATTGCCTTCAGTTCAAACCGAAGCGGCATCGCTCAGGTGTATATTGTACCGGCAGTAGGTGGCGCTCCTACCCAACTCACTTGGTATCCTGCCGCTTCATCCGCCCGGGGCTTTACACCTGATGGCAAGGAAGTTCTATTTTCTTCAGGCAGAGAGAGTGCTCCCACAGGATATGGTAGACTATGGAAAGTTTCGATAAAAGGTGGCCCTTCAGTGATGCTCCCGGCACCATGGGGCTTTGATGGAAAATATTCTCCCGACGGAAATAAATTAATTATCGATAGAGTAAGCAGATGGGATTCTGAATGGAGGCACTACAGAGGCGGACAAAATACGCCACTTCAGATATTGGACCTTAAAACTTTAACGGAGCAAGATATTCCTACAGAGGGCAGTGAAGATATCCATCCGATATGGATGAATAATGAAATCTTCTTTTTATCTGACCGTGAATTTATTATGAATGTGTGGGCATATAATATTTCTACAAAAGCAATCAGACAGGTTACTAAATTTACAAAGGGTGATGTAAAATGGCTTGATGGAAATGAAAACGAGTTGGTGATCGAACAAGACGGTTATCTACATTTAGTAGATCCTGCCTCCGGTAAAACAACTCAATTAAATATAACTATAACCAGTGATTTTCCCTGGGCAGAAACTCGCTTAGAAAATGTTACAGAAGATGTATCCAGTGCCTCATTATCGCCCACAGGCAAACGTATTTTAGTAGAAGCCAGAGGTGAGATTTTTACAGTGCCGGTGGAAAATGGAGATGCCAGAAACTTGACTCAGAGCTCGGGTGCAGCAGACCGCAGGCCCATATGGTCGCCGGATGGAAAGCAGATTGCCTGGTTTTCTGATCAAGATGGTAAGGACTATGCACTGTATATTACTGATCAGGAAAGAACGAAGGAGCCCCGCAAGATTTCTATTGGGGAAAGCAAACTAGCGTGGGAACCTGTTTGGTCACCTGATGGAAAATTTATTGCTTATGCGGATAATGCAGTACGAATCAAAGTACTCGAAATAACAACCGGCAAAATTACAAATGTAGATGTCGGCGGCACAAACCTGGATAGAGGCAATATGGGTTTTACCTGGTCACCGGACAGTAAGTGGCTTGCCTATTCCAAGACTGAAGACAATAATTTCAGAAGCATTGTGGTGTGGAATGCAGATAATAAAAAAGTTTCACCGATCAGTAGTCCCATGGCTGATGCTATATCTCCGGTTTGGGATTTGAATGGAAGATATTTGTATTTTCTGGCAAGTACAGATGTGGCACTAGGTTCGGGGTGGGCCAATACCAGCTCAATGCAGGCAAAGCCAACATTTGGCGCCTATATTACTCTATTAAGGAATGATGAACCAAACCCCTTCCCCCTTAAAACAGATGAAGAACCTGATAGCACCAGCACTCCCAAATCTAAGGATACTACCAGCACCTCTAAAAATGTACGTATTGACTGGAATCAATTAGATAAACGCATTATTGCCATGCCTATTCCTACGGGAAATTACGATGGATTGCTCGCAGGACCGAAAGGAACAGTGCTGATCATTTCAGGATCGACATTGAGTAAATATAATATTGCAGATAAGAAAATGGAGGAACTGGTAAAGGGTGGTTCACAGTTTGCCATTTCAGCCAATGTAGAAAAACTATTATTTAAATCAGGTGCCGGTTGGCGGGTTGTCTCAACAGCAAAGCCTGCAGGGCCGACTGATGGTGCTGTCTCAATGACCCTGCGAATGGAATTGACCAGAATTGAAGAATGGAAGCAGATATTCAGCGAAGCCTGGAGGTACCAACGTGATTATTTCTATGACAGAAATATGCATGGAAGAGACTGGCAGGAAGTATGGGATCAATATGCACCTCTGATGCCCTATATCAGACACCGAACCGACCTCACTTATCTGCTAGATCAGTTGGGGGGAGAAGTTTCTGTAGGACATAGTTTTGTGTTTGGCGGCGATTTTCCTGCGCTGGATACATCACGCGTAGGTGTACTTGGCGCCGACCTCGTTGCCACTGAGGGTAGGTGGAAAATCAATAGAATTTATACCGCTGAAAGTTGGAACCCGGATTTGACAGCACCCTTATCACAACCAAACCTTAAGATAGAACAAGGCAATTATATACTTGCTATAAATGGTAATTCATTAAAATCTTCTGATGATCCATATCAATTTCTAAATGGAACCGCAGATATGCAAACAGTTTTGCTGGTAAATAAAAAACCTTCCATCGAAGGTGCTTGGAACGTTATTGTAAAACCAATTAAAAATGAAGGAACCTTACGCCAACGTGCCTGGATAGAAGACAACCGCAGAAAAGTAGATGAATTATCAAAAGGCAAATTAGCGTATGTGTGGATACCAAACACAGGAGGTCCCGGCTTTAGCAGTTTTAACCGATACTACTTTTCGCAGCAGGATAAGCAAGGCGCTGTAATAGATGAGCGATTTAATGGTGGTGGCTTACTGGATGATTATATGGTGGATCTGATGGTTCGCCGTTTGCGTGCAGCACTTACCAATGAGGTGCCGGATGGGAAACCATTCCGTTTACCCGCAGGCATCTTAGGCCCTAAAGTATTATTGATAAATGAAATGGCCGGTTCAGGTGGAGATTTCTTTCCGTGGATATTCCGTCAGCAAAAAGTCGGACCATTGATCGGCACTCGCACCTGGGGAGGTCTGGTAAAATCATCAACACACTATTCATTTGTAGATGGCGGTGCTATGACAGCACCTGATAATGCTGTTTTTGATCCGATAAACAATAAATGGGTAGCAGAAAACACGGGTGTTGCGCCGGACATAGAGCAAAAAATCTCAGCCATTGCAGTTTCCAAAGGCGTCGACTTGCAACTTGAAAAAGCAGTAGATGAAACGTTGAAGCTTTTGGAAAAGGAACCATTCCCTTCAGTTAAAAAGCCTGCTTACTCTACTCCAGCTAAGAAATAAAGTAAACTAACTAAACCAAATAATAATGAGTCGATTTCCATACTTTAAAACCACTTTTTTGCCAATATTTGCAGGACTTTTTGTAGGAATCTTAATTTATGGATTGTTTGACATTGACTTTTCAAATAAGGAGGCATTAGTAAAATTACTATTAAAATCTTTCGTAACTGCTCTCACAACCGGACTAATATTGGTGATTTTAAATGTGTTTTTCAAAATAGAGATTTCACAAAAGAAGAAGCAGTAACTATTCCTTAACAAAGCTGAGAATAATAGGAATCATATCTTGGCTAAAAGTTTAAGGATAGAGAATGAACCACTTCTTGGCGTACCTGCGATTTGAGTCAAATTCTAATCATTTTCAAAGTAAATTAAACCACTCATGGCATACATTAATACAGGAATCAATCAACCGGGAATTGTAGAGCTTCTATTTTACAAAAATAGTACCGGAAATGCTTTATCAAACTTAGCCAATGCGCTTTTGTTAGAAAAATCACCTCTTAGTTCAGGAGAAAGAGAATTAATAGCGTCCTATGTTTCTTATTTAAATGAATGCGAATTTTGTCATTTGTCACATTCTGCTGCAGCAAATGAACACTTAGGGGACAATGGGAAAACTGTTAGTTGCGTAATAGAGAACATTGACACCAGTAATATTTCGGTTAAAATGAAGCAGCTTTTGAAAATTGCTGCTAAAGTTCAAAAAAGTGGGAAGCTTGTAACTAAAGAAGACATTGAAGCAGCAAAATCAAGTGGTGCGATAGATGAAGAAATCCACGACACTGTATTGATAGCGGCTGCCTTTTGCATGTTCAATAGATATGTGGACGGTATGGGAACTTCTCCCGCCAAAAAAGAGGATTATGCTGAAATGGGCCGAAGAATGGCAAAAGGCTATAAAATGCCACCTAACTTTTTAAAGTAATTTATACTGAGGTTGTGCAGTGTATAATGACAGCATACAATTTTACAATTCATAA
>DAOLZQ010000027.1:0-21411 GCA_035426385.1 Saprospiraceae bacterium
TGCATTAGTCCATCTGTGCTGAGCACCTCCGCACTCGGTGATAACCACTGGTCTTTACTGCGATTGATCAGGGTGAAGTCTGCCTGCTGTAACGCTGAAAGAGGGCACCAGTGGCTGATTTCAAGTGGTTGAGTAGCGATGGGAACCGTTTTTCCGGTGGGGCATTTTGTTCCGTCTTGTTCTAAAAGATCAGATGCGACAAATCGTACCCTTTGATTATCGATAGAGCTATGATCCTTATCAAGATTAAAGTAATTGTGCCACGTCAGGCTGATGGGAGTGGGTCTGTCAGTGGTCGCCTTCCACTCATAGGTCAGTTTGCCATTGGAAAGTATTATTATCATTTGTACTTTGAGATGGCCTGGAAAGCCACCTTCCAAGTGTTTGCTGCTACAGCTGAGCTCGAGTTGTGAGCTATTTTCTTCTGTGTAAAAATCATCCACATGCCATACTTTCTTGTCAAAGCCTGAAAAACCTCCATGCAAGTGATGCGCTCCATGATTTTTATCTAATGGGTATTCTTTCTCTGCCATAGTGAATCGCGCACCCCTGACCCGATTAGCCCATCTTCCTATTGCTGCTCCAAAATAAGGATACTGACTTAAGTATTCCGGACTACTGTACTGAGATATCTCATCCAGGCCTAATACTATGTCTCTAAGCTCTCCTTGCCTGTCCGGTACGACGAGATGGCTCATTATGCAGCCAAGATTACTGATCAATGCATAGCTCCCATCTGAAGAGGTCAATTTAAAAGTCCTTGTCTCAGCCATGATACCAATGTATTGAAAATTGATGAACCCTTTGCTTTCAATCGAAAGTAATCAGGTTTTTTTAACTTTCGGTACTGAGAATAGCGAATGAAGCGTGAAGATTATAGTTTGTTTTCTATCTTGACCTCGATTTCAGATGAGGTTGGATTTGTGGAAGAGCTTCAAAGTATTTGAAGGTGCAAAATTACAATGATTCACAAATCATTCTATAGCCGGGGAATTTGGGCATCAGGAATTTAATATTTTTGTAACTTGGATCAGATGAACCCTCGATTGCATTGATAAGTATACATTTGATAATCCAGCACGCTGTTCCAATTTAAATCAGGTCTCTATTTTAGAAAGTGTAATTTTGGAATGTCGAAGCTAATTTTGAATAACGAATAATTGAATATGGAAATAATAGCCAAGTTGCTTCAGGGAAATAAAGATTATGTAAGGGAAGTCAATGAAAAAGATCCTGAATTTTTTGCTAGACTCGCCCAGGGGCAACAGCCTGAAGTACTTTGGATAGGCTGCTCTGACAGCCGATCACCGGCCAATGAAATTACTAATACAGTAGCCGGAGAGATTTTTGTGCATCGCAATATTGCCAATATGGTGATACATACTGATATGAATCTGCTGAGCGTATTGGATTATGCTGTGAATGTACTGGGGGTGAAGCATGTAGTGGTATGTGGTCACTATATGTGTGGTGGAGTGCGTGCTGCTATGGATGTCGGAAAGCACACTCTGGCGTACAATTGGATTCGTCACATCAAGGATATTTACCGTTTATATGAGGCTGAGCTGGATGCTATAGAAGACTTCGATCAACGCTTTGACCGGTTTGTGGAGATCAATGTTCACGAACAGGTATTAGACCTGGTGAAGACATCAATCATTCAGAATGCTTGGGCTGATAGTGAATATCCATATGTGCATGGATGGGTATTTGATGTTAGGACCGGTAATATAAATGATATGGGTACTTCATTTTCACGCAATACATCTATCCCTGCAAATTATAAGATAGAGAGCAAAGTAGTTTCAGGTTAATTATTTTTTATCCTGTTTTCTTTGATTGATTCAGGAGGTCCATTTTTCATTGCAATTTCCAGGATACAATCGAAGATATTAAACCACACTAGGGCAAAGAATCCCTTATGCTGTGGTCGCTCAGAGGCAAGTCCGGAGATGACCCGCTCCTTTCCATCTGAGCCGGGGTTTTGATCTATTATTTTAACAAAATTAGCGAGAAAAGAAAGAAATTCTTTTGTCTCAATTTTTTTCTCATCTTCATCCTTTTTCAGCAAATTTACCTTAAGATCATTATATATCATGTTCATTGAACCACGTAATTGCTTCGTGTTGCCTTCTCCACTGTAGTTCAACTTTTTTAAGTGAAATTGCTCGGTCTCTGCTAAGGCAAGATTTTTTAATAGAGAATTTATTTGGGTACCTTCCAGTCTGCCTAGATCGGCGGCCACTTTAAAATGCCCGGCCGGATCACTCATATCGAAAGCAAGCAAAGCCTTGAGTGGGCTGCCGTTCATGAAGTCGGCTGTACAGTGGAGCGTAGTCCATTTGTTTTTATCAATCCGCTCTTTTATGTTGGTTATATTTGAGATATTTCCTGTGATATCTTTAAATATTATTTCTCCCGGTCTCCCGGTTTTAGTATTTATTTCGGTATAAGTCAGATTCATATTTCTTAATAATATAGAATCCACCATAACTGGTGTAGTGAGGGAGCTGAATACCTGATTAAAATATCTTCCGTCCTTGTTTATCCTGGGATTCCCTTTTGTCTTATCCTTGAATATTTTAATATTTCCACTATGAGTAGTCACTTTATCCGCCTGTATGACATTTGCTAGAATTAATTTTGTTGGGTTTAAATTATAAATCAAAATTTCCGGCAGATCAAGAGAGAGTATACCGGCTGCTTTTTTCTTTTTTGCTAAAAAACCTGCAGCATTTGTGAGCGGTATTACCTTTAGATTTGTAAGCGTGGTCTGGTTCTTCTGGGTGCTAAATGACAGCTTATCCATAGAAAATCTGTACAGATCATCGGGTGATTGTAGTTTAAATTGGTGCACGACCAAGTCCAAATTTTTAGAATATAGTAGTCGTGATGTATCACTGGATGAAGTAGAATCAACCACAAACTCATCTAGATCTAAATCCAATTGATCGAATTTCCAAAAAGCCTTTTTATTATCCATTTTTCCTGCCGGGTCAAAAGACAATTGCCCGTCCCTGATCATAATTTTATGTATTCGGATATCATTAATATCAGGTTTGATCAGATCAAATAAATACTTAGTGGGTGGTAGCTTCTTATCCTCAGATTTCTGTTGAGCATATTGATACAATTTTATATTTGCGCCAATCAGTTGAACACTATCGATCTCAATATCTTTTACGCTGCTGAGCAATTTTATTGTCTTTAAGTGTGAAATTCTGAGTTCCCGAATCTCTGCTTCAAATAGAATTGGTGGCAGTAATTTTTGCTTTTTAAGTGTTTCAAATTTCTCCAGATTTATAGTAAGCTTAATATTCTTTATATGGGCACCATCTATTCCTGGATCTATTTCATAGTTACCTAGTGATAAGGTATATAGACCGTTACTTCCTTCCCGAACTATTTTGGTCAGATAGGCCTTTACATCAGCCTTATTTGAGTAATTTACTTTATAATAAAAAATGAATAATACGGCAGCAATTATTAATATTATTCCTCCAAAAATGAGAGCTATTTTCTGAATTTTATTTAGTGTTTTTCTTGACAATTTTTAGTCTGGTTTAATTTCTTGAGTTGTATCTTCATGAAGTATTGGCATAGATACTTTGCTTAGATAGGTTTGAATTATATCGCGTATGTTGTTGTAAATGGGTTTACACTTTTCGAGGAATAATTCCGGGGTTATCCAGAGTGCCTCTTCGATATCTTCCTCGCGCTGTATGATCAGTTTTTGCTTTTGGGTGGACATAGCGAACCAATCCGTTGTCTTGAGATATCGGTAGCCATTCTTGGCGGTTCTAAAAATATGGTATGTGGAGTCAATGTGCTGCGTGATACTTACCCTTTTTATGCCTGTCTCTTCCATTACTTCTCTTACTGCAGCTACTTCTGTAGTCTCTCCCGGGTCTAACTTGCCCTTAGGTAGATCCCAAAACCCTCGCCGATAGATGTAGAGAATCTCATTAAACTGGTTTAGGACAATACCACCTGCTGCGGGTATTTCACTTGTCATTTTTTTGAGCGCTGTTAATATCTTTGATGGTTGATCAGAGTAAATAATAACGCGCTTTAAATCTCCCGGATTTTCGCAAATATCCATGACGGCGTTCAGTGACTTCTCTTTACCAAGATAAGGCATGATAAGAGTACCTGCATCTGCGGGACCATAATTGCCTATGGTGGATCCGGAAACAATGTATAGAGGCAATTCATTGATGTAAATTTTATACATTTAAGCTCATTTTTATACTCAATGATGGATATCAAACAAGAATTAGCTGATAAATTGTTGCAAATTAATGCAATTAAATTCAATGTAACCCAACCATTTACGTGGGCCTCCGGTATTAGATCTCCCATCTACTGTGACAATCGTCTGACACTCTCTTATGTCGAAGTACGCAATCTGATCTGTAGGGGCTTTATGCAGCTTGCTTCTGATCTTGACTTTGATATAGTCGGAGGCGTGGCGACAGGAGGAATAGCACATGGCATGTTATTGGCTGACCGCCTGAGTAAGCCTTTCCTGTATGTACGATCTTCATCCAAGGGGCACGGACTCCAAAATAGTGTAGAAGGGAAAATGCCCCCAGGTGCCAGAGTCTTACTGATAGAGGATCTGGTATCTACAGGTGGCAGTAGCCTGCAGGCAGTAGAAGCGGTGCGGTCAGCAGGTGGTCTTGTAGATGACGTCCTGGCTATCGTTCAGTACGGCTTCCCTATGGCGGCTGCAGCATTTGATGATGCTAATGTAAAATTAAGTACACTTACTGATTTTCAGACTATAGTAAGACAGGGAATACAGATAGGTACACTTACACCGGATCAGACCGACACACTGAATGAGTGGAGTAGTGACCCTAGAAATTGGTACCAAAATTTATAAAAAGTAGATATGAAACAAAAGAAAGATTCGATTGAATTTCTTTTTAAATATATGAACGCAATCTCTCCTACCGGCTTTGAAAAGAATGGTCAGGAAATTTGGTCAGCTTATGTGGCCAATTATGTTGATGAGGTTGCGTCGGATGTGTATGGAACTGCTTACGGCATCATAAATCCCGGTTGTGATTTCAGTGTACTTATCGAGGCTCATGCGGATGAGATATCTTGGTTTGTCAATTACATCACCGATGATGGATTTATATATGTCATTCGTAATGGAGGCTCTGACCACCTCATTGCACCATCTATGCGTGTAAATATTCATACTGAACAGGGTTTGGTCAGAGGAGTGTTTGGTTGGCCGGCTATTCACACCCGCAGGGGTAAGCAGGAGGATCTGACACCTAAACTGGAGAATATATTTGTGGATGTAGGTGCCAAGAACAAGCAAGAGGTACTGGATATGGGAATCCACGTAGGCTGTGTGATCACCTTTGTCGATGATTTCGATATGCTCAACAACCAATATTATTACGGCAGAGCGCTGGATAACCGAATAGGGGGATATTGTATCGCAGAGGTAGCACGACGACTTAGTGAGAAAAAGATCAGATTGCCCTTTACTCTCTATGTAGTGAATTCTGTACAGGAAGAGATCGGATTAAGAGGAGCTGAAATGATCGCTCATACACTTCGTCCTAATGTGGCCATCATCACAGATGTCACCCACGATACCCATACGCCGATGCTCAATAAGATCCAGCAAGGTGACATCAGCTGTGGTGGCGGACCAGTTCTTTATTATGCTCCACCTGTGCATAATAAGCTACTGAAATTGCTGCGTAACACTGCCAAGAAATCAAAAATAGATGTTCAGCTGGGTGCATCTTCTCGGGTCACCGGCACAGATACAGATGCATTTGCATATGCTAACGGGGGTATTCCAAGTGCTCTAATTTCATTGCCTTTGCGCTACATGCATACCACTGTGGAAATGGTGCACAAATCGGATATTGAGAACACTATTCAGCTAATGACAGATTTTCTGAAGACGTTTTCTTCAGATTTTAATTTCAAATATTATTAATATTGAGTGACATTCTTTAGGTATTAATTGAACTTTTAGTTGGAAAAGGATTTAAAAAATAATACAGTATTTAGTTTTATGATCAGATATAATATCTGGATTTCACTGATAGCTGTCTCTAATGTTGCCTATTTTCAACTGCTCTACTACGAGCGCTTATATCCTATATATTTGGCACTAGTAGGCACTTGCACTCTGTTTGTATATAATTTCCATCGTTACCTAAAGCGTTTTGATTTTACTGCCAAGAAGATCCCCATCAAAGGACGCCTCATTTATTGGCTTCTGGGAATTGGTATTTTAGTCTTATTTGTCTTATTGCTATTGGATACAAGCTATACTGAATTACGCTTTTATTTCCCGGTGGCTATCTTGCTCTTTTGTATCGCTGTAGCCTTGACCTTTGCGTATTTGGTTCCTATTCATTTGAAATTTCCATTGATTAGTTCAGGTTGGAATAAACCCCTCAGTCTGGCGGGGATATGGTTTCTTATTGTAGCGATTATTCCGGGTTTACATTGGGATAAATTGTGGGAGTTCAGATATCTGTTAGGACATTTTTTATTGGTATTGACCGGTATTTGTATCGTATTTGACATCAAGGATATGGAAGCCGACAAAGCCAAAAATATTACGACTATCGCAAATAGATTCGGGAGTCATAGAACGAAGCAAATAGGCATATTTCTGGTTTTCTTATCGCTGGTACTGCTTGTTGTATCCTGGCAGAATATTCTTTTCTATTTTCTGCTAGGTGCTATTTCACTGGGAAGCATATTATCTATCTCTCTCATCCGCAAGCAAACACCTGATACTTATTACTATCTAATCATGGATGGATTGCTGGGTTTATTTTTGTTAGCTTATTTGGCAGGTTGATCCTTCCAATTCCACCATTTTAATTTCTCTGTTTCGTGATCTGAGTCAGGTGTAGATGCATAATATACAGCGCAGCGAAACACATAGAGCAGGCACCGGTCCTGTACACAACCTGCATATGCATTGGAAAGATCGTACAGCTCGCTGGGATCTTTGTCGATGAGATCTTTAATGTCCTTAATACCGATATTTACCAAATCTTGTGATATAGAAAGCCCGACACCAGGGATCTGCCTCAAAGATTTATTTACTTGACTTTGCTTCATAGAGTCGGAAGAAGATTTTTATATATTCAGAGGAATGTATTGCTGACTGGCTTTGATTATTTTTTCAAGTCGGAATCAGTGCTGCTTTGGACGGAATGGTTGTAAATTTCCTGCACTTTAGATTGAATATCACTGATTTTTTCTTCCCACATATACTCATAAGTTGCTTTTACATCATTGAAGCCTATGTGCGCATAGTATTGCCACAATTCCTGTATTTCGCTCTTCAATATTAAATAGGGTGGATAAGCACGGTTGTCGGAGATTGCCAGAAGTGTATCTGAAGTTTCTATTTTTTCCAGTCTTTTATATACTACACCTTCTGTATGAGTCACTACTATGTATGTTCTACCATATTTTATTTCATTCGGTTGCTCTAGATATCTGCATATGACTATCGAGCCTGACTCAAGAGGCAGCATTGATTCGCCCCTTATTTCAAAGGCCCGATAATTCCCCTCAGGTGCCCGAGGAAACTGGATTTTTGGCAATTCGCTGATGTACTCCGGATCGCTGAAGCCGGCCAGATAGCCGGCCTCAGCTTTCGTCTCAACTAACTCTATATTCTTTTTACCCGATGCGTCCACTGTCATTGCCAATACCCGGATATCTTTATTGCGCAATATCTCTAGGTCTTGATGAACTAGATTCTCTTTTAATAGGGCGTCAACCGATATATTGTATTTTTCGGCTAGCCTGACCAGCAGATTGATGTTAGGCTCTGTATTTCCCTTCTCGTACTCACTATACGTCGTGCGGGGGATACCCAAAGTCTGAGCTACGGTCAATTGTGATTCACCGGCTCGCTTACGTAGATATTTCAGATTGTTGGCTAACATTACTCTCTAATCTTTACTCCTGCAAAAATAGATATATATTTTATAATGACAATAAAATAGTCATAAATATGACGAATAAGACGTAATTTTGCCCATATGTATGATCGCGCAATCTTGCACCTTGACTTGGACTCCTTCTTCGTATCGGTGGAGTATCTGCGCAATGACTCATTGCGGGGTAAGCCCCTCATCATCGGAGGCGAGAGCAATAGGGGCGTGGTCTCTACCTGTAGTTATGAGGCACGCAAGTATGGCGTGCATTCGGCTATGCCCATGAAGTTGGCCCGCCGGTTGTGTCCTGATGCCATTATCATGCGTGGAGATATGGAAGAATATACGCGCTATAGCAGATTGGTTACGGACGTCATCGCCGAGGCTTCACCATTGTTTGAAAAATCTTCTATTGATGAGTTCTATGTGGATCTTACCGGCATGGACCGTCATTTCGGATGTTACCACTGGTCTGCGGAGTTACGTGATCGTATCCTGCAGGAGACCGGATTGCCCATCTCTATCGGCCTGTCGGTCAATAAACTGGTGTCTAAGATAGGGGCCGGCGAAGTGAAGCCCAATGGAAAGATGCAGGTTCCACCCGGTGAAGAAAGGAGCTACCTGGCACCGCTCTCTACTCAGAAAATGCCGGGTATCGGCAAGGAAACATACAAAAAGCTGAGTTTCATGGGGGTGCGCACGATCAAGTTGCTCAGCGAGATCCCCGTCGTATTGCTCGAACGTGAGTTTGGCAAGTGGGGCTATACACTCTGGCAACATGCTAATGCAGTGGATCCCAGTCCGGTACAACCCTACACCGAGCAGAAATCCATTTCATCCGAGACTACCCTGAGCGAGGATACTATGGATCTCGGCCTCATCCGGGCCATGCTCTCAGCGATGACTGACAAACTGGCTTTTGAATTGCGCAACTCAGGCCGCATCACCTCTTGCATCACGGTCAAGATCAGATATGCTGATTTTAATACCTTCACTAAGCAAAAGCATATCGCTTATACTGCCTCCGATCGAACCCTTCAGGCTACAGTGCACGACCTCTTTGGCCGGCTCTATGAGCGTAGACAGCTCATCCGCCTCATAGGTGTACGCTTTAGCGGACTGGTGTATGGTAATTACCAGATTGATCTCTTCGAAGACACGATCCATGATGTCAGTCTGATGAACCAGATGGATCATATCCGCCACCGCTGGGGGGCAGGTGCTATCATGCGAGCCAGTGGTCTGCGCTGACATCAGCCGGCTTAGTCCATCTTGACTATGCGGGATACAGACAGACGATCCCCTTGAGTAAGCCTGAAATAATAGACACCCGCAGCTAATTCCGTTTGGATCTTTCTTTTACAAATACTTTGACCCGGAATGAAACTCATCTGATGTACTGAGCGGCCGGTCGCGTCCATTATATCTACTACTACCGGCTGCGCAGGATCAGCACCGGTTAGTTGGACATAAAAATCAGCAGTAATAGGATTGGGATATATCACAGCTTCCCATGAAGCGGGATATAAGATACGCTCTACGCGACTATAATATACCCGACCATCTGTTTCAGTGGCCTTGAGGCGGTAATAGAATGTACCGGTATTGGCCCCATCCTCATCTCTCAGTAAAATTGCTCTCGTGGTTACGTGATTAGAGGATTGGACTATTCGTATAGTGGAGAAGTCCACAGTGGCAGACTTTTCAATACTGATGTTTTGAATATCTTGGGTGGAGGCCAATTGATAGGTAATCAGGCCTGTATGACCGGACTCATATCTGGCTCTGAAAGAAGTAAGAGATAATGGAAGTGGAAAATTATTATTTGATCCACCCGGGTTTAAATAGAATTCAGAGAAGCCGGCTACTTCAAATTCTACATAATACCCATTCATGTAGGGTATCATTTGTGTGTTAGCATAGTTGAAATAATGTAAGACCGGATCAACTTCGTTGCCATATACACCATCATCAGTAGCGGAGGAGACCTGAGTCACACCGAGTTCAAAAGCGTCCACCGGCTTATCGTAAGCACCCACAGCCTGACGACAACTGTCGGATTCCAGATCAGTAAAATACAATCTTACTGCTACTGTTCCCGAGCCGACGGGATTAACCGGTACAATAGTAAAGTTTCGATCCAGATAAAATTGACGTATATCGTGACGAGTAGGAATGTTGGGATTGAAATATACCCCTACTGCGGTAGAACCCAGATTCTGACCCGAAGGCTTCAGTGAGGCCACGAGAGCACCACCGGAGGTAAAGTCCGTCCAGCCATTTGTTGCAGGAGTGGCTGTGAGGGATGTATTGACTCCCTGATAGATATTTGTCGGTGCATAAATGTGGATGTCATCGATGGATAAGCCTTCCAGCGACAGGCCTATATCGGAGATCAATGCAAATCGAAATCTTATATTAGATTTATCTGTAATACTACTAAGTGGGAGTGGGCAAGTCGCGACATGCCAGTATTGCTTTGTGTTATCCCAGTAATTGCCACCACTATTATACCAATTATACCCCGAAGATGATGAGCCCAGCTTTGTCCAGGTGTTTCCATCCTCGCTGTATTCTACCCAGGCAAAATCAAAACCGCTTTCTATTTCATTGGCAAATGAAAATGAAAGATTAGCTGCTGAAGTGAATGAGCTTAAGTCAAAGCATGGTGACTCCAAATAAGATGCTTCATTATTATTATAAGTACCCGTCAGATTTGTACTCCAGATGTTACTTCCATTCGCAGCTCTATTGATGGTCGGTTTGGAGGGTGAGCCCCATGCCCATGAGCTGTACTTACCATAAGCATGCCAGCCGCCATCCCCGGCTTCAAAAGATTCCAGATAAGGATAGGAGGCGATATGTGGTGAATTGTAAAAAGAATAATTCTTTAGTGTATCATTATTCTGATAAGTATCACCACCCGCATGTATCCAAGCTGATAGGTTGTACCATTGGGTTGAGCTAAGATTTACACCACTAACTGTGAAATCAACATAACTATTGGCATTGATGGAGCCTACTGCATAAGGACCAAATGTGGTATTATTTAGCTTATACCAAAAATTAGCTCCACTCACGGAGGCATTTGTAGTGTTAGAGATGCGTACTATGATGTTTTCATTACTTCCCAGTCCACAGGGGTGGAGTGGCGGGTTTAATATTGAAGTGAGCTCAAGGTCATTCTGCACCCGATGAAGGTAGATGTCATCAAAAGTATAACCACCCTTCCAATCCCGGGCTACAATACTGCCGATGCCCTGCTGGCCAAATTTAACTTGAAAAGAAGACTGAGGAATCTGCCCATGACCCGACAGTGCCTGTGATATGTTGAGGCCATTTACTCTTTTATAGTTGCCGGGCTCTGCCTGATTATCATTCAGATCATAAACTTCTATCCAAGGGTAAGTGTCACCTCCCCGAATCCAGATTTTATCACCCGGATCGGTTGTCGAATTGTGATTTAAATAAGCAAAGTCAAGGCGAATATTATCACTATTGTTATAGTTGGATATATTGGCTGTCATGATCAGTTCATTAGTTGAAGAAGCATTTAGTCCGATGGCATCAAGGGAAGCAGCTTTACTACCTGAATTGGCAATACCCGCGGTGACAAACATGCGTGCTCTACTGCTGGAAGTAAATGCTTTATAGTCAAACCGATTAATACCCGGTATACCCAGAAAATCAAAGGTAAGGGTAGTATCTAGGGCGGATTCAAAGTCCACTTTAAAGGTTGTATTCAGATCATTAGTCAGAATCACCGGATCATTTGGCAGATGCCTGATGGTGGCATAAGTTATATTATTATCTGTGTAAGGTGCATCGAAGTTTCCCGCTATGCCACCTTCTACAAGATAAATACCCACGGTGCTGAAATCATAGGTACTTGAAAACGTATAATCTGCTATAGCTCCGGGTGCAACACTCCCGACAAATGGTTCGGTAATCGCAGTTCCATTATTAACTTTGAAATACACATTGAAGCCAGTGGCAGCGGTGATACCTAGATTTTTTATTCTCAGTTTGACTTTAGAAACACCGGGAGCGGTGCTTGTAAACTTTCGTCCCGACTCCGGCGCTAATATGGCAATAGCTGAGAGATCATTAGCCCAGGGACAAGAGCCACTATTAGCTGTGATGAATACGCCGTATGATCTCCTGCTTTCTACACCTCCGGCAAATACTGCGCTCACACCCAACAGCTCTCTGTCAGAATTACTAAGCCCGGGAACAATAGCTGCATTGGCAGTTGTATCGAATAGAAAAACCATTTCAGGACCCGTCTTTTTATAGATATTATAAGAAGTTGCTCCGGCTATTGCAGACCAACTTAAATTGGCGTATCCTGGGCAGATGGAGCTGGCAGTAAGGTTGTTGGGTATGGGTGCTATTGTGAAATTGCCGGTTATACCCTCTGCGCCGGTAGAATTATCTGTAACCTTAATCTGAGCTTGATTAGTAATAACATTGGGCACAATAAGTGGAAATGAAGTAAAATTAGTCCATGAACCGCCGCCATCCGTACTATACTGTGTGACAGAATTTGGATTATTTGGCACCGAACCTACTTCACGAATAGGAAATAGGCCATCGCCGGGAGCAAATTTTGAGCCTGCAAATGGAGCGCTAATCCGCATACTGCCATCCTCAGTATACCAGGTAATAGCATATGCCTGAGCGCCCATTACACTGGTTCCTTTTACCTTAATGGTGTAACTTCCTTCAGCAGGATTAAGCACACTTATTTTCTCGATATTATTCAGTGAGTCCCTACCACGGGTAGCCGGATTGCCGGCACCAGCCGGTGTAGGATCTAACTTCCAGGGGTAGATCGTGTTGATACCATCATACAGTTCCAGATCCAGATCATTGACTAGCTCTGGTGATACAGACGGATTGGCAGTAGGATCTATCCAGCAAATAGTAATTGCCAGTTTAGAGGTATTGGAAGGAACTGAGATTGATATATTATTTTCACTTCCCTGAGTCACACTATTCAGCACATTGTTGAGATTGTTTATTTCTTTACAAGCCTTACTAGTGTTTATTATACCGAAGCCGGTGCCAAAGTCTGGCCCTTCAGTACCTATATCATTTGCGGAATTACAGATAACCGCTTTAATCAGGTCTTGCCTGGGATAGGAATTACTATGCTGACTTTTATAACTCTGCTGTAGCAGACCCACAGCACCGGTGACTGATGGCGTCGCCATACTGGTACCGCTTGCAGTAAAGTAATCGTCATTCTTTCCTGTACTGATTGCATTGCCTATAGCACTGATCTCCGGCTTGAGTCTGCCGTCATCAGTAGGACCCTGAGATGAAAACCCAGATCGATTATTTGCTAGATTTTTGTCTAGAGCTCCTACTGTGATGCTATTCTTCGCAGTTTGAGGTCCATCAAATACGGTGCGTTTACCACCTGAATAGGGGCTACAAGTTTGTCCGCCACTATTCCCTGCTGCAAACACGTGTAGAAGATCGGTCATTGTCTGGGCTTGTGCATCTATCTCTGCACTGTAAGTGTTGTAGTCACCAAATTCGTTACAATCATTTTGATTGTTTACGATGCCGTAAGAGTTGCCGGTTACGTGCATGTCATTTCCGCTATAGAAGGAAGCAGCATTTGTCACGATGTCATAAAAATAGGCAGAGATAAGGGTTGCTTTTGCAGCTTTTCCAGCTTTAGTTGGGTCAAGTAAGCCAGCTCCGGCAATAGTACCTGAAGTGTGTGCACTATGTCCTCCAGGCGTTGGGTAAGCAGAGAAATTAATGACCCGGTCATCCAGGTCCACGTGCTTATAATAACCATCATCCCCTGAACCCAATGTCATGCCTTCGCCATTCAGATTCAATCCACCTACTGAAGCATCAGCCTGAGCTTCACCGTCACTTTCAAAAATATGCTTATTAAAATTAATTGGTGTATATGCATTTGGAATAGCTGAGATAAATTCGATAAAATTTAGTTCAGCGATCTCCTTAATTTGAGTCAAATCCGCACTTACATCGATAATATTTCTTGTTCCCAGTGGAGAAAAATGAATGATAGTAATATCTGGAAAATATTTTTTTAATTGAGCCTGATCAAAAGGGGTGTAGGTGATTATTTTATATTTACCTGAATTGGCACCTTCTATATTTTTGTCTAACTTATAGGAGCCCGGGATTGAGAAAATTCCGTTGATATTATAATCATTCTGCAAAGCAGATAATTGATCCTGTTCCAATAAGACTATATAGATAAGATGTCCTAATTTAGATAGTACCTTTAAGTTTTTTTGATGTGATAGATAGTTATAAGGATCTGCTACACTGGGTATAGTACTTATAGCAATTACTTCACTTTGGAGTTCCGTAAAATGTGCTGTAGCACTGAAGCTTGCTTTGTCCGGTATTCTATATATACCTTGTTTGAAATTGATTTCACCGATCGAAGTTTGAGCGAATAAATGGTGGATTGAAATAATCAGAATTGCTAAAAAAGTAAAAAATCTTATCATTGCAATTAATTTTATTTTGGTAAATCAGGTACTATTCCAATTAGTGAAATTCCGCCTTTAACTTTGCTGCCTATTTCAACTTTTATTTCTGAATCGAGTGGGAAAAATAAATCTACACGTGACCCAAATTTTATGAATCCCATTTCATTTCCTTTTGTGACTACTGATCCTTCACTCAGATAATTAATTATTCTCCTGGCCATAGCTCCGGCAATCTGACGCATTAGTAATTGTTGGTTATTTAGCATCTTGTAAACTATGCTGGTTCGTTCATTTTCTTCAGAAGATTTGGGATGCCAGGCTACCAGATATTTTCCAGGATGATACTTATTGTACACTATGCTTCCCGTGACAGGATTGCGATTGACATGAACATTCATAGGTGACATAAATATGCTCACCTGTATTCTCTTTGCCTTAAAAAATTCCTTTTCAAAGACTTCTTCTATCACTACTACCTTACCATCAGCAGGTGCAATCACCATATTTTCCTCTGTAGGTTGGAATTTTCGATTTGGATGCCTAAAAAATTGCAATAGAATAGACATAATGAAGATAGCAGCAACTAGAGAAACAATCATCCAGGAGGGATAAAAGATGTTTGTCAGACCTACGAGTGCCACGCATATGACAAACCCGGCTAATAAGGTAGCCGTCCCCTCTTTATGGATTTTCAATTGCTCAAAGTATTTATTAAACTATAAGCGTAAATATAAGGCATTAAATATAAAAATGAATCGAAGCGATCCAGGAAGCCACCGTGACCCGGTAAAAAAGTGCCCGTATCTTTTATACTATAATATCTCTTAAATTTAGATTCAATCAGGTCTCCCACAATAGCAGCCAGACCGGTAAGTACCGCTATTAGTAGCCATTCCTGTAATGTATATACGGGATTGAGCTTACTAAGTGGAAAAGCGCACAGGATGCAGATTATCCATCCACCCAAGGTTCCCTCTACTGTTTTTTTCGGACTGATCGCAGGATATAGGGGTGTCTTGCCGAGCATCGAACCAGTAAGATAGGCTCCGGTATCATTGGCCCAGATCAGTGGAATGACTCCCATCAAAGGTAAATAGGTAAAGGTTCCAGGTAAATAGGCTATAAAGATAGCCATCATGCAGGGTATTCCGATGTAGGAAGCTCCTGAAATCAACGGGGCAGTGAATCCAATGGGGTCCCGCGGCGGGCCATTTAGCCTGAGAGTGAAAACTGAGAATATGACTAAACCGGTAACTGCTAACATAGAATAGAGGATAGAAATATCTGACTCTATTGAGATATAGGCCAGGAGCGGAAGACATGCCACAAAGAGCGCATGTAGGATGTTACGCATCGTACTACTATCTTTTAAAATCACTCTATAATATTCATATGAGCAAGCAAATGCAATGATTATAAAAAGTAATACGTAAGACCATTGATTATAATAAAGACTACCCAATACCCAGGCAGAAAAGCCAATAGCGGTAGCAAGCCTGACTGAAATGTCCTTGATCATACTTTCTTTTCTTGAAGGCTTGCTCTATACCACCAGGTGGCATACATCAGAAGAATAATCGAAATGATCACCAATGGAAATGGAAAGGTATAATCATCTACTTCTTTAATGGAAGCCGGATTATTTCCAATCATATATTGAATAATAATTTGTAACGCATTATTAAATAGATGGGCAATGATCGGATATAGTATATTTCCTGACCAGTAGAATAGGTAGCCCATCACCAAACCGAGTACCATTCGAGGCAGGAACCCTTCAAATTGAAGATGTAGAGCGCTGAAGGTTACAGCAGTAATCCAAATGGCTACATGGGGATTTTTACTCCACTTGTGTAGAATAGTCTGCAAGCAACCTCTGAAAAGCAGCTCTTCACCGATCGCGGGAATGATTGCTATTACGAAAAGGTTTGCTAATAGCACTGATAACTGATGATCACCCAGTAACAATTGCAAAATCTGTAGTGATTGATCTTCTAATTGTTCCATGAAGTGGGGTAGCGGTATACTTTTGTTTATGAGGCTTATGAAGCTAACCAATGGATACGAAGCAATCAGCATAATGATAGCATAGGTTAAGGGTGCCGGTCGCAATTTCTTGAAAGGCAAGATGGTGACGATGCTGCGATGCTCTCTCACTATAAAAAATAATAGGGCAGGTAAAATGAAAATAAACAAGTGATTCAGCAATAAGATAAGACGGTAATACCAGGCGAGCTGCCCTTTTTCATCAGCTGGGAGGTAATCAAAATTTCTCAAATTTAGATCGATTCCTCCGAAGTATATGATGGCTTGACTAATAAAATTCACCACCAGGCTACCTGAAATTACGATAAAAAGGAGCAGTATAATTTCCTTCACCCAGAAAGAGTTCGATCTGACTGTCGGAGATTGTCCATTATTCATAGGATTTATAAATTGCTTCAAAATTATAGTATTTCATTATTATTGTTGTCATAACCCAATTATTATTTGGTAAATTGACACTTGATTCTATGAAAAGGCCCAAACTAAGTATTAATATCAATAAGATAGCCCTTATTCGCAACTCTCGTGGTGGCCAATTACCTGATTTATTGCATATGGCAATGGACCTTGAAACCTATGGTGCTGAAGGTATTACTGTTCATCCCAGACCGGATCAAAGACACATTCGATACACTGATATTCCTATATTGAAGAAATATATCTCTACTGAGTTAAATATTGAGGGTTATCCGACCCCGGAATTTATACACCTTGTATTAGATAATAACCCGGCACAGGTGACTCTTGTGCCTGATCCACCCGGCGCACTTACTTCTGATCATGGATGGGATATACAGTCACATCATTCATTTTTGGAACCCATTATAGCGGAGTTCAAGTCTCAAGGGATAAGAGTTTCACTTTTTGTAGATGCTATACCTATGAATGCCTCTCTTGCAAAATCGGTGGGTGCCGATCGGATAGAGTTGTACACCGGCCCTTATGCTGAGCAGTTTAAATCAGATGCCTTGTCTGCGGTAACTCCACACATTAATACGGCAGTGCGAGCAGAGTCAGAGGGTATAGATATTAATGCAGGACACGACCTGAATCTTGATAATTTGGCCTGGTATACTTTGTCGCTTCCTCAGTTGGATGAGGTTTCCATAGGACATGCTATGATTTGCGATGCATTATACTATGGATATTCTAATGTTGTAGCTATGTATCTGGATCGCTTGGTTAATCCGACACACTACGAAGAATATACCAACAATATTTAATGAATATGTTTGATAATCAGTCCTATATATATTCTTTTTAATTATATATTAGGTTTATAAATCGTATTGTTTATTCACAATAACGCTTAATACACAAATTATATATGGAAAAATGACTAAAATTTACATTTTTATTTTGCATAACTACCGCTTATGAAATATTTAGAAAAAAAATTTATCCCACTGTTAAATTTCGTTACATTTGCTCAGATGTGAAGTTTTTAGCTTTACTGTATGGTATTAATATAAGATGTTTAATTCTGTTTTCAAAAAAATGCAATCAAATTCTACTCAAATATTAAAAAATACTATATTTGGTCTAATTGTCGTGTCTTTAATTCAACCCTTTATCTATTAACCTATTCAATTTTTATCGTTGAATTTTAAATTATTAATCAAAAAGTATTGAAACATGAAGAAAAGTTTTTTTACACTGCTTTTGCTGTTTTTAGGTCTGGGGTACCTTGCTGCCCAGCGTTCCATCAGCGGAAAGATTAGTGATGTAGACGGTTCACCACTCATTGGTGCGACTGTACTCATTACTGGAACTTCCTCAGGAACAGTGACCGATGAGAATGGAAATTTTACTCTTACAGTACCTAATGAAGCCACTTCACTTACAGTGACTTCAGTAGGCTATGCACAAAAGACCCTTATTTTATCTTCTGATGGTTATTATGCCCTTGGCCTGGATCCGGATATTACACAGCTCAATGAAGTTGTGGTAACTGCCCTCGGTCTGGAGCGAAACCGGAATGAACTGGCCGTTTCAGCCCAGAGAGTTAGCGGTGAAGACATTAACAAGGTTAGATCAAACAACTTTGTTAGTAACCTCTCCGGTAAAGTAGCCGGTTTGGATATTCGTCAGAATAACAATATGGGTGGTTCGACCAATATTATTTTAAGGGGAAACAAATCAATTACCGGAAATAATCAAGCACTATTTGTTGTGGATGGTATTCCTATGTCAAACAATACCAACAATACGGCCAATACACGTACCGGTCGTGAAGGTTATGATTACGGATCTTCTATCTCAGACATCAATCCCGATGATATTCAAAGTGTCACCGTACTGAAAGGTGCAGCGGCAGCTCTTTATGGAAGTAAAGGTGCTAATGGTGTAATCCTCATTACCACAAAGAAAGGTGGTAAAGACAAATTTGGTGTGACTATCAATTCAGGTGTGACCTTTGGTACAGTTGATAAATCTACTACCCCTACTATTCAAAAAGAATATGGCGCAGGTTATTATCCTGAATTCGCTACTTCAGATTTATTCTCTCCAGGTACTGAAACAAGTAACTATGTGAGCTATTCTTCTGACGGTTCATACGGACCAAAATTCGATCCAAACTTACAAGTATATGACTGGAAGTCAATAGATCCAAACGGACCTTACTACGGTAAGACTACTGCGTGGGTTGCTGGTGCCAATGGCCCGGATAAATTCTATGAAACTGCAGTGTCAAGTAATCAAAGCGTTAGCTTTGATGGCGGCGGTGCTACTTCTCAGTACAAAGTGGGTTATACGCGTAATGATGAGAAAGGTATGCTTCCAAATAGTAGCCTAAACAAGAATATGTTTAGTTTATATGGTTCTATCGAACCAACTAAAAAGTTCAAAATAAGCTCGTCACTGAACTTTACCAACTCTTCAGCAGTAGGACGTTATGGTTCAGGTTATGGTAATGGTAATCCTAATACCAACTTTAGACAGTGGTTCCAAACCAATGTAGACATACTTGAACTGAAAGAAGCTTATGAAAGAAATGGACAAAACATTACTTGGAACTGGTCTGATCCAACTGATGCATCACCCATCTATTGGGATAATCCTTATTTCATGAGGTATAAGAACTTTGAAAATGATTCACGGAATAGGTTGTTTGGAAATATTACTGCTCAGTATTATCTCCTTCCATCTCTAAGTATAGTGGGTCGTGCAGGCGCTGATATGTCTTTTGATCAACAAGAAGAGAGAAGAAACAAAGCTTCTGTAGATTTAGGTAGTTATAACATCACAAATTCATCAAATAAATTATTTAACTATGATTTATTTGCCAATTTTAATAAGAATTTGACCGATATGATCTCCTTAGATCTTACTGCAGGTGTTAACGTAAATAGATCAAAATTCTACTCAATATTCTCTACTACCAATACTGACCTGGTAGTTGATGGACTATATACAATTGCCAACTCGAAGGGTACTCCTGTACCTCCGGTTGAAATTTATAATCCAATTGGCGTAGATGGTCTTTTTGCCACCGCTACAGTGGGAATTGGTAAGTCATTGTATATCGATGGAAGTATACGTAGGGATCAATCCACTACACTTCCTGTAGCAAACAATACCTATGTATATCCTTCAGCTTCTATAGGTTATATTTTTTCTAATATACTGAAACAAGACTGGTTAAATTATGGTAAAATAAGAGCATCTTACTCTGAAGTTGGAAATGATGCTCCTGCACTTAGTGTATTTGACGTATATGATAAACCAACTGCATTTGGAAACAGTACTTTATTCTCACTTCCTTCCAGAAAGAACAACAGTGAATTAAAGCCTGAGCGTACTAAGTCAGTTGAATTTGGCTTAGACATGTCGTTCCTCAATAACCTTTTCGGGTTTGAGTTTTCTTACTACGATGCTAAGACATTGGATCAAATTATTCCAATTCAAATCTCAGGTTCTACCGGTTATACATCTAAGTTTATCAATTCAGGTGAAGTACGAAACAAAGGTTTTGAGATTGTTGCTAATTTCACTCCAATCAGAAAGAACAAACTGGTATGGACGTGGAATTTCAACTTTGCGAAAAATAACAATGAAGTCGTTAGTTTGTATGATGCAAATACCAAGCAAATTGTCATCGCTACTTTCCAAAGTGGTGTTAGCTTAGTTGCTATTCCCGGTTTACCTTATGGCGTATTGAAAGGTAGAGGATATGTACTGAATGACCAAGGTAAGAGAGTTGTAAATGAAGATGGTTACTATGAAGCAAAAAATGACCAGATCATAGGTAATACCACTCCTGATTGGTTTGGTGGTATCGGAACAAGCGTGTCTTTAGGCGAATTGAGTTTCGGAGTTCTTGTTGACGCCAAAATTGGTGGCAGTATGTACTCTCTCGATCAAGCATATGGCCAATACACAGGTATGTATCCCATCACCGCTGGTAACAATGATTTGGGTAACCCTAAGAGAGCGCCTCTTTCTGAAGGTGGTGGTGTAATCCTGGACGGAGTTAAAGAAGATGGAACTAAAAACGATATCAGAGTATCTGCTGAAGATTCAGATCTTAACCCTTATGGTATTGTTTCCAATCCTAATGAAGCATTTATATATGATGCATCTTATGTTAAACTGAGAGAAGCAAACATTACTTACTCACTTCCTTCTAAATGGTTTACCAGTGGAAAATACGTAAAAGGAATCGATATTAGTTTAGTAGGTAGAAACCTTTGGATCATATATAAGAATCTTCCTTATGCAGATCCTGAAGAGGTATATTCTGCAGGTAATGTATCAGGTCATCAGGGTGGAGCTTATCCTGCACTGAAAACTTATGGATTCAACTTAAGACTTAAATTTTAAATAATAAATAATGATTAAAATGAAATATATATTAGCCATTATACCTATATTTTTTCTAATGAGTTGTGTTAACTCACTGGAGGACTATAATATAGATTCAAAGA
>DAOLZQ010000027.1:21511-40221 GCA_035426385.1 Saprospiraceae bacterium
AAGGACTTTGTCTCTGCTAATACTTTGGTGGATAAAATGAATACACTGAACGACGGCCGTCTGGGAAGCTATTTCTCCAAGGTAGGTGATGCTTTCATAGGAGGTATATATGGTCAGAAAAATACGTATAGCAAATTTTCTACTTTTAGTACAAAGGTGATTTCTACCACTTTACCTGGTGATATGCTTGATGCTGCTGAGGTGTATTTCTTACTTGCTGAAGCAGTTGAGAGAGGTTTTATCAGTGGTTCTGCTAAAGATTTCTACAATGCTGCTATTGCTGCTTCCTTTGAATATTGGGATGCTGGAAGTGCAGATGATTACATCGCTCAGGCTGGTGTAGACTATGACAATGCAGGCTCAGGAGCTACCTGGAGAGAGAAAATCGGAACTCAGAAATGGATTGCATTATTCAATCGTGGTTATGATGCTTGGACTTCGTGGAGACAATTGGATTTTCCGGTCTTATTACCACCGGATGCACCGAATGTACCTGAAATACCGGTTAGACTTATTTATCCAATTGTGGAAAATAGTTTGAACAAAGCAAATATTGAAGCTGCCGCTTCTAAGATCGGAGGTGATACTCCTAATACCAAGTTGTGGTGGGATGTTAGATAATTATTTCTAACTTTCATGAAAAAGAAGAGAGGTTGGCTACGGTCAGCCTCTTTTTTTTTGATTTGAATTTACCTTTTGAGCAAATCCTTGTCTTATACTTGTCCATCTCCTTATATGTGGTTATTTTTGGCTAATCAAACTCAAACAATTATGGTGTCTCGGGCTATACCTTTAGTAGATTTAGAAAATTATATTCACGGAAATACAATCGATCGGGCTCAGTTCGTGGAAGAGTTGGGTCGTGCATTTCATGAAGTAGGTTTTGTCGGTGTGATCAATCACGGCATTCCACAGCAACTGGTAGATCAGTTTTATTCAGAAGCTAAGACTTTCTTCGCTATGACTGAAGCAGTTAAGCGTAAATATGAGATTCCGGAGCTGGCAGGTCAGCGTGGCTATACCTCATTTGGTAAGGAGCACGCCAAGCAGAGTCAAGTGGCAGATTTGAAAGAATTTTATCAGATCGGGCAGATAGTGAGAGACGGTGACCAGGTCAAGTCAGAATATCCAGATAATGTGGCCATTGCCGAGCAGCCGGAATTCCTCTTTAGCGGTGAGGAACTTTACCGTGCCTTTGAAGTCAGTGGCAATCACCTCTTGGCCGCCATCGGTGAGTTTCTTGACTTGGGTAACGATTATTTTCGGGCGAAAACACACAATGGCAATAGTATCTTAAGAGCCATTTATTATCCACCTATCACTAGCGAACCAGCTTCTGCCATCCGTGCGGAACAACATGAAGACATTAATCTCATTACTTTACTGGTAGGCGCTTCTGCAGGCGGTCTACAGGTGCTCGATCTAAAGGGACAATGGCTCGATGTAGTGCCACAGGAAGGTGAGATAGTGGTCAATGTGGGCGATATGCTACAGCGGCTTACCAACAATTATCTCCGCTCCACAACCCATAGGGTGGTGAATCCACCTAGGGAACTATGGCATACACCCAGACTTTCTATTCCTTTCTTTCTGCATCCCAGAAGTGAGATGAATCTAGCCTGCCTGGATTCATGCGTGTCAGGAGCCAGCCCGCTTCAATATGAACCCATCACAGCAGGTGCATATCTAAATGAAAGGTTAAAGGAAATCGGACTTAAGAAATAAAGCTTTATTTTTGAATTTAATAAGCAGAACTATCGTTTGATATAACTGGATAAGCACGTTTCTAAACTTATCCTTATCTTTAGCTTTTATAAACTATCATAAGATGTTACACAATCTATTATTTCTAGGTAATCTTGGTTTTCCAGAGTACGTGATAATTTTTGGTGCTTTCTTGCTAATGTTTGGCGGTAAGAAAATCCCTGAGTTGATGCGCGGTATAGGAAAAGGTGTTCGTGAGTTCAACAGTGCACGTGCCAATCTTGAGGATGAGTTTAAGCAGGGTATTCGGGATTCTGAGAAGAAAACCACCACCACGACTACCACTACACACGTGGATCCTGAAGTTTAAATCATTTTATTCTTACTTTACATTATCGTGGCCCAGCGGCCACTTAAGATCTTTGTGAATAAAAACAAACCTATGAGATTGATAAATCAATTTTCCCTTGTTCTAATTTTTTCTATTCTTACACTGAGCCTGATGGGTCAGCAAAAGATGGGCCACATCAACAGTGGGAACATACTCGAGAAACTACCAGAGGTTATTAAATCTAATCGTGTCATTACTTCACTGCAAGACTCATTCAAGATAGAGATGGATACTAAGGTAGCAAGGTTTCGTTCTAAGTATGAGGTTGCGCTGAAAGCGGTCAATGAAGGAACAATGACACCTGCTCAACAGAAGGTGAAAGAAGATGAACTGAATACTGAGCAAGCTGCTCTGACATCTTATCAAAAAGAGATTGAAGCTTTTCTAAACACCAAGAGACAAGCTATGCTTACTCCAATAATAGATAAACTTAATAAAGCTGTAAAAGAAGTAGGTAAGGAAAATGGATACGCCTATATCTTTGATCAGGCGGTAGGTAATTTGCTTTATGCTGCAGATTCAGATGATGTCACTCGATTGGTAGAAAAGAAATTAAGCCTCTAGATTCATAGTCTTGAGCCGTATAATGCGGTTCTTCTGGAGGAATTTGTAAAAGGAGATTTTATCAATAATACCTTCAGTTCCGTCAGGCATAGTCACCACTGCCAGATCTCCTTTGTCATCTATAAAGTATCTAAACAAGGGCATAAGCGTGGCGTCTCCCATTATTCGAAATATATTTCTTAGTGGCACAGTGAGTATCGGTGCATATGGATCTAGACCTATGTCCTGCAAGTCAGTACTTCGGAGACTCCCGCTGATGTATTGACGGTCAGATACCGGAAAGATGTGCTGTGGAGTGAAACGTATTTGCTCGCGTGCATTTTGGATCAGGTCACCTAAGTCGATGGTGGAATAGTCATAACTAACCAACTCAGAAGCTTGTTTGCTTTTAAAAAATTCCTCGGTTTTAGTAAAGCGATATTCGCTGTAAGCAGCATAGAAAATGAAGAGCCCGATAAAGGTGAGAGTAAATGCCCCTAAATAAAGTCCCAGTGTGAAAAGTCCTAAAGCAAGTACCTGGCCTATACGAGCAGCAATGAGAGTAGCTTTGACCTTACTTAGCCGCATGGCTAGCAAAGCACGCAGGACTCTGCCTCCATCCATGGGGAATATGGGAAGAAGATTGAATAGTACCAGACCTACATTAACTATTAGTATAGCTACCGGAAATTTGGATCGGTCCATATATAAATTGAAAGAATTTCCATCCCAGCCATTCCAGCTATACTGTGGGAAAATATAAATAAAAACAAGCAATAAAAGGACAATCGCAACATTAACTAAGGGACCGGCAATAGCAACCAGTAATTCCTGCCACGGCTTGTCAGGCATACGAGCGAGTCTGGCGATTCCTCCCAGAGGAGTCAACATAATGTCTTCAGTCTTGATTCCAAACTGCTTTGCAGTTAACGCATGGCCATATTCATGCAGTACTACGCAGGTGAAAAGTATCATGGTAAAGAGGAAGTACCATAGCGCCCCAAAAATACCCAGGTTTTCAGAGTAGCCGATATAGGCAACCCAAGCCACTATGTAACCGAAAGTCCAGTGAATCTTCACTGGAATACCTAATAATACGCCTAGGTTTAGAGAACCTCTGTCAAAAATTTTCAATTAGAACTGAGCTTGAAGTCTATACAACGTGATCATTTATATATAGTTCACCTTTCAGAATTCCTCGGGAAATGACCAGCTTTTGTATCTCACTGGTGCCTTCGTAAATCTGTGTAATCTTAGCATCACGCATGAGTCTTTCTACGTGATATTCTTTTACATAACCGTAACCCCCATGTATCTGAACTGCTTCTACTGTATGCTTCATAGCAACATCTGAGGCAAATAATTTTGCCATACTGGCCGCCACCGTAAAGTCCATACCCTCGTCCTTCATCCATGCTGCTCTGTACACCATTAGTCTTGCTGCCTCTACCTCAGTGGCCATGTCTGCCAGTTTGAAAGCAATAGCTTGAAGATTGATAATGGGAGCTCCAAATGCAGTCCGTTCTTTAGCATATGCTTGAGAAAGCTCTAATCCTCCGGCTGCAATTCCAAGAGCCTGTGCAGCTATTCCGATTCTTCCTCCGGATAACACCTGCATGGCAAACCTAAATCCAAAACCGTCCTCACCTATTCGATTCTCTTTTGGGACCTTGACATCATTGTAGAGTATAGTGTGAGTGTCCGACGAGCGTATGCCCAATTTATCCTCCTTGGCACCGATTACCACACCCGCCCAGGAAGTATCTACTATGAAGGCATTGATGCCCTTGTGCTTCAGTTCAGGATGAGTCTGAGCTATTACGATATGATAGGATGAGGTTCCACCATTTGTGATCCAGTTTTTTGTGCCATTAAGCAGGTAATGGTCACCTTCATCTGTAGCAGTGGTTCGCTGATGAGTCGCATCGCTTCCGGCTTCAGGCTCACTAAGGCAGAAAGCGCCTATTTTCAGTCCGCTAGTGAGCTCTCTCAAATATTTTTCTTTCTGAGCTTCAGTACCATATCTCTCCAAACCCCAACAAACCAATGAATTATTTACTGACATCAGAACACTGCAGCTATTGTCGATCTTAGAAATTTCTTCCATCGCAAGCACATAACTTACCGTATCCATTCCTCCACCTCCGTATTGGGGTGATACCATCATAGCCAGGAAGCCCATTTCTCCCATTTTTAGCATTTGCTCTCGAGGGAATATAGCTTTTGAGTCTCTTTCTATTACTCCTGGTAATAATTCTTTGCGGGCAAATTCCCGGGCTGCATCTCTGACTGCAATTTGTTCTTCTGATAGATTAAAGACAACGGACATGTATAATATTTTATTTTCTATTGATTTTCAATGCACAAAGTAAATAATTCAAAGTCGAAAATGAGATCATTCACTGAAAAAATTCATTTAGCGCTAGGTTAATCTAACGCTAAAGTCTTAAATTATAGGGTTGAAGATGTCTTTTTTCCATATTAAATTGAAATTTCCGGGCGATCCACCCAGTAATGCAAATAATTCGTCTGTGCGACCTGGTATATATTGAAGTGGAATCTGATCTCCCACCTGATCAATTATCGAATATCTATCTTCCTGTTTGCGTATGATCATTTGACTGCATGACACTGGGTATTCCTGCAGGAAAGGACTTGTAGAGTACAAGCCAAGTAAGAATTTTTTTAAATCATGAATCGTGGGATGACCTAATGGCTCCAGGACATGAGGGTTAATAAAAGGGTTCTGATAACTGATTAATAATCTCACAGGAATGAGGGCGGGGTAAAATGAATATTCCGACTCAATAATCTGGTGGCGGGAATAATACTTTTCAAAACTTGCATTGCCGTAGGCGTAATCTATGATACAGCCCCATCTATGGCTTTCAGTCAATACCCAAGTCTTGCGGATTTTCAAACTCGCCTCTTTCGCAAACTCGACGCTATAGACTTTCAACAGACCTGTATAACTTTCTTTCACCACCAATTCTTTCTTGATCGTTGCACCTGCCATTTGCCATACTTCCAGCTTCGCAATTACAGATAATTGGTCAAAATTTAAAAGAAACTTACTTAGCATATACAGCCAGCGTAAGTCATTTTTTATCACTATCAGGTTTTGATCATTGAGCTCTACATCTAGAAAGCCCGAAATCCTACGGGAAGCGGTGGGAAGTTGAAAATCGATCAATCGTTTCGCTATCTCATTGACATGAGTGGTGTTCCAGAAGGATTGCTCCAGAAGTCCTTTTTCTAATAACCCGGTCAGTATCTCAGCTAGAAAGGCAGCACCAGCCTGCATTTTTTTTAGTCTGGCAGCATTAAAGGTTATATTTTCCCAGAGATGGGCATTCATATTTTAGTGACTCAGTTGATGTGAATCTCAGACTGTGCATTATTCAAAATACCGAGTTTGTGCATTGCCTTTTCAGAGGCAATTTGTTCTGCATTTTTTTTGTTAAAATCATCTGCTTCAGCCAGCGTATTTCCCTGTACCTGCACTGCTATCTTATAGCGATCGCGTTTGTCTGTCTTATATTTGGATATTACCTCATAGTTGATTTCCTTTCCGTTTTTCTGGCACCATTCGAGTAGTTGGCTTTTGAAATTGTCATCAACGGCCTCCAACTGGTGCATGTCGATGTATTTCCGAAGTATTCTCTTTATGATAAATTGATGCGTGTGTTGAAATCCATTCTCCAGATAGATGGCTCCTATTAATGCTTCCAAAGCGTTTCCCAGCATAGATTTGCTGATGGGTGTATTGTTCATATAGGACATGATTTCATCCAGCCCCATTTTGAATCCGATGTGATCAAGTGTCTTGCGCTTCACGATCTTAGATCTCATTTTAGTGAGAAAACCTTCATCGCCATTAGGATACTTTTGAAATAAGTACTCTGCAACTATACCATTTAGAATGGCATCTCCTAGAAATTCCAACCTCTCGTTGTGTTGTTTATAGCCATTGATTGACTGAGAGTTCGACCGATGGAGAAAAGCTAGTTTGTATAGACTTAATTTGGCCGGTGTCGTCCCGGTCACCTGTGTAATCTTTGCTATAAATTCTTTATCCTTGGAAAGGTATTTATTAAATATTCTAAAAGCTCTGTTCACAAAAAATTATCCTTCAAATTGTCTCATAATAACAGAGGCATTATGACCTCCAAAACCAAAAGTATTGCTCATCACAACACGGACCTCTCTTTTCTGTGCAATATTAAAGGTAAGGTTTAATTTTGAATCTATGGCAGGATCATTTGTTAAATGATTTATTGTGGGTGGAATATACTGGTCCCTCATAGCCAATATACTTGCAATAGCCTCTATTGCTCCAGCGCCTCCAAGTAGGTGACCGGTCATTGATTTGGTACTGGAAATATTAAGTTTATAGGCATGCTCTCCAAATACGTCTATGATGGCTTTGGTCTCCGCGATATCACCCAGTGGAGTGGATGTACCGTGAACATTAATATAGTCGATGTCTTCAAGCGCTGTCTGCCCATCTCGAAGTGCCATTTTCATTACATTTTTGGCTCCGATTCCTTCCGGATGAGGTGCAGTTATATGGTAGGCATCTGCAGTAGCCCCAGCGCCTATTACCTCGGCATAGATGTTGGCTCCCCGCTGAAGCGCATGCTCCAACTCTTCAAAAATGAGGCATCCGCCACCTTCTCCCAGAACGAATCCGTCCCTGGTCAGATCGAAAGGTCGGCTTGCAGTTTTATATTCATCATTTCGCTCACTTAGCGCTTTGGTTGCGTTGAATCCGCCCATACCGGCAGCAGTGATTGCTGCTTCTGAGCCGCCTGTGATGATCACATCTGCCCGCCCGAAGCGAATATAATCAAAAGCATTCATCATGGCATGAGTAGAAGAAGCACAAGCTGAGACTGTACCGTAATTGATCCCACGGTAACCGTATTTAATACTGATGAGGCCTGGTGCGATGTCGGAAATCATCTTTGGAATCATAAAGGGGTTGTAACGAGGAATGCCATTGCCTGTTGCGAAAGCTTCTATCTCAACTTCCAAAGAACGCAGCCCACCTATTCCTGATCCCCAGATGACTCCTGCCCGATCCTTATCCAGCTCATCATACTGATCTAACTTGCTATCTTTCATTGCTTCATCTGTACAGACCATAGCGTACTGGGAAAACAAGTCCATCCTCCGAATCTCCCTCTTCTCAATATACTGTTCCATATCCAGACCCTTAATTTCACAAGCGAAGCGAGTCTTGAAGTTGGAGGCATCAAAACGGGTTATTGGCCCAGCGCCACTTACGCCGTCTTTAAGAGCCTGATTATATTCGGCCACATTATTCCCTATGGGGGTAAGTGCTCCTATTCCTGTTATAACTACTCTTCTCATGAAAATATGCCCAAATTTTAGAATTAAATTATCTCACTACTTTTGCTACAAATATATAAAGATTCCTTTTTGAGAAAATACAATCCTCAGTAAACTGAATTAATCAGGAGACCTGTAGTATGCTGTAGTCTTGTCCCGATAGATATTCAACCTATAATAAATACTTTACCTGATACCGTGCATCATTTTCTTCAAAGCTGGCGTGATAGCCATCAATAGAACGGCTGCAACTCCGCATAAAACCACGAACATCATAAAGAATTCATATAGATTATGAATAGTAATGCCTGCAATTTGTGGATAGACTGCTGCTATCTTGGCTTCATGAAGGGTCGATAATTGTGCGGTGGTTAGCTGGGTCGTACCATCCAGTACCTGCTGAAGATTAATCCCCAACTTTTCTGCAGCTACATACTTATCACCGGTCGGTGGCAATAATGCGCCCAACGTACCTGAAAGTGCATATGCACAAGCATTTGAAATAAACCACACACCCATCAAAAGGGAGGAAAACCGTTGTGGTGATAACTTGGCCACTAGTGAGAGTCCTATAGGTGAAAGGCAAAGCTCTCCGAATGTATGCAAAAGATATAACACTATAAGCCAAATGATACCAATCTTACCTACTGCTCCTATGTCTTTGACCTGGGTAGCAATAACTAAATAGCCCAATGCTATCAAAGCTAGACCGATTGCCTGTTTGACCGGAGAAATAGGTTCCTTACCCTTTTTATTAAGCCTCAGCCATAAATAGCTGAATGGAGCAGCAAATATTACAACAAAAAGACCATTGAAGATCTGAACCATAGAGGGTGGCATTTCCCAGCCAAAGATGTGGCGGTCGGTTTGATTGTCTGCAATAAATGTCAGTGAGGAACCTGCTTGTTCGAAAGCAGCCCAGAAAAAGATGACAAAGAAAGCAACTATATAAATAACCAAAATACGGTCTCTTTCTACCTTAGTAAGTGTAGTATCGGTGAGAATGAACCCAGCTAATGTAGCACCCGCTGAGTAAATAATCGAATATACTACATTCTGTTCCATCACAAAATGGAATAGGGAGAATAAAGCAACTACTGCGAGTAGTGACATCACCATCGACTTATTTGTAAAGATTGCCTTTTGTGATTCTCCTTCTTCATATATTTTAGAGTGGCCTCCCTTTGGCCCTGTGCCAATAGGTTGCCCGTCAGGACTAACTATATGCTTATCTTTAAAAATATAGAATATTATAGTACCAAGGACCATAGCAATACCGGCCGCTAGGAATCCCCATTTGAAAGCGGTATTATCTCTGATATCACCGTTTTTCACATCACCTAAGATTGGGCATAAGAACTGACCCAATAGTGCGCCTAGGTTAATACCCATATAGAAGATAGTAAAGGCACTATCCAGCATCCCCTTTCTTTCCCTGGGATATAAAGAACCCACCATCGAAGAGATATTCGGCTTAAAGAAGCCATTACCCAGGATTATAAGGCCTAATGCTACATACATGATGGTCGTAGCTGAACTTACACTGCTTCCGAAAGTAGAAGCACTCCAAAAAAGAAAAAACTGGCCCATTGCCATGATTAATCCACCCAGCATAATACAGGCTCGATTGCCTAGATAATTGTCAGCTATATAGCCACCAAGTAAAGGTGTGAGATAGCATAATCCGAGAAAACCACCATATATGATGGCTACTTCAGCCTCTTGCATAGATAGTGCATTCACTAGAAAGAGCGAGAGAAGGGCCCGCATTCCATAAAAGTTGAATCGTTCCCACATCTCTGTACCAAAGAGTACCCAAAGACCTGAAGGATGTTTAGTGTCGATTGTTGCTGTTTGTGTTGTCATGCTTTGATAAGATTAATTGATTTCAAAGGTAAATTATTTTGAAATATATCCAAGCAACCAATAAAATTGGTAATAAAAAAACCCATCTGCTAGATAATTTGGAATTGAGGGCTTAAAGAGAAATTAGATATTCTAATAAGACTCCGAAATTTCAATTGGCTCCCAATTTTTGCTTCGCTTCGCAACCGGAATCTTGATCACAGTCATGAGATAGCCTATAGAAAGTATCAGGTTTCCCAGAGATAAGAGATCAAAATAGGGCTTTCGGATGGTTATCTCATCTCTAAGAAAGTCTAGGAATAGCAATAATGGAAATGAAGCAACGAAATAAATACTAATACCTAAGGCAAGCCAAACCTCAGGAAATTGAGAAATATGTTTGAACTCATCCTTGAAAACCACTTTATAGAAATATGCATAAATCATCAGATTTACGATCAGCATTCCTATAACATAAATGAATGGCCTAAACATTTGGGGGTCAAAATATATAGCTATATCGATCCAACTAGCCAGTTGAAATATGATGCAAATAATAGCGAAGGGAAGGTAGGATTTAGTGTTTCGTAATTTTTGGATAAAAATATATTGGTAGAAGACCAAGCAGGTCATGGAAAATAAAGTATGAAAGAAATTAAAATAGTCTGTAGATCTCTGAAGAATCCTAAATAATACTGTTTCCATAGATATTATAAAAAATAGAAATATAGCATATATCCGGTAAGACTTATTGCTCCGCTTATACATCAAATAATATAGGAAGGTAAGTATATTCAGCCATTGATACATTTTGAGTCCCTCAAGCCAATGCCATACATGCATTATCATAAAGTAAGTATAAGTGAATTAATTATTGAGAACTCTTGTCTGCAGATATGATATGTGCAGGTAGCATATATGATATCTCTGAAAGAAAAATTACCTGGTGAACTGTTAATTGAATATTTCCGACTCAGAGCTCCTTTGAGTATTATACAGGCATCTATAATAAGCGGATAAACTTTGAAATTAATTTTTTTCAATCGTTGTGTGATTATCTGACAATTTATTGAGGAGTACAATTTTAGATTATTTAGAATTTGGTCAAGTGTCAGTAGAGAATTTGATTCAAATTAATTTTTATTATTCTGATATTTGTTCAACGCTTCAATCTTATTATTCACTTGAAGTTTGTCATAAATGCGGTGAATATGTTGTTTTACTGTACCTATAGTAATATTCAATTGATCTCCTATTTCCTTATACATCAATCCTTTTGAAATAAGTTCGAGTAATTCGATTTCACGTTCTGTTAGTGTGAGCGCTTCTTTTTTGACTGGCATTGGCTGGGTGGAGAAAAAATCAAGTACTCGTCGGGCGATATTGTAACTCATAGGTGATCCACCTTTATAGAGTTCACGAATAGACTCGATAATCTTCCCTGAATCTGAACCTTTAAGTATATATCCCTTAGCACCCGCATGTATAGACTTAAATATTTTCTCGTCATCATCATAAATGGTAAACATACAAAATTGAGTTTTACTACTCAGTGGACTGATGTATTTTATTACTTCCAGGCCACTGGCCCTGGGCAGACCTATATCTACTATTATAATGTCAGGAAGACTCTTTGGTAAGAAAACTATGGCATCTTCTGCATTGTGATAAACCTGGTGACACTCCATATCTGACTCTTCATTGATAGAATCACATAGAAGCGAAGCTACTTCTTTTAGATCCTCGACTATGGCTACTGATATCTTCATGATAGTACTTTATATTTAATTGTAGTCTGCATCTTATCACCACTATTTTGGAAATCAATTGTCCCATTTATCGCTTCGACTCTTTTTTTCATATTATACAAGCCATTCCCATTTTCGTCAGCCTGGGCGGGATCAAATCCCTTTCCTCCGATTTCATCAATTGTTACAATTAAGATTTCTGAGCAATCTATTTTAATAGATATTAGTTTGGATTTTGAGTGCTTTACCGCATTGTGTAAGATCTCTTTATAAATCAAGAATAAGTCTCTGCGCTTCGATCCGACTATAGGTTGACTCCCACAATTATCGCTGATAAAGAAATTAAGAGGCATATCGTTTGATGTTAGAAATTCTGAGGCGTAGCTACGCATATATCCTGCCAGGTTCAGAGCATCATCAAAGCGACTATTCATGGTCCAGATGATTTCAGACATATTAGACACGAGTGATTTGGAGTTGCTCTCTATTTTGGATACTATCTCATCTGTCTGTGGATTGGGATGTTTTTTTTTCAAACGGTCACTTAGAAAAAGAATGGTAGTCAGTCCTGAACCCAAGTCGTCATGCATTTCTGAAGCGATTCTGTTTCGTTCTTCGACTACGATATGTTGCTTTTCGATAATGTGTTTTTGCACTCTCAGTAGGTTATCTTTTGAAGCCAATTCAAATTCGTTCTTTTTTTTCTGATAAGTAGTGACGAACCAGATTAATAATAGAGAGAGAATGATGGGCATTACAAATGAAGCGACTACAAGCCAATATACCCAGCCACCTTTATCCAACATATACTCCTAATTTAAGATCTGAAAAATTCTTTTTACCTTCTAGAAAACCCTACTCTATGGGTTGATGGATTATCAACACCAAAGATTGTGATTTATAATTAATTTCCAATATAACAAAAGTTACACAGGTCAAATACAATAATGCACTTTTAATCTGACTATTGATTATAACAATGTATCCTTATATGATTCTGCAGGCTGTCCTCCATAAACTAAGATTAAGCCCAGAAAGATACTTTTCTATATAAACTACAATATGCTCTTGTCAATAAAGTCAAAATGCTCAGGATAATCAGTGGTGAAATGAAGGCCTCTGCTCTCATGGCGCATGGAAGCCGAGCGTATGATCAGGTATCCGATAGTTATCAAATTCCTCAATTCCAATAGTTGTGGACTGATGGTGGTGGTGTTGTATAGCGCTTCGGTCTCGTTGTATAACAGAAAATTGCGGTCTGCAGCACGCTTAAGCCTTATATTAGAGCGAACGATCCCTACATAATAGGACATAATATCTCGCAGCTCTTTCCGGCTCTGTGTGATAAGTACCATCTCTTTAGGGTCATTGGTTCCTTTCGCATTCCAATCAGGGACTCCGTCTTGAATCTTAAATTGATCCAAATGCTCTCTGAGATAAGCAGCGATTCGGTCGCCGTAGACCAAGCCTTCCAGCAATGAATTACTGGCCAGTCGATTAGCACCATGAAGGCCTGAGGCAGTACATTCGCCCCCGGCCAGCACGCGCTTGATGGAAGATAGTCCATTCTTGTCTACCTGAATTCCTCCGCACATATAGTGGCAGGCAGGGACTACAGGTATCATTTGCTCCATTGGATCTATTCCGAGGCTCATGCATTTATTATAAATGGTGGGGAAATGGGCGATAAAGTCCTCCTTGACCAATTCTCTGCAATCAAGGTAGACAAATTCCTCTCCCCTGATTTTCATCTCGTTATCTATAGCACGCGCTACGATATCTCGAGGTGCCAGAGATAATCGTTCGTCGTACTTTTGCATGAAAGGTTCACCATCAGCGGTCTTGAGTACAGCTCCAAAACCGCGTACAGCCTCTGAGATAAGGAAATCAGGGTTGTCACCTGATTCATTATATAATGCAGTGGGATGAAACTGAACAAATTCCATATTTTCTACCCTTCCGTTGGCTCGGTACATCATGGCTACACCATCTCCTGTGGCCACCACCGGATTGGTCGTACTTCGATACACCTGGCCTGCGCCCCCGGTGGCAATGACGACGGACTTCGCAAGGAAAGTAATTATCTCCGACGTCTTCCTGTCCAGCACATACGCCCCAAAACATTCCGTATCAGGTGTTACCCTGGTTACAGTCTTACCCAGATGATGCTGAGTGATCAGGTCTACTGCAAAGAAATGCTCGTGCACCTTTATATTAGAAAAAGTTGCTGCTTTTTCAATCAGTGTACGCTCTATTTCCCTGCCCGTGATGTCCTTGTAATGAAGGATTCTATTGACAGTATGGCCTCCCTCACGTCCTAGATCATACTGTTCTCCATTTGATTTTGAGCGGTCAAAGTTGGCGCCCCAACTGATGAGATCTCTTACCCTATCAGGCCCCTCTGTTATTACCATACGGACTATTTCTTCATCACACAGTCCATCACCTGCATCCAATGTATCAGCTATGTGCTTCTCGAAGGAGTCCACAGTGAGATCCCAAACAGCTGCTACGCCCCCTTGTGCATAGGAAGTATTTGTTTCTGACTCCATTGTCTTTGCCAATACAGTAATAGAAATATCTGGTCTGACTTCTGCAAGTTTGATAGCTGTAGTCAAGCCTGTCACTCCCGAACCCAGAATTAATACGTCTGTTTGAATAGCCATGTTCTGTATATATTTAGTTTAGATAGGCAAAGATAGGAGTTACGATTAAGTCAAAGGCCAGTCTTTTTTCATTACCTTTGAGCTAAATTGTACTTGCTTTGAAAAAAATAATCTATATATTTTTATCTATTTCTTTAATGATTGGTACCTCTGCATTGTCTTCATGCGCCCGCAAATCCGGCTGCCCTATGAATGAAGAGGCAACTTCAAAGCCGAATAAGAAGGGTCACTATAAATCAGGCACGTCAAATCTATTTGATAAACAGACACGGAAGAAAATGGGTGTAAAATAGCTCTTGAGTTATATTTTTTTATTGAACCTGTTCATTGTTTCATCCATTCCCATTGTGCCAAAGTCCAATATTGCATTGGCAGCATGAGATAATATGGCATCTAATCCTGCCTTTTCCGATTCGTTCCATTTTCCCAGAACAAAATTAACCTGATGTCCTTTCGAGAAGTTGCCCCCAATCCCCAACCGCATCCGATTATAATTGGAATGGCCCAGTAATTGTTCGATGTGTGACAGACCATTATGCCCGCCTGCACTTCCTTTCTTTCGGATGCGCACATCTCCAAAGTTTATGTTGAGGTCATCAGTTATAATCAGTAGATTTTCAGGGGCTATACTTAGTTTTTGTGTCCAATAGCGGACTGCCTTGCCGCTTAGATTCATGAAAGTGGATGGCTTTAGCAGGTAATATGTACGGCCTTTGTGCCTGAAATTAGCTAAATCACCATGTATATCATCTTTGAAAGACGCTTCTTTTTGTCTGGCGAGGTGCTCAAGTACTGAGAAACCTATATTGTGACGAGTGTTTTCATACTCTGCGCCCATATTGCCAAGTCCTACGATTAAATATTTCATGAGGTCAAACTCTATTTCCTTATTTTTGCAAAACCATTTCTTGAAAAACATCTTAAAGTGATAATCTGGGACAAATATAAGTCTGTGAAAGATTCTTTTGTCACACTACCTTCTTTCAGCCTTAATGAATATAATTTAACAATAAACATATGTGTAAATTTCTTAATATCTTAATAGTACTTGCTATACTTACTACTGTATCTAATGTGAATGGCCAGACGGGTAAGGAGCTTGATGATTTAGTTAGACAGGAGACCTCTCATCTGAGACCCGCACTATATCTAAATGAATCGAAGCAAATTATCAATGGATTTGACTGGAAATACATCCGCTTCACTTGGGAGGTGGATCCGGCAGTAAGAGCGATCAGTGGAACTGTAATGATGACCTTTCAGGTGATTGATTCTCCCATGGATACTTTTAGACTCGAATTGGCTAAGGAATTAAATATTTCAAAAATTGAATATCATGATCAGGCGATCCCGTTTGTGAGGAGTGGTGATTATTCATTGAAAATCCCTTTTGCATCGCAGTTGCCACTCAATAGTTTGGATTCCCTGAGTATTACTTATTCTGGTATTCCACCCAATACCGGTTTTGGCTCTTTTATTCAGCAAGATTTTCAACATGGTCCTACACTGTGGTCACTGAGTGAGCCTGAGGGCGCACCAGATTGGTGGCCAAGTAAGAAAGATCTTAATGATAAGATCGACTCTGTGGACTATTTCATCACCGTTCCCGATGGAAATAAGGTTGCAAGCAATGGATTGCTGATGTCGCAAGTGCTAAATGGAAATAAAAGGACATTTCACTGGAAGCATCGCTATCCGATTGACTATTATTTAGTCTGCTTCGCGACGACCAATTATGCTGAGGTGCTGGACGAACTAACTTTTGATGATCAGACTACTATGCCACTTCAAAATTTAATGTTTCCTGAAAATGAGCAGAACTGGCGTCAGAGTATGCCGGCATTAAAGCAGCAGATATTATTTTATAGTGAACTATTTGGAAAGTATCCTTTCAGTAAAGAAAAATATGGGCATGCACAGTTTGGCTGGGGAGGTGGTATGGAACATCAGACGATGTCCTTCATGATAAATCTCAGTTATGGCCTCATGGCGCATGAATTGGGACATCAATGGTTTGGGGATAAGGTGACATGCTGCTCCTGGTCACATGTTTGGCTCAATGAAGGATTCGCCACTTTTCTCGCTGACTTATGTCAGGAGAGATTCTACCCAAATTCATATTTGGATATGAAAAAGCAAAAGCTTGATCAGATTGTATCACGTCCTGATGGCTCTGTCTTAGTACCTACTGGAGGTGATGTAAATCGCATATTTAATAGTAGGCTGTCCTACAGTAAAGGTTCATATATCTTGCACATGCTGCGCTGGGAGATCGGTGATTCCACTTTCTTTCATGGTATGAGAAACTATATTAATGATCCTGCTCTGGCGTACAGCAGTGCCTGTACTGATGACTTCCGTCAGCATATGGAGGCTGTCAGTGGCCGGGATCTGGTAGCTTTTTTTAAGAATTGGTTTGAGGGCGAGGGATATCCAATATACAATATAACATGGTCACAATCAGGTGAAAATTCCATCAAAATTAAACTTTCACAGACTACATCTCATCCATCTGTTTCATTTTACTCTATGCATGTGCCCATTTTATTTATAGGAAATGGTCAGGATAGTTTGATGGTTTTTGATCATACTTCAAGCGGTCAGGAATTTAATTTCAGTTTGCCCTTTAAGGTTGATTCACTCATTTTTGATCCAAGGTTTGATATTTTGAATAAAAACACAATCAACCAGGTATCTTCAACTAAATCAACTCTTGAGACAGAGGTATTATCGCTGAGCCCCAATCCCGTAAGTAAATTTCTTGATTTTAATTTAAAGGACGGCGAACAAGGCGGCGGCACCATCTACATCTATGATTCAAGTGGTGAGGTGGTCTTAAAATCAACCTTGAAACAATCATCAAGCAGAATAAATATTTCGGAGCTGGCAGCGGGATCATATTACTTGAACGTTTATACAGACAAGAAAACCTATTCGGGGAAATTTATTAAAAATTGAAATTGACTGTTATGAAATTTATCTCATTCCTACTATTTACTATACTGACGCTTATAGGTTGTAATAAGGAAATCTTGAGCACAAAAGTGAATTCCCAACCCAGTGAAAAGGGCAAACAGCAAGAGAGTATAAATACTGCTTTGCAAAATGGCTCATATAAACTGTTTGATTATACCAATAGGAATGAGGGAAATGATAAAAATGTAATTATTTCACCTCTCAGTATTCAGTTCGCGCTGGGGATGGCGAGCAATGGTGCAAAAAATGCTTCATTAGAAGAATTGATGAGTGTTAATAACCTAAAAGGCTCAAATCTGGCAGAGCTGAATGATCAGTTAACTTACTTATTTCATCAGTTAATTACTGCAAAGAATGGAATTAAAGTTTCTATTTCAGATGCTGTATTCTATGATAGAAATAAGGTCAATGTCAAGCAAGATTATCTAGATGTCGTGCGTAAATATTATGGAGCTGAGGTTAGTGATCTGAATTTTAAAGAGGAGCAGAAAAGCTTGAATATTATAAATGACTGGGTCAAAGATAATACCAACGGAAAGATAGAGAAAGCACTTGATGAAATTTCTGCGGATGAGTTTATGTTTTTGCTCAATGCGATTTATATGAAAGCGGATTGGAAAAATCCATTTGTAATTGATGCAACAAGAGCGGGGGATTTTACTACTCAAAGTGGTAAGAAAGTGAGAGTTTCCTTTATGAATCAGCGAGTGGATGCTCTCTACTCTAATACTGAACAAGCTATGGTAGTAAGTTTACCCTTGGCAAATGATCAGTTGTCAGTGGCATTTATCATGCCAAAGAAAACAGATATTAATGAATTTATTAGCCGCGAATTTAATGCTTCTTATTTTAAATCTTTATTGACTACCGCACGCAATTCTGACCTGATGATTGAGCTTCCAAAGCTAGAAATAAAACAGCACTTTGATCTGAAGGCCATCCTTCAATCGATGGACGTCAAATCACCTTTCACTGGTGGGGCGGACTTCTCTGCAATAGCAGGTGCTCCGGGGGATGTTTATCTCACCAAGGCTCTTCACGATGTGTATATGAAGATGGATGAAAAGGGAGTCGAAGGTGCAGCAGTGACTACCATTGGGGTAGGTTTAACTTCTATGCCACCACCGGCTATATTTAATCAATCGTATATTTTTATAATATATGATCAAGCCACGGGTGTTAATTTATTTATGGGAAAGGTATCAGATCCTTCTGCAGTAGATTAAGTATTATCCAGGGATTAGTTTCAACTATCAGTTTACATTTTATTCATGGGTAAGTTCGGCTAATTGAGTTATTGAGTGGAAATGTGATTAAATATTTTCTTTGAAGAGATTTTGGTTGGTTGAGACTTTGTGTGAAATAGTAGAAATTTCTTCTAATTCTTA
Source organism: Saprospiraceae bacterium (assembly GCA_035426385.1). Lineage (GTDB taxonomy): Bacteria > Bacteroidota > Bacteroidia > Chitinophagales > Saprospiraceae > Parvibacillus. The sequence goes on from DAOLZQ010000027.1 coordinate 40,128, forward strand.
AGTTTACATTGAAGCCTTTTTTCAAATACAAAGACCGAAGGCGCGAAGTCTAAAGATTCTTATTTTATTCCTTTAGTAAGATTATAAATACCTT
>DAOLZQ010000028.1:0-16556 GCA_035426385.1 Saprospiraceae bacterium
TGTCACTAAAGGCATTTACAAAAAACATACCTGACTGACGAAGTTCAAATGAAAATCTATGCTTCCCCATCTCCAAATCCTGACTTTCTATGATTGTCGTAACTAATTTACCTGTACTGTCCATAATTCGAATTGTAAACTTTCCTTTCTTTAAAAGTGTAATCTCACTTTCGATATATCCACTTGCCGGATTAGGAAATACAGATATATTATCATATCCTTCACTTATATTTAAGGATTGATTAAAGCAAGGTTCTTCTTGTCCTGGCCATTCGTATATTCTGGCGATTGTGGCTGAGGCTATATCTTCTTGGCCATCACTACTAACTACATGTGTTCGGACAAAAATATAATCTTCCTCAGGGCAATTATGATGTGGAGGAGCCGATGGTGGAATATATGCTGTACTAATTGTTGATAGCGTGCTCCAATTAATTCCATCTATACTTTTTTCCCCAAAATAAGTATAAGTAGCCCCTGATGTTCCTCCGAAAATATTAACTCCTAAGCTAGAACCTCCACAAGGACATGTATTGATGTCTCCTGTTACAAATACATTAAATGGTCTAATTGTTTCTTCAAATTGTGCTACTGTACAAGCTGTATTACGCAATTGTTGAGCGTTATCCCTTGTGCCATTTACACCAGTTTTTTTATCATCATATGTGACTTGAGGATTCGAATAATGCAAAATTCTGACATCTGCCTCTCCAGCTTTATTCAAAATTGTGAGTTGCTTTTTTCCGAAAATACAAGGTATAAAATTGCCTGTTCTGAAATTGTGACCATGAGGTATTCCTGATTCTGGATCGTCATTATGTCGAGCACCAAAAAGATGAGCTACTTCATGAGCAAAAGTAAATCGCCCTGTTGTAGCAGTACCGGTTTGAACTATTGAATATGAAGTGTTATCATTTGGACCAATCATACGTACAATTCCAAACGTACTGCCATAGTCACCGGCAGTAAGTAAAACTACAATATCTGCATCGAAATTACTACGAAGATTCTGAGCATCCAAGTTGCTAGCCAATTTATTCACATCAAATTGAATTAATTGGGTTTCAGTAAAAGTTAAAGGTTCTACTCCTGCTAATTCAATTCTTAACTGAGAATCATCAATAAAGCTGTTTCTTAAGGCTTGATTAGTTTGGGCTATAGCCAAATTAACACGATTATTAATTGCTGCTAAACCTCCTTCCGCTTCTAAGGCTTTATTTGTATATAGTACTAGACATCTGACATCGCAATTCCCGTTTTCCCGGACTTGAATATCTGGAATAATGTCTGGATTAACATATGGAATACTGTTTGTAACTCCACACTCTGCTTCTGTAAACTTGCTTCCATCAGGTTTCCCCAATGCAAATCTATTCTGACTTAACTCTATAAGTTCAAAGGTTTTATCATCTATTGATATATAGCCAATTCTACCAAATTGAGAAGAAATTAAAATTATACTGCCTAGTTGACAATAACATTCTGCTTCATTCGGACTAGATAGCAACTCGCCATACCAATAATAATCCTGCTCATTGATATATTTGACAGATTTTACTTTAAATACCAAATCTTCACATTCATCATCGGGAATATTTATTTTGATCTTCCCTTGGTCTTGCATTTGTGCTAAATTGCCAAAATCTACTAAATAGTAACCTGAGTACATGCCGCTTGCTTGAATTTTGTCAACATAAAGTTCTCAGTTGCGTTTAAGGAACCAAACCCTGAGAGGTTTGGCTTAATCAAGCGATTCTGACCAATCATAGTGATTGAAATGGATAGAATAAAAACAATTATTAATTGAATTCTATAGATTAAATATTTTTTTAAAAATTTCATTTTAAAAAGCTTTAAAAGTTAAAATAAATTGCTTGTCTTTTACCCAATATTTGTCATAACAATTGGACATATTAGTATTGGCCACTTTCAAGTCCAGAGCATCGATTTGTGAAGTAGAATATACACAGGTATTGCAATATGATCGAAAGTATTTGGACCGGTATTCGCATTGCCGATTTCGACATACGATTGGAAAGGGGTGCTTTCACTTGATTCCGTGCCATAGGTACCTATATAGCTGAAGGATGAATTACTATGAACCTTGATGCTGTAATCCTCACTTTAGATACAGAACTCATCCATACCGTGAGATTGAGCCTGGGTGATCTTCAGACCATAATAAGTCCAAATGGTGATTCTGTTACTTTGCGATAGTTGATTGTCATCCTCATAAAACTCCCAATGATCGAAGGTAAAATTCTCATTCAGAGTATATTTCATAAACTCAATCGCTCTGCGATTTTTTTTAAAAGTAGTGAATTCGCTCACTATATTTCCACACCAATAATCGTTATTGAGCCAAAGCCTCCTACTAGCAGTCGAAGAAATCACAGTATCAATAACTGTCATTAAGTGAGTAATTCTAGCTGGGAAGCTCTTACTTTTGCACCTCAGAAAGAACGGTAGAACTTAAAACAATTGTCTTCATGTTAAAGGTATTATGTGTGATTTATATTGGTTATATTACCAATACATAAAGTTAAGTAACAATATTTTAGAAATTCAAGTAATTTGATAAATATTTGTAAATATATTTTAAATTCCACGTTAAATTCCAATCCAAGCTGGATAAACCAAATTATATTTTTTAATATGCTCTATTTATAGCATTTTAGCAAATTTTATATTGAGTTTAGTGATGAGTGAATATATCCCACTATGACTTCATTCGCTCATCTCACCTCCTCACTACCCATATTATATATCCATACAATATTACTTTAATGTGTATTTTTGCAGTTACTAACAGGTTATATATATTAATTCTCAATAATGTAAATGCGTTCCTTCTCGATCAGTCGCTTTTTGATCTTTATGCCGGTATTGGTTTTCTTACTGTTGTCTATGTGCACAGGAAACAAAGCAACATCCTCACAGGAGATCGAGAGTCAATATTGGAACCATCAATTCGCACAGCAACAGCAGGCGATTGAGTCTGTCCTCAATGATCATGCAGAGCTTCTTTGGCTCTATGCCTGGGGCGCTGGCTCGCAGTTAAATGCGCTACAGATGACTGAGGGCTTGAAGTCATCTAGAAAGTGGAATTTTGCTCTAGGAGTGCTGCGAGACAAAAAAATGGTCGCGTGGACCGGCTCTCAGCTCTTCTATTCTGAACGATTCAATGCAAAAAACTGGGTGCTCAGTCGGGACTCTGTCTTTTCAAAAATATACTACGTCAGAGCGGGTGCAAACACACACGAGGTATTAGCTCAATTTTCAATGCGGGGCAAATTTATCTCTCCCTGGCAAAAGGAAAATGCAGCCGGAAGCGCCCACCTGCTACCGGTGAAGTCGCTCGAGGGTCAGTCAGTAGCCTATCCTATGGATTCTTCTATTCCGGCCGATAAGGGTCTTATTTGGTTTTATTTCGGACTGTATTGGCTTGCGTATATCTGTCTCTATCTTGGAGTGACACGCATCTTGACGACGGAAGGATCCCGACTTCCCATATGGAAGATTATCAGCCTGCTGTGTGTAGTAGTATTAACCAGACTTTTGGATATCTGGCTTCATGCAGGCTATAGCATTGATCAGGATTTGAGGTCGATGCATTTAACTTCTAAGCCATTTTTATCCATGAGCTATGGAAATCTGATTCTCCTGATTCTATTTTACTTTATTTTTATGGAGTACTTCCTACACAGAGTCAGATGGATGATAGGAGTCGGAAAGTCCACATACGGCAGATATAAGATTGGTGCAATATGCTATACCATCAATTTTATGGGATTGGTTTTGCTTCTGGTATTTTGCAGGGAGCTGGTAGTCAACTCCGGCATTGACTTTGATTTTAATAATGTGATCAGTCTAGGAATCATACCATTTATATCTATTGGATTATTGTCGGTAGTGCTGATCAGGTTTTTTCTCTTTTCCTACAGAATCAATCAAATAATTCAACAATTTAAACTTGACTTTAAAGAGAAGATTGCAGGCGTACTTTTTGCGTCTTTATTATTAATTCCATTATTAATTTTATCGGGAGTTAAACTGCCGTTTTACATCACGCTATTAATCTTTTTGCTCTTCGCTCTGGTCTTTGATATTTTTATTGAGATCAAGGCGCCTACGCTTGGGTGGGTGGTCATCTGGATTATTTTCTTTTCTGCATTTTCTGCGGTCACGTTGTTCAAGTTTAATCGAGACCGTGAGACAGATGAAAAATTCAAAGTAGCTGATCAATTGAGTCAAAAAAATGACTCACTCCTGATGCAAACTATGGATGACGTAATCCTGCAAATGAAAAATAACAGGCAGTATTATCCTCAGATTGATGCTGCCATCATTGCAGGAAGGTTTGAGGTAATTAATGATCTATTTAGAGTCATCTTGACTAAGCATGCCTACCTCACTGACTATTATAATTTCGAACTGGTGATTCGTCCAAATGAGCAGCAGTGGATGGGCGAGGCCCGAAGTCGAGAGGTACTAAGTGGAGAACTCAATGCCAACTGGGAAAAACAGAAACATTATCTCTATAGGTCAGCCAAATCAGTATTTCACGGTGGATGGTTTAAATTCTATTGGACTTCAGGAGAAATAAAACCACTACCTGAATTTTTTGTCCTCGCACGGAAAAAAAGATTTATTCCCTTTTCATCCACTATGGATAATGCAAGGGGATATCAAGAAATCTCAAATATCAATAAATACGATTATGGTATTTATGTGAATGGAATTTTGCAAGAAAGTCAGGGAAGAATTTATCCGGATCAGTTTGATCCTTCTCATATCTTACAAGGTCAATCCACACAAGAAATAAGTTCACGTGATCGACTAGAAGTAGTGCGTCAGGGTGAGGGAAATGTCACTATAGTAGTCGGAAAAGAACTACTCGGACTCATCAAGCCGATCTCATTGTTTTCATTTCTTTTTGTATTAATTTTAATTATCATTTTATTTTTGACAGCAATCAATTCTGTCATGCGCATTCTACCTGAATCACTACCTGTGTATTTTAGTAAGACGATTAATTTGCGGCAGCGAATAGAGTATTCTATTATTTTGGTGATTGTATTTTCCTTTGCAGCTATTGCGTATGTGACGAGTATTTATTTTCAGGATCTCTCATTGAAAATGGAACAAAAACAAATCAGTGAAAAATCATTTGCGCTTGTTTCTGATATCGAGCACCGAATGGATGGACAGTCACTCGACTCACTCACTGTATCTTCACTCATGGATTTGCGTCGCTCACACCAAACTGATTTTTCTATATTTAGTCTCGGAGGTGATCGAATATTTTCAACTCAGAGTAACTCAGTTGTTTCAGAGGAGAAAATGGATCCGGCTGCGTATCTTAAACTGGCTTATGCGGGAGGTTCTTTTTATTTTGAAATGCCCGAAAAGAAATCCGCAGTTGACAAGGCATTTATGCCACTTCGAAATAGTGAATTACAGAAAGTAGCCTGGATGGAGATGCCGGTAGCCTCCTCATTTGATAAAAACTTTTTTGCAGCATTTGATTTTCTGGGCACCTTATTGAATGTGTATGTTTTCCTTCTATTGATGGCGGGCGCTATTGCTATCGTCATTGCGAATTCTATCACCAAGCCACTAGTCAAGCTTGTCGAAAACCTGAAACAGATCAAACTGGGAAAGAAGAATGAAACCCTGGAATGGACCAAATCAGATGAGATAGGCACGCTGATCAAGGAGTATAATAATATGATCAATAAACTCGAAGAAAGTGCGAACCTGCTGGCGAAGAGTGAGCGGGAGGGTGCTTGGCGTGAGATGGCCCGTCAGGTGGCTCATGAGATCAAGAATCCACTGACGCCCATGAAGCTAAGTGCACAGTATCTCATCCGCAGAGTGGAAGGCAAGACAGATCCGGAAGTGGAGGAGAGTATCCGAAATACCTCCAATACCCTCATAGAGCAGATAGATAATCTGGCTGCGATCGCCACCGAATTTTCAAATTTTGCCATCATGCCGGCGCCGGTGATGGAATATATCAATCTGAATACTTTAGTGGCCTCGGTATATGACCTCTTCAGAAAGCAGGATGAAGCTAATATGAATCTCTTCGAACCCATAGATGACTTAATCATACTCGCTGATAGATCTCATCTGATGCGGCTGATGAATAATCTGCTGAAAAATGCCATCCAATCTATTCCTGACGGCCGAAAAGGTAAAATAGAAGTGATACTCGATTCTGTTGATGATAGGGCGGTGATAAAAATAAAAGACAATGGCATCGGTATTGAAACCGATATGGTCGAGCGGGTATTTTATCCCAATTTTACGACCAAAAGTAGTGGTATGGGTCTCGGCCTGGCTTTATGTAAATCCATCGTGGAGACTTTCCATGGTAAAATTTATTTCAAGAGTGTGGCAGGTGAAGGTACCGAGTTTATAGTTGAGCTGCCACTAAGCTATACCGAAGAGCAAGCAGATATCGAATCAGTGTAATCAGTTAATTTCCCAGTTTATTGGAGCAATGTTATGCTCCGTTAGATATTGGTTTGTCCTCGAGAATGGCCTATGTCCCGCGAACCCGGTACGTGCCAACGGAGAGGGATGAGCCGCCTCGATGATCAAATGCCTGTCTGTGTCAATGAGGTGTTTCTTACTTTTTGCAAAATTTCCCCACAAAATAAACACCACATGTTCCTTGCGTTCCGAAATAATCCTGATCACCGCATCCGTAAAATCCATCCAGCCTATCTGCCGGTGTGAAGCCGGCTGATGCTTACTTACTGTCAGCACCGCATTTAGCAGGAAGACACCTTGCTGTGCCCACTGGGTCAGGTCACCAGTTGCAGGAGGTGTGATATTCAGATCCTGTCGCAGCTCCTTAAAGACATTTTTCAATGAAGGTGGGATTCTCACTTGCCCCGGTACCGAGAAGCACAGACCCATTGCCTCGCCCGGGTTGTGATAGGGATCCTGTCCCAGTATGACTACTTTCAGCTGGTCGGGTGGTGTGAGGTCGAAGGCATTGAAGAAGAATGGTCCGGGCGGATAGATCGACTCGCCGCTCTGTTTTTTCTCGATAAGTTGAGCCTTTATAGCTGTAAAATAGGGCTGCTCAAATTCGCCTTTTAACCATTCCTGCCACAATTTGTTAATTTTAACCTCCATTCTTATCAAAATTGAATATGATTCAAGGTATAAAAATATCATTGGTCTTGCTGGGTACTTTTGCATTTATGACTGGCTATGGACAAAGAGTGATGAGTTCCACCTCTGTACCACCATCAAGAGCGGAATTATCACTTAGTACAACCTTAACCGACCTGCGCATTTATAACCTCAGCGGTTTAAGAAAAGAGGGCGATTATCAACCCTTCTTTTGCTATTATGAAGCTAAGCTAAATCGAAAGTCTAAGTTTCCGGTTTACTTCCGGTTGGGTTCCAAGGACTATGTCGATTACCTGGAGCAGAAATCTAAGCTACCTGCAGAACAGTTAAGATGATCTTCTTTGCTTCTAGAAGAGACCTGTAATAGTACCGTCCTCATCGATGTCGATATGCTCTGCACTCGGCGTCTCCGGTAGTCCGGGCATCCGCATCATTTCTCCTGTGACCGGCACGACAAACCCCGCTCCGGCTGCGATCTCAATCTCTCGCACCGTGATGGTAAAGCCATTCGGTGCCCCTATAATATTTGGATTATCTGAGAAGGATTTTTGGGTCTTTGCGATACAGACGGGCAGATGAGTGAGCTTAAGTTTTTTGATAAGCTTCAGGTCATTCTTTGCCTGGGCACTGTATTCGACATCACTGGCGCGATATATTTTCTGTGCTATTTTCTTTATTTTTTCCTCAGTGCTATCTTCCAATTCATATAATGGTTGAAATTTCTGATCGGGGTTACCATCGATGATATCGGTTATTTTAGTAGCCAGATGCTGTGCACCTGCACCGCCTTTGGCCCAGATTTCTATCGCCTCGGCGACTGATCCGTCTTTTTCACACAGATCTTTCACCATCTGAATCTCATCATCGGTATCAGTCACAAACTTGTTGATAGCAACCACTGCCGGAATGCCATAGTGTTTACTGTTCTCGATGTGACGGGACAGGTTTGCATATCCTTTTTTGACTGCTTCTACATTCTCTGTTTTTAGTTCTTTCAGATCTACGCCGCCATGATATTTCAACGCTCTGATGGTGGCTATGATGACCACACAGGAAGGAACTATATGACCCACTCTGCATTTGATATCAATAAATTTCTCACCGCCCAGATCAAAACCAAAGCCTGCCTCAGTCACTACATAATCAGAAAGCGACAGTCCCATCTTGGTCGCAACCAGCGTGTTGGTTCCCTGTGCGATATTGGCGAAGGGTCCACCGTGGATGATGGCCGGAGTATGTTCGATGGTCTGAACCAGATTCGGCAAGAAAGCATCTTTAAGCAGAGCTGCCATAGCACCATGTGCTTTGAGATCACGTGCATATACAGGCGCGCCGTCGTAGGTGTTTCCTATATATATATTGCCGAGTTTTTCCTTAAGTTCACTTCTGTTATTACTCAGGCAGAGTATGGCCATGACTTCAGACGCAGCAGTGATGTTGAAGCCGGCTTCGCGTGGAACGCCGTTCCCCTTGCCTCCCAGTCCTGAGACGATATTTCTAAGAGAGCGGTCATTCATATCCATGACCCGTTTCCAGATGACGGTCTGTGGATTGATGCCTATATTATTCTTCTTATTCTGCACATTATTATCAATCATGGCAGCAAGCAGATTATTTGCCTTTTCAATAGCGGCAAAATCACCAGTGAAATGCATGTTGATATCTTCCATCGGTAGCACTTGTGAATAGCCACCGCCTGCAGCTCCACCCTTGATGCCGAAGACGGGACCAAGTGAGGGCTCACGAAGTACCACCGTGGCTTTCTTTCCATTGCGGCACAATGCTTGTGCGATTCCTATGGAACAAGTTGTCTTTCCTTCACCTGCAGGAGTAGGTGACATCGCAGACACTAAAATTAGTTTTGATTTTTTGACTTTTTCTTCGTCGATATAAGTCAGTGGTATTTTGGCTTTGTACCTGCCATAATATACCAGGTCATCTTCGTTGATTTTGAGTTGATCGGCGATTTCTTTTATGTGGACCAACTCAGCCCGCTGTGCAATAGAAAGATCTGTCTCCATTCTTATTTTATGTTTATGACAAAGATAAAATATCTAAGCAAACGAATGGCGAAATTGAAAATTTGACCCATTTTGGAAGTGGATTTATTAGCAGTAGGATTTTATTAGAGCAAATCAGTGCTGATTTGGTCTGCTACGATCCGGCCTTTGTCATTTTTCTTTAGTGTGCAGCATGCCTGAACAGGATCATGCTGGAAGCAGAGATAGTAATTGTGGTCTAATGCTTCCTGGAGCACCTCAGCTTTCTCTTCCAGTGTTCTGAATGGCCAGAGGTCATATGCCATCACATAGGGAAGTGGCAAGTGGAAAGAGGATGGAATCAAATCAGCCAGAAAGAGCAATCTGCTTCTTTTATAAGGCATGTCTGGTACCATCATTGCGCGTGTATGGCCATTGCTCTCACGGACCCGAATACCTTCCAACCATTCGACCGGGTGCTCGGGAGTGGTTGCTATAAATTTGAGGACGCCCTGTTCCTTTAGTGGAACGAAATTTTCTACCAGAAAGGAAGCCTTTTCTCGGTCATTCATCTCCAGCGCCCAGTCCCAATGCTTTTTATTACTCCAGTAGGTAGCTCGTGGAAAAGTCGGAACGACCTCACCCTCTGCATTATATTCAGTGGCGTCGCCGCAGTGATCGAAATGCAAATGGGTGAGGAACACATCGGTGATGTCTTCTTTTTCCACTCCCAGCGTTCGAAGATTCTCAACAACCGTTGCGCCTGAGGGATAAAAATGAGATCTGAATTTTTCTCCTTGTTTATGACCAATACCGGTGTCAATGAGAATCTTGCGGGTCTCTGTCTCTATCAGCAGGCTGCGCATAGACCACGGGCAAAGGTTATCCTCATTGGCAGGATTGAGCTTCTGCCACATTACTTTAGGTACTACGCCAAACATGGCTCCTCCATCTAGCTTGAAGTAGCCCGCCATTACTACCCTTATTCTCATGTGTTAAAGTTGAAGTAAAAAATTAGTTACACGGTTCGCTTAGCTTTTCTGTATAAGATTTTTCGAAGGCTTCTTTAGCGGATTGATTGTCTTCCAGCGAACTCATTATGTGCAATTTCTCACGTTCCATAGAATCCAGCATTTTATCATTCATGCTTATTCTCCTTACCAACTTTGCATCATATTCATCTATCTGTACTAATATGTGCTTGATAGTATCCGGAAAAGTGTGATAAATCTTAAACGTACGAATGATCTCAGTATTTTTGATATCGATGATTCGCTTTCTTACAGCGGGATCCATCTTGGCAGGAAGTAATTTATCCATGTGATCAGCTACCTCATTCCATAATGAGTCAGATTCCATAGTAAGCGCCTTTTCTTCGCAATGGTATTTCTTCAGTCTCAGGAGATAATCACCCTGATTCGCAGACGAAGTGTTATTTTGTTTGCAGGCAACTAATATGCTGATCAATAAAAGAATGCCAAGTAAGTACTTAGCAATATTCATTGTAGGCCATTTTCAGATTCTCTGCGATCATTTGGGCACTTCTGCCTTCGATGTGGTGCCTCTCTATGAAGTGGACCAACTTTCCATCTTTAAATAATGCAATAGAAGGAGAAGATGGTGGATATGGAGCGAAATACTGGCGCGCAGTTTTGGTGGCATCCGTATCGACGCCTGCGAATACAGTATAGAAATGATCCGGTTTTTTTTCATTCTGAAGAGAAGTCCTTACACCAGGTCTTGCATGAGCGGCTGCGCAGCCACACACTGAATTAACTACGACTAGGGTAGTTCCTTCTTGCTGCTCCAGTACTTTCTTTACATCTTCAGCAGTGGTAAGTGATTCAAATCCGCTATCGGTTAATTCTTTAGCCATTGGGGCCGTAAATTGAGGAGGATACATAGTGTCTATTTTGTGGGTGTAACAACAATCTCCCTATTATGTTAAGAGTAATAACGTATAATTTGTTAATGAATAGTTAATGAAAAAGGGTGTTAGAAAGCCCTAAATCAATTTTTCTAATAGATCAGGCCTATTCAGATTTTTTATTGAAGATTAGATAAATTATTTTTTTACTGCTATAGAGACCAAAAAATCACAAAATTTTTCAATAATCTGAAATAAAATAACCAAAGTATTGATAATCAGTAGAATGTAAAATAAAGAAAATCATATGAATAAAATATATATATGACAATAGCTGATTTTTGTACTTGTGAGGGCGGGTTCAAGGGTCGATATTTGTATTGAATATAACACTTAGAGAAAAAGAATTCATTCTTCAACGATAAGTGTACGATGATAAACTTGTGGTAAAAGAATCATTTGAAGTTTAGATTTGGATATGTTCATGGGATTATAATTGTTGAAAAGGGTCGTAAATCGGCCGATTTACGACCCTTCTTTTTTGACTTCCCATTTGATCGAAATTAAGAAATAGAAAGATATATCATATCATGATCATTTAGTTTTGGAAAACATTTTGGATTTTCGTTTTGGTGTAAGTCGTGGTGCCGCAATACCACGACTTATTTTTTTTTAATTCTGTCTCTGGTAGGTATCAAATATCTTGTTGGTCACCATTTTAAATACGCCAAAGAATCCTTCTCGCATTATACCCTTGGTAATTTTCGAGCTTCCACGCACCCGATCCTTGAAAGTGATGGGCACTTCCTTTATTTTGAAGCCTAAGCTCTGGGCGGCAAATTTCATTTCTATCTGGAAGGCGTAGCCGATAAATTTAATTTTATCAAAATTAATCGCTTGTAATACTTCTCTTTTATAACACACAAATCCTGCTGTAGGGTCTTTAATGGGCATCCAGGTGAGAATGCGAACATATAAGGATGCGCCATAGGATAGAAATATCCGGTCTCGGGGCCAGTTCTCCACCTTGCCACCGGTGACATAACGTGAACCTACTGACATGTCAAAACCTCCTTTCTTACAGGCATTATATAGTCTGATGAGGTCTTGAGGATTATGCGAAAAGTCACAGTCCATCTCAAAGATGTATTCATATCCGTGTTCGAGGCCATATTCAAAGCCCAGAATATAAGCTGTGCCAAGCCCCTTCTTGCCGGGCCGTTCTATAAGCTTAAGCCGTGTCGGGTAGGTCTGTTGCATCTGTCTGACCAGATCGCTGGTTCCATCCGGCGAATTATCATCAATAATCAGTAGGTCGAACTCTTTTTCAAGTCCGAAGACAGCGTCGATCATGAGGAGAATGTTCTCACTTTCATTATAAGTCGGAATGATGACTAAGCTATCAGACAAGGAGTTTAATTTTTGTGAGATTCAAAAGTAGCTGAACGCAATTTGAAGACAAACATAAGGTATTGAATCACATTTTTAATCTAACTGCTTATAGTGTGACATAATGTTGACGATTTTTTCGGCAATATCTTCTGCATTCGGCTTTGAAAAATAATCTCCATCCGAACCAAAAGGAGGTCTGTGTTCATTTGCAGTGAGCACATGAGGCTTATCATCCAGATATTGGTATCCATTCCATTTTTCTACCACTTGCTGTAAAATAAAGGCCGTCGCACCACCGGGTACATCTTCATCGACAATCAGTAATTTGTTGGTTTTTTTCAATGATTCGACAATAATGCCGGTTCGATCGAAAGGTATTAAAGTCTGGATGTCAATAAGTTCAACGCTGATCTCATAGGGTGCAATCAATTTTAATGCTTCCAATGCAATGCGAATACAAGAGCCATAGGTCACCAGTGTCAGATCACTTCCCTCAGTCAGAATCTCAGGTATGCCCAGGCCAATCTTATAGTCGAGTAAGTTAGTAGGAAGCGCTTCCTTGAGGCGGTAGCCATTTAGGCATTCGATAACTATACCGGGGTCGGTACCTGCCAATAAAGTATTATACATACCTACTGCTTGTGTCATATCTCTGGGTACACAAATATGCATTCCCCTTAGACTGCTCAGTAGCAGAGCCATAGGTGAGCCTGAGTGCCAAATACCTTCCAGTCGATGGCCACGTGTGCGTATGATAGCAGGTGCGCACTGGAGTCCGGCTGTGCGGTATCTAAGCGTAGCCAGGTCATCAGTAAGCGGGAACATAGCGAAGGTTAGATAATCCAGATATTGAATCTCGGCGATAGGCCTGAATCCGCGCATAGACAGACCAATTGCCTGGCCTATTATGGTACATTCTCGGATGCCAGTATCGAAGATCCGCTGTTCAGAGAATATTTGCTGTAAGCCGGCAAATCCCTGATTAACATCTCCGATTTGTCCGACGTCTTCACCAAAAGCAACGACGTCTGCTCTTGAAGCAAAAAGTGCTTTGAAATATTGATTGAGTACCTTAGATCCATTTACGAGTTCCTGCCCGGTGACATCGGGAGCCACAGGATGGATGTTCAGCGGAGACTGAGCTCCCTCTGCATATAAGTGGGTATGAAGTGGCAGATCGAATTGATTGCGCAACTCGTGTTTCCAGTCTTCTAGGCCAGTCAAATTGAAACTGTAAAGGTCAAATCTAAAAGTGAGCCGTCGTGCCAATGCCAACAATTCACCGGCAGAAATTTCGCTGTGCGGAGTGTTGATTTCACTGACGAGGTGTTCGATCTGCGTATCCTGAGGTAATGGCTGATGTGAGAGAAGTGAGCGTAGTCGCTCTTTGTAAATAGTAGCTGGATTGGAGTATGCAGCCCAGGCAGCTTTTCTCTTTTCTCTAACTAGTGTTTTTGCCTCATAATTTAGATGTTGAAGTTGCTCTGGAGTAATAATATTGCTTTCGACCATCCACTGTGCCATCATGGTCACACAATCCACCTCTGTCTCCCACTTAAGCCTTTCGGTAGTCTTATACCGCTCGTGACTTCCGGAGGTGCTGTGACCCTGTGGTTGGGTGAGCTGTTGTATGTGAAAGAGAGCGGGCACTTGTGTGTTTCTACATTTTTGAAACCCTGTCTCAAAAGCTTCGATGAGACCGGGATAATCCCAGCCCTTGACGACATAGATACGGATGCCATTGCCGCTCTCGTCGAGGTAAAATCCTTCGAGTGCTTTTGAAATACTACCTTTTACTGTCTGTAATTCCACCGGAACAGATATGCCATAGCCATCATCGTACACACAGGTGGCGAGTGGTACCTGCATGACAGCAGCGGCATTCATAGTTTCCCAGAATGCTCCTTCAGATGTACTTGCATCACCAATACTGACTACGGTAAGACCCTTGCCCTGATCATTGAACTGTTCCATGGTGGAAAGTTCAGTGTTGTCTCTGAATAATTTTGTCGCTAAAGCATGTCCCAGCGCACGGGGCATTTGCCCACTGGTGGAGGAGATGTCTGCTGAAATATTATACCGGTTAGTCTGGTCAATCCAGTTACCTGACTCATCTATTAGTTCGGATGCAAAGTGATTATTCATCTGTCGACCAGCGGAGAAAGGATCATTTTTCTGATCTGCATAAAGTTGTGCAAAGAAATCCTCTATACTGCATAGGCCCAGTGCCATCATGAAGGTCTGATCACGATAATATCCCGCTTTAAAATCGCCCCTCTTAAAAGCTCTGGCCATTGCCACCTGGGGCACTTCTTTGCCATCTCCGGTTATTCCAAATTTTGCTTTTCCGGTAAGGACTTCCTTCCTCGCAGCGAGACTAGCTTCCCTACTGGTGATACATATCCAGTAATCTTTGATTACCTCCTGTATAAATTCACGAGGATGTAAAGAATTGTGGTTACTTACTTCACTGAGCAGTTGCTCGATATGAATTTCTGTCATCGGGGAACTAATTTATATGACAAAGATAGGAAATTAGGCAAGTCAATGAAGCGATATGAAGGTAATTAGTTAAAATTCGAAGCTTTTGAAAATAAAATTAAAAAATTCAATTAAAAGGGCTATTTAGTAAAATAATTATATTAAATATTTGATAATTTTAGAAAAATGTTATTTCCTACAGTGCTGATTTAACAATAATTTACAAATTAAATTAAAATAATTTATATGTATAAATATCAAGTTATTAAAGAAATAGGGTAGTAAAATCTTTTAACCAATTATTAACAACCTAGATATACTCAGGATTTGAAATTGAAAGTTTTTTAATACTATCTTTGTAATACTAATATTAATTAATCCAATACAAACAATTTATAGACACATGAAAAAGATTATTCTATTCTTCCTCGCTATCACATTTTTATCGACGGGCGTTTTCGCACAAAAGACAAAAGCAAAAAAAGTAACTACTCCTGCTAAGACTGCAGCAGTTCAGACACCAAAAGTTCAAGGTCCTGATATGTCTTTCGAAAGTATGACTGTTGACTTCGGAACCATTCAACAAGGTTCTGAGCCTTTCAGAGTAGCTAAATTTGTAAATAATGGTTCTGAGCCTCTATTGGTAAAAAGCGCTAATGGAAGTTGTGGTTGTACTGTTCCTACATGGCCTAAAGATCCAATCATGCCAGGGGAGACCGGTGAAATAAAAATCAGATATGACACAAACCGCGTAGGTGATATAAACAAAACGGTTACTGTGCAGACTAACATCGAAGGAAAGCAACTTGTATTGGCTGTTAAAGGTAAGATTTTACCAAAAGCAACAGATGCAAGTGCACCTGCCGGAACTAAAAATATTTTGAACTAATAGCATCTCAAATTGCGGATCAAAAGTGACCCGTGTTAATACAGTGTTAACGAAGCATATCATTTGATAACACCTATTATATTTGTAACATCATTATTTAATGATTGTCTGTCGAGACAATAAACACGATCAATATTAGGGGTGATTTAAAGTTTTCATAATTGGGCCCTGTACCTAGCTCTAGGTGCAGGGTTTTTTATTTGTCCTAATTAGTGAGATAATTTCTTTCAAAACTGGCCTCACATGACCTCGCATAATTGTCTTGATCCACTACTGTGGTGCAAATATTATGTAGCTTCAAAGATCGGAGAAATGTTCATCCGATATTTATGTACAGGGAAATTTTGACAATATTAGGAGAGGCCTGAGTGATAGAGTGAATCTGTATGAAACATGATATCGTTCAGTGTTAAAGGCTCTGGTATCAAGGAAATATTTAGAAAAAGATTAGGAGCAATTGTCATTAACAATTTAATTTACCATTTTGGGAAGGTATATTCGAATACATTTTATATCTTTGTCAGGACAATTTGAATGTAAACTCAGAATGTTTTTTGTCAGATGTGACATTTAATCAAGGTGTTATTGAATAGTTGATAGGAGCAGTGATAGCTGTACTGAAATGATGTTTTTTGGAAGATAAATATTGTTTATTATTATTGAACTATTAGAATTCATTGTTGTTAATTAAATGAGTATCCGTTAGGATACAGTCCCACTTGAAGAAGTGGCTATAAATTCGGGGTGATTTGAAGTTTTCATAATTGAGTCCTGTACCTAGCTTTAGGTGCAGGGC
>DAOLZQ010000028.1:16656-35090 GCA_035426385.1 Saprospiraceae bacterium
GGTCAATTTTTAATAAGCTGAAAGGAGAACTTACAGAAGAGCTCAACTGATGACCCGGTCAAAAGGACCGGAAGCCGAAAGGCCAACAAACTTGGGGTGATTTGAAGTTTTCATAATTGAGTCCTGTACCTAGCTTTAGGTGCAGGGCTTTTTTTCAGCGGTCAATTTTTAATAAGCTGAAAGGAGAACTTACAGAAGAGCTCAACTGATGACCGGTCAAAAGGTCCGGAAGCCGAAAGGCCAATAAACTTGGGGTGATTTGAAGTTTTCATAATTGAGTCCTGTACCTAGATTTAGGTGCAGGGTTTTTTTTTTCAAAGAATCAAGTCTGTGTTACGTCATTTACTTAATCATCGACATCAAGTATAAATATTTCTTCTACTGACTTATTAAAGACCTTCGCGATTTTCATTGCCAAGACAGTTGATGGCACGTATTTATTTGCCTCCATGGCATTAATTGTCTGTCTGCTGACAGAGACCTTATGTGCTAATTCCTCCTGTGTGAGGTTGTTGATAGCTCGTTGAACCTTAATGTTATTCTTCATCTAGCACTACTTTGGAATTTTTGTACAAAAGGTAATTGAACCTGACTATAAAAATTATCAAGATTGTAAACATGTTATACATCATAACAGTCAGAAAATCAGTACCATAGACAAAAAAGAAGGCTAGAAATAAAAGAGCATAATTAACCCAGACCGCCCAAAGTAAAGAGGATAATCTGAGCTTAGCAATAAATTCGTCTTCTCTTTTTTCTTTTGAAAAGCCTACCATCATTGCCCCAATAATAAATAAGACACCGACAACGGTAAGCGTGATATTTGTCTCGAATAGTGTAAAGAATTGACTTTGGCCAAAAATTTCTTTATTGAAAATTGCAAAAACTTTAGACTTCTCTGGAAATAGGTCAAAGACTTCAACACTAGAAGCTACAAACAGAATCACAGCTACAATCAACAAGAACCAACCTATTAACTTAAATTTATTTGGTAATAATAATGTGTTTGACATGAAATTATATTTCTTGCAAATGTATGGTATATTTTACAATAAGACAGAAATATATTACATAATGTAAAGTAAGCTTTATACTACAAATCTTTGAACAAACTTCCATGTAACTGAGAAATGAGTGCTAATGGGTTCATTGAACCAATACCAGCGCGACTCCACATTACATCAAGTCTAAAATCCTATGATCAAGTTAATATGAAATAAAATCTTAAATTCCCTATTGAGGTATCGAATCTGTATATATAATTACATTTGTTTATCTAAGTTTAGATATGGAACTAACTCTTGAGAAGATCAAGCAACCAGTAGCTGCTGAGATCGAACAATTTGAGAAGCACTTTAAGAAGGCGGTGCGCAGCAATGTGGCGCTGTTGGATAAGATTATGTTTTACATCGTCAAGAGCAAGGGCAAGCAGATGCGGCCCATGTTTGTCTTTCTCTGTGCGAAGGCTGCCGGCGAAGTAACTGAGAAGACGCACATTGCAGCTTCACTCATAGAGCTCTTGCATACCACCTCATTAGTACATGATGATGTAGTAGATGAAAGTCTGGAGAGACGTGGTTTTTTCAGTATCAATGCTTTATGGAAAAATAAAATTGCTGTCCTGGTAGGTGACTATCTGCTGGCTCAGGGACTATTGCTAGCTATCAACAATGAGGAGTTTAAGCTACTAAAAATCGTATCCAAGGCGGTAAAAGAAATGAGTCAGGGTGAATTATTACAAATAGAAAAAGCCCGCCGGCTAGATATTCAGGAGAGTATTTACTTTGAAATAATACGTCAGAAGACAGCATCACTTATTTCTGCAGCATGTGAGGCAGGAAGCGCTTCTTCGGGCGCGAGTCCTGAGATTTGTGAACAGTTCAGAATCTTTGGAGAGCACGTGGGCATAGCCTTTCAGATCAAGGATGATCTCTTTGATTATGGAGTACAAGATGTAGGTAAACCACTGGGTATAGATATCAAGGAGAAAAAAATGACTCTACCGCTTATTTATGCGCTACAGCAAACAGATAGGGAGCAGCGCCGTCACATCATCAACCTTATTAAGAATAAATCAAAGAATAAGAAGGCAGTAAAGGAAGTAATTGAATTTGTCCATAATAATGGCGGTATAGAATATGCCACTTCTCGAATGCATGAATATTGTCAAAAGGCTGTGGAAGTTCTTCACGGAGTAAGCCATAATGAAGCCGCAGGCTCGCTAGAGCAAATGATCCAATACGTCACTGAGCGGGAGAAATAATCTTCCTCCCAATTTTCATACTTCTCCTACTATGTCAAATACCACGAAGGCTACCATTCAGCAGGTTGCAGTTTTACTCTGCTGCTATGCTTTCTTAATACTTTGTAATGGATACTTATTTGGCTACGGTGATCAGGTAGAAGTCTTGCCGCTTGTATATCAGTACTTCAATCCGACTTTGTATGCGAAAGATTTTTTTGTACAACAGTATCTCGTCTCCGGTAGTTGGATCAGAGATGGCTTGGTGTGGTTCAGTTTACCCGGTAATTTTATTGGAATGGAGAACTGGTATTTACTGCTTCATTTCAGCTTCAGTATGCTGCTTATTACCGGAGTATTCAAGGTCTTGCAGACTCTCACAGCTGATGTAGTACAGATATCGGTTGCCATTTGTACTGTATTGGGGCTGACCTTTGGCTACATCCCGGGAGACAATGAGATTTGGTATCCTCAGGTGATACCTTCACTGATCTCCGAAGCCTTATTAATCTGGGCATTTTATTTCTATACCCGAAAAATTCCTCTCTTCTGGATTCTGATCATAGTGGCAGCCGCTTGTTTCCAACCACTGTCCGCTATTCAGGTTCTGGTTATTTTTGTTGTTGCTGAGGTATTCGAAGCGATAAAGGGAAATTGGCAAAGAATAAGTGGCCAAAAAATCATTTTAATTGTACTTATTCTTATAGCATCGTGCGGAGGTTTGCTCTATATGTATCTGCGTCTGACCCACTCCATGGCTGATATGATCCCGTATCTGATGTGGCGATTGCCACACCATTTTGATCCAATTCAATTCTCGGTTAAGAGTTGGTTGGTTTTCGGAGTTTTGGTAATTCCTGGGCTAATATATTTGTACACTTTACGCAGCAGGTTGTTCTTACCTTTGGTAATTACGCTTTTGGGTGCTCTACTCTATGCGCTGTTCTATCAGATAGTCCCCGAGATTATTTTGACTCAATGGTATAAAAGCATGCTGTGGGTAAAGACCATCGCAGGAGGTGCAACGCTGATATACTTGATGAAACAATTGCAACAATCGAGGGTGACAAAGCGGAAGAGTTATCTCTTCATAGTATTAATAGTCCTTGTATTGGGTGTTTGGAAAGGACCATTAACCTGGGTGGAATATGACTTACCATTGGTTCATCAGGAAATGAATGATGAAGTTAAGATAGCGAAAAGTGCTTCGCGGCTGTTGCCTTTGGATGCTGTAGTGGCTATACCAGTGGCCAACTCCACGTTTAAAATATTCGCTAAGAGAAGCTGTTACGTTGATTATAAATCAACTGTATTCAGCGCCGGAGTATTCAATGAGTGGATGACCAGACTGGAGCAATTATATGGAGCATCACTTTTATCGGGGCAGGGAAGAGCGGATTTAGGGGCCATGGACAGATACTACAATAACATTATCAGAGATAGAGACTTTTTGACTACTCTCGGCATTACACATGTGCTAACCATTCAGGAAATTGAAGAGGGTTCATTGATTCTTCAGCAAGGCAGGTGGAAGATATATAGTTTAAGAGGCTCAAGTGGCCGTGATTCAAGAGAGTGATGTATAAATTTTATGGAATGTGAACTATTAACTGTAATTTTGCCCGCTCTAAATTAGAATGATTAAAGGCAGTATATAGATGAAATTTTTCAAATTTTTCACACAGGAACTAGCGATAGATCTGGGTACGGCAAATACCCTGATCATACAGAACGATGTAATTGTAGTAGATGAGCCTTCCATTGTAGCCATTAATCGAAAGACCGGTGAGACGATTGCAGTCGGCTCTCGTGCGATGCAGATGCACGAAAAAACACATGAGAATATAAAAACCATCCGCCCGCTTAAAGATGGTGTGATTGCTGACTTCCAGGCCGCTGAGAGCCTGATGGAGGGGTTGATCAAAATGATAGACCACAAGAGAAGATTCTTTGGTAATCTGAAGATGGTAATCTGTATTCCCTCAGGGATCACCGAGGTGGAGAAGCGTGCAGTATTTGATTCTGCTGACCGTGTGGATTCGAAGGAGACCTATCTGATACATGAGCCGATGGCTGCTGCACTGGGTATAGGTCTGGATGTCCAGGAGCCTATTGGTAATATGGTGATCGATATAGGTGGTGGTACCACGGAGATCGCAGTAATCGCACTCTCGGGTATAGTCTGTGATCAATCTATTCGAATAGCCGGAGATGAGTTTACTAATGATATTATGAACTATATGAAGCGGCAGCATAATATCCTCATAGGAGAGCGTACCGCAGAACAGATTAAAATTCATGTGGGTTCAGCACTCCAAGTGCTTGATAATCCCCCGGATGAATATTATGTGAATGGCCGCGACCTGATGACCGGTATTCCAAAGCAAATCTCTGTCACTTATCAGGAAATTGCTCATGCACTGGATAAATCAGTATCTAAAATCGAGGAAGCTGTAATCAAAGCGCTGGAATCTACGCCACCAGAATTGGCCTCCGATATATTTAAGACCGGACTGTACCTAACCGGGGGAGGCGCACTGCTCCGAGGACTTGATAAGAGAATCGCTCAGAAGACCAAGTTGAATGTACACATCGCAAATGAACCTCTGCGTGCTGTAGTACGTGGAACCGGAATAGCATTGAAGAATACAGATAAATTCTCTTTTCTGATAGATCGTAAGAGTATTTAAACCTTTGGAAACGGGAATTTGCAGATTATGCAAAATTTAATTTATTTTTTCGCCCGGTTTGGAAATTTTATTTTGTTTTTGTTTTTAGAGATTATTTGTTTCTTTCTCATCATCAAGTTTAATTCTGGACAGAGGGATATTTTCATCAACTCTTCGGGTTTTTATTCGGGTAAAATGTTTGAATCGCTCAATGCAATCAAGCGCTATTCCGGACTGATCTCCACCTCTGATAGTGTAGCAGAGGAAAATGCTCGACTGAGAGCACAGCTGAGATTTGCAACTATAGATGCCAGTTATAGGAGAGATTCAATAGTAGATACAGTCTTTAAGACGAGGTATTCTTTTATCTCAGCTGAAGTAATCAATAACTCAATTAATCAACCGGACAACTTTATCACTGTAAACAAAGGCCGGCGTTTTGGTGTGCAACCCGGTATGGGAGTCATAAATGATCAAGGCATCGTAGGAATAGTGCGTAAGGTTTCAGAAAATTATTCGACTATTGCTTCTGTACTCAATTCGCAGACGAAAGTAAGTGCCGCTATCCGACGCAACCGCTACTTTGGAAGCCTTTCCTGGGATGGAAAATCCCCCGAAAGCCTTATTTTGAGTGATATACCTAAATATATCGAAATACGTCAAGGTGATACGGTCATCACTAGTGGATTTAGTGCTACATTTCCACAGGGAATTATGTTGGGGACTGTAGCGAAGGTGGGGTTTGATCAAGGCAGTAGTTTCTATCACCTTGGTGTAAAGTTGAGTAATAATCTCTCCAAGCTAAACTACGTGTATATAATTTTGGACAAATCGAGAAATGAAATCGATAGCCTTACCAGAGCAACAATAGAACAATAATGAACGCACTGGTAGCTAAAAATTCTTTCAGGTTTATCTTTTTGATTTTGCTTCAGGGCTTGGTCCTGATGAGCATCACACTTGATTATTCCTATTTTAGTTATATGAATATCATAGTGTATCCACTTGCGATTATGCTGTTGCCGGTGAGGACACCAAAGACATTGATTATTTTTCTTTCTTTTGCTCTAGGTATTTTGCTTGACTTCTTTTATAACTCACCCGGAGTACATGCAGCAACGTGTGTATTTATGGGCTTCATAAGACCGTATATACTATCTTGGATAGAGCCAAGGGGTGGATATAGCGTGGATTCGACACCTACCATGAGGCAATTTGGCTTTAAGTGGGTATTTATTTATACCTGTATCTTTATGGGATTGCATCTCTTTTTACTTTTTTCGATACAGCAATTCACATTTGTATATATAGGCCGTATCTTTATCAAGACGGTAATGAGCTTTTCTGTCTCCGTTATATTTATTATGGTGTATTTATTAATATTTAATCCGGAAGAATAATGCAACTTCGAGCGGACAATAAGATTAGGACTTTACAAATCCTATTTGCAGTTGCATCATTTGTACTTTTGGCTAAAGCAGCACAAATCCAATTGTTTGATCGATCCTATATGGTGAGGGCAGATGCCACTGCTATTGACAAGCATATCATATATCCTGCACGAGGACTGATGTATGACCGCCATGGTCAACTCATGGTGATAAACGAGCCAATGTATGACCTTATGGTCACATATAATTCCATTAATCCCAAAATGGATACCGCAAAATTTTGTCAATTACTAAATATTGATAAACTCACCTTTATAGCCAATCTTCAAAAGGACTGGCCCTCTAAGCGATTTAATAAATCTATTCCTTTTGTTTTTTTGAAGAATATTTCTGCGGTAACCTACGCCGGATTTCAGGAGTGGATGTGGGAATTTCCGGGGTTCTACCCACAACTAAGGATCACCCGCGGTTATCGCACCAATGTAGCGGCCAATGTACTCGGGTACATACGAGAGGTAGATCAGCAACAGATAGAAAGTTCGGACGGATTATATAAACTGGGTGACTACATTGGTATTACTGGACTGGAAGGTGTATATGAACGAATGCTGATGGGTTCGAAGGGAATTCAATACATCATGAAAGATAATATGGGCCGGAACGTGGGCCCTTATAAAGGTGGAGACAATGATTCACTGGCTGTAGCAGGTATGGATTTGATTACTTCTATCGACTTATCACTTCAGGAATACGCAGAGCAAATGATGAAAGGTAAGCGGGGTTCAGTGGTAGCCATCGAACCATCGACTGGTGAGATTCTGGCTGCGGTGAGTGCACCTACATATGATCCCAGTCTCCTGGCACTGGATCAGAACAGGGGCAAGGCCTTTGCCAAATTATTGCTGGATTATAATAAGCCACTTTACAATCGGATCACTCAGGCAAAATATCCGCCTGGTTCTATCTTTAAGACCGTCATAGCGCTGGCTGGCATGGATATGGATGTATTGACACCAAATCGCAGTATATCCTGTCAGGGTGGTTACTATTACCGTGGGGGCAAAATCAAATGCCACCCGCATCCACCTGCAAATGACGTGGCGCATGCGCTGGCATATAGCTGTAATACCTATTTTATCACAGTGCTGAGAGATGCGGTGGATAAATATGGATTTATCCGTCCTGCTAAAGGATTGACTGAACTAAGAGGTCAGTTATTAAACTTTGGATTGGGAGAGAAGTTGGGTGTAGATATGCTTCACGAGACACGTGGTAATATTCCCTCGGCTGACTACTATAATAAGCAATATGGAAATTTCTGGCGTTCGACCTACATGATGTCGATAGGAATAGGTCAAGGTGAAATTCAAATGTCCACTCTACAAATTGCCAATCTTGCTGCCATGATAGCCAATCGTGGATATTTTTATACTCCGCACTTGGTGAAGGGATTTAACAATAAGTCCGTTAGAATTCCTAAGAAATTCAGGGAAAAGCATGATTCAGGTGTAAAGCCTAAATATATGCAGGATGTAGTCGAAGGTATGGACCTGGCTGTTGCGTTGAAATGGACGGGCTATAGAACGCCGATTCCGGGAATCACGATGTGTGGGAAGACGGGAACTGTTCAAAATCCGCCATATGAAGACCACTCCGTTTTTATGGCATTTGCGCCAAAGGATAAACCAAAAATTGCTATAGCTGTATTGATAGAGAACGCGGGGTTTGGAGCTCAGAGTGCTGCACCAATTGCTTCATTGATTGCTGAAAAGTACTTAAAGGGGAATATAACAGAGCCTTCCAGGCTTGCACTGGAAGCAGAAATGAAGAAGATAAATTTGCTAGGCCCTCCTAAAATGGCTAAAAGATGATAGTTTCAAGCGTAG
This sequence comes from Saprospiraceae bacterium, assembly GCA_035426385.1. Lineage (GTDB taxonomy): Bacteria > Bacteroidota > Bacteroidia > Chitinophagales > Saprospiraceae > Parvibacillus. The sequence goes on from DAOLZQ010000028.1 coordinate 24,845, forward strand.
TCGCTGTCGCAAAAAATGGCGTTATCGGCAACAAAGGCCAACTTCCCTGGCACATCTCGAGCGACCTTAAATTGTTCAAGACAATTACTATGGGTGGTGCGGTCATTATGGGCCGCAAGTGTTATGAATCTATTGGTAAGCCGCTACCTGGTCGGATGAATATTGTAGTCACTCGTCAGTCAGACTATCCTGATGAGGGAATCGCGGTGGCTCACTCAGTGGAGGAGGCCATTTCCACCGCTCATTCATTAGGTTATGAAGAGGCATTCGTCATAGGAGGTGCAGAGATTTATGAGCTAAGCAATAGTTACTGGGATAAGATTTACTATACGTTGGTAGAAATGTCACCTGAAGGAGATACTTATTTTCCTGAGATAGAATGGAGTGAATGGATTTCTGTCTCAAATGAGAATTTAGAAAGAGGTCCAAAAGATGATGCTGAAGTCAACTTCAGCATTTGGGAGCGGATAAAATAAAGTGTTTGGATTTGTATTAAATAATTTTCCTGTATTATAAGGTTCGAATTATCGCACTTACATACACACGTGTTTCGATGTTAATTCTTGACTTTTTTGATAGCAAAAAGAGGCAACAAAAAAACCAGCGGAAGCAAAAAAGCTATTCGCCCGGCCTACATAAGATGCATATCACATTTATGGCCTGAAACAGCAATCTGCATTATAAATGTATTTTCGATGCCCGCACCGGTTTCCCAAAGAAAAAGGTGGCGTGTCGCTCGAATTCAATTGGATCATCGGTGGTATGAAAATGAGTCTGAGCTCCTATGGAAAGTAGTGTCTGGATTTCGGGGTGACGATATAAATAATCCTGGAGGCTGTCGGCTATGATCTCGCCTTGTGAGATAATTTGAATTTCGGGAGGCAGTAGATTCCTTAATAAATCAAAAATGAGTGGATAGTGTGTACAAGCCAGTAGGATCGTATCTATGTCTGCATCTGCACTAAATAATTCCTGGAGATCTTGTCTTACAATCTCTTCCAGCGAGGATTCATTTTTAAGGAAATTTTCAATAAATGGAACCCAGAGTGGACAAGCCTGCTGATGCACAGTGAGGTCAGGATAAAAGTTGCCAATTTCTGTCAGATAGGAACCTGAATTGACAGTTCCATTTGTGGCTAATATTCCGATATGGCCGGAGTGAGAGATACTACCGATGATCTCGGCAGTAGGTCTGATGATTCCCAGCACCTTTCGGTCAGGGAAATATTGGAGTAATTCATTTTGCTGAATACTGCGTAGTGCCTTAGCAGAGGCGGTATTGCAAGCGATGATAACCAGCGGGCAGCCGGAGGACAACAACCAGTTTACAGCTTCCCAGGTGTATTCATACACTGCCTCAAAAGAGCGATCTCCATAAGGAGCACGTGCATTATCCCCCAGGTACTTGAAGTCGTACTCCGGCAGTAATTTCTGTATTTCTGAAAATACGGTAAGACCACCATAACCGGAATCAAAGATTCCGATAGGGGATTTATTTTCCACCTGATTTCGGTGTAGAAGTTCCAGTGGGTTTAGGTGTTGCAGGAGCAGTAGCTTTTGGCACCTCCTTAGAAGCTGAGGCCTGTAATTTTTCCTTTACAGCGGCAGTTAGATCATACGCTTCATCTGCATATAACAGCACACCTGTGCTGGAATCAAATACGAAGGAATAACCCTTGTCTTTCGCTACTTCATTGATCAGATTATTAAGTCGGTCAAGAATGGGTTGATACAGCGATTGTCTTTTCTCAGATATTTGCTTGTTCATATCTTGTTCAAATTCCTGGATAGTGGCTTCCTCTGCTTTCAGTGCAGCGGACTGAGTCTCCAGATCCTTTGGCGATATATCACCACTTTGTTGTTTTTTGCCTAAATCTTGATATTTAGCCTGTAGTGCTGATACCATCTGGTCTCCTTTTTTCTGTAATTGAGTTTGGAAAGCCTGTAGATTAGAATCAGCTACTTTTATCTCAGGTAGATCTTGCATAAGGATACCGGAGTTGATATAGGCTACTTTTTGTGCTTGAACATTGGAAAATCCAAATCCAACCAGCATAATGACAATACCTATGATTTTATTCATTCTTTGTTTTTGATTTTTTTAAAAATTGTGCGAAATTATAATTAAAAAAGGAATTATTTCAATTTCTTGAGGACATCATCTGTTTTATCGATGGTGCTATTGACGAAGAGTATGCCTGTTGCGCTACTTTTGTCCAATATAATGTCATAGCCACGTTCAGTCGCATAGTTGTCTATCGCCTTGTATACTTTATCCTGAATGGGTTTGACCAGATCCTGTTGTTTTTTGTACAATAGACCATTTTCGCCAAATCGTTCTCTTTGTAAATCGCGCACTTCCTTCTCTTTGGCTGAGATCTCATCTTCACGCTTCTTCTTGGTTTCATCATTCATGAGTGGCAGCTCCGCCTGATACTTATTGTACATGCCCTTTACTTTATCCAGTTCTCCATTGATCTCCTGGCGCCAGAGTGCTGACTGTTCGTCGAGCTGGGTCTGAGCTTTTTTGTAATCATCCATAGAGTCGAGAATCCTGGAGATCTCAACAACCGCAACGCGCTGAGCATACATAGTGATTGTGCCGAAAGTAGTGACCAGTAATACAAGCAATAATTTTTTCATGGTTTAATTTTTTTGTCTATTGTTTGGATTGTAATTAACGACCGAACCTTCGGCCTTATTTTAACTCTGTTTCTAACGGTCAAATGTAAGGCTAAAAATCCCTACATACACAGTTTAACATGAATTTAACGGCTTGTAAGTGAAGTATTCCTGCTTCCAGAGTCTATTGACAGCTTGAATGGTATGATAAAGCAATTATCTTTGCAACCTCAATTTTATTAAAAGAAAAGATTTGAAGCCGGGATTTGATGTTGGAGAAGAAGAGGTCAGCCAGTCAGAGCTGCTGCAAGTCATGGCTGGAGAGGTAAGACTATACCTGACTGACGAGGCTATGGGGAAAATAAGAGAATCAGCCATTTACCTCCGGGAAAAGATCGAAGGGTCAGATGAGATCATCTATGGTGTGAATACAGGTTTTGGAAGTCTGTGCAATGTAGTCATCGATGACGCCGATCTGGAAGCACTTCAGGCCAATCTCATTCGTTCGCATGCGTGTGGATTGGGAGATGAAGTTCCGGGTGAAATAGTACGGCTGATCTTATTTTTGAAAATTCGCAGTTTTTCATTTGGCTATTCAGGGGTGAGCGAAGAGTTGACTAATCGGCTGCTTTCACTTTACAATCTAGATATCTTGCCTATACTCTATGAGCAGGGTTCACTAGGGGCTAGTGGAGATCTGGCACCTTTGGCACATCTCGCCTTACCACTGATAGGGGAGGGTATGGTCCTGCATGACGGAAAGAAGAGTCAAGCAAGTCAGGTACCGGAATTAACTTTGGCAGGATCCTATCATCTGAAACCAAAAGAAGGACTCGCGCTGATCAATGGCACTCAGTTCTCTGCCGCCTACCTCATCGCAGCTTATCTCAAGGCTTATCAACTACAGCATACTGCATTAGTCAGCGCAGCCCTCTCAATAGAAGGATTTGATTGTCGCCCGGAGCCATTTGCTGCTCAGATACAAAATATCAGAGCTCATAATGGGCAGCCTCAAGTGGCTGCTGCCATTCGTACGCTATTGAAAGACAGTATTAATTTTTCTGCTACGAAGACTGCAGTGCAGGATCCGTATTCATTTCGTTGCATTCCGCAGGTCCATGGTGCTACCTTCAATGCACTGAAGCATATATGGGAGGTCATCAGTGGAGAGCTGGATAGTGTCACTGACAATCCAAATGTATTTGGCAACGATGATGCTATTCTTTCAGGAGGGAATCTCCATGCCCAGCCACTCGCACTGGCAGCCGATTATCTGGGGCTGGCTACGGCCGAACTGGGTAATATAAGTGAGCGGCGCATTTATCTACTGTTGTCAGGTCAGCGTGGATTGACTCCTTTTCTGGCAAAAACGCCGGGCTTAGAAAGTGGCCTGATGATCGCCCAATACACCGCGGCGGCCATCGTCAGTCAGAGTAAGCAACTAGCTACTCCTGCCAGCGTCGATTCGATAGTCTCGAGCAATGGGCAGGAGGATCACGTCAGCATGGCCGCCAATGCAGGCGTGAAGGCACTTAAGATCGCACACAATCTGGAGCGTGTACTAGCTATCGAGTTGCAATGCGCTATCCAGGCGATGGAGATGCGTGGTGCCAAAACGAGTCCTACGCTAGATGCGATCGTAACAGATTACAGGCAGCGGATTGCTTTCTTAGATCATGACAGAATATTGCATGATGATTTTATAAAGACTATCGAACACATACGCACCACAAAATATTATACTGAAGCAGTGTATTTATGACAGAAATGAATTTATCACATCAGATAGAGGCGATGATTTTTACCGCTGACCGGCCTGCCTCAAGTAAGTTTTTGGCAGAGATGCTGACCTTATTCACCGGTGAAGCAGTGAGTGAGACAGAGGTTATAGAAGAAGTAGAACGATTGAATGCGAGCTATGACGAATCGGGTGCAGCCTTTAGAATACTACCTATCGCAGGCGGATTCAAATTGCTCACCAGAGAGATGTATGATCCACTGATCAGCTTTGTACATAATAATTCAATTAAGAAGAAGCTCACCCGGGCGAACTTGGAGACACTATCCATTATCGTTTATAAACAACCGGTTACTAAATCTTACATTGAAAGTATTCGGGGCGTAAATAGCGATTATGCCATTCATAAACTATTAGAAAAAGGCCTGGCTAAGATACTGGGCCAGTCAGACGAACCCGGCAGACCACTGCTCTATGGTGCAGGTGAAGCATTTCTAGAGCATTTTGGATTGAACGACTTCTCAATGCTTCCTAAGCTGAAAGAGCCACAACCGATAGAGCAAATAGGTCGTCCTCTCGGTGAAGAGGAATAGTCAGCGTCGGAACATTCCCAAATCACTATCTGTTTAGATGAGAAATAAATGCCTGACCTATGGAAAATATACCCATCAATAAAATACAACAAAGTGGCCTAATCACGCTGGATCTGCAGCGATATGCACCTGATATAGAATATGTATCCTTTGACCTGAAGGACTATTTGTTTATGGAATTGATTCTGAAAGAAAAAGATTTCAGAGCCGCTCTGAAAGAGCTTGACCTATCCTCATTCAGTGAGAAGACGGTGCTGGTCTATTGTTCTACAGATGTAATCATACCGATGTGGGCTTATATGTTGGTGGTAACAAAGCTTCGTGAAGTAAGTGGTCCGGTTTTCGCCATTTCGCCCTCAGCCTTTCTCGAAATGCTTTGGATACGGGCTATTGATGCCATTGATATCTCAGGTTGGGAAAGTCAGAAAGTAATCATCAAAGGCTGTAGTGATATAGAGGTGCCGCCTGCCGCTTATGCGCACATAGCCTGGCGTCTACTCCCAACTGTGCAATCACTGATGTTTGGCGAGCCATGTAGTACCGTACCGGTGTATAAAAAGAAAACTGCCCTAAGTACACTATAGACATTTACTGATTATCTTGGCCTGAATTAATCTAAAGGCAACAGCACGAATGCGTATATTCAGGACAATAGATGAACTTCAGTTCTTCCTAAGAAAGATAAAGTTATCCGGAAAAAAGGTGGGATTCGTGCCTACTATGGGTGCCTTGCACGAGGGACATCTGTATCTAATCAAGCGTAGTAAGGCAGAGAATGAGGTCACTGTGTGTAGTATTTTTGTCAATCCGACCCAATTCAACGATAAGAGTGATTTTAAGAAATACCCCCGCGTCTTAGATAGTGATATTCCTATGCTGGAAGAGGTGGGATGTGATATCTTATTTATACCGGATACTGAAGAAATATATCGAGGACACCAAGATATTACGCCCGATCTATTGGGACTTGAAGGAAAATGGGAGGGTGCTTTTCGCCCTGGTCATTTTAACGGTGTGGTGCAGATTGTGTATTTGCTATTGAAGGCCGTAGAGCCTGATAGATTATATATGGGACTAAAGGATTTTCAGCAACAAGCTATCATCGGTCGGTTGATTCAATCACTGAATCTAAATGTTGAACTCATTCCCGTCGAAATCATACGCGAGCCAAGCGGACTGGCTATGAGTTCACGAAATGCAAGGCTTAGTGGAGAGCAGCGAGCAGAGGCAGCCATTATACACGAAACCTTACAATGGGCTGCCGAAGAAATAAGAAATGGTGTACCTGTCGAAGAAATATTAGCTCAATCGAGGCAGAGACTTAAATTACCCGGAACCGAACTTGAATATCTGGAGTATTGTCGCCAGGACAATTTAGACCGCATGACCCACTACTCACCTGAGATAGGTAGCGTCATCCTCGTGGCTATCTGGTGGGGAAAGGTGCGGCTCATAGACAATGAAGAGGTCTGACAATTGTAATAAAGTTCGTGAGTTTCATTTTTAAACTTAATTCTTGAGACTTCCTGCTATTTTGACTCTCATAGCTTCCCGGATTCGGCTTCACGAAATCACCCACTTGGCTCAATAAATCTTTTTCATCAACAGGAATGGGTTTAGTGATTCCATGGTCAAGTTGTTTTTTTGAAGTATATCGCCTTTTACCACTGGAGTGCCGCACGATGAGATACAATAGGGTCATATGGGCAATCAGTACTCATGCATACGGTAATTTTCTCTAACTTTTTCAACACAAAAAAAGGCCGCAATAAATATTACGGCCTCAGTATATTGTATAAAAAAAACTTTATTTTGTAGTAGTAGCGGCTGCTGTAGCGCTACGAAGAGCCCTTGGAATTTCGATTGTTACTACCGGGATAGAGCTATTTTGAAGGACTTCAATGCCTTCTATAGCAATGATGTCTTTCACTCTGAGTGACTGACCCAGTTCTAGTGAACTGATATCAATGAATAACTCATCTACCAGTTTCTCAGGAAGAGTCTTGACCTTAATCTTGCGAATATTTTGGATCATCTTACCACCGACTTTGACACCCGGACTTGCACCCTGGGTCTTTAGGGGTAGATCGACCTTCACGGGAACGCCATCATACAGTTTGAGGAAATCCACGTGCATTATCTTTTCATTCACCGGATGAAATTGGACGTCTTTCAGAATGGCTTTAGTATTATCAGCACCAATGGCCAAATCAACTATTTTAAAATCACCTGAAAAAATAAGATGTCTCAAAGCACTTGCCGTAGTCTGAAAGTGAACAACGTCGGATTTACCGTAAAGTACGCAAGGAATTGCTTCCTCATTGCGAACAGCCTTGGTTGCTTTTTTACCCAGTCCCGGACGGGCTTCACCTTTTACCTCGATAGAATTCATGTGGATTCTTTTTTTAATGGAGTGCAAAGGTAAAAAACTTTATATTATTGGCAAAACTTTTGATGATAAATACATCAGCGATTTTTAAGGCATTGAGCGCACCTCTCTGTTGGTTAAATTGAAGTGCGGTATAATTTTGAAAAAGATCATATGAGCTTCATTATTCCATCAGTGCATATCACCTTCTGTATATCAGTTTTTTATCCACTTGATCCGTGTAGAAACGCCCTCATAATGGAGCGTTAAGATATATAGCCCCGATGGCAGGTTGCCAATATTAATCTCTCGCTCTGTAAGTGTACTGCCTGCACCCACTTGTTGTCCCAATTCATTGAGTATCCGGTAGTTGATCATACCTTCAAAGGATGAATGGAAGAATAGGATCTCATTTGCCGGCTGAGGATAGAGGTAGATCTCCTTTTGCTGCTCAGTCGCAGTGGCCAAACTATGTATTTCTACTTCACCGGTGGATTGACATCCATTGAAGTCAGTAATGGTAAATTCATACCGACCATTTCTTGAGATATTTTTAAACTCACCTGTAGTATTGTCTGCTTTCCATAATATGATATAGGGAGATGTCCCGCCACTGACGATGATATGGAGCAGACTGTCTGAAAGAACAGCAGAATAGTATAGTGAATCCGGCTTTTTCAGTGTGATTTGCCAGGTTTCCCGACATACTGCTTCGTCTTCGATTGTGTAGGTGTAGTTTCCGGCAGTCGTAAATATCCGATTTTCAAGAGAAAATTCCTCCCGATCTGACCATTTGCCGGTGAGTGGTAAAAACACGGAATCGACATTGACGATAAACTTTGCTTCTCCATCGTAGCATTTAAAGAAATCTACCATTGGGTGGGCAAAGTTAATTTGGTCCATCTGGGGGCAGTAATACACAGTTTTCGCCAAATTGGTAAAAATGGGTAATTCAGTATCAAAGACTATTTCAGCTCCAGCCTCAATTTCATCGCGCTCTTGAAGCGAATCGCTCAGACCAATCCTATATGAAACATAACCCATACTGCCGATCGAATCTGCCTCTGCAGCAGGAAGATGAATACCATTGAAAGTCCATTTCAATAGATACCGGCCATTAGCAACATTATAAATCTCCAGCTCGGGAGGGAAACTTACTCCGATTATCTTGAAGTTATCCAGATCGACCAAGGAGGTAATATAATTGAAGATGACCACATTCTTTGCCGGTGCACTACCCATATTTTGAAAATGAAGGGTATATTTTAACCTTTCACCTGTATTGATAAAGTTGCCTGAGATTCTCTCATGATTCACTTCGATGTAGTTTGGGTCAAACGGAGCTGCAATTTCATAACTAATCTTGTCTTTAATGTCGATGCCGGTCTCTGTCTGGAAGTGGGCGGTCTCTTCGATCAGTACACCTCTTTCTTGTACAAGGGAAGCGGTAAAAAACAGTGTTATGGTTTCATTTTCTTTCAATTCCAGATTTCTATAGATAAGTGTGAAGTCATCACCGATATGGATGATTTCATCCGGAGTAACATTGAACGCATAAAAATTATTGAATTTCCAGTTTTTTAAAGTCCAGGTGAGCGTACCTTTGAGGTCTGTTCGGCCAGTGTTTGCTAGCTTTAGTTGATGGATCTTATTGGTATTTCGAGCTGTGCCGCCAACATTCATTAGATTTATTTCAGCATCGTATACTGCCTTCTTGTCCCACAACGGTATATTCCCCAGGTCAGTAGTATCGCCTCTCTGCGAGGGCAGAGTGGCGATTATAGGCCCAGTGGGCAGTAAATACATATCCGATGACGGCAGAGAAAGATCGATATTGACTACTTCGGCAGAATCACCACCAAAAGTGAAGAGGCCCTGGGGAGAACTAGTGATAAAGTCTCCGGTAGGTGTAACCTTCATTTTTATATTGGGTAGGTAAGCTTCGGTGGAATCTTTTGTCTGATTCTTGTTGATGTCGTGATAGACCCTGCCAAGTATGGAACTGTAATAAGTTGGCTTTACACATAGCGGTAATTGCAAATATAAATTATTCTCTTCGGTAGTAAAAACATAATCGGCACCATTTGGGTATATCTGATAGGGTTGGTCTGGGGTGAGTGAGATGGTAAAAGTCTGATTGGTATTTGCCAAAAAACTATTATTTCCATAGTGTAATAAGGTATCTATTGGCTCTACTCTGAGCTCATAATTTTCGATGGCAGGTTCATTTATGTCCCAGATTCCATTACAATTCAGGTCTTTAAATGGATCTATTATCACCAGCGGGTATGAATTGGGACAACTTTTTTTATTACTTCTGTTATCTACGGCAAGATTTCCTTCAAAGGTGCAAGTCTTAGGTTTATTAGGAACTATTAGTTTAGTGTCCACCAGATTTCTACAAATCTCAAGTTCCGAAGGCAAACAACCAAAGTATGATTCAATGGAATCACCCACATAACCAAATTCCAGCGTACGAAGTGATTCAGGAAAGTAATCTAATCCTTCTCCTATTATTCCATCTAAATGCATGAAATTGAGTTTTGGACTAAAGTCCACCCATCCTAAAAATGTAAAAGCATCACTACTTCTGAAATAAAAATAGCGGTTATTGGGTGGGAGGTAATTAACCCCATAGAGGGTTTTTACCAAAAATGTAAACGAATCCAGATCTGTAAAATATTCCAATCCCTTGGTGTTGGTGATGGCTATATCAGCATCTTGTACCAGTGTCAGGCTTCGGAGAGTAGCGGCATAAGGTGTTATGGAATCACCCGAAATGCAAGCCGGGCATGCGTCTGTGATCATCTGGATCATCTGAGGCTCGCTGATTCTCTGAGCCATTAGCAATGGTGAAGTTATCAGACTGAATATTAGTAGTACTATTAGTCGCATAGCTAGTGATTTTAGGGCGCAATAAATATA
>DAOLZQ010000028.1:35190-38526 GCA_035426385.1 Saprospiraceae bacterium
CAAAATTTTACTTGAGTCCCAATTTGGATGGTATCAACCATTTTACATTTTTTATAGGTATTGAATCAGGCAAAATCACTACTAGGCAATCATCCGAATATAATGCGATTATTTTGCGTCTTTAAGGGAAGTCAGCAGGTCGGTGTGGTCAAATCGGAAACCAATGTCTTTCAGTTTCTGATTGCTCATGCGCTGACTGTCTTTGAGCAACATAGACCGTTCGCCCAGTACCAGATCGATGACAAAATTGGGAATATTACGTACAAATCCCCAACTGCTGTATGCTTCCAGAATCTTCCGTCCGAAGGCCTTGATGGTCACAGGGTCAGCGCTTACATTAAAGGTATCGTCTGACTCATGCTCCAGTGCAAAAAGGAAAGCACGTGCTACATCTCTGATATCGACCCAGGGCAGATAAGGCTTGCCCTTGTTGAAAGAGGGCGCCATATGAAGTGGCAGTAATGGCTTGTATTGGTCCAGTATTCCGCCTTCTGCAGCCACCACGATACCCAGTCGTAGGATAGTTCGGCTCACGGGAGCCTTCATGTCGGCCACAGCACTCTCCCACTGTCTGCAAAGTGAGGTGATAAAATTTTCCTGCGCCGGCAAGTCAGTCTCTAGGCACCACTCCTCCTTACGGTCGCCATAAATACCACTGGCTGAGGTCGAGACAAAATCAGCGGTACGAATTCGACCGTCGCAGATGAGCTTATCGAGAAAGGCTATGGGTTGCAGTCGGCTGGAAGTCAGCATTGCTTTTCTCTCGTCAGTCCATTTGGCTGCAAAAATATTGGCACCGGCCAGATTGATCACTCCTGCGACTTCAAGAGGAGCGTCCAGGTTGATTTGTTCCTTATCAGGGTCCCAATGGATAAAGTCCGACCTTGAGGCCAATTTTTCATTTCTGGACAGCACCAGAGGCGAATAACCTGCCTTAGCCAGAGTTCGGTAAAGTTGCTTTCCGATGAGTCCTGAACCACCTGAAATGAGTACTGTTTTATTCATTCGAGTTGCAATTTATTTCAAAGAACAATAAATTTTAAGTTATAATTGTAAACTTATTTATAAATCAGGCAATTAGCAATAATAAAAGTTCCATTTCACGGCCTAAATGAACAAGGCACAGTGAGTAGGGAGAAAAGACACATATGAGCGAACAGGAAAGTACGAGTAAATTATCAGTTGAGTTGAATCTGGAGAATCTCAAAAATAAGGTAAAAAATTATGAGACGATTATCGGTAACACTCAAAAATACCGGGAGATATGGGCACAGACACTGAAACAACACATCAAGGATGATTTGGCGGCCATATGTAAAGAAGCCGATATCAAACACGAATTTATCGAGAGCAAGCAATATACCCACTTAGAAGCACTGATCTTATCTCTAGGCAATGTAAAGTCGGGCATCTTCGAATCTGTTCCCCCTGATATAGAGACGCATTTGGTGCGGCATAATGGAAGCCTGGTGTATCAGCAGATATTCAATGGGAAGATTATGGTGCAGATTAATTATCCCTTTATAGATAGTTATCTGGAGCCACGACCACCCAAAGTGATAGCAATTTACCGGCCGGAAGAAATAAAAACACCTTTTATACTTAGACATATCGAGACTCTGATCTCTGAAATTACAGCCTGGGAAGATTATGATGATGATGAAGCCATGGTGCCTACCAGGATCGGATATAATATGACGCCTCACATCAAAGAGAGCAAAGCAGGGGATCTGCAGTCAGACAATGAGAACTCCTCAGAATAAAACTATTGCGAAGTCTTTTGAATAATGTTTAGTAAGACAAATTGCATAATGATAGATGTAGTCTTACTTTATATTGATCCTAGACCCAATACCGCTTATGAATGACTCTTTCTTATATTCAGGTGGAGATACCATAGTTGCTCTAGCCACACCTGCTGGCAGTGGTGGACTGGGTGTCATCCGGGTGAGTGGTCCGGAAGCTATCACACTTGCGCAGCAGTTATTTTCCGGCAGAGATCTCTCACAGTCCAAAGGACAAACGATTCATTTTGGCAAAATCATCGATCCTGCCAATGGTCAAATCATAGATGAGGTATTACTTACGCTTTTTCGCACGCCATCGAGCTTCACGGGCGAGGATGTCGTTGAGATCAGTGCGCATGGCTCGCCATATGTGCTGAGTCGCATCATCGATCTTTGTTGTCGTAAGGGCGCTCGACTGGCAGCACCGGGTGAGTATACGATGCGAGCTTACCTCAATGGCAAGATGGATCTGGCCCAGGCTGAGGCAGTGGGTGATCTCATCCAGGCTGAGACTCGCGGTGCACACTCACTGGCGATGAAGCAGATGCGGGGTGGATTTTCAGATGAACTGAATGCGCTGCGTGAAAAGTTGATCGAGTTTGCAGCGTTGCTGGAGCTTGAGCTTGATTTTTCAGAGGAAGATATAGAGTTTGCTGATCGTCAAAAATTTCTAATAGTTGTCAAAAAATTAAAAGAGAAAATTAGTTCACTTGTAGATTCTTTTCGTCTAGGAAATGCAATGAAGAATGGGATTAGTGTTGCAATAATCGGTAAGCCAAATGCAGGTAAGTCCACACTGCTCAATGCACTTCTCAATGAGGATCGTGCCATAGTCAGTGAGATACCGGGCACTACGCGTGATACGATCGAAGAGGCGCTTAATATCAATGGTACCTTATTTCGGTTCATTGACACCGCCGGGATTAGGGCGCATTCGACGGATGTCATCGAGAATTTGGGTATCGAACGCAGTAAACTGAATGCCGATAAAGCGGATATCATCCTACACCTGATCGATCTAACCAATATTGCGGAAGATCAGGAAGATGATTGGCTCGACCCGTATCATGCTAAGATCGTCGAAGTGTATAATAAATGGGAATTGTGGGAGAAAGAAAACCGCCAAAATAGAGAACCAGGTGAGCTCAGTGACTCTGCACTTCTGATCAATGCCAAGTCCGGTGAAGGTGTGGACCGGGTGAAAGATGCTATTTACACTCACGCTTTTGGTGAGGATAAAATGCAGTATTCAGTCATCGTCAGTAATGCACGGCATCACGATGCATTACGACTAGCGTATGAGTGCCTCACTACAGTTGAGGCCGGTTTTCAAATCGGGTTGCCCACTGAACTGATTGCAATCGATATGCGCAGTGCGCTTCAATACCTCGGAGAGATTACAGGGACTGTTGATGTGGACCGTGACATACTTGGTGCCATATTTGGAAAATTTTGTATCGGAAAGTAACTATCTTTCCTTTGTTTCATAAATGTCTGTTATTGTTAGCTTTTAGCTGATTTATCTTTCTTTTATTTGTTGCCCAACTCC
>DAOLZQ010000029.1:0-37092 GCA_035426385.1 Saprospiraceae bacterium
AGCACACAGCACACAGCACACAGCACACAGCACACAGCACACAGCACACAGCACAATTTAATTAAATTACTTAGTTTAATTGTCTTTTTGCCACTACTAATTTTTACTTCCTGTCAAAAGACCGACTTACCCACTACTGAGACACAACACGCTACTGCTATAGGACAAGTTGACCCCGTACAATTTACTGAAATGCTGCAAAGACAACTCTCCGGAGTACTAAGTACCCGCGGCGCCACTACCTATACTATGCCCGATGCCATCAATAACATTGAGACTTTTTTTAGTTACCACTATGGTGATTATGATGTGCAGACGTCAGACAAGTACGATTACACCGATACCATTACCGTAAGCTTTGCCTCACTACCTATGTCAGAGACAGAAGTAGCTGCTTTTACTGAACAAGTACGACTGAAGGGAGCAGATCAGATGACCCGTATCACCGGCGCTGCACAGAAGTACTTTTACTTGATTAGTCTGAGACCGGTCACCACTTCGACATCTTCTGCTCAGATAGAAGTTCATTCCTATTTTGGCAAGAATTCAGTCTCCTGGGTGGATCCCAATCCCAATCCGAACCCCACCTTCTCGACACCAATAGATCTAGATAGTGACAATCGAGGTAGCTGTGCCGATCCAAATAATAATGCAATCAATGGTGCGCCGGTTCAACTAGGTTATGACATCAAGGCAGTACTACCCGCAGTGTATCCAAGTGGGATAGCCTGGTATCAGAAGTTGTATTTCACCAATCAGATGACATACTTTGCAACATCTGCGCCTAATGTTGATTGGAATAATTATTTGGATGTCCAATTTAAGATCACTAATCCAAATGATGTAATTCCTTATGATGGTGTGGAAGATTATTTGGTCTATAAGAGAGCAGGTAATCACCCAAATGATCCGCACTATTCCTGCCCATACACCTGTATCACCAATGAACGATATGCGTATTACGGACACAATATCTATAAAGCGCTCTTGGACACTAGAGATTATTATGGCAGGAATTTTATAAATACTTTTTCTATGATATGTCAAATTGAAGATTTTACTGAAGACAGATATTGGCGCGGCTATGTAATTTTCTCTAAGTATTATTTTTCTGATACTCGGTCCAAAGTACCGTTTCCGACAAAAGTTATTCTATAACGCTTTGAACATTACTATTCATCAAGGGGATACAGCCTACTGTCTCCCCTTAAATAAGTTTCATTATGAAAAATAAGGTAATTCTCTTAATTTTTGGTTTGTTCCTCACCATTACCTCTCAGGCACAGTCCAAGGGATTTGTAATCCGCACTAATAACCTGCCCACTTCAGGATATAGGTATGGCTATGCAGAGCAACTTGAAGATGGTACTATCCTGGCACTGAAGCAGCGCATCGAACTGGACATCGATGATCCTCAACAACGTCTATTAAGTTCTGAAATGGTCATCATCGATACGCTTGGAAACGTATTGAAACAGATGGATCTATTGACAGATTCACTGCAAAATAACAGGTGTCAAATGTTTAAATTAAATAATAATTACGTTGTTTCGGGGTTATTTTTCTCTCAGAGGTATAACTATGAAAAGATATTCTTCTTTGATAAAAACCTAAATTTATTGAGTGAGAATATGGCGCTTATCACTCCACATCAAATATTACCTCCTCATTCACAGGATTGCTATTACAATTCCTTTCATACAGAGCTGGCGAATGGCGACTTGATACTCATCTCTCAGTTTTTGTGTATAGATGGAAAAATCATATTCAAGCGCTTTAATAAAGAGGGTAACCTCTTAGAATCGAAAATGATCGAGCCCTCTTCTCCGGATTTAATTGTTTATGTCAGTATCATTCATACCGATTATAATAAAGAGTATATATACCTGCACAATGGGTATGGATCAGTATTTAAATATGATTCAAACTTTACCTTAATCGAAAAGAGGTCTAATACTATTGGTCACTCATTTATAGCTATGAGTAAGGATATATTTCCCTTAAAAGATAAATTTTTGTATTATGGACGAATAGAAGATCCAATTCCTGAAGACACTAATTTTTATGTGATAGCATTGGGAAATCTTTCACAAAACTTTGATTTGATTCCAGATGATACTGCACAGACTTTTAATTATGTACCTTTTGATGATATTGAAACTACTTCGTTCTGGACACCCAGTTTTTTTAAATTGCGAGATTCTACTTTTTTGGGCGTTTGTCAGACGATCAATTTTATAACTTCACCAAATATGGTCATCGTGCAGCGCTTTGATGCAAATCTAAAGCATCAGTCGGAGGTACAGTATGTATTTGATGATGCGACCATCGTAATATACTCTGCCTCACTGACTCCTGATCAACAGCTCTTAATCGGCGGAGATTATCTGACGATGCCATTGCGTACCGACCATTTCTATCCATCGGAAGGATTTATAATGAAGTTCGGAGCTAAGGACGAAGCGCCGCTGTCTGAAAAGAAAGTCAAGGTACCGCCTGTCGGTCTGATCTCCATCATAAGCAATCCGGTACACGACTACCTGACTATGGAGCAGAGCGACCAGACTAAGTCGTACAGCGTGAATATTCTAGATTTGAGCGGTAAAGTGCTGCGGAGTAACGTAGCTTTTAGCAATATCCGAGTACAAATACCGGTGGGTACACTACCGCCCGGCGTGTATGTATATCAAATCATGGAAGGATCCAGACCCGTAGGAGCGGGGAAGTTTGTGAAGCAGTGAGGAGTGGAAAGGTTAAGAAGTGAAGAGGTTAAGGAGTGTTGCAATTTAAAATTGTATTTATTATATGCACTTGAGAACAAATATTATGAAAAATAAAATTCTTTGCTCAATCATTGGGCTATTTCTTGCTATTACCTCATATGCACAGTCCAAGGGATTTGTAATCCGCACTAATAACCTGCCTACCACGGGATACAGATACGGCTACGCAGAGCAACTTGAAGATGGTACTATCCTGGCACTGAAGCAGCGCATCGAACTGGACATCGATGATCCTCAACAACGTCTATTAAATTCTGAATTGGTCATCATCGATACACTTGGGAACGTAATTAAACAGGCAGATCTATTGACAGATTCACTGCAAAATAACAGGTGTCAAATGTTTAAATTGCATAATAATTACATTGTTTCAGGGCTATTTTTTTCTCAGAGGTATAACTATGAAAAGATATTCTACTTTGATAAAGACTTAAATAAATTGAGTGAGAATATGACAGTTATTACTCCACATCAAATATTACCTCCTCATTCACAGGATTGCTATTACAATTCCTTTCATACAGAGCTGGCGAATGGCGACTTGATACTCATTTCTCAGTTCTTGTGTGCAGATGGAAAAATCATATTTAAGCGCTTTAGTAAGGAGGGCCAGCTCTTACAGTCGAAGCTGGTCGATCCCGTTTCACCGGACTTAATTACCTATGTCAGTATCATTCATACCGATTATAATAAGAAGTATATTTACCTAAACAATGGGTATAGATCTGTATTCAAATATGATTCAAATTTTAATTTAGTTGAAAAAATACTTATTCCATTTGATAAATCAGTTTTAGTGAAAAGTAAAGATATATTGCCTCTGAAGGACAAATTTTTATATTATGGTGAATTAGAGTCATATAATTTAGAGAATGTGGCTGAAATAGTTTTGGGGAACTTTTCACTCAACTTTAACCTGATTCCCGATGATACAGCGCAGCTTTTTAATTATGTGAAT
Source organism: Saprospiraceae bacterium (assembly GCA_035426385.1). GTDB lineage: Bacteria > Bacteroidota > Bacteroidia > Chitinophagales > Saprospiraceae > Parvibacillus. Next base: position 3,742 of record DAOLZQ010000029.1, read on the forward strand.
TCAGATAATATAGAGACTACTGCTTATTGGTCACCCAGTTTTTTTAAATTGAGAGACTCTACTTTTTTGGGCGTTTGTCAGACAAGCAATTTTTTAACTTCACCCAATATGGTCATCGTGCAGCGCTTTGATGCCAATTTAAAGCATCAATCGGAGGTACAGTATGTATTTGATGATGCGACCATCGTAATATACTCTGCCACAATGACTCCCGATCAGCAATTACTTATAGGAGGAGATTACCTGACCATGCCGCCCCGGAGGGACCATTTCTATCCATCAGAGGGATTTATAATGAAGTTCGGAGCTAAGGACGAAGCGCCGCTGTCTGAAAAGAAAGTCAAGGTACCGCCTGTCGGTCTGATCTCCATCATAAGCAATCCGGTACACGACTACCTGACTATGGAGCAGAGCGACCAGACTAAGTCGTACAGCGTGAATATTCTAGATTTGAGCGGTAAAGTGCTGCGGAGTAACGTAGCTTTTAGCAATATCCGAGTACAAATACCGGTGGGTACACTACCGCCTGGCGTGTATGTATATCAGATCATGGAAGGATCCAGACCCGTAGGAGCGGGGAAGTTTGTGAAGCAGTGAGGAAGTGTTGCAATTTAAAATTGTATTTATTATATGCACTTAGAGAACAAATATTATGAAAAATAAAGTACTTATATCAATTTTTGGTTTGTTCCTCACCATTACCTCTCAGGCGCAGTCCAAGGGTTTTGTCATACGAACCAACAACCTGCCTACCACGGGATACAGATATGGCTATGCAAAGCAACTGGAAGATGGTACTATCTTGGCGCTGAAGCAGCGAATCGAGTTTGATATAGATGATCCTCAGCAGCGTTTATTAAATTCTGAATTGGTCATCATCGATACACTTGGGAACGTAATTAAACAGGTAGATCTATTGACAGATTCACTGCAAAATAACAGGAGTCAAATGTTTAAATTAAATAATAATTACGTTGTTTCAGGGTTATTTTTTTCTCAGAGGTATAACTATGAAAAGATATTCTACTTTGATAAAGACTTAAATAAATTGAGTGAGAATATGACAGTTATTACTCCACATCAAATATTACCTCCTCATTCACAGGATTGCTATTACAATTCCTTTCATACAGAGCTGGCGAATGGCGACTTGATACTCATTTCTCAGTTCTTGTGTGCAGATGGAAAAATCATATTTAAGCGCTTTAGTAAAGAGGGTAATCTCTTAAAATCGAAAATTATCGAGCCATCTTCTCCGGATTTAATTGCTTATGTCAGTATCATTCACACCGATTACAACAAAGAGTGTATATACCTGCACAATGGGTTTGGAAGTGTATTCAAATATGACTCGAACTTTAGCTTACTCAAAAAAATCTCTAATACCATTGGTCACTCATTTATAGCAGAGAGCACAGATATACTTCCCCTAAAAGATAAATTTTTGTACTATGGACGTATAGAGGATCCACTTCCTAAAGACACTAATTTTTATGTGATAGCATTGGGAAACCTTTCACTCAACTTTGACCTAATTCCCGATGATACAGCGCAGCTTTTTAATTATGTACCTTATGATGATGTTGAAACTACTTCTTTATGGTCACCCAGTTTTTTTAAATTGAGAGACTCTACTTTTTTGGGCTTTTGTCACACAGGCAATTTTTTAACTTCACCAAATATGGTCATCGTGCAGCGCTTTGATGCCAATTTAAAGCATCAGTCGGAGGTACATTATGTATTTGATAATGCGACCATCGTAATATACTCTGCCACAATGACTCCCGATCAGCAATTACTTATAGGAGGAGATTACCTGACCATGCCGCCCCGGAGGGACCATTTCTATCCATCAGAGGGATTTATAATGAAGTTTGGAGCTAAGGACGAAGCGCCGCTGTCTGAAAAGAAAGTCAAGGTACCGACTGTCGGTCTGATCTCCATCATTAGCAATCCGGTACACGACTACCTGACTATGGAGCAGAGCGACCAGACCAGGTCGTACAGTGTGAATATTCTAGATATGAGCGGTAAAGTGCTGCGGAGTAACGTGGCCTTTAGCGATACCCGGATACAAATACCGGTGGGTACACTACCGCCTGGCGTGTATGTATATCAGATCATGGAAGGTTTCAGGCCCGTAGGAGCAGGGAAGTTTGTGAAGCAGTGAGGAGTGGAAAGGTTAAGAAGTGAAGAGGTTAAGAAGTTAAAAGGTTAAGAAGTTAGAAAGTTAGACGATTAGAAGCGTTTTAGGGCATCCCCATTTTTGCACATTGGCGCTTTGGGTCATTTCGCTTTAGTCTGTAGTCGAGCTTTAAAATGGGTAAATTTTCTCTTGTTGGCTTCATTATTGAAGGATAAAAGGGGTTATAAAATGAGATTTCTCAAGTGCCTGGAGGCACCCTCGAAATGACTGCGTAGAGTCAAGAGAAAGGGAGGGCGACAAAATTTACCCGCGATTTATAAATTTTGCCGCCCGGCGTGTATGTATATCAGATCATGGAAGGTACTAGACCCGTAGGAGCGGGGAAGTTTGTGAAGCAGTGAGGAGTGGAAAGGATAAGAAGTTAAAAGGTTAAGAAGTTAAAAGGTTAAGAAGTTAAAAAGTTAGACGATTAGAAGCGTTTTAGGGCATCCCCATTTTAGCACATTGGCGCTTTGGGTCATTTCGCTTTAGTCTGTAGTCGAGCTTTAAAATGGGTAAATTTTCTCTTGTTGGCTTCATTATTGAAGGATAAAAGGGGTTATAAAATGAGATTTCTCAAGTGCCTGGAGGCACCCTCGAAATGACTGCGTAGATTCAAGAGAAAGTGAGGGCGACAAAATTTACCCGCGATTTATAAATTTTGCCGCCCTCTATCTCGAACATCAACATTGAAAACCATAAAATCTTTAGATATCTAGCTTAATTTCGAATAAACATCTACGTTAAACCTTAATTTAAAACTGCAGGAAAAAGTACTATTTTTTAATTGTACTTATACGATAACCCTTGTGTCAAAAACAAGGGTTCTTGAAAGTGAAGAAAGATTTGAGGTAATAGCAGCACCAATGATTCCGCCAAGGTTGCAAAGGGAGTAGCGTGAGGGATAGTAGCGAACATGCGCGACGTGAGGAGTAAATAAAGCGAATAGCCCGACCCCGACAACGGCGGGGGCACGCCCACAATTTTGGAGAGGTCTAAAGACGGATAGTTCTATTCCTGTCCCGATAGACTTGCTTGTAGATAATCCTGATTCATCGCAGCAATATTATCTAGTGTGATAAACTTAGGACATTCGTATTCGCAGGCGCCCACAAAGGAACAACCGCCGAAGCCTTCTCTATCCATCTGGTGTACCATATTGCGCGAGCGCTCATCTTTCTCAGGCTTACCCTGAGGAAGTAAATTGAGTTGATGCACCTTAGCTGAAGTAAATAACATCGCACTAGAGTTCGGACAAGCGGCCACGCAGGCGCCACATCCTATACAAGCAGCCGCCTCGAAAGCTTCATCAGCTATTTGCTTACTAATGGGTAGATTATTGGCATCCTGGGCATTCCCCGTATTAACTGAAACGTATCCACCCGCTGCCATGATACGATCGAAGGCACTGCGATCTACCACCAAGTCTTTGATGACCGGAAAGGCACTGGCCCGCCAGGGCTCCACCACTATTGTGTCGCCATCTTTAAATGAACGCATATGCAACTGACACGTAGTGATCCCGCGAGAGGGACCATGAGGCCGACCATCGATATACATACTGCACGCACCACAGATACCCTCACGGCAGTCATGGTCAAATGCGATCGGCTCTGCATTCTCATTAATAAGCTGCTCATTGAGCACGTCAAACATCTCAAGGAAGGACATATCTGGGGAGATATCAGTTACCGGATAGGTTTCGAAATTGCCCTTGGTTTTGGTATTTTTCTGTCTCCAAACTTTCAGCGTCAGTTTCATTTATTTATTCTTTTTCGGGTGCTGTTATTATTATAAATTACTATTCATTTTTTTGTACTCCGGATCAAATGTTATTTATAGCTCCGTTGTGCAATTTTTATATTTTCAAATTCAAGTTCTTCCTTGTGTAGTTCAGGATCACGTCCGGCTATATATTCCCAGGCAGAGACATAAGAAAAGTCGGCATCATTTCGGAGTGCCTCTCCCTCTGCAGTCTGATATTCTTCACGGAAGTGACCGCCACATGATTCGGCTCTGTCAAGTGCATCCATACACATCAGCTCACCGAGTTCCAAGAAGTCAGCTACTCGGCCTGCTTTCTCTAGCTCGGGATTGAGATCCATTGCTGAGCCGGGGATGCGCACATCTTTCCAAAAGTTTTCACGGATTGCTCTGATCTCTTGTATACCTTTTCGCAGACCCTCTGCATTTCGTGCCATACCACATCTTTCCCACATGACCTTGCCCAATTGCTTATGGAAGTGATCCACTGAGTGTGTGCCCTGTACGCCCATCAGGTGATCGATATTGGCTTGTACCTCGATCTCTGCAGCTTCGAAAGCTTCGTGGGTGGTCGGGATAGCTGCTGTACTGATGTCTTTTGCCAGGTATTCTCCTATAGTGATGGGAATGACAAAGTAACCGTCTGCGAGGCCCTGCATCAATGCAGAAGCTCCCAGCCTGTTGGCTCCGTGATCTGAGAAATTACATTCTCCCAGGGAATATAAACCCGGAACTGTTGTCATCAGATTATAGTCAACCCAAAGGCCACCCATAGTATAGTGGACGGCGGGATAAATCCGCATGGGTACTTCATAGGGGTCTTCACCGGTGATCTGCTTGTACATATCAAACAGGTTGCCGTATTTTTCCTTCACTATGTCTTTGCCCAACGCTATTACAGTAGCGGCATCAGCATTATCAAGTCCTTGCTTTCGAGCTTCTATCTCACCATATCGGCGGTATGAATCATTAAAGTCAAGATAGACCGCCATCTTTGAGGCGCCTACACCATGGCCGGCATCGCAGCGCTCTTTGGCTGCTCGGGAAGCTACATCGCGGGGAACCAAGTTGCCAAAGGCCGGATATCGTCGCTCTAGATAATAGTCGCGCTCTTCCTCAGGTATTTCATTGCCGCGGCGTGAATCATGTTGTTTCTTTGGAACCCAGATACGTCCGTCATTCCTTAGTGACTCTGACATGAGGGTCAGTTTGGACTGGTGATTACCGGCGACCGGGATACAGGTAGGGTGGATCTGTGTATAGCAGGGATTGGCAAAATAAGCGCCCTTTTTGTACGCTTTCCAAGCCGCAGTAGCATTGCTCCCCATTGCATTGGTGGATAGAAAGAAGACGTTGCCATATCCGCCGGTGCATAGTAGAACTGCATGGCCGAAGTGTCGCTCCAGCTTGCCGGTGATTAGATCCCGGGCTATGATGCCACGGGCTACTCCGTCTATCTTGACGACTTCGAGCATCTCATGGCGAGCATACATCTGTACTTTGCCCATGCCGACCTGCCGCTCCAGAGCTGAATATGCACCCAGCAGTAATTGCTGACCGGTCTGGCCGGCTGCATAGAATGTCCTCTGTACCTGTGTGCCGCCGAAAGAACGGTTGCTCAGCAAGCCACCGTACTCACGTGCGAAGGGTACGCCCTGTGCCACGCACTGGTCGATGATGTTGCCACTGACCTCAGCCAGTCTATATACGTTCGCCTCACGGGAGCGGTAGTCGCCTCCTTTGACTGTATCATAAAACAGACGATAGACACTATCGCCATCATTTTGGTAGTTTTTCGCTGCATTGATGCCACCCTGAGCGGCGATGCTGTGTGCGCGGCGGGCGCTATCCTGAAAGCAGAAGACCTTTACTTTGTACCCCAGCTCGGCCAGGGTAGAGGCAGCTGAGGCGCCGGCTAAACCGGAACCGACCACGATTACCTCCAGATGTCTTTTATTGCTGGGATTGACGAGATGAATGGACGATTTGTATTTGGTCCATTTATCTTCAATGGTTCCCTCTGGAATTTTTGCGTCTAACTTCATTGGTGCAAAATTTATTTTGACCTCCTAAGGAGGAATTGATTAGTTATGTTGGAAATAGAAGACAATCGGTATGATGGCAAAACCCAAACAGACTATTATAGAGTATGCAAGTCCGAGAAAGCGTAATATGCTCGTATATTTCTTATTATGAACGCCTAGCGTACGGAAAGCACTGTAGAAGCCATGTGAAAGGTGAAAAAATAATACCACCATTGAAAAGAGGTAAAAGGCTACAATCCACCATTGGGAGAAAGAAGCTGCTACCGCATTATACAGATTGCCATCAGGTACCTGACCTGCGTATTTATATTTCCACCAAAAATCCTTCATATGGAGGATGATAAAAAATAAAATTAAAGAGCCCAATAGAGCCATATTAGTAGCTGCAAATTTTTTGTTTCCCTGATAATTCTTAGTATATCGAACTTCGCCACGTGCTTTGCGGTTTTTGAGGGCAAATGCAATCCCCTGCACAGCGTGAAGCAATATAAAGAAGTACAGACCGAATGAAATCACCTCAATTATCACATTGTGTGACATGAAGTGCGCATATCGGTTGAACGCCTCTCCGCCGTCATTCATCAGTAACTGCAGATTGCCTATGAGGTGAATCACCAGGAAAAGTATAATAAACAAGCCGGTCAAGCTCATGACGAACTTTTGGCCTATTTTGGAGGTAATAAATGTTGAAAACCAGCTCATTCAGGTCTATATTTAATGTAGTGCAAAAGTATTAACAAAGTAAAGCAAAGTGAAATTTAACTCGTACTATTCCTTATTTATATCTATTCTAAGTAATGAATTTATTTTTCTTGATATGTAACAGTAAAATAGAGATTTAATGTACTTTTATTTCCCCAAACACATTATTCCATCAATTTTTTAAAATAATAAAATGAAAAGACTGATTCCTTTAGCCTTCATGGGTAGCTTATTGCTTTTATTCATGAGTAATAAGAATGGCCGCGCTAAGGTAGGCGGAGAAGGTAATACCGGTGCACCGGGTGACAAGAGTTACTTTTGTTCTGATTGTCACAAGGATAATACCTATAGCATCACGCCCGAACTGACTATTGCTGATACAAATGGAGTGGCAGTGACTTCGTATTTCCCGGGCCAAACATATCAGATCACACTTAAAATAAAGCCGGATGGAATGACCGTACCGGCTGTGTATGGTTTTCAAATGATCGGGCTGGAGGATAAGACCAATACTCCGCTAAATGGATTTTTGAATCCGGTGGCCGGGACTCAGCTAACTGTACTTAAGAACAGACAGTATGCGGAACATTCGAAACCCAGTGCGTCCAATATCTTTCTCATCAACTGGAAGGCGCCTGCTACCAATCTAGGCGATGTAACTTTCTACACAGCGATGGTAGCTGCCAACAACAATGGTGGTAATACAGGTGATAAAGCCATAAAAACCAAAATAACAATTCCGTCTGCTACTAGCTCTACAGATAACCTTGTAGAATCTGTAGTATCCTTCTATCCCAATCCGTTGTATCAGCAACTGAATATTTCCGGAAGCTTCAGCCGGATACCGGTACAAGTCAGAATGACCGATCTACAAGGCAAGGCGCATCTATTCGACTACAAACCCGCTCTGGATGTGAGCAATTGGGCTGCTGGCGTCTATGTGGTTCAGGTATTGGATGCGGAACATAGGGTGATCACCACGCGCAAAATCCTCAAACTGTAAGACATTTTTCGCAAAGTGGAAAGGTTGCTAATAATTGAGCGATAAGAAAATATTAAAGCTTATAGCGGAAAATATATTTCTATCTCATCAATTTATTGGAAATTTTCTATAAATAAGCTCATACCGGAATAAATTCGCTAATTGGTATTTTTAAGAATAATTTGGCAATGAATTAAGGTCAGTTCAAAAAATAGTTGTCGGTACCAAGCATATATATCGGGATGTATTTGGGCTTGAAAAAACTACTGACTAGGATTAAAATACAACAATGGAGTTTATTTAGCGATTTTCCTCGAGCTTACTTACCAATATTAGGAGTGAGAAGGAAATTAATATAACCTATAGTGGAAAATATTTTCCTAAATCACCACTTTAATGGAAATTTTTTGCTATTTTTGTTTGAATTTTCATTTTAGTGGAAAATATTTTATCACATAATCTACAAGAAGTTATTTTTTCTTCGAGTAAATCACAGATTAGCAAGCAAATTTCTAAGTTGGAAAAATCCGGCAAGCTGCGAAAAATAGCTTCCCGCATTTATACGCCTAATTTTGTGGATAGTCCGGAAACAATTATTAGGCGTAACCTTTTTACTATACTGGGTAAGTTGTACTCCGGAGCTCTGCTTAGCCACAGGTCGGCACTAGAGTTTCAGCCCACATCAGCAGGTCATATCTTTCTTACTTATACCTATACTAAAAAAATCAACCTTCCTGGTATTACACTTCGGTTTATGAAAGGTTATGCTCCAATACAAGGTGATAATCGTTTTTCGGGTGATTTATTTGTTTCACAAACTGAAAGGGCATTGCTTGAAAATTTGCAAGAGAGTCGCCAGAAGGGATCCATATCAAAATCGATATCCGTTACTGAAATTGAAAAAAAATTAGAAGATATTATTAGGGTAAAAGGAGAAGCGGGGTTAAATGAGTTTAGAGAAAGAACGAAGGTAATAGCTAATAAAATAGATATGAAAAGTGAGTTTGAGAAATTAAACAAACTCATCGGCGCATTGCTTTCTACTCAACCTTCAAAAATATTATCATCGCCAGTGGCTATTGCAAGGGCATTAGGTAATCCTTACGACCCCATAAGACTAACCTTGTTTGAAAAACTATTTGTAGAATTAGAGCAACGGGAATTTGCAAACATGCCTGAAAGGAATTTAAGTAATCAATCTTTCCACAACTTTGCTTTTTATGAAGCTTATTTTTCCAATTACATAGAAGGAACAGAATTTGAATTGGAAGATGCAAAACGAATAATAGAAACTGACACACCAATGCCAAGCCGCAATGAAGATTCACATGATGTATTGGGTACATACAAACTCGTTAGCAATAAAACTGAGATGAATATTACACCGGCAGATCCAGAACAAATGTTGGAGTTACTATTGTTTCGACATAGCTTCTTATTGAATGCAAGAGAATCAAAGGATCCGGGACGGTTTAAAAATAAAAATAATAGGGCCGGTGAAACGTATTTTGTAGAACACACATTAGTAAAGGGTACACTTATAAAAGGTTTTGACTATTATCAGGCTCTTACACATACTTTTGCTAAAGCAATCTATCTAATGTTTTTAGTTAGCGAAATTCATCCCTTTCTAGATGGCAATGGGCGTATAGCAAGAGTCATGATGAATGCAGAATTAGTAAAAAACAGTCAAACAAGAATTATTATTCCCACTGTTTACCGTGATGATTACTTGGGGGCATTAAGACGGCTTACTCGACAGTACGATCCACTTACTTATATCCGCATGATGCAAAGGGCATGGGAATTTAGTGCAACGATAGTTGGTGATGATATGGACGCTATGGAAAAACATTTGGAAGCAAGTAACGCATTTAAAGAACACGATGAAGCAAGACTTAAAATCTTACTGCATAAAAAGTAGTACCGAGTAGTACGCTAAAATAAATAACATAATTACCAAACATAAAAGATTTATTACTCTTTCAATTTCTCTTGAAATTTTTCAAATTATTCCGGTCAAGAGATGTAACTGGTGATTTTTAAAATCCTCTAGCAACGAAATATTACCTGCAGTTAAAATAGTTGTCAATACTAAGCTGCTTGCAATTTTGAAAATCAAAGCCTAATCGACATACGCTGATCTTAATTTATCTGCGAGCGCTTCTTTGATTGAATCGGAAGTAAAGGCGGCTCTGAGAGCCATCAAGTTGGTGGCGTAGAAATCAGCTTTCTCCCAACCAAAGTACCTGGTTAACTTTTCATATTCCCCAGTGAGATCGATGCCTGTCAGACTGCGATTGTCGGTATTGACACTGAGCTGCATGCCGCTGCGATACAGGCCGTCGATGGGATGCAAGCGATAATAGGGTACCACGTCGAGTTGGACATTGCAGGTGGGACAGAACTCCAGGTGAATTCGTTCTCGGATCAACTTATGTACCAGATCATCATTTTCGATACATCTGACTCCATGACCCAAGCGAGTCGGATTTAGTATATCTAATACTTCAACGACACTTTCTGCTCCTCTGGCTTCGCCACAGTGCGCTGTGCAATTGATCTCAGCATGATGAGCATACTCAAAGGCGATGACGTGGGGTAAGAGTGATAGGTGTTCATTCGAGGCTATGTCAAACCCACATACTCCTTTGTTGCGGTATTTCTCTACGAGGTGGACGGTGTCCATACTCTGGGCGGTGGTAAAGTGACGAAGCGTACACAGTATCAATCCCGCCTGAATGCCATGCTTTTCAATTTCTATTTCGGTCTGAGCAGAGATGATGGAAACTACTTCATCTGCGCTAAGACCTTCCTGAGTATGAAGAAAAGGAGCAAATCGAATCTCTGCGTAGATGACATTATCTGCTTTTAATTGTTTGAAAATATCTTGAACAGCTAATTCTAAGGCTGCTTGAGTCTGCAGTAGTAGCACATATTTCTCAGTATGTGAGAGAAACTCCTCTAGACCCGATATCTTCTCAGGCAATGTATATTCTTCCAGATATTCCTCGTGTGTGATGCCGGGAATTAACTGAGTTATAGCAGATTCACTCAGTGAGCAATCGAGGTGCAGGTGCAATTCAATCTTTGGTAATAAGCGGATACTTTCCAAACTTTCAGGTTGCATATTTCAAATGTAGGGAAAACTTGACTGCTATAAGACTAAAGGCTAAATTCCAAAGACCAAAAAATGACAAGTGACTTGTAAATTCCTGCTAACCACCTAATATGCCCATGTGCTAACATGCAAAAGCGCAAATTGCTAAAGACCAAGAGCGTAGCGCCCCAAAGACTAATCAGCCGAAGGCTGATGTGACAGGTGACAACGTATATCATGAGGGAGCAAGAAGCAAAAGACAACTAGCTAAAGCGCCAACACGCTAAAGCGAAGCACCTCAAAATACGATCAGCCATCGCTCAGATTGTTCTCCTATTATTTTGTTAGGCATACCATTTTGCCTAATTATGTATGGCAATGTGCCTAATTCGCTGATTATTAATGTATTCAGAATAAAAAATATGACGTTTTTGAAGGTCTATGTATTATTTTTCCATCAGTTAAACTTATCTTTGCGCCAAAATTGACAAAGCTTAATGCAACAAATCAGAAATATCGCGATAATCGCCCACGTTGACCACGGTAAAACCACACTGGTTGACAAGATTCTACACCAGACCAATCAGTTCAGAGACAATCAGGCACCGGGTGAATTAATCCTGGACAACAATGACCTGGAGCGGGAGCGTGGCATCACCATCGTATCGAAGAATGTAGCCGTTCGCTACAAAGACGTAAAGATCAATATCATTGACACCCCAGGTCACGCAGATTTCGGTGGTGAGGTAGAGCGCGTACTTAAAATGGCTGATGGTGTTATCTTGCTAGTGGATGCATTCGAGGGGCCCATGCCTCAGACTCGTTTTGTTACTACTAAAGCATTAGCTCTAGGCTTGAAGCCGATCGTAGTTATCAATAAAGTAGATAAAGAAAACTGCCGTCCGGATGAGATTCATGAATTGATCTTCGACCTATTTTATGCACTTGATGCTACTGATGATCAGTTGGACTTCCCTGTTATCTTCGGTTCTTCGAAGCAAGGCTGGATGAGTACAGACTGGCGCAATAAGACAGAGGATATCACCCCACTGCTAGATGCCATCGTCCAGTATATTCCTCAAGCACCTTTCCAGGAAGGTACAGTGCAGATGCAAGTTACTTCACTGGATTATTCACAGTTTGTCGGCCGGATTGCGGTCGGTAGAGTTAGCCGAGGTATAATCAAAGAAAATATGCCGGTGACACTATTCAAAAGAAATGGGGCACAAACTAAGAGCCGGGTAAAGGAACTATACACATTTGAAGGATTAGGTAAAGTGAAAACTACCGAAGTTCGTTCTGGAGATATCTGCGCTATAGTAGGTATAGAAGGGTTCGAGATTGGAGACACTATCTGTGATTTTGAAAATCCGGAACCATTGGAAGGTATTCACATAGATGAGCCTACTATGAACATGCTGTTCACTATCAATAATAGTCCCTTCTTCGGTAAGGAAGGTAAATTTGTAACCTCACGTCACATCCGGGATCGATTGATCAAGGAGACTGAGAAAAATCTGGCTCTGAGAGTAGAGGATACTGAATCACCCGAAGCATTCATGGTATTTGGAAGAGGAATTCTTCACCTATCTATTTTGATAGAAACCATGCGTCGCGAAGGCTACGAACTTCAGGTAGGTCAGCCTAGAGTAATCTTACGTGAAATCGACGGCGTGAAATGCGAGCCGGTAGAAATCATGATCGTTGATGTTCCTGCTGAGTACGCCGGGAAGGTAATCGAGTACACCACTCAGCGTAAGGGCGAACTTACAGTGATGGAGCCTAAGGGCGATATGCAACACCTCGAATTTAAGATTCCCTCACGTGGTATCATGGGGCTTAGAAATCAATTGCTTACTGCTACGGCCGGTGAAGCGGTAATGAATCACCGTTTTTTCGAATACGAGCCTTATAAAGGTGAAGTGCCGGGACGATCTGCAGGAGTATTAGTGTCAATGGAGACAGGTGCCTGTACCGCTTATTCAATAGATAAACTATTAGATCGTGGCAGTTTCTTTGCAGAAGCAGGTGATGAGATCTATGAAGGCCAGATAGTAGGCGAGCATTCCCGTGAGAATGACTTGGTGATCAATATTGTTAAGGGAAAACAATTGACCAATTTCAGGGCTGCGGGTAAAGATGACGCTACTAAAATTCCACCGGCGAGAAAGTTCTCACTGGAAGAAGCACTCGAATATATTCAAGCTGATGAATACGTAGAAATAACGCCTAAAAGTCAACGACTTCGCAAGATCGTATTGACTGAAAGTGATCGCAAGAGAATGTCCAATCCGGCGCTTGCAGGAATGAAGTTTTAAGAGAAAAGTTGATATACTATCCTACGGTAGATTTATTGTGAAATGAATTTGTCGTAGGATTTTTTTATGAGGGAAGAATAGACCAATTTAAAGCCCAGCTAGAATATTTTGCCTGTTGAGGTAAAATCGGGTTCATTTCGGAATTTAGGTGAAAAGGATTGGTAAACTGATCATGGCGAATTTAGGATAAGGCTCTCTTTTAGAGCATAGCATAAGACCTGATTTTAAAACGAGAAATTTAGCTAGAACAGGCAGATCATATATTTCTTTGTACTATATGGAGAGATTTTGAAGATAGAAGCTGATATAAAAGAAAGAACCAGGCAACTCTAGGTTCTATTCATGAGATTTCTCAGTCACCTAAAGGTTCCTTCGAAATGACTGGCAGAATTCTGATAAATAAAGAGGCGGCGAAATTGCCCCTCGATTAGTCAATTTCGCCGCCCCCTTATCTCCACCTAATCAATTGTCTTTCCTCAGCTGGCAGGCCGGCTGAGGAATCTCACCTTACTGAGCAGTGTAATTCTTCAATTTCATGGGTCTCTTATTCCTCAATATTGGAACGACCAATTGTCTTTCAGTTTTCAGTCGTCAGGTATTTGTATTTAGCTATTTGCTAGAGGTAATAATAAACCGTAGTGTATGGGCAATAGACGAATAATAACGTTTGTCCCCATGCAAAGAATGCAGAGTGGAAACATCTCCCAAAGTGCCACCACGCTCACAAGCAAATGCGCTGCTAAGGACCAAAGACTTATATTTGCGAGAATTTCCCATTTTAATACACCTCAATTACTTTTATGCTGACACACATCAATCCAAAATTACCGATGCGAAATAAGGCCATTACGCAAGACTACTATTGCAATCAATTGGGCTTTGAAATATATGGAGAGGCGGAATACCCTCATTATTTGATGGTAGAGAAGGATAGGGTTCAGATTCACTTCTTTCTATTCGAAGACCTAGACCCCGCTGAGAATTATGGACAAGTATATATACGCACAGATGACATTGATCTCTGGTATCACACGTTATTGGAGCACAAGGTAGCTATTCATCCCAATGGTGACCTGCAGACTAAACCATGGGGTCAGCGGGAATTCGCGATACTGGACCCTGACAATAATCTGCTTACTTTTGGCCAAATATTGTAGAATTCTGAGAAAGTGTTAGTATTGACTCCATTATCGGTAGGAAAATTCGAATGTTCGCAAAAAGAACTTAAAACCGGTGAACTGTTTTTTGGTTTCATTCATGATGAGAGTTAGTCAAATACTTCCATATTATCTGCCGATATTCCTAACCGGTTTTTTTATTATTTTGTCCTATAGTGGTTGGATTTATTTAGGTCCGTTTATATTGCCTTTTTTAGGATTATTTAATAAGGCAGTCGGAAAATTCAGTGTATCACAACTCGCTAAAGAATACATTGCATTCCATCACTCTATTGCATTCAGTATATTGAAAATCATGAGTGGAATATTTTTTATTCTATTTAATTTGTGGATTGTTTATTTCCTTAGTAATTATGAATTAACTTTAATTCAATACGTTTTCTTTATTTATACTGTCATTATTCTTAATTCGAACTTCAGTGTTTCATTGGCGCATGAATTAATACATCATCACCATACTGTAGCGCGAATCTTAGGTACTTCATTAATGCTGATTAATGGTTTTTTCTATCTTGAGAATGACCACGTCTATACGCATCATCGCTTCGTAGGTACGGCTCAGGATCCTGCTTCAGCAAGACAGGGCGAATCCTTATATATTTATCTATACCGGTCCATACCTGCTCGAATAGCAATATTTTTTGGATTAAAAGCTAATTTCCCGCAAGCTCAAAAGAGGACTATTGTGAGGGGCAATATGGTTCGCTTGCTGGTATGTATTTTACTGGCTGTCATGGCACTTGTGTTTAATTGGAAGGTGGGAGCCTGGCTGTTAATTCAATTTGTCTTAGTCCCATTAATCTATGAGATAGTGACCTACATACAGCATTATGGTTTGAATAGGAGTCAGATAACATCGGGAAAATTTGAGCCGGTAGAGTTTTCTCATTCCTGGAATTGTTATTACCGACTGTCAAATTATCTACTTTTTCTCATGCCGATTCATTCAATTCACCATTTAAAGATTGAGCCTGATGTAACTAAAATTACAGACTTCGGACCCTCTTTTCCATTTCCATTTTCCCAAATGGCTTTTCTTGCGATGATACCTTCCAGATGGTCTAGGGTGATGGATCCTCTGGTAGCTGAAGTGAAAAAAACCGGTAGCACATAATGAAGAAGGGAATAATAATGATTGCTGCAATGGTCTATATTGTTGCAGCCTCAGGCCAGAACAGATATGGTTTTCAGACGGGATATGGGTACGGAAGTTTTATCACTCACCGCTCCCTTAGAAAGGTGCCAGAAGCATACCAATCATCTTTTTCATTTGACTTTTACAAACTAACAGATGGGTCAAAGTATTGGCAGTACGACCATAATTTTCCGCAAATGGGACTTAGTCTGTGTGTACGTGATCTGGGGAATAGACCAGTGTATGGCTATTCAATTACACTATTACCTTATCTGGAGTTTAATATCGTGAAACGTGCTTGGGGTGCCATCCAAATCAAACATGGAACCGGCCTAGCCTGGGTGACGAAGACCTATGACCCGGTGGGGAACCCGGAGAATCACCTCATCAGCACGCCGCTGAATGCGACCTCTATACTGGACGCCGGTGTGCGGGTCAATCTATCCCACTCACTGGATGTCAAAGTAGGTGGTCTGGTACAGCATCTGTCCAATGGCGCCTTTAAATTTCCAAATGCAGGTACCAACTCCGGCACGATATATGGCAGCCTCTCTTGGTGTCCCGAGGGAAGAGAGGTCGAGCTAAAGACTTTTGAGAAAGTGAGAAATTACAAACAATGGCGCTATAGAGTAGGCACTAGCGTAGGTTTTTATGAATATGATGCGGAGCGAAATAGAGTTTTTCTAAACCTCCAGGGTCAAGTAATGGTAATGAGACAGCACAATACCTGGCTGCGCAGTTGTCTGGGACTGGAAGGTGGTCATTTGTTCAAACCTGAGAACCAACTGGCGATTTATTTTGAAGAGGAAGTACAGTTTGGTAAGATCACAACGCGGTATGGGTTGGGCGCCTATGTGCTAAATAAAAGAGTACCGGGTGAAGACTTTTATACCAAGATCGGGTTGGCTTATTATCCTTTTTTGGATGGATATATTCCGCATAAATTTTATATCGGCTCGATGCTGAAAGCGCATACGACCAAAGCTGCGCACATTGAACTCCTTGCAGGGTATGTATTTTGAGAAGAAGTGGCTTTAATTTAATCTCGGGCGTGCTACTTATAGAATTTGGATGGAAGCCGGTTCTAACCCTCGACATTTAATAAAAGAAAACTGCTATTTCAGAGTTTAGATTTTGTTCTATTTGCGATATTCCATATTTTGTCGCAACTTACTTCTAATTCATAATGATATTCGAGATTTCGGCCATATGATGGCTTAAATGAAGGTACTACATTAATTGTTGGCGATATCAAATCGGGTAGCCGACGAAGTATTGAAGCCATAGAATGCGCGATGCTTTCGGAATGAAAGTACTTAGTGGCAACTGGTGTGATAGAACCAAAAGTCTTCATGAGCCGATTGCATTGAGTAAGGGGACAATGTGATAAAATCAAATCATTAAAACTCAAGTATATCGATAGCTTGATAGAGCTGTTCAAAAAACTGATTTCGGGCTATTTCATTTGTTTCTGACAATGATTCGCAGTGCCTGTCCATATCCTTAATCCATTGCAATGTCTTTTGGATTATACGGGGATCACTGCTAAGGATATAATTGGGGTTATCAAATGAACTAAATACGTAATTTAATTTCGTGCTTTTAACTATAAATAAATTATTCGTGTAATAAATATCATTTTGATAAATCTTCGCTTTTGCTCCCAGTGATACTTTATCTGCCAATCGCTTTTGACCGCTTTCAGACATACTTTGCATCAGACCTGTCAGGTCCTTTAAATCCTGAATCAATTTTCTGATTTGAGTGATGTTTTTAAACCGATCTGTATCCCGGAAATACATAATTTGCCGTATGGTATTACTCACCATGTTGGTAGTCCAATATTCCACAGCTTGTATAGAATGGTAGCGATCACATAATTCCTGAATTATATTCACGATATCCTCCTTTAGAATGTCATTTAAATCAAATTTCTCTGAATAAAATTCACTCTCCATCCAAATGGTTTTTGACCAACAAAATAATTTAAAGGCAAATAATGACGGAAAATACATATAGTAAAATATAGGTATCTCGTATGTGGTCATAATTATCTTAGCATCAGAAGAGTCCAATAGCTTGAGATATGACTGGAGACTATCTAAATAAATGTGGGTATTCACACCATTGATAAAGGGCGGGTAAAACCACTTGGTAACCCCCGGATTTATGAGGCTCTCCTGATTGATGACTTCTTTCACTTGGCTAATTTCCAAAAACACGGACATTTGATTGTAACTAATGTCTGTAGTGCAATTAATGTATTTATAGCAGGTAGCCTTGGATAAATGTAGGTGAGACTGCATCATTCCCACCAATTCAGCTTTTGAAAAGGAGTTCAATAGCGTATTGATAATCCTTTCTTGAAAAGCAGGTTCCGGAATTCTCATAGAATATATTAAAATAGTTTACATATGTATATAAAATTACGGAAAGTATGACAAATTAACCAAATTTCTTCATATGTAGAAAAGTGTAACTTGTTTTTGGGAATGAAGGTACTCATCTTTGTTCATCATCAAAATAGTAAAATAATTTGTAAACTTTAAAATTTGTACTAATATGAAAAACTTTTTTTTATTATTCATCTGCCTCATGAGCCTACGCGCTCTGGCCCAACCGGTTCCCACTGGGAATCTTACCGCAAACTGGATAGAAAGTGAGAAAGACTTTTATATCCTGAATGATAATACACTGCCTGATGATGTCAATCAGGTGGATAGAGCACAGATGCAACCGAAGTTGTATAATCAGAATGTAAGTTACAAATGGATTGATGGTGCTTTTGCCGAGCGAGCTGTTACCATCAAAAATTACCTTGGAATAGACGGATTCTTCAGTTTTCCGGTGACAACTATTAAATACACGCCCGATGGTTCTGTAGCAAGATATTCGCTTGCAGGAAGTTTTATAGAGCAGGTTAGCCCGCCCAATGCTGCACTGGCTTTGGATCTGGCTGCATCTAAGATTCAGAATGTTTCCCCTATATTTCCGAAACCGCTCAATTACAGCTTTGTACCTCAACTTACTATATCCCAGCTAGATTCTATCTATCATGCAGGCTATACTGTTGTTAATCATTTCCCGGAGTATTTGGAAATAACTGGTGCAGATCAGAAGATTATCTTTGACAACCAATCTAAGACCCGAAGTTATTTACTCAATGAAAGCGGCTCAAAAATAGCTTCGCTAAAAACGGACTATTTTACAGAGGACGAACAGTATGTCTACAAAACCAGATCACTGACGCAAAATTTCATTACACTCGTAAGTGGATTGTGCGTGATCCAAGCTAAAGAGATTTCCTATTCTGGATATAATATAGGTATGACAGGAAGCTACAATTATTTCCTTTCAAATCTTCCTGAGCCTGGCCCCAGCTTACAAAGAGATTTGGTCTCGGTTTTTCCTAATCCCACCACATCTAGCTTCATCCTAAATGTTGCAGACAACAAATACATGCCGGAGAATGTAAAACTTTATGATATTAATGGACGGGAAATTCCCTTTACTACTTCATCGGATATTTTAGGCAACCTAGCTATACATCCACAAGGCGTTACATCAAATCTGCTGATACTTTCCTACCGACTGAACAATGTGCAATATACCCAAAAAATATTAAAATTTTAAATCTCTAAAATAAAAATCAAATGAAAAATCTTATATTATCACTTATCCTGGTTATCATCCAGGTACATGTACAAGCACAGACTAATTGTACATTCAATAATAACGTTGAGTTGAAAGCGCTGCCTATAATGGAGGCGCCACCCTTTCCGCTAAAACCCATCTTAGAAAAGCTTACCCCGACACTCGATCCACCTGATACTATCAACGAGCGGCTCATCTTATGGCTACCAGGACTCGGAGGCGATGTCCACTCTTGGGATCCGGCCAAGAATGCAAGTACGGCAGGCTATTTAGATTTTAAAGCGCGCAAAGTGGCCAACTATGTATCGGATTATACTGCAGGCAATAACACTATGTGGGATTGTGGGTTCAATGCCCTGACAGATTTGAAGAATGCTTCTGCGAGCCGGGATCAGACAGAGGAACAAATTTCAAATAACTTGGTAATAGCCCATAGCCAGGGTGGAATTGTAGCCAGAACAATGCAATGGAATGCTGAAAATAGTTCTTCACATCAATTATTCGGAGGGTTTGTAACTTTTGTTACCTCAAATGATGGTGCTGAGATCCTACGCAATGCACGGAGCATACAACAAGGCGGCACCGGGTTAGGCAAAATCTTTGTGAGAAATACTTGTGCTAATTTAGGACCTGCAATAATTAGTGCAAACTTAGATGGCAATAATTCACTCAAGCGCCTTATAGTTTACAAAGCATTAGAAGCTTTGGTTGACATCATTTGCGAAAAAGGTGATTTTATCTGGCAAAACCTGATTGATAAAATTGCCAATCAGACTCAGACTAATGATTACCTCCCCGGAGCTCCATTTCTGCAGAACATGAAGAACTATGAAGTAGATCCTGATAAGAAATTTAAGGTTAATAGAGTTGCTTTTGCTTCAGAGGAGCCGGATTCATTTCTGATATGGCGCACACTGCACTATTTTAGAGAACCCAGTGTGACACATATGCCATTCACAGCTAATGCAGATTATGGGCCTAATACCATGAAATATACTGTTGACAGTATCCAACGTGTCTTCTTTGAGAAGCGGGATGCCATGCAGGGCAGACTGGATCGCGCAGATGAGTGGGATTATATACTCCGAAGGAGCATGCTTGAGGATTTGCGTACTGAAGTGAAAGCGCTTTCAAATGGTATAGAATTTTTCAATACCGCTGACGACAGTTATAAGGTCATTATTGGTGCGCTTACCTACAAAGATGCATGCAAAGTAACTTTGTTCCAGGAAGATGAGTATGGAAATAATGCCTGCTCCGAGGACTTTATTTTTAACGAAATTACAGATGCCAATACTTGTGTCCAGAAAGCAGAGAGATTATAAGATGAGTGGGCCGGCACATCGCTCGGTTGTAGTTATGGTTTAGTCACTGGCTGGGGTACAGATTTGATCAGGGGTACGGCTATCCGTAAAAAGTCGGATGGTGTCGTTCTCTACGACAGCCAGAGCGCACTACCGGGTAATACGGTACCTTTGCAAAAATTATTCAATTCTTCTCACATGCAGGTACGAAATGACCGAAATACAAAACTAGGGCTGAATGCAATCTACGATGGTACCCTTAATAGGGGTGATAATCCAACAGAGGAAATAGACAACAGTATTAAGTGGTTTTACACAGCTAAAAGATAAATATTAACAAAGATCTGTGCATGTTTTTCATGCACAGATCTTAACTTTAATCAAATGAAAATGAAACTGATCTTATTTCTTACATTATTCTTAAGCGCCTGCACCAAAGAGCCGCTGCTTCCTAAACCATGTACGACACCTGACTGTGATACCACAAAGCCACAGTCCATGGTGCTCGAGTTGCTCTGGCAGATTCCACTCAGGCTGGATAAAGATTACACCGTAAGTTATGCCTGCCCCATCACACCGGATTATGCGGTATTCCGCTACGACGCTGTAGAGAAGGAAAAACTGCTGTTCGTACACAAAAGCGACACCAGTCATGCGCGGTTTTTTGGCCCCAATGAGGGAAATTATCTGAATGTATTTTATCATCCGGGAGTAGGCATCATAGCAATAGATTCCTGGTCGGTCTTCACCGGTCAGAATGCTACCTCTATGAAGAAACTGGCTACTGTACCGAATGGATTACAATTTCAGGCGCGATATAAATTATTGGGTGATTTTATCTATGGTAATTTAGGCTACTGGAATGCGCAGCAGCAGTTCATTTTCCGGATGAATGTCTATACAGGTGAGATCGAATATCTCCGCACTGTTGAGCACAGTGAATGTGCGGAATGTAAATTGATAGGCGTTGATCCGCCCGAGTTGTTTCTTTTAAATGACGGGACTATCCTGATGAATAATATTATCGCTTATGCAGATGAGGTCGCTCCTGGTGGAAAACTCAAAGTAGTGCAGGAATTGAATATAATCAGTGGTGATAAAATCCAACCTATAAAAACAGAAGTGGACCCAAAGATTTATTATAAAAATATAACATCGCTAATATATGATAATAAATTAATTGTATTGTCAGATTCGATTTATTGTATAGAGCCAAAGTCATTTAATAAACTTTGGGTAAAGGAAAAGAAAAAAGTAGATAACGAAGTTACAACTTATGTTACCGATAATATTTTAATTGAAAATAAAATTATTCGTATTTCGAATGGCCATTATACAGAGATCAATGCGGACAATGGCGATATGTATGTAGGCGAAAAGGTAGCAGACGGAGGTATCGACAGCAATATTAGCTATTACAATGGGGTGGTATATTGGTCAACCAATGATCAGGCTTACTCTTGGATCTATGGCATACGCATCAGCGACCGTAAGCTGGTGGTGCGGATGCGCAGTCCCAACTGGAATAAGCCGCCGTACTATGACGATGCCATCTTTGACCGTCGTGGACTGGTCATCGACCCTGAGTCGGGGTTGGGTTACACACATGACGGATTCTTTGCGCAGTGTTATAAATTGTTGTAAAAAGAATCGTTTACATGAAACACAGTTAATTTTCTTTTCAATGAAACTTTACTCGTTTATAATTTTTTCATTACTCCTGAGCGCCTGCACCAAAGAGCCGCTTCCGCCCAAACCTAAGCCTTGTGATAATCCCCCCTGTGATACCACCAAGCCCATGTCAATGACGCTGGAGTTGCTCTGGCAGATTCCACTCAGGCTGGATAAAGATTACACCGTAAGCGATGCCTGCCCCATCACACCGGATTATGCGGTATTCCGCTACGACGCGGTAGAGCAGGAAAAACTACTGTTCGTACACAAGAGCGACACCAGTCATGCGCGGTTTTTCGGACCCAATGAGGGAAATTATCTAAATGTATTTTATCATCCGTGGGTAGGCATCATAGCGATGGATGCTTGGTCGGTCTTTACCGGTCAGAACGCTGCAAGCATGAAGAAGCTGGCAACGGTGCCACCGGGACTACAATTTCAGGTCAACTATAATTTATATGGCGATTATGTTTATGGTAATCTAGGCTACTGGAATGCAAAGCAGCAGTATATTTTCCGGATGAATGTCTATAGCGGTGTTATAGAGTACTTGCGCACAATAGATCATGCTGATTGTCCGGAATGTGAGTTGATACTTGTGGTTCCTCCTGTGCTTTTTGAACTCAACAATGGCAATGTTATTATGAGTTACTTTATTTCTTATGCAAAAACTGTCCCTGGAGATATCAGGAGAGTACTTCAGGAGATAAGTTTGGTAAAGGGTAGTGAGATTATTCCACTAAGAGTAGAAGAAAATCCGCTCATAAATTATTGGAAAGAAAGTGTCATAGTATATAAGGATAATTGGATTGTTACCACGCGGGATTCTATTTATTGTATCGAGCCTCTAAGCAATAGAAAACTTTGGGTAAGGGAAAATAAGAAAATTGACAATGCCTATCCTGTGAATGGTACTGATAAGATTTTGATCGGTAATAAGATCATCAGTATCTTAGAAGGACATTATACCGAGATCAATGCGGACAATGGTGACATGTATGTAGGCGAGAAGGTAGCAGATGGTGGTATCGAAAGCCAGATCAGCTATTACAATGGGGTGGTTTACTGGGGTACCAAGGATCAGGCATACTCCTGGATCTATGGCATACGCATCAGCGACCGTAAGCTGGTGGTGCGGATGCGCAGTCCCAACTGGAATAAGCCGCCGTACTATGACGATGTCATCTTTGACCGTCGTGGACTGGTCATCGATCCTGAGTCGGGCCTGGGTTATACACATGACGGATTTTTTGCGCAGTGTTATAAATTGTTGTAACCGAATATTCAGAGAAATTTAAAAAAGTAGAAAACGTAAGGAAAAATACAATTCTAAGAAGCCTGAAATAAAACTGTAAAAAAATCATCCAATCCCTCTGCTATCCAAACGGAAGACATCAATGGGAGAACAGTGAATGTATGATACCGGGAGCTAGCGAGTATAAGAGTATTATCCTCAAATAAACGAGAAAAACTGCGCGAGATTGACAGAAGAAGCAGTAGTGTCCCGTGAAATTCAATTTAGGTTGAGAAAGTGCGCGGCAAACTGAAAAACTCTGCCTTGATACATAAGAGGATCTAAATGGTGTTTTAGAATCCTTTAATTTTTGGTTTTAACCTACTTTGTATCATACTTTGTACTCAGAATATTGTATGCCAGAATCATTCATTTCGGAATAATTCAGCCTATGCAATTGAAAAAGTAGATAAAAAGGTGTTGTATGAATGTAAAAATATTGAGAATAGGAGACGTACCCAGTTGGAAAAGTAAGACGTACTCCAATTTTCACTTCAGTTCTTCTAAGTCCCGTTGGGTATAAAACCATTTTTTCAACTCGGGATGTTGCCGCCAATATTTGGTGGAGGGAACCGGATTCAACCAGTACCGGATACCCACACCGAAGGTAAAAAAGCTAGGAATACCCGGTATGATGCGTACGCCGAGGTTCCAGCGATTCGTGAGGGCATAATCATACTCTATCTCACCACCATACCATACAAATGAGTATTGCCAGTCACCACGTGTTTTTAAATAAGGATTTTGCTGGATGTAGCCGGGGAAGCGCTCCCAGCTCTGTCGATAAAACCAAGTCGGACCGAAGCCCAAGCGCAGTGCATGTCTATCGCTACTAAGTACATTCCATCGGAAGGCGATGTGCGTATGACCGGCGAAGAGTGCCGCGCAGTCGCTGTAAGCAGCTTGTGCAAGTTTGAGAGAAAGTCGCTTTTTGTAAACAAAATGTTCATAAGCGAATACGCCACCATAATTGAGGACTAGATTGGCACGAGCATCAAGTCGTCGGGGTTGAAGAAAATACATTTCATCGCCTCCGGGATGCCAAGTGAGGAAGATTAAATTAGCATCAAAATTATTTTGGGAAAATCCTATCGGCGCTTTTTGAAAGAAAAGAATAATGGTAAGTAAACAGCACAACTGCCAATAAATCTTAGAATGCATTTTGCTGATTAAATTGTAACGCTAAGGTATTCATTTTCCTAAACCATAAAGAGGGGATTAAAGCCATAAATACCATCACAAAATACAAATAAGGCAGTTTAGGGCCAGATTTTAAATCTATACCGGTCAATTTTCTGGAAGCTGTGGGCAAGTGATGGAGTGAGTGAAGGGGTAACATGTAGAGAATGTAATTGGTGTATTTGTAATAACAGTTCCAACTGGAGTGCATGCTGATCTGCTGACCGGCGTGGCTTCGAGACAAACCATAGTGCTGAACATAATTGATGAGTTCATATAGAAAATAGGCAATCAGTCCCTGTGCAATAAAAAAGATCATTACAGGACCCGAAAAAAATAAATAGATTGCTACCCAAATAAATACCTGCAAAAACAACATCAGTAAATTCAACTGGAGAATTTTCTTTTTTAAATATACCGGTAAGTCATAACCATTAAAATAACTGTTGGAGATGCGGTCAATAAAGAGACGAACAAAATAGGAATAGAAATTTTGATTGATTTTTGCGGTGTTGGTATCTTCCGCAAGACCCACCATCCGATGATGCCCCACCACGTGATCAGCGGCCATATAAGGTATGCCTGCCATCAAAAGCAATAGACCGGAAATCAATTGATCGATACGCCGATTGCTGTGCATCAGATCATGTGCCAGGGTCACTACAAAGCAGCCGGTGAGACAGCCGGTACAAAGGGTGAATAAGGCAGCCGCACCCATGCTAAAGTCTTGCCGAAAGTAAAAGATCACAGACCAAATGACCAATGCTGCCAATAATATTCCACTTACCCGCTTTATTATTTTACTCTCTTTGCTTCCATAAAAGTGTCGCAGCTCCATCTTTATCTCGGAAGCAGTAAATTCTCCCCAATACGCATTAAAGATATTGGCTGCAAAAAGCAATGGCAGGATCAAATAAAAATAACCTACCTCACTCACAATTACAAACGCTGTACTCAGCAGCACAGGCAATAAGTATCTTATGAAGTGTAATGATTGCATGGCTATTCTTTAGTTTAGCGCTAAGTGAAAAAGTCCTAATGATAAATGTAATCAGTAGAATAAACTCTTTACTTGAAATAAAGTTGCAAAATATAATTGGGCATAATTGATAATTATAGAATTTAATTAGCTAAAGGTAACAAATGGGGTTGCCTTTAGCTCTTTACTCTAGATAAGAAGAATTAGAAAAGTACATGTCATGATAAGCAACTTTTTACTTTCAGGCGTTAATATCAAGGTTAATGAAAAAATATATTCCAGATACTACGGATTATTTCTCGCCCGAAGAAGAACGGTTGAATGTAATCACCCATGGGCTGGGGTTGATACTGAGTCTTTTCGGTATGGTACTGCTCGTATTGAAAGGCATGCATGAGCAAAAATTACTTAATACACTGTCTTTTTACATCTTTGGATTGAGCTTAATTTTACTTTATGCCGCCTCGAGCATATATCACCATTCGAAATCACTGGAGCGAAGGCGTAAGCTACGCATATTGGACCATGCTTCGATTTACATACTAATTGCCGGTACATATACGCCGTTTACATTGGTCACACTAAGTCAGAGTAATGGCTGGATTATATTTGGTATATGCTGGAGTATAGCACTGGTGGGAGTAGTATTAAAAATCTTCTTTACCGGGCGATATGATCTCATTTCCACCATTATGTATTTGCTGATGGGCTGGCTGATCATATTTGATATCAAGCAGTTGTACCTTACTATCCCCTTTAATGGATTTTTGTGGTTGATGGCTGGGGGAATATTCTATACAGTGGGAGCCATCTTGTATTCTTTTGATCACATCAGGTACAATCATGCCATCTTTCATGTCTTCGTATTGCTGGGCAGTCTGTGTCATTTTATTTCTGTGTATCTGTACGTTCATTCTGTCTGAGACAAAACATTTATTTAGCCAGTAAACGGCCAGATCAAAATAAAAAGAGCCTCAGAATGTTCCGAGGCTCTTTTTATTTCTTGTTATCAATACTTATGAAAGGACTTTTTTCCTAGTGACTTAAGTAAACCTGATTTCATCACCCATCGCGTCATAGAATTTGTATTCCAGCATTGAGAAGTTGGAGTCCGGTATGATTTTTATCCATTTGCGGTATTTTAGATACCATTTCATGCGCTTGTTGGGAAATCCCAGCATCAGGAAAGCATGAATATATGGGTGCACCTTGAGTGATAGTTTGGCATCCGGCCTGTTGGAAATGAGGTAACCAAGATCCCTTTCTATTTCATCGGTGAGCAGAATAGA
Source organism: Saprospiraceae bacterium (assembly GCA_035426385.1). Lineage (GTDB taxonomy): Bacteria > Bacteroidota > Bacteroidia > Chitinophagales > Saprospiraceae > Parvibacillus. The sequence continues at coordinate 30,524 of DAOLZQ010000029.1, forward strand.
GGGCTTAGACTTGCCGGTACCCTGACAGGTGGGACAGACTTCATCTGTATTCATCTTCACTGCGGGGCGTACTCGCTCGCGTGTGATCTGTATCAGGCCAAATTTACTGAGCGGCAGCACGGTATGCTGAGCTCGGTCTTTCGACATCACTTCTTCCATCTTGTTATTGAGCACGCGCTTGTGATCGGGATTCTTCATATCTATAAAATCCACGACAATAAGTCCCCCTATATCTCTAAGTCGCAGCTGGCGGCTGATCTCTTCAGCAGCTTCCAGATTGACTGACAGTGGCGCATTGCCCAGATCTGAACGAGACATCTTCGGACCGCTGTTGACATCGATGACGTGCATAGCCTCAGTGTGCTCTATGACGAGATAGGCGCCAGAATTGAGTGTGGCGGTCTTGCCGAAGGAAGCTTTTATCTGCTTATTAATACCATATTGGTCAAAGACACTGGTACGTCCTTCATACAGCTCTACTATCTTAACCTGTTCAGGTGCGATAGAGCTCATAAAGGCACGGATGCTGTTGTACATCTCCTTGTCATTCACCACTATACGGTTGAAATCACTGGTCAGGAAATCTCGCAGTATAGAAGTGGTCTTATCCTCCTCACTGAGCAACTTTTGAGGCCCCTTAGTGGGAGAGAGCGAACTGGCCATCTGATTCCATTTAGCCAGCAGAGAATTGATTTCATCGTGCAGCTCTGCTACTTTACAACCTTCAGCGGCTGTACGTGCGATCACCCCAAAATTGCGTGGTTTGATACTTTCTATGAGCGTCTGCAAACGGAGTTTTTCATCCGGATTTTCGATTTTCTTAGAAACGGTGACCGCATTGGAAAATGGTGTTAGTACCAGATACCGGCCAGGTATGGTGATCTCACAACTAAGACGTGGACCTTTAGTAGAGATGGGTTCCTTCAGTATCTGTGCGATGACCATGGTTTTCTTGTCCATGACATCCTGAATCTTACCATTCTTGTGTATTTCCTGTGTCAGATCGAGATCGCGCATGGAAGCCTCGGCGGGATTGCGCAACAGTTCTTGGGTATATTTTATTAAGACCGGAAGGCGGGGGCCTAGATCCGTATAGTGTAAGAATGCATCTTTCCTCGAACCGATATCGAGAAAAGCAGCATTGAGACCCGGCATGATCTTTTGAATCTTAGCCAGGTAAATATCTCCCACATTGTAGGAGTTACTCTTTTTTTGTTTGTGCAGCTCTACCAGCTTGCCATCTTCCGATAAGGCGATTTCTACTTCATTTGGCAGAGCATTAATAATCAGCTCTTTGTTCACAGCCTTGAGATTAGAATATCATAGATGATACCGAACTTCTGTTCACAACCGATGGCCGCAAACAGAAAGTGGTATGATGAAAATACTATGCCCCAGTAGCCTTAAGCTACCGAGGTATCAGTGTTTTAACTATTTATTCTTTTTCTTATGTCTGTTCTTACGCAATCTCTTCTTTCTTTTGTGAGTAGAGATCTTATGTCTTTTTCTTTTTTTACCACAAGGCATATTATAAATTTTAATTTATTTTAATAAGGTAATCCAATTGGATTACTGACAATATTTTTTTAGTGCTTCAGCTTCTTTTTTCTTCCCCACGCCGTCGTAAGCAAAGGAAAGTAGGCAGGCCGCTTCGGTGTTCTTAGCATCCAAAACACGCACTTTCTCTAGGCGGATGATTGCTTTGTCATACTGTCCGGTCTTGATGGCCAATTTCCCAAGGACAGTCAGTACTTTGGTGTCATCGGGATGCTTTCGATTGAGTTCCAGTAGCTGTTGTATGCCCATCATCGGGTTTTCCTGATCAGGCACTTCAGTATAGACCGTAGCCAGACTGATTCTGTAATCGATATTATCGGGTTCCAGGTCAGTTGCTTTCTTAAAAGCATGAGCTGCTCCGGTCGCCAGATGCTCTCGTTCGTGCTGATCTTCTACAGCTACGAGCCCGTGCATATAACTGTTGCCGGCAATATTCCAAGCAGCGGCAGTATTTTCAAGTTCCGCTACTTCATCAGCATATTTACCTGCGAGCTCGAAGAAATTCTTTCTATACCACAGGCCGGATAATTGTTTAGCTGCAGCTGCACGATCTTCCACGCCCAACCGATTGTTCTTAGCTTCATCTACTAGTGCTTTCACTATCTTCTGAGAGTCGGCTGAGAGCGAATTAAGAGCCTTTTCTTGCAGCGCTGTCTGATCGGCTTCACTGACAGGTGCTTTCTCTTTGAGATTGGCCTCTTTAGGTCCCACTCTTGGAAAAGCAAAATATAATAGGCAAAACACGAGCACGGATGCGATCAGCGCTATATTTCTACCTTTATTAAACTTCATTTAAATGGTGGATTAGCGGTCTAGTCTTCTTCAACTGCTGGTGCTACCATCACTTTATCCTTCACTTGGTCGGTGAAGGTCTTGGCAGGTTTGAAGGCCGGAATAAAGTGCTCAGGTATCTCTATAGCTTCATTTTTCTTTATATGGCGACCGATCTTTTTGGCTCTTTTCTTGATGATAAATGATCCGAAACCTCTGATATATACATTTTCACCTGCAGCAAGCGTGTTTTTGATTTCCGCGAAGAAATTCTCGATAGAGACGAGTACATCCACTTTCGGAACACCTGTTTTTTCAGCAATGTTTGCTACCAAATCCGCTTTTCTCATTATTACGCTGGTTTTTAGTTAGTTATAAAATTTTTCCCTTCTTTTGGCAAAAGAGAGGCAAATTTCGTAAAGTTATCCAATTGAAAAAACTTATTGCACTTTATTTTTCATAAAAGATTGAAATTCATTGTTTAAGTCAATATTTTGAAGGGTTTTAAGTTGTCTTTCACTCAGAATGTGACACCGGACTCACTGCTATTTTTTATTGAAGTGCTTGAGCATGATGATTTCTTGCTTAGTCAGAAAACGAATCCGACTTCGGGGTAGATCCTTCTTGGTCAGTCCACCATAGTACACTCTGTCCAGATGAGTAACCTCATAGCCCAGAGATTCAAAGATCCGTCTGACTATACGATTGCGGCCGGAATGGATGGTGATCCCGATCTCATTGGCCTGGGCGTCTTTCACATAAGATATTCCATCTACTTTGATGATACCATCTTCCAGTGTCAGGCCGGTCTTTATTTTAACAAAATCACTCTCTGCCAATGCTTTATTCAGTGTGATGTGGTAGATTTTCTTCACTTCATGTGACGGATGTGATAGTTTCTTAGTGAGATCACCATCATTGGTAATCAGAAGCAAGCCGGTGGTCTCCCGATCCAGTCGACCTACCGGGTATACCCGTGCGGTTACCTTGCCCTTCAGAATATCCATAATGGTCTTGCGATCTTTTTCGTCAGACATGGTGGTGATCACTCCTTTGGGCTTATTCATCAGGATGTAGATCATTTGTTCCTGAGGCTTGATAGTCTTGCCTTTGTAGGTCACTTTATCTCCGGGCTGAGTTTTGTATCCGGGTTCTGCGACGACGACACCATTGACCTCTACTTCACCGGCAGCGATCAATTCGTCTGCTTTTCTGCGTGAGCAGATGCCTGCATTGCTGACATATTTATTGAGCCGATAAGACTCTTCCTTAGCTGGTTCCACAGGAGGCGTCAACTCAGCTCTGGGCTTTGACGGTGCGGACTTTCTTACAGGCTTGCGGGGCTTGTATTCTTTCTCCGGCTCAGGTTTTGCCTTACCCGGTTTATAAAATTTTTCGAATGCCATAATTTTGAAAGTTGTAAAAATTGGATTTAAGCTGCTCCGATATTGAAAAATACAGCCGGGCTCAGATTGTGTTAAATTCTATTCGACTTAGACTATTGAGGCTGCAAAAATATCTTACATTTATCGCATTAATCAATTAAAAAGATGAAAATACACAATTTTAGCGCGGGACCGTCGATTTTGCCTCGCGAAGTAATGGAAGAAGCAGCGCAGGGAATCCTGGATTTCAATAATAGTGGTCTGGGTATCATAGAGATGTCTCATCGTACTAAACCATTTGAAGATGTAAGGGATGAAGCAGTCGCTCTAGTGCGAGAGCTAATGCAAATCAATGATGACTATGGAGTGGTATTTCTCACCGGTGGTGCCAGTACTCAATTTTTTCAGATACCAATGAATTTGCTCGATACTGAAGATACGGCTTGCTACGTCGAGACAGGCGTATGGGCCAAAAAAGCAATCAAAGAAGCCAAATTATTTGGTCAGATAGAAGTACTCTCTTCGTCAAAGGAGGCGAATTTTAATTATATTCCTACTGACTTTCAGGTGCCTGAGCATGCTAAATACGTCCACATCACTAGCAATAACACTATTTATGGTACGCAATACAATGCTTGGCCGCACGCCAATGGCAAGACAGTAGTGGTAGATATGTCTTCTGATATCTTCAGTCGAGAGGTTGATTATAATCAGTTCGGTCTTATCTATGCCGGTGCTCAAAAGAATATGGGCGTTGCCGGTACGACATTGGTGGTGGTACGGAAAGATCTGCTAGGTAAAGTAAAGCGACCCTTACCTTCTATGGTGGATTATAGCGTACAAATCGAGAATGGCTCGATGTATAATACTCCCCCTGTATTTCCAATTTATCTTTCTATGCTGGTGCTCCGCTGGATAAAAAAAATAGGTGGCATCGCTGAGATTGAAAAGCGCAATGACGCTAAGGCAAAAGTACTCTACGATGAGATCGATCGAAATCCACTATTCAGGGGCACAGCAGAAGTAGAAGATCGGTCGAAAATGAATATTTGTTTTGTAGCCAATGATGCAACACACGAAACAGAGTTTATGGAGATCTGTAAGCAGAATGGGATATATGGATTGAAAGGTCATCGCTCAGTGGGTGGTTTCAGAGCATCCACTTATAATGCCTTACCTATAGAAAGTGTACAATTCCTGGTGAAGCTGATGCAGCAATTCGAAACGTCAAAGAAATAGTCTTTTAGCTCAGTAGTTTGCCAATATTTAGTAGGGCCTGAAGCATTAAGTCTGGATATTTCAGAAAGCCGTTGTAGCGCAATTTCGAATTGACTAAATAATAGTAATATGATTTGAGATTCGTCAGTAGGTGTGGCTGAATGTGCTCACTGGTATAAATCTGAGGTAGAAAATCAGGTACTTGCGTGTTAAAATTGTACCTATAATTACGGTAAATTAAATACTTCTGAATTTCTAAGGCACGTGAATAGGTCCGATTTTCAGGAAAATTCAAGGCGATATATTTAGCTAATTCTCTAAAAAGAAAATAAATATCGCGCAATTGTAATTCCATCACTCCAGCATCGTTACTCCTGCTGATCGACTCAATATTCATGTTCTGATATACGACGACCAATGGTTCGTGATCAAAATAAATTCCGGCTTTTTGCTGTACAAAATCAAAGACGAGCAGTGGGTCATCCACAAATAAATGCTCTGTATTAAATCCACCGATTCTATCTAACCCTGAGCGCTTCCATAGATTGCTACAGGTGGTTCCCGCAAGTCCTCTGATGAGACCAAGTACAGGATCTGTTTCTATCCGTTTTGTATACTCAATCTTAGTGCCCTCCTGATTTATCATATACACAATATTGGATGCTATGATCATATCTATCTCAGGATGTTGTCTTATTAACTCTTGTTGATGACTTAATTTTTCTGGCCTCAATTGGTCATCTGAATCCAGAAATTGAATCCACTCACCTGTCGCACGACTCAGTCCTGTATTCCTTGCGAAATTGGCGCCTTGTGTTGATTCATTTATTAAAATAAATAGATCAGGGAATTCACGCACATACCGGTCAGCAATTTCTGGACTACGGTCGGTGGAATTATTATCTACTAGTATGATTTCTATAGGTGCTTGAGATTGCTGCAATATGCTGTCTATAGCCCGGTGTAAAGTAGCTTCACTGTTGTAAAACGGTATGATGGCTGTAACTGTCAAGGGTTTTATTTAAAGGAGTTTATTCAAGTGGGTAAAGAAATTATATGAAAATCGCAAATATTTATGAGATTTATTAAATGCGTATTTACTATAAATAAAATGGGGATAAAATTTTAATTTATTTCGAAGATCAATGGAAAATCCAAACTCGTTGGCGATGGTTTTTATCTCCTGCCGATGTGTATAGGCGTGGAAGAAATGGACGTGAAGATTTTGAATCATCTGTGCGTTTATTTGAGTCGAAATTTCTGGGGAGTCCTTGTTCTTCTCTTTCAGTGCAGTTAACAGTGAGCTAAAATAGTCCAGACGAGTGTGCATACTTTGTACTAATGCTGAGGTACTTTCCGGCCGGCTGATAGAAGCAGGCATACGATAAGCTACGGTCAGATCTTTATTGTCGGGTTTAAATATTCTGCCCATCTTCCAAAGTTTCAACATCAGGAAATACTCCTGACTGGAAGTTCTGTTTTCATCCCAGCCACCTACAGAGAGTAGCGCAGATTTATTCCACAGATTGGATACGGTGCAACCCAGGGTGCTATTCACGAGTCCGATAATGAGGTCAGAACTTACTTGTCTTCTTGTATATATTCTTACTCTATTTTTATTTTCATGAGGTATGACCT
>DAOLZQ010000030.1:146-36015 GCA_035426385.1 Saprospiraceae bacterium
AGGAATGAAACATGAACCATTAATCATTCACCATTAATAATTAAAGTAGATGGTTAGAAGGCAAGTTATTTTTAACCAGGAATGAACCATGAACCATTAATCATTCACCATTAATAATTAAAGCTAGATGGTTAGAAAGTTAGAACGCAAGTAATTTTTAACCAGGAATGAAACATGAACCATTAATCATTCACCATTAATAATTAAAGTAGATGGTTGGAAGGTTAGAGCGAGAGTAATTTTTAACCAGGAATAAACTAACCCCGCGGGGAGTTTCATAATTATAACTTGATATGATCCAACAGAAAGCGAACCCCGAAGACGGTGCTATATATTTTATAGAAGTCATTCACGTAAGTTGCTTGCATAGGCTCAAAGCAACGCAGAGAGATAAAACCTATAAGCTATTCTTTCATTTGTATACTGGAAATACAAATATCTTAGTTTACATTTCAATGTCGCTAAGAAAAGGGTTAAATCCTGTAGTGAGCCTTTAGTCCAAAACCAAAGTTCAAGTCTCTACCCTCAGCCGCATTATAGCCGTAATAATTTTTATTTTTTATCACATCACCCATCATTAGCTGCCAATATAGGGAGAAGCCCAGCCTATCCGCTCGGCTTATAAAACTGCCGAGTTCAAAATAAATACCAGGATTCCATTGAATTGTGCTTGGATGTGTAGGATCCAATTTTATAATGAGCGGCTTTTGCTCAGTACTCTTAGATTCGTAAGTTACAGTGAAATTGAAAAGATAGGATATTGAAGGACCTATAATAAGCCATTGATTAATTCCTTTAAGATTTTTCATTATTTTAATTCCACCTACGAGATTGATGTAATCCATCCTTAGCATAGCCTTAGTTGTCTCATCGCTCGCTTTTTCCCCCATTTGATTGTAAAAGAGAAGTGAGCTAAATTTCACTCTATGGTTATTTGAAATGTCGATATCATAGCCAATTCCGGCATATGGGTTTAACTTAGAATTTAGCTCGGCTTTGCGATTAAGAATTGCCGAGACGTGTCCGCCTGCTGAAATATTCATTTGGCTGTATAGCCTTGTGCAGGCTAACAAAATAAAAAATACGGGTGCTAGTTTCATAACTTTAATTTTATAATTGTGGTGTCCATACTATTAAAAGAGATCGTATCTATCAAAACAATTTCACCGCCGGAAACTAAATCAACATACGCTTTATAGGCTACTCGATCTACTTTTACAATAAAATTGTCACTCGGAAATGTAGCGTTCAGTTTAAAATATTCTAGTTGTTTTATGACGGGCTTACTGGGGTTATTTACATATAGTGAATTTAAATAGTAGTGATTATCTTCAGTACTCGTTAACAGCATTCTTATAAGTGCAATTCGAGAGAAGTTGGTAGTATCTATTTTGAACCAGGTAGGTGGATAGCCGATTATTTCCTGCGTTTGTAGATAGGCATTAGAAGTAAACCCGTTATCATTAAAGAAGTAATTTAGTTTCTCTGTCTCTATAGCGTACACTTTAGTGACGTCGTAAAAAACCTCATCACCGTCTATCTGAAAGTTTATCTGGCCTGACTTATCTGTCTGGCCGCATTGCTTGCCAAGCACACTACCGACCATACATACATTGGCGTCATCAATTGGTTTCTGACTTATGTAATCAATGACTTCGACTTTGATGTCTAGATTTTCAACTCCTTTTTGGCACGATGATAATAATAGGAGATAAATGAGGGGAGTTAACCAGCAGTTTTTCATAATGGGGTCATTAAGTTAAGTAATCAAATGGTAATATTTTCTATGTATTCAAAGTATGATAATTAATATATTAATAAAATTAAAAGCCAACAGGTCAAATCAGCAGCTATGACAATACTGATTTTATTAAAGTCTGTCCCCAAAGTTAAAACTATTTTTTATAAAAACAAAATAAATTAGTACAATTAAAGAAATATTTTTTGCACGTTGTATTTTATAGAAAATGAACCCTGAATCCTATTCTTTTGTAAGACATCCTGGCTTTGCTTAGGCATATGCTTTCTTTTGGGATTTTTTACATCTGTTGGTGCTCCTTAAATCTGCACATACCATGGCCCAAATCTATAAGCCAGCCGGCTATATTTCACGCGCTCCCTATCTGATTGTCGACTAAGCACAAAAGCTAGTGGATCTATAGTGCATTATTTTTAATGCACTAGAATTGCGAAGAATGATAAATGAGGATGGAAATATCCGGCACCTGGAGTTAAAGATCGCAACTTAATTACTAGATTGAACTTCATAACAGTCGGATGCTAAGTCAAATTATGATTAATTACTGAAGTTTAATCCAGTTCATTTTTTACTTTTACAAACTGAATAAGAGGAATGAATTGGATTATCTTGATTGTTGCGGGTCTGTTTGAAGTCGCTTTTGCTTTTTGTCTAGGGAAGGCAAAGGAAACTACCGGAAATGAAATGGTGGCCTGGTACATCGGTTTTGCATTTACACTGAGTATTAGTATGGCTCTTTTAATTAAAGTAACTCAAACACTACCCATTGGCACTGCCTATGCCATATGGACAGGTATTGGAGCGGCGGGGACAGTATTGATGGGAATTATAGTTTTTAAAGAGCCCGCTACCTTCCTGAGATTATTTTTTATTACCACTCTAATAGTCTCTATAATTGGCTTAAAAGTGGTGGCGCCTTAAATCGGCTTTTTTGATAGAATTCAGACGTATTTCAATAAGCTGGCTTCAGCATCTTACTTCCAACCCAATGAACTGATCAGATGAGTTGCTACTCGCCCCGCTACATCCGGCTCGCCGAGTTGGGATTTTATCTGCTTATACCCATTTAGCACTTCAGTACGCCGACCAGGGAGATTGAGCTGTTTTAATTCTGAGATAATATGTTGAGCAGTACATTTTTTTTGAATTAATTCTGTGACAAGTTCACCTCCATAGATTAGATTGACTAGTGAGATAAACTTTAGTTTTACCACTGCTGAGGCAATAGCAAAATTCAACTTACTTGTCTTGTAGCATACCACCTGCGGTATGCCGAACAGGGCAGTTTCCAGAGTGGCCGTACCGCTAGTGACCATTGCCGATGTAGAACCCTGCAGCACATCGTAGGTAAGAGCCCTAATGAGTGTGATGTGATTGGAATATTCAGGATGCAATTGTTTTAGAATTACCTCGTAAGCTGCGGGGGGCAGTTGGTCAGAGCAAGCTACCACAAACTGCATCTCACTCATTCCGCGCATTGTGAGGACCATTTCAGGGAAGACGTAATCTAGTTCTTGCTGCCTACTACCGGGTAAAACTGCGATATAGGGTGCATTTTGTGATAATTGATTTTGTATTTTAGGGTCTGCCACAAAATTATGTACTTTATCTATAAGTGGATTCCCAAGATATAGGGCATTTACTATGCCATGCTTTTCATAGAATGGTGGTTCAAAAGGGAGGATGCAATACATTTTTTTGATATAATCTCTAACCTTATACATCCGTTTTGGCTTCCAGGCCCACACGGTAGGTGAGACAAAAAAATACACCGGAATATCTTTTGATGCCGCCCATCTTGCCAACCGAAGATTAAACCCCGGATAATCCACTAGAAGCAGTGCATCCGGGCGGTTAGTAGTGAGTTGTTTTTTAATTTCCCGAAAGTTCTCTAAGATTTTACCTGCATTTTTGATGACCTCGACAAAGCCCATAAAAGCCAGCTTGTCCAGCGTTCGAAGAATGTCAACACCGGACGACTCCATTAATGGCCCCCCCCAACCGCTCAGAGAAAGGTCAGGTAACTGCTGTTTCAGTGAGCTAGCTAAGGCTGCTCCATGCAGATCACCTGAGGGCTCACCGGCGAGAATAAAAATTGATTTGTTTGTCAAATTTGCTTAAATAAATGAGATCCATACATGTAAAACCAAATAAGGACAAACAATAAAGTCGGAAATACAAGTCCTCGAATAGACTTGTCATACCGTCGTGCATTAAACACTTGTATTAGAATTAGATTAAAGCAAATGGCCAGCACTCCGATAGTTCTTGTTATAGAAGTCATTGTATCATAAATGGGTGGTAGAACACCTCCCTTGATGAGTGACTCCTTGATCAATAATAAAAGGCCGTATCCGACTACCGGAAAAATAACTCCGGTGACAATACCAAGTGTTAAAGAATCTCTTCCAAACATATATTTATCTTTCTAAAAATTTAAAGCCATCCTTATTTTGATAATCGGTCAGATCATGCATAGATGGAACTACCGAAACATAGTTATTTTTTAATGCATACAGATCTGTATCTTCATCTTCATCAAAGTTGATGAATTCACCCGTAAGCCAATAATACTTTTGGCCCCTTGGATCGAGTGCTTCCTTAAATGTCTCATTCCAATTGGCATCTGCCTGCCGACAAATTTTAATTCCTTTGCACTCATCAACTGATATCTTGGGAATATTTACATTGAGCAATTTTGCATTTCCGGGGAATCCACTTTCCAGTGATTTTCTGATAATTTCATCTGCAATCATTGCAGAAAGCGTCATGTCGGCTGCAGAAGAGAAGTCCTCAAGTGAAAATCCAATTGAATTTATTTTCTCTAATGATGCTTCCATCGCCGCACTCATAGTCCCTGAATATATTATATTAATAGATGCATTGGAACCGTGATTTATTCCTGAGACACAAAGCGATATTTGTCTTCCTTTTAAAATTACATTTTTAGCCAGCTTCACGCAATCCACCGGTGTACCATTACACTCAAAGGCACGAATACCCGGAAAGATTTTATTTTCTTTAAGTCGAAGTGGACTTGAGATGGTAATTGCATGGCCCTTGGCAGATTGTGGACTGTCGGGTGCCACTACGAGTACTTCGCCATATCGGGAAGCAACTTCTATAAGTGCTGCAATACCGGGCGCTGTGATTCCATCATCATTGGTCACTAAAATGAGTGGTTTAGACATTATAATTATTTAAGTTTTATTTTGACTGCCTCTGAGATATTATCACTCTTATCAGGATCATCCAGATAGCCATTATTGATCTTTGCAATCAGATAGACAGTGCCCTTGGCAAATCTTTTATCAATGCTTATTTTTTCTTTCCATTTAACTGATTCTCCAGCCCTTATTTTTGGGAATGAAAATTGGCGAAGCAAAATATCTGAGTCATCATACAGTGCATTAGCAGATAAATAAATATCTACAGTCTGGGTGGGCTTCAGCGGTTTTATGTCTTTATTCCCAAGTAGAGCAGTAAGGTTAATTTCTTTACCACGAATTATCTTTTTCTTATAGTTTTCTACTTTGAAATCCTTAATATATGTGTCAAAAGAATACATGCCACCTTTGTAATTTCTCATCTCACCTAATTTTACACCTGCCAGCTTCTGATTATTGTTCGGAGTAGGATCATAAGTATAGGTTTTATCCAATGGAATTTCAGCCGTAATGTAGGCTATCTTTCCTTTGTAATATGGTGGTATGACAATCAGTTTATTAAATGTAATATGTGAATTCGATTGGAGTTCGATGAGCTCCTTTTGGTCTACTAAATTAACTGAATCCGGTTGTTCATCATCGGACTCAGTGAGATAAAAATTGATAACTGCAGCAGGAGATCGATATGCACCTTTATTGTTTACTTTGATGCTCAGCACCACGCCTTCACCCTGGATTGTTTCCTTTTTGGCAGGTTCCATACTCACTATTTCCAGGTCATACCCCGGATATAGAGTATCTGGAGCGGATTGCCCAAAAATCTCTGAGAAGCAAAATAACGTTATGAACAATAGGATGGACTTCATGGTATGTTTACTCATCAATGTGAAACAAAGATATAATCCAATATTTAATTATCTTCACCCACTCAAAAAATAACCTAAATGCGCGGATATATTGCACCGTCTATATTGGCCAGTAACTTCCTCAGATTGGAAGAGGAAGTAATCATGCTGAATGAAAGTGAGGCAGATTGGTTTCACCTTGACATCATGGATGGTCGGTTTGTGCCTCCTATCTCCTTTGGTCACGATATAGTTAGAGCCATTAATCAGGTTGCTCTCAAGCCACTGGATGTGCATCTAATGATCGCAAATCCAGAAAATTTCATCGAAGATTTTCGAACTGCTGGTGCTGATAATATCACCGTACATTGGGGTGCATGTCCACACCTTCATCGTGTCATCAGTCACATCAAGGATGTAGGTGCCCGCGCCGGTGTAGCTATCAATCCACACATTCCCATACATTTTCTCGCTGATATCATCAATCACGTCGATCAGGTGTGTCTCATGTCAGTCAATCCCGGCTATGGAGGCCAGAAATTCATCGAACATACTTATGTAAAGTTGGCCGAACTCAAGAAATTAATTGTCGATTCTGAATCGAATGCTCGTATTGAAGTGGACGGTGGTGTATCGATCCAAAATGCCGCCAAGCTTTTTTCTTTGGGTGCAGATATCCTGGTAGCAGGTACCTCAGTGTTTCACTCGAATGATCCCAAAGAGAGCATCAAAACCATTCGCGATGCCGCTAAGCCGTATGTTCCTAAGCCGGCAGCACAACTTTCTTAATGGGTCCTACAAAATAAATGGGAGTCCGATCCAGTTTATCCCCTATGAAATTCAACTTTTTACTAGTTTTCTTAATTTTTATTACGCCACTGTATTTACGAGGGCAGACCAAAGAGGCCGTTATCCTAGGTACTATTACTGAGGACGCTACCGGTCAGGGACTGGAAGGGGCACTCGTCTATGAAAAGCAAATGCAGCGCGCTGTAGAAACAGATGCCAATGGTAATTTTCAACTCAGTGTTCCCTCCGGGAGGCCGCTGATACTCATCATCAGACGTGTAGGCTACGACCAGGCTTCTATCAAACTGGAATCGCTTGCAGCAGGTATAGTCAGAAAGGTGAACTTCAATATGATTCCCGCAGATGCAGGCTTTACTGTCACTATCACCGGCGAATCCATTGGTGACCAAAATATGGTCCGGGCGCGCGTAGAGGAATTTAAATTATTGCCCTCTGTATCCGGCAATATAGAAAGTCTGCTCCCATCGATCGCACTCGGCACCTCGGGTGGCACAGGCGGAGAGCTGACCTCACAGTATAATGTGCGGGGTGGTAACTATGATGAGAACCTGGTCTATGTAAATGATTTTGAGATCTTCCGCTCTCAGTTGATCCGTTCGGGGCAGCAGGAAGGTCTGTCTTTTCCCAATGCCGACCTGATCCGCGACCTGGCTTTTTCCAGTGGTGGCTTTGAGGCTAAATACGGAGATAAGTTGTCTTCTGTATTGGATATCAAGTACAAGCGGCCTGATTCATTGGCCGGTTCAGTTACCGGAAGCTTATTGGGTGGAAGTGCCCACCTGGAAGGTAGTGTGCATCCCTATAAGGGTTCAGCCGGCAAAATTCGCTATCTACTCGGCGGCCGGTACAAGACGACAAGCTATCTGCTCGGTTCACTCGATGTAAAAGGTGAATACTTACCCAACTTTACAGATATACAGGCTTATATAACCTATGATTTTAACCCACAGTGGCAACTGGGAGTAATAGGTAATTATAATCTGTCCACTTATCACTATACGCCCAATTCGAGTGAGATACCTACCGGTACCTTCAATAATACACTCCGCCTCTCAGCCGACTACGAGGGTCAGGAAAGAGACCGCTTTCTCAATGCTATGTCTGGTGTATCACTGACCTATGTCCCATCCAACAGAGCCAATCCATCCTTCATTAAATTCCTTTCTTCAGTTTACAACTCTGATGAAGCAGAGGCATTCGATATTCAGTCCCATTTCGATATTAAAGTCATAGAATTGGATTTTGAAAAAGGAAGTACAAAAGAAGTGGGTTCGCTTGGGGCTGGCACCCAACATAATTTTGCCAGGAATCGACTGCGCAATCTCATCTATAATGGTGAAATAAAAGGCGGCATCGAATTTCCAAAATTTTTCACCTCACATGAGACCTCTCATTTTATTTATGGTGGTATAAAATACCAGCGGGAGCATTTCCTCGATCGTCTCAATGAATGGTATCGCAGCGATAGTGTGGGCTACTCACTGCCGTTTGATGATGATCGATATTATCTCAATAGTGTGATCAAAAGTAATAATGATGTGACCTCTGACCGAATGACTGCTTTCATTCAGGAGACTTACACCTACAAGATGCACCGTGCTTTCGAGATTCAGACTACTGTGGGCTTGCGTGCCGGATATTGGTCCTTCAACAATGAATGGATACTCTCACCACGTGGTCAGTTCTTGTTTAGACCCCTGCGTCGTACAAATCCCATCACGTACAAACTGGCGGGTGGTATATACCAGCAGCAGCCCTTCTACCGCGAGATGCGACGTCCGGATGGCACACTCAATGAAGCCATTCGCTCCCAGAAGTCAGCTCAGGGCATACTGGGTGTGACTTATGATTTCCACGCAGGCAAGCAGGATCCAGTCAAGCTACGATTTATCGCAGAGGCATTCTACAAATCTATGTGGGATCTGATCTCATATGACGTTGATAATGTCCGCATCAGATACAGCGGTGAGAATAATGCCACCGGCTACGCCACCGGCCTCGATATGCGCCTCAATGGTGAGTTTGTCAATGGCTTCGAGAGTTGGTTTAACGTATCCTTCTTACGTACCCGAGAGCATCTGACTGGAGTTCAGCACATCGATGCGGCACGTCAGCCGGTGGAGGATGTGCCACGGCCTTCGGATCGTCTCTTCCAGGCTGCCTTGTATTTCCAGGATTACCTACCTCAAAATAAAAATTTTCGTACTAATATCCAACTCAGCTATGGCTCGGGGCTCTCCTTTGGCGTGCCTTGGGATAATACGGTACAGCGCAATCCATTGCGGTTTCATGACTATCAGCGGATAGATATCGGCTTTTCAGTGTTGCTGTGGGATCAATCAAGACGTGCCGGAAGACCCGGACATTTCTTGCGTTTTACCAAAAATACTTGGCTCAGTCTTGAGATATTCAATCTGCTGGACAATAAGAATGTGGCCGATTACAATTGGGTAAAAGACTTCAATAATATTGCTTATGCTTTTCCCAGCAACCTCACTTCACGTCGTTTGAATCTCCGTCTTCGCATGGAATTTTGACCTATAGAGATATAGTTGCCAGTTATAAGAGTGAGAATTGAAATTGTAAAAAGAAAAAAATAGTACCTTCACCTTATAACCATACAGACTCAATGATCAGAGCAGCAATCACAGCAGTACAGGGCAATGTGCCGGATAATATATTAACCAATGACGATCTGGCCAAAATGGTTGATACTAATGATGAATGGATCATCAGTCGTACCGGCATCAAAGAGAGACGCATTTTCAATAGCCCCGGTCAGGGTGCCAGTGATCTCGCCTTGCCGGCAGTGCAGAAGCTTCTGGAGAAGAGAGGTATCAAGCCCGAAGAGATAGATATGCTTATAGTTGGTACTGTCACGGGGGATTATGTATTTCCTGATACCGCCAATATTATACTTGCTAAGCTGGGAGCGGTAAATGCCTATGGCTACGACGTGAATGCCGCCTGTTCGGGTTTCTTGTTTGCACTCACTACAGCAACTAAATTTATAGAGACCGGCACACATAAAAAAGTAATCGTAGTAGGTGTGGATATAATGTCCACCATTACCGACTATACCGATCGTACAACTTGTATTCTCTTTGGTGATGGTGCGGGGGCAGTGCTGCTAGAACCTGCTGAGGATGGTACAGGCATCGTGGATGCGCTCCTGCGTGCAGATGGGAATGGCCGTCATTATTTGCACATGAAGTCAGGTGGTTCCGTAAGCCCACCTTCTGCCGCAACAGTTGCTGCCAAGGAGCATGTTGTCTTTCAGGAAGGTAAGCACGTCTTCAAGTACGCAGTCAATGGTATGGTCACTACCATCAAAGAAGTAGTGGAACGAAATAATTTATCATTGGACGACATCAAATGGCTGGTGCCCCACCAAGCCAATATGCGCATCATCACTTCTGTGGCATCTATGCTCGACTTTCCTTTAGAAAGGGTGATGATCAATATCCACAAGTATGGCAATACGACTTCTGCAACTATTCCGCTCTGTCTGTGGGAATGGGAATCACAATTAAAAAAGGGCGATTATATAGTGCTCTCTGCTTTTGGTGGAGGCTTCACCTGGGGATCTATTTTAGTGAAGTGGGCGTATTGATAAACTGAGCGCCACAACTCATTTCTATGTCTGGACGCCCGGTGAACGACATTGAAAAGGCACAAAAATTGGTTTCCCCCGCTGGCGGGGGTCAGGGGGTGGGCAGAAAGAGCAAAAAGTATTCACTAAATTAGGAGGCACGAATTAATTTGCAGCGGTAGAGATTGGTGATTAAAAATTAAAAATTACATTGATCAGAATAATTTCCAAGCTCGAATTTACTAGTCTCTACTTTCTTAAAAAAAAGAAATACAATCACTCTCAAAAAAGATCCAATCTAGCTTCATTTGTAGGCTGACCGCAGGATGAGCGCCTGAACCCGTAGGGCCAAAGCGACAGCGTATGGAGAAGCGAAGGCGTAAGCCCTAACGAAAATATGGATATGACCTATTCTGGTAATCTCATTGAATGACACATTACATTTAAGGTATTTGTCAATTTTGTTTGAAGGTTCTATCCTGAGCAGCCTAGGCTAAAGATTAAAAAGCGAAGGATGCCATATGGCACTCGAATGCACCCATTTACACTCTCTTTTAAAGCTAAAAATTTAGTTAAATTCGTGTTAATATTTAGTGCTACTATTTTCAAATCCAATGATAATTATTAATTTAGTTATTTAAATAAACCCAATTTCTTTAAACCCCACTTTTTAAAACCCACACATTATGAAACCCCACAATTTTTCACTTTGCCTTTGTATTATGCTGCTTTCAAGTGTAGTACTATCAGCCCAAAATGAGGCTTCAAAAATTGATTCACTACAACAAGTGATCATTCAACACCGTAAGATTGATTCTCTCGAAAGAGTAGTGGATCAACTTGAATCTCGCACCAAAAGATACGGAAGAAAGGATCTTTCGCTGAGTAGAGAGAAAAATTCAACCATAAGGACAATGGTGTCTGGAATAATATTGACTACCGGCGGTGCCGTATTATTAAGTTCTTACCGAAGGGAAGAAGGTCAGATTTTAGATACGTGGAAGACCTTTGCAATTTTTAATGGTATCGGGTTACTTGTTCCCGGACTTATTCTTACGTCATCCAATGTGGTTAAACTCATAAAACTCAATAAAGATTCTGAACCCATTGTGGCATTTGGCACCGGTCAGCATGGTATAGGGATGGTGATTGCAATTCGATAAATCCGAAGGGTCTTAATATGAACTATTGGTGCGTATTCTCCACTGCAATACCGCGGGAAAAGTTGTCTTGCACGTTGGGTGACCTATTCGTCTGATGAGTACTACTAAGGTAGTGAAATAAAAGACCTATTTATTAGAATTTTAGCCCAAAGTGTATAGTGTCGGAGTGTCCTTTTATCTGCTTATTTTATCTTAATTTGCGATGCAATAAAGTACGATTGTCTCAAAATGAATTCTCAATAATTTATTTTTACATTTAAACCCCACTTTAAAACCCACACATTATGAAACCAAACAATTCAACGATTTGTATATGCATCATGCTACTCAATGGGGTAGTAGGATTTGCTCAAAGTGATTTTAAACAATTTGGTCCACAGCAGAAGTTGATTGTTCAACATCAGAAAATTGATTCCATCGATAGAGCAGTGTTTCAACTTAAGTATCGCACCACAAAATACACAAGCAAGGAGCTCTCTCTGAGTAGAGTGAGGGATAGGACCAAAAAGACAATGGTATCAGGAATAATAATGGCTACCGGTGGCGCCATATTATTAATGACAATGGACTTTGATGATGTCATCTTTGGCGAGGTATGGAAACCTTTTGCCATTATAAATGGTGGTGGACTTTTTGTTACCGGACTTATTATTACGTCCTATAATGCAAATAAACTGGATAAACTCAATAAGGATGCCGGATCTACTCTGGGTTTCGGAGCGGGTAAGTATGGTATTGGGATGGTGATCACAATTCAGTAAATTCGATAGACAATAAAAGTCCAAATTAGCATTTTTGGGACACTGCTGTACTGCAGAAAATGAAGTCCTGCACGTTCGGTGAAGTATCCGGTGGGCGAGTGTCACTGGGAAAGGGCATTACAGATCAATTCTTGAATCGCCTTTAACTCCAAAAACATCGCATCGTTGTAATCGTTTTTTCTGTCCTATTTTTTGTAACTTGCCATTCAATAAAATAGGACATCATGAACGAAGCCATTCGGGCACTCGAACCACGTACCATTTGGAATTATTTTGCAGACCTGAATGCCATTCCCCGGGCTTCCAAGAAAGAGCAAAGGATTGCCGCTTTTGCTAAGGAATTTGGTGAACAACTGGGTTTGGACACGCAAATAGATGAGAACCTTAATGTACTGATAAAGAAACCGGCTACCGACGGTATGGAATCACGTGCGACAATCGTACTCCAGGGCCATCTAGATATGGTGCACCAGAAGAATAGTGATGTCCAGTTTGACTTCGATACTCAAGGTATCCACATGTATGTCGATGGCGACTGGGTCAAAGCTCGTGGTACCACGCTTGGCGCAGACAATGGTATTGGCGTTGCTTCTATCCTGACACTACTTGCCTCTAGCGATATTCCTCATCCCGCTATCGAAGCGCTGTTTACCATCGATGAGGAAACGGGGATGACGGGTGCAAAAACATTGCATCCAGACTGGCTCAGTGGTAAGATACTGCTCAATCTCGATACCGAAGATGACGATGAACTGACCATTGGATGCGCCGGAGGTATTGACGTTACTGCATCGGGTACGTATCCTTTAGTTCATCATGAAGGCATGAAATGTTATCAAGTCAGCGTGAAGGGACTCACCGGTGGCCATTCCGGAGTGGACATACACCTGGGCCGTGCCAACGCCAATAAGTTGATGAACAGAATTTTATTTGCACTGACGCAAAAAGCCCATATTTACATCTGCAGTATTCAGGGTGGTAGTCTGCGCAATGCGATACCTCGAGAGTCGGTAGCTATTTTTAAGGCAAATGACGCAGATAAATCACGGATTGAAGAAGTGATCAATCAGTTGACGGATATATGTAAGGGTGAATTTAGTGTCACCGATCCCAATTTGAATATTGAATGGCATGAGGTAGCTAGTGAGCACGAGTGTGCCGATGATGGCTTCATACAGACCTTTCTCCGCTGTATCTATGCCTGTCCTGATGGTATTTATCGCATGACTCCAGGCATCGAAGGTCTGGTACAGTCATCCAATAATATTTCAAAAGTAACTTTGGCAGATGGTAAATTTCAGGTCCAAAATCTGACGCGCAGCTCGGTAGATTCTGAAAAAATGGACCTTGCTCAGTCCATTTCTGCTGCGATGGAATTATGTGGCGCTACCGTGGAGCTGGACGGTGAATACCCGGGCTGGAAACCCGAACCCGAAGCGCCCATCATACGCGTCATGAGTGATTTGTACCAAGAATTGTTTCACGAGAAGGCGCACGTTAATGCCATTCACGCCGGCCTCGAATGCGGCATTATCGGCGCCCATTATCCGGGCATGCAGATGATCTCGTTTGGTCCCAATATCTATGGACCTCATTCACCCGATGAACGAGTTCAAATCAGTTCAGTTCAGAAATTCTGGAAGTTTGTGCTCGAGATTTTAAAACGAATTCCGGAGAAGGCAGCAGTGTAGAAGGGGCGGTCAATTCGCTCACTCTGACTAAACTTACAGAAGCTGAACGCAGGATGAACGACGCAGAAAACGTAAAAAAAAGTATTTCCCCCGCTGGCGGGGGTAAGGGGGTGGGAATTACAAAAAAAATATTAATTTAAAAATTAACACTAACATTATTCGCATAAGCTGCGAGCGTAGCTTCGCAGTTCCCTTACCAAAGATGGCAATCCATCTTCGGCTCTGCGGGCTGCATTCGGTCATCTACTACTCTACTCTAAAATAATAGGTACTTGCATCCGGTGGATATCCGCCATAAAATTCCTTAGCTATCTCACCATTATAGTTTCCATTATGATACTCTATTCGGAAAATTGAAAATGACTCGCACTCTTCCCCTTTATTTATTTTTATTCCTGCACTAAAAGGACTAAAAATAAATACACCTGTATCCTGAGGAATTATACCAATAGTTGCCACGAATTTATCTCCAATCCGTTCATATATAAAGTTAGCAATGTTAGTATCAAGGAGATCCAAACTATCTCTGTGACTTAAAGGATATTGAATTCCCTTTATAAGATATGACTTAAAGAGAGATGCCGGCCGATCAAGATATTCTGTCACCTTACCACAAGTAATTTTTGAAGCAATTTCTAATGAAGGGGGCAACTGGCCCTCAGGAAAAAGTTCGCTTATCGGAAATTCAGAATTAAATATCATGGTATCACCTACTTTATAGGTATTTTTTTCCGGATCTATACTAAATTTTCCTTGATATGGAAGCAGGGTCCGATCCAGACAATTAGAACTGGGGCAAGCTGTGAATCCCAAGCAACATACTAAAAGTCCAAAAAAAATATTTAGCCGTCTAATAACCATAACTTTTAAATAGTGTATTCACATCTGATTGTTGGTTATTGCTATTTTGTTGTAAGAGTTTATCTTTATACTGAATGGGACTCGCGACATCATTTTGCAGCGCACTGAACAATTGCGGAATAGTATATCCAGTGACATTATCAGTAACGGGATTATTCAAATTTTCATGAGAAGCAAGATTATCATCTCTCAGGTCATGCATGATACCCCGCGGCATCCAATTAAAAGGATCATTTGGGAGAGCAGGATCAAAGGCTTCCATCGCCTGGAGGAAGGAGCTCTGTATGGGCGCATGCGATTGAGTAAATACTACACCATTCTGCTGGTAGTGATAGGGGCTGCTATCGTCGTGATAAGCAGCATCAGCTACAGTAGGGCCTATGAAATTAGCCCAAGACTCCACGATGGCCGGGCGGCCTGCGTCATCAGCAGTTCCATTGCCATAACCATCATTGGCCAGGGTATATTCGATCTCATCGATCCAGTAGTCCTTGCCGACCTGCTGAAAGTGTATGGCATGCGCCAGCTCATGATAGGTCAGATGCTTGACCTGATCTGTGGCCAGACGATCTTCATTATTTATTACTGTATTCTGCCGTCCTATGACCACATCCGGCATGAGCCACATAGCAATAGGCGCCAGACTGGTGATGATCAATTGCACATTGGGTGGGTGTGGTGTCGTCTGCCAAGCCGTATTATTCTCACTTAGATACCAGAACACGTCATCTCCGAGATTGAGCAGTGGCAGGATACCATCCTCAGCAGTAATTCTATTGAGCATGGTGCATGCACCATCGTTGCTGTAGTCGTGACTCATGATGCGAAGATGATTGGGCGGTGTCATGAGGCTGTTGCGCGAGCAGAATTGATGTAGTTCATGGACGCCATTGTTGATGGTAAGCGCTTTCCAGGCTGAAAATCGTTCTAAGGATTCATTGCGCTCCAGTTCGAAATCGTGGTCAGTCTGATTTGCCTCTATACCATTGAACCCCTTGAAGAAATACTTAAAGGGCAATAATACTCTTCCTGAAACAATATTACCTATCAGCGCAATGGCTTTGGACCGGAGGTCATAAATATCAGTCTTTTGATTGTGCATTTCTATGTATGCAAACCACCTAAAGAATAACCTCGATGGGTGCGTATAACATCCGGCGTCATCAGTCTCTGTACTTATCCAGGCGCCAAATGGGCCTAGCATGATGATGCGCACGTGTCGGGCAGCCATATAGGCATCCTTCTGTGTATCCCATACTCTGATGCATCCGGCGGGTTGTCTCCTGACAGTACCCTGCTTACAGCTACAATCTGCAAGCCATACCAGTTCGGAAGAAGACCCCGAATCACCCGAGTCCCCATTATTTCCATATCCATCACCATAATCATCATCTGCAAAATCAAGCGCCTCATACTCAGCAGAGCCGGGACCATAACCCGCATTCAGAAAGGCCATCTTGATGATAGAAGAATCTTTGACACTGTAATTGACCTCATCCAGGATATCGTAATCTATACCCGCTGGTATGGGATCGCTTATCGGTACGGTGGCATATAAGTAATCCCAGTGACCGGCAGGGACTTCCGGATTATGATAGGGTGTATTTCCCATTGAGATAATGGGTCTGTCCAGTGGAAAATCAAACACAGGGTAGGGCAAGCCGCCTAAGGCCACCACTTGTTCTGCTGAAGTAGGTCTAAATCGAATACACTTATAAGTGGGATTAATTCGATTAGCGGCTGTTATGACCACATTATATACTGTCGCCTTAGCGCTGTTTAACCTAGTCACTGAATAGGGATTATTCTGTACACTTCCCAATATCACAGTATCACCTGATGAGCCATCTCTGGATTCTAAAGAAGAAGAAGCAATTACCGGATCATCTTTCTGACAACTTGATAATATTCCGACTCCCATGCAGCCAATTAATAGGTAAAGGAATAAGCTGGTGCGATGGTGCGATGGTGCGATGAAAGTTTTTGATTTTTTCATAATGCCAAATGTTTAAGGATGTGAAGTAAAGTTATGGGAAATAATCCTAAAAAACAACCCTCTTGTTGCATATAAGCAAAAATAATTATTGGATTTACCACCTTTGGCTCTAAAGAGCTAAATTAGCTCACATCATGAGGGGGAAGTCTAAATAAGGGTATTCATGTAAGCTGCGAGCGTAGCCTCGCAGTTCCCTCACCAAAGGTGTCAATACACCTTTGACCCTGCAAAGCAGGGCTGCGTTCGGTCACCTTCAGAGCTTGTTCGCTCAACTCATAAGGAGGAAATCAGGGACACTCCAAGATAGAGGTGTACTATGAGAATTGGGCTTGAGCGGATGGTATTTTAAAGCATTTAAAATATTCAAAGGGCTCTAGACAATCCAGACAACGCATCATTGCTTTGCACGCAGTGGACCCAAAAGCACTCTGTACCTCAGTATGACTACTGCCACATTGTGGACAGACTATCCGGCTATGTCCACTCAGTAAGTCACCAATAGCTATATTATTCTGAGGTGGCGCAATGCCATAAGCCTCCATTTTTGCCAGCGCCTCGGCGCTCATCCTATCGGTACTCCAGGGAGGTGATTTCCTGAGGTGGAGTGAATAGTTTTTTATTCCTGCACCGAATAATTTTTCTCTTATTTCGAGCTGGATTAAATCCATCGCCGGACAACCATTGTAAGTTGGTATAATGTTGATTTCAAATTTTCCATTTTCAAAAATTACACTATCCAAAATGCCCATCTCTGCTATGGACAGTACCGGAATCTCCGGATCTTTTACCTCCTCCAGTAGCTTGTGGATAGTGTCAGTATCTACCACTCCAGCCCGGGATAAGTTCGCTGTACATGTTGCATTTCTGCCAGGATATAGCCTAGGTGTTCAGTATGTACACCCTGCTTACCACCTGCCAGCAAGCGTCCATCATCTGGAACTACCAGGCCTGCTTTTGATATGCCTGTGTGTAACTTGTCGAGATATTCAGTTTTAATAGTCTCCAGATCAGGCGCTATGCCCTGTGCAGCCATCTCGACTTCGAAGGATGCCGCCACAATCGGCTCCTGATGAAATCGCCATAGTTGGTTCAAGCTCTCTTGCATGATGGCCTTACTCTCAGATGTACCCTGACCGAGGCGCAACAACCAGTCACTGCTCCAGCGGTAGTGATACTGGCTCTCATGCACTGAGCGCAACGCGATCTCTGCTATTTTACTATCAGAAGAATGGGTCAGTGCCTGCAGATAAGTAGTGATAAAGCAATCATACATGTACTGTCTTAGTACAGTTTGTCCCCAGTCCACGTTGGGCTGCTCCACCAGCAGCAAGTTGCGAAACTCATTGCTCTCACGGAAGTAGGCGATTTGGTCTTCATCGAGGTTGGTATCGCTTTCTTCAGCAGCCAATTGATACCAGAATCTCGCTTGACCCAATATGTCAAGCGTGATATTAGTCAGTGCGATGTCCTGTTCCAGAATAGGACCATGACCACACCATTCCGACAGACGATGACTTAATATCAGGCTTGTATCACCTAAATAAAGTAGGTATTCAAATAAGGTACTTTTATTTTCCAGCATGATCACATGTGTTTTACTTCGTCAGGTAATTCGAAGAAGGTAGGATGACGGTAGATTTTTGATTCTGCGGGATCGAAAAACTCACTTTTGAACTGAGGGTCAGAGGCGGTGATATCTTCTGAACGAACCACCCAGATACTCGTACCTTCCATCCGGCGGGTATATACATCTCTTGCATTTTCGACTGCCGTAGTGGCATCAGAGGCATGCAAACTGCCTACATGTCTATGCTGAAGTCCATTCTTGCTGCGGATAAAGACTTCCCAAAGGGGCCAGTTATTTGTACTCATAGGTATGTTTAGTTTTGAGGTTGAGGTGTGGGCTGATTCATTTTCTTGGCGGCGTAGGACATTGCTGCTTCACGCACCCAGGCACCATTGTTCCAGGCATCTACACGGGCGGAAAGTCGTTCTTGATTACAGGGTCCATTGCCCTTGACTACTTGCCAGAATTCGTCCCAGTCGATGGGACCGAAGTCGTAGTGGTTTTTTTCTGCATTCCATTTTAGATCTGCATCAGGTATTTTTATACCTAGCAACTCGGCTTGAGGTACTGTCATATCGACAAACCGCTGACGTAACTCATCATTGCTGAAGCGCTTGATCTTCCATTCCATACTTTGCTGTGTATGTGTGGATTCCGCATCCGGCGGTCCAAACATCATCAGTGAAGGCCACCACCATCGGTTTAGTGCGTCCTGAGCCATATTTTTTTGTGCCTCAGAGCCCTTGCATAATGTGAGCAGTATATCGTAGCCCTGTCGCTGGTGAAAAGATTCCTCCTTACACACCCGGACCATAGCCCGCGCATACGGACCGTATGAAGTGCGGCATAGTGGCACCTGATTCATTATCGCCGCTCCATCTACTAGCCAGCCAATAGTGCCCATGTCAGCCCAGGTCAGGGTGGGATAATTAAATATCGAACTATACTTTGCCTTACCGGAGTGCAATTCATCATACATCGTATCACGATCGATACCCATAGTCTCAGCAGCGCTGTAAAGGTACAGCCCGTGGCCGGCTTCATCCTGCACTTTCGCCAGCAAGATTGCTTTTCTCTTGAGCGAAGGCGCCCGCGTGATCCAGTTACCTTCCGGTAGCATTCCGACGATTTCACTGTGGGCATGCTGTGATATCTGCCGAATTAATGTCTTACGATAGTCATCAGGCATCCAGTCATTGGGCTCTATCTTTTCTTCATCTGCTATGCGCTGATCGAATTTGACTCTTAATTCTTGCTCATTCATACCGCTAATTATTTTTTTAAGAATAAATTAATTGTTATAAAATCCCTTCAGATACATTGTGATCATTGAATCTGAGACAGTGGGGATATCTTTTTCTTTGTGTTGCTGGAAATAATAGTTTACCCATTTCAGGCCGGAAAGAAAAGTGTATAACATATACTTCGGCTCGACTGGATTTAATTTTTTTTGTTCAATTCCATAAGTAATAAATGCGAGTAATTTCTGTTCGTAAGCCTTACGCAATGACTTGAAAGAAACTAATTGTTCATTTTCCAGGTGCTTCCATTCCAGGTCGAAGACGACCATCTTATCCTTGTGTTTAGCAGCCAGGAAAATGTGTAATTGAATAATATTTTTTAATTTCTTCTTTACAGAAAGGTCACTATCCAGTATTTCATCCAGTCCGGCTTGATACTCTTGGGCGATTTCGAAACAGACCGTTTGTAGTATGTCGTGTTTTGATTCTACGTGATTGTACAAGCTACTTGCCTCCATTCCCACTGCGGCGGCAATATCCCGCATACTGGCTCCACTGTAGCCTTTTGCCAAAAATATCTTATTGGCCTGTTCTATTATTTGATCTCTCTTTGTGGACATTTATCTAATTAAATTAATAATCGTAATTGACAACCACCTCCGGCGAACGCGGGTGGGACTGACAGGTCAGAATATATCCGGCCTTGATCTCATCCTGCTCGAGAGAGAAGTTTGAATCCATTTCCACTTCCCCTTTGATGAGCTTTGCCTTGCAGGTAGAACATACGCCACCATGGCATGCATAAGGCAGATCAAGTCCCTCTTCAATACCCCGATCGAGGATTACATCACCTTCATATGCCAGATCCATCACTGATTCCTTGCCATCCATAATGATAGTGAGTCGGGAGACTTCTGAGTCTACCACTATCACCTCCGGTGTCTCATCTGCTTTCATCGCACCGGTAAAGAATAATTCGAAATGTACTTGTTCCGCCGGAATATTAAGCTCACCGAAGAGCATATCCCGCACTTCCATGACCATAGCTTCAGGGCCACACAGAAAATAATTCGCGGACTGTGGTTGAGTAATAAATTTTTCACACAGATACTTGCTATTGACCGCATTGATACGACTGGAGAAAAATTCATTTTCAAGACTCTCGCGACTGAGTAAATACACCAACTGAAACCGAGTCAAAAACCGGTCTTTCAGGTCTTCCAGTTCTTCTCTGAACATGATAGTGGACTGCTGTCTATTGCCATATATGAGCATCACCTGTGAGTCATGATGATTCGTGAGCAGATCCTTGATGAGTGAGATTACCGGTGTAATACCACTACCGGCAGCGATAAATACAAACTGCTGACAGGTGGCGGGGGTATGCCCAAGTGTAAATGAACCCGTGGGCGGCATGACCTCCAGCTGACTGCCCGGTCGCAACTCATTGATCATTCTCTGGCTGAATTTTCCCTCGGGAATAGCTCGTACACCTATCTGAAGTGAGGACTCGAAGGGTGCAGTATTTATCGAATAGCTACGCCGCTGCTCTACGCCTTCGTCATAGAAACGTAGCGTGATGTTCTGACCGCTTGACCATCGAAAATTTTCCTTTAGTTCTTCAGGTATTGTAAAGACAATTACTTTACTATCCTCTGTTTCTGTTTTAATGTCGCTGATGATCAGCGTATAAAAATTATGATCCATGCTTTTATTTATGTGGCAAATATAATAACAAACGTTAGTTAGTATCTAAAAATTCCAGCCGTTTGGAATCTTATCCTTCAAGAGTGCTAAATTGATGTACTAAAAATACTATTTCCAACTTGACAGTCAATGAACACCGGATTTTTGGTACCTTTGCGGCAGTTTATCAAAAATCATTATGGATCTTAGTTTTTTAAAAACGCTGGGTATTGAAAGTGAAAATTCAGGAACCAGTACCGGCCTAGAATGGATGAATTCTGACCACTTTCTAGAAAGTCACTCACCTGTAGACGGGCAACTGATCGGACGCACCGGCATCACTACAGAAGCTGATTACGAAGCCGTAATGGCTCGTGCCAGAGAGGCAGCTATCTACTGGCGCAATGTTCCTGCACCCCGACGAGGTGAGATCGTCCGTCAATATGGTAATGTCCTCAGAGAAAATAAGGATGCGCTCGGCAAATTAGTGTCCTATGAGATGGGCAAGAGTCTGCAGGAGGGCTGGGGTGAAGTCCAGGAGATGATCGATATCTGTGACTTTGCAGTGGGCCTGTCCCGTCAGATGTATGGCCTCACTATGCACTCAGAGCGGCCTGAGCATCGTATGTACGAACAATGGCATCCACTGGGTATAGTGGGTATCATTTCCGCTTTTAATTTCCCGGTGGCTGTGTGGTCCTGGAATAGTATGATCGCTATGGTCTGTGGGAATGTCTGTGTTTGGAAGCCTTCAGAGAAAGTACCATTAAGTGCAATTGCTTGTCAAAAGTTATTGCATGATGTACTTAAAGAAAATAATATTCCAGAGGGTGTAAGCTCATTGATCAATGGTAATTATAAGGTGGGTGAATTGCTCACGCGAGACCCTGACATAGCACTAGTATCTGCTACAGGCAGCGTACGTATGGGCAAGATTGTAGGCGCCGCAGTAGCCTCGCGCCTCGGTAAGGTGCTACTAGAACTGGGTGGTAATAATGCCATCATCGTCACACCTTCCGCTGATCTAAAAATCGTCGTCACAGGTGCTGTTTTTGGCGCAGTAGGGACAGCCGGACAGCGCTGCACATCTACACGTCGCCTCATAGTACATGAGAGCATATTTGATGAAGTGAAGAAAAGACTGGCTTCTGCATATAGCCAACTTCGAATAGGCAGTCCACTGGATAGCACAGTTCACGTCGGCCCACTCATAGATAAGGATGCCGTCGATATGTACACTTATGCACTCGGCAGGATAAAAGAAGAGGGTGGTACTTTCGTAGTCGAGGGTGGTGTACTGTCGGGTGCCGGGTTTGAGAGCGGATGTTACGTTAAGCCTTGTATTGCTGAGGTTCGCAATGACTTTGATATCGTACAGCACGAGACCTTTGCACCGGTGCTTTATCTGATAAAATATACTGAGCTCAGTGAAGCCATTGCGCTGCAAAATGGAGTACCACAGGGCCTTTCGTCCGCTATAATGACCAATATGCTGATTGACTCAGAGATATTTCTTTCTGCCAATGGTTCTGACTGCGGTATTGCGAATGTCAATATCGGTACCAGCGGAGCTGAGATAGGAGGTGCTTTCGGTGGCGAGAAAGAAACAGGTGGTGGTCGTGAGAGTGGTTCGGATAGTTGGAAAGCGTATATGCGACGTCAGACAAATACCATCAATTACAGTAGGGAGTTGCCCCTGGCACAGGGAATAAGATTCGATCTGTAATTCTTATTGGTTTATTGATAAATTAGGTCTATTTTTGAGCCTAATCTTCATGACATTTCAGATTTTCTTCAATTGATCGGATACCGACCGACTAATGCCTCTGATGTATAGACTTTTCTTCTCTTTATTGGCTTTGATTTCACAATATGCGCTGTCGGCTCAGCAAGTGTACGTCGCTAAGTTACCGGGCTATACCGGCTATGCGCTTCCCTATGAAAAAGGAATAGAATTTGATGAAATAAGGGGTAGTCTCAACTGGTCTAATGATGAAATTGTATTAGAATATAATTTGCGCATCCCCACTAAGGGCGAGGCGGGCATTCGGTTGATGGCTAGCAATGCAGGTTCTGAGAAGGCGACTTTCGCAGTGCGCTTTGCGAATGAAACCAAAGAAGTAGATATCCAGCCTACAGGCAGCGCTGACGCTTACGATATTTTTGATGTGGGCACTTTCGATATTCCCTACCCGGGCTTTTATACCATCAGAATCATACCCTTGAAAAAATCAGGTGATTACTTCCCATCTATAAAAAACATACATTTCACGGCGACTTTCGCAGGAGATATCCAGTTTCTCACCATTCGAGATCGAGCTGCCGCTAGGGTTATCCTAAATTATGCTGGCAGTGATCCGAAGGCCTCCACTTTTTACGTAGAAACTACGGTCCCGTCAAACAATGACTATGCGGGCACAGAAGTGATAGCGCTGGGAAATGAACTGATGGAGGTGGGACTGGGCAACTGTGAGAAAGGAAAGTACTTATTTGTCTCCTGGAAAATTTACAATGGTGTACCTGTATCACGCTTTGTCTCTACCCAGTTTGCCTGGCAGGGAATTGATTCGTCTTCTAAGAAGATTACCAAGAGCATCATACCCTACAATTGGAGTCCAAATAAAGCTTTACCGCTCTCTCTATTCATGGAGATAGATAGTTGCACTCATGAGACATACTGGGATGCACGAGTGTATAATACCCAGAAAAAGAAATGGTATTCACTGACCAAAATAAGAGTGCCCAAAGGCAGTATGGCAGTAAAAGAATGGTATAGTTCTATAATCAATACAGAAGCAGAAAATGGGTATTTAGAAAGAAAAGCTTTTTTCTCTAAGCCGGGTTACTGGCGGGGAAATAACTATTCAATGTTCAATAAAGCTGTATTTGGATACGGTGTAAAAGGCAAATTCGAGCGCAAAGACTATGGCGCCGGTCTTGAAAATAATTCTTATTGGTTGAGTACCGGTGGATTTTCATACCCCAAGGCCAACTATGGTCAGGTCTTTACCTGCCAGTCCGGAATATGGACACTACCTGATGCGCTCGCTGATCAGCGACCAAAATAGAATTTAATTTCTTGCGACTGGGTAATGCTCCTGCGCATGCGTCTAAGGATGTTGATTTTACAAGTTTTGCTTCGATTGACACACTAAATTCCTGCCGAGAATGAAATGATTAGGGATTTGGCCAAAGAAAAAATAGTTGATATCGATGTAATTATACAATTAAGGCCTTAATGATGATTCTGACCAATTTGAATTACTGGCTTTTATTCATCCTTCTTTTTTATTGTTTGCTGACTTAAAATTTATAGAATCTCCAATTCGCTGCATTCTTCAGATCATCAGCTCGACCCGAGAGTAGTGGCCTGACCAATGCTACCGGCATCGCTCCACCTCGCAGAATTTTTTCATGAAACTGAATATCCGTCATCTTACCGCTTTCGACAAACTCTCGGTGTAGCGCGAGAAACTGCAAGCCTCCCATCATATATCCGATCTGATACAGCGGACCATAGCCACCGTCGATAGATCGCCTAACTTCTGCCTCGGCATTCGCTCGTTCATGGCCGATTTCATCTACCAGGAAATTCACGCACTGCTGTGGCGTCCATTCACCGGTATGGAACTTGATCGAAAAAATAATCCGCGCACAGCGGTGCATTCGCCAGAATAACATACCCAGTTTATCTTCAGGAGTAGTAGCATAATTGTTTTTGTAAAGTAGCATCTCCCAGTATAGTGACCATCCTTCTGTCCAAAATGAAGTGTGCAACTGTCGTCTGTAAGTATTATACCTGTTGGCATAGTAGTATTGCAAGTTGTGTCCGGGAATTAATTCATGAAAAATGACCGCATGGACGAAGTGCTTATTGTTGCCCCTCATCGACATCAATTGCTCTGCCGCTATCATCTCCTCATGCGCATATGCGATGTGAATACTTTGACCGCCTAGGAAGAACGGCGCATATTTCTGACCTTCAGGTGAGATCATTTGCATACCCCAGCCCGTCTTTGCCTCCTCAGGAACGGCGATTAGTTTCTTCCGCTCGATAAAATCAATCGCTGCAAAGGCTTGACTTCGGACATACTGAGGCTGCATACCTCTTGGTACATAGTCATCTTTTATCTTATCCAGTGCATCTCTCCAGTCGTCACCCAGACCCATAGCGGCAGATGCTTTCTTCATTTCTAAGTGACACCAAGCCAATTCTTTATCTGCAATTAAAAGTAATTCAGCGGGTGAATAGGCGATAAACTCACTTTTTAATCCTCTTACCAGAGCGGCTTCACCTATGGGTTCGCCAAAGATGCGCAGTGTATCTGTATCCGAGCGCCTGGCTTTGACTATTTTCCCAAATTCTCTCTGACACCCTAATAATGCGCTATCAGCCAGTGCAAATTCTTTTTTCACACCTGTAGTAAGTGCTGGATCAAACCCCTTATAGAATCTAAAAGCTTCTTCAAATGATTTTTGCAATGATCTTAAGTAATCACCACCCGAAGCGTATTGTCTTTCTTCGAGTTCAGCGACTTTCAATTCCGGTATTTTCTGAGAGATAGCTGATTCCAATGAATTAAACAATAGGTGTAATTGCGCTGAATCCTGTGGTATTCCGACACGACGTGCATCTAAGAAAGGAGCAATCATGCTGTGAAATTGGAAGATATTCCCGTTGGCGTCTGCATTGTCTTGTTGCTGTTGCACCTCTTCCAGATCCAATTGGATCTCTCGCTTCAATAGGGTTAAGTTCACCTGATCTTCAATGGATATTTTAGCAAGAGGAATCTTATTACATTTCTCCCACCTTTGAGCCATCATAGACCGCTTATTTTGAAGATAACCTGCGTCATATGGCCATTCATAAATAGATTCGACCATGCGTATATCTGCGAAATATTGTTGGATCTGGTTAGAGACCGGCACACCCGAAATGGATTGTGCCATTATCCCCTGGGACATCAGCCATGAAATGATAAACACTAAAGTTAAGGTCGATGAAATGCGTGAATGAGACATTGATTTTTTTATTACATGTTGTTGAAACAAGATAGAAATGAATTTCGGTTGAATTAATTTATAATAAAACGGATGGGTATAAAAGTGGAATAAATTTAAATAGAAACTATTATCCCGCATATGTATTTTAATAAAATGAATATCAAGAAATTAATAAAAATCATTCGGCCCGGCCAGCCGCATATGGTTGGTGATGGCTTTAGAGTTCACAATTTCATACCCGGCGCCTCCACCATGCAAGAGATGGACCCTTTCATCATGTTGGATTATGGATCGAAGTATACTTTTCCGCCTGCACCTGTCCCACGTGGCGTGGGTGTCCATCCACACAGAGGCTTTGAGACTGTTACTATCGCCTACAAGGGAAAGATAGAGCACGGCGATAGTAGTGGCGGTGGAGGCATCATATCAGAGGGCGATGTTCAGTGGATGACTGCTGCTTCCGGAGTGCTGCATAGGGAATTCCACGAAAGTGAATGGAGTAAGCAGGGAGGTGACTTTCAAATGGTTCAACTGTGGGTCAATCTTCCCGCACGTGATAAAATGTCTCCACCCAAATATCAGGCTATCAAGAATGCGGATATTCCGGTGGTGCTCTTGCCAAATGATGATGGCAAGGTGGAGGTTATAGCAGGCGAGTTTCAGGGTCAGTCGGGTGCAGCCAGTACTTTTTCACCCGTCGATCTGCTGAATGTACATCTGAAAAAAGGAGGGAAGACAGAATTTTATTTTCCGGCGCACTATACTACTACATTACTTACAATAGAAGGCAGTGTGCGCATCAATGGTGAGGATGAACTACCCCAAGATCATTTTGCTCTATTCAGCAGAGAGGGCGAGACCTTCAGTGTCGAGGCTATTGAAGATACCATCGTGCTGGTTCTCAGTGGAGAGCCGCTTCATGAACCCATAGTTGCTCATGGCCCTTTTGTCATGAATACGAAAGCAGAGATTCTCCAGGCGTTCGATGATTTCAACACCGGGAAATTTGGCCATCTAGCTGACTAGTTCGATGTATGTGCTTGAAAAATAATTAAGATCGCCTACTGTGGTTTAGCTCAACTATCTGAAGTGGCCCACGTTTAATGAATTCAAAATACAATTTTATGCGACCTGAATATGAATCTCTGCCACTTGAAAAGATCGAAGCCGAACATCGGTTTATTCTGCGGATAGGTGCTGAAAAGGCTTTTGTGAAATATAAAGAACAAGGTGGTGTATTTAATTTACTCCATACCGAGACTTCTCCACCATTGGAGGGAAAGGGCGCAGGTAGCGCAGTAGTGCAAAAGACACTGGAATACCTTCGCGAGAATGGCAAGAAGATAATAACTACCTGTCCCTTTGTACGTACTTATATAGAGCGGCATCCCGAGTGGAATGACATGCTGGCTTGACCACTCAAAAGTTAGTTTCATGAGTGGAAGTACATCTCAAATGAATTTTTCATAGTTTCGTGACAGTTATAAACCAACCTTTTGGACGAAGATAAATTACAGACTTTCATACAGAAAGTAGTCGGACATTTCGAGCATGGGGATCTGATCTCGCTGAATCTCAGTAATCCGAAGATAAAATCAGCCTCTATCAAGAATATACAGCTCAGGCCCATCAGGTTAGATGGTAAGAATGTGGCTCAACTCAAAGCCGAGCAAGGTAATAAAGTACTCACCTCACACCTCCAGCCGGCAGCTATGGCTGCTTTCATTGACTTAGCTCTTAGACAAGATTTCATAGCAGGACACTGTGTGACTGCTGGTGAACAGGGAAATATTCTGGTGTCACGCAAGGGACATGTTAATGTAAAATGGAAGGCTCAAGAGAAAGTGCACGGTGTATCACTCTCACATGATCGCCAAAAAGAGTACCTCATCTCGGCTGAAACACCATTTTTATATTCACTGGGCGTCACATCTTCCAATGGCTTAGTGGTGGCGGGTATGCAACGAAAATTTAAACAGATCAACCGATTTACTGAAATTTTTTCAGGATTGCTGGATGAGTTTCCTACTGATAGGCACCTCGAGGTGATGGATATGGGCTGCGGGAAGGGCTATCTGACCTTCGCCATGTATGATCGACTTTCTCATATGGGTTACAATGATATAAGTGTGACCGGAGTCGACCTGAAGGCAGAGGTCATCGATCTCTGCAATGAGGTGGCTGCTACATGTGGCTATGACCACCTACAGTTCAAGGCAGATAATATTAATTCGGGACAATTTCCACAGCCAGATATACTCGTCGCACTTCATGCTTGTGATACGGCTACTGACGAGGCTTTGGCATATGCCTTGGAACACAAAGCACAGTTGATCATGGTGGCTCCTTGCTGTCAGAAGCAGGTGCGGAATGATCTGGGACAGAATGACCTCACTGCTTCATTGTTCAGGTTTGGATTAGTCAAAGAACAGTTTGCTGCCGGTCTGACTGACCTTATCAGGGCAAATGTATTGAGCTATATGGGCTATAAAGTGCAGATGCAGGAGTTTATAGGCACTGAACACACCGCAAAGAACGTGTTGATCACTGCAAAATACACCGGAAATAAGAGCCAGTCAGCACTGGATGAAATTTATCTCTGGATGAAAACATTTGGTATCGAATATCATTATCTGTTGGAAAGACTCAAAATAACACAACCATCTTCGTTAAGCTTGACTTAAAATGTCGATGTCACGGCACTTTCACAATACACTCTACCGTTAACTTGTAAAAATAATCCAATCTTAAGTGAATAAACTCCTTTGGACCGCCATGCTGCTTCTTACTTTCGGAGCAAGTTCCCTATCAGCTCAGGCTGAGAAGCAGGACACCGTCATTTTCGGTGGCAAGAAAATGCTTCGCATCATCACCGCCCGGGGTGACACAGTCTATCTCGACCAGCTTGAAGAGGTGTCTGTCAGCAATAGGAAGCAATTTAAAAGTAAGGAGGAGTATGATCTGTATATGAGATATCGGCGCTATGCCGCTATAGTCTATCCGTATGCACTGGAAGCAATGCGCATCTACCATGATTCCAGAGAATCTACTCGTGGCATGTCACGCCATGAAAAGAAGCAATATATGAATCAGTTGCAGAAAGAGCTGGAAGATCAGTTTGAAGAACCGCTGAAAAAGCTCACTCGCACTCAGGGGAAAATACTCATCAAAATGATCGAGAAGGAAATGAATGTCTCGTTCTATGACGTCATCAAGGAAATCAAAGGAGGTTGGACCGCCTTTTACTACAATACTTCAGGTTATTTCTACGGCTATCGTTTGAAAGATGGCTATACTATAGGTGAGGACAGCATCCTAGATATGGTACTGGATGACTATAATCTCAGTCCTAAGAAGAAAAAATAAAATTGGTTCAGGACCTAGGGAGATATTGGACAATATCCCGAATAGATTGAATAACGTTCCATCGCTGAATGCTTTATTTAATGTGGACTAAAAGTCATTTTAAATATTCTTCCCCTAAGCCCTTTAAATATAGATACCCAATCAGCAGATTTTACTATTTTTAGCACGAATATTAACCTCCGGTATGTCTGAATTTCATAATCCCGGCTTGGTCATCGAACCGGGAAGAGTGCGTTCTGGAAAGATCATTTGGCGAAGCCCTTCGAACATAGCACTCATCAAATATTGGGGCAAGTACGGCACTCAGATGCCGGCCAACCCCAGTGTAAGTTTCACTTTAGATGCGGCTCATACTGAGACCACTCTGGAGTATGGGCCAAAGATGACTGAAAAGAAAGGAGTGAGTGTTGACTTTCTATTTCAGGGATTGACCAACAAGGTTTTTTCGGATCGAATAGAAAAATTTCTGCTTCAATTGCTTCCCGTTTTTCCTTTTCTCTCACAGATCGAACTGACTATATTTTCGAGCAATAGTTTTCCCCACTCCGCAGGTATCGCCTCTTCGGCCTCTGCTATGAGTGCGCTGGCACTGTGTCTGTGCTCTATGGAGGATGAACTATTCGGTACGCTACAGGATGATGAGGCTTTCGATCGCAAGGCGAGTTATGTGGCGCGTCTAGGCTCCGGCAGTGCCTGCCGCTCTATCTATCCGGAAGTAGCACTCTGGGGTGAGATCACCGAATCATCGAAGTCTTCCAATCTGTATGCAATCCCCTGGGGCAATCACTTACATACTGAGTTCAAGAATATGCACGATGACATCCTCATCGTCGACAAGGCAGAGAAGAGTATCAGCTCCTCAGTCGGGCATCAACTGATGGATAGTAATCCGTATAGTGAGACTCGATATATGACCGTCCAACTCCGCATGAAGCGAATGCTAATGGCACTGAAAACCGGCGATATGGAGCTATTCGGAGAATTGACAGAGCAAGAGGCGATGACTCTGCATGGTCTTATGATGCTCTCTGAGCCCTCATACATGCTGCTCAGACCCGGTACGCTGGCCATAATCGAAGAAGTGCGCCGCTTCAGACAGGAGACCAAATTGCCTCTGTACTTCACATTGGATGCAGGTCCCAACGTTCATTTACTCTATCCTCATAAGTATAATAGTAAGATAGGCGAGTTTGTGCGGAGCAATTTATTAAAACACTGCTACGAAAACTCTTTTATTCCTGATCAAATGGGCTCAGGTCCACAGCAACTTTAAAGTAGCCGGCCTATGTGGATAGATATCATCGGCATCATCATACTAGCCCTGGGATTTTACATCGGCTATACTAATGGCCTCCTGGGCATCGTGCTGAAGCTTATTCTCATTATTCTTGCTTTCCTCCTGGCACTTCGCTTATTCCCGATTATCTTTTTATTCCTTGAAAATACGATAGCAGATGTAGGCATCATGTATTTTATTCTCGGCTTCCTAATTGTGATGATAGTGGTCATTTCGCTATATAAATTCACTTCAAATCGAATCGAACGCTGGCTGGTGAATCACAGCAGATATATCTCTACCAAGATCATTGGCGGTGTGGTCTTATCTTTCTTTATATTGATGATCAGTAGCTTTTTAGTAGGACGTCTGATGCGGCTGCACGTATTGAAGCCCGGCCAGATGGAGGATTCTTATCTCTTTCCGGTGACAGTCAGTCTTGATCAGCATTTTAATTCATTATTATCAAAATTTAATGAGACCATTTCCCGTGCCTTTGAAGACAATGTCCACACCATCAATAAACTCGAAAAGAAACAAAAGATGGATTCTACGCTTCAAAAGTAATAGAGAGGCACTTGCATTTGATATTTAGCTTAAATTTGCCCCGAAATACAGTAAAATAAACAGATTCTCTCTATGGACCATATAAAGCAGGTAAAGACTGATCAATACCAGGGACACGATTATTTTAATATTGACGAATTACTATCCGAAGATCATCTGTTGGCAAGAGATGCGGTAAGGGCATGGGTCAAGCAGGAAGTATCACCCATCATCGAGGATTATTCCAATAGGGCAGAGTGTCCAAAACACTTGTTCAAGGGACTGGCAGAGATAGGTGCCTATGGTCCGAGCCTTCCGGCTGAATACGGCGGAGGTGGTATGGATGAAATGGCATATGGTATCATCATGCAGGAGCTGGAAAGAGGTGATTCGGGTATTCGCTCCATGGCCTCTGTTCAGGGTAGCCTGGTGATGTATCCCATTTATAGGTTTGGCACAGAGGAGCATAGGCGCGAATTTTTGCCCAAGTTAGCCAGCGGTGAGATGATCGGCTGCTTTGGACTCACCGAGCCAGATCACGGTTCCAATCCCGGTGGTATGGAGACCCACATCGTTGATGATGGCGATCACGTCATATTGAATGGAGCAAAGATGTGGATTACCAACAGTCCGGTAGCTGATTTGGCTGTAGTCTGGGCCAAGGATGAGTCAGGTCAGATCCGTGGGATGATTGTAGAGAAAGGTTTGCCGGGCTTCACTGCCCCTGAGATCCATGGCAAGTGGTCGCTGCGTGCTTCCATCACCGGAGAATTGGTGTTTCACGATGTACGTGTACCTAAGAAAAATTTATTTCCCGATATACGTGGACTAAAAGGCCCGCTTTCATGTCTATCCAAGGCCAGATACGGCATTGCCTGGGGTGCTATCGGAGCAGCTTTAGATTGCTATGATTCAGCACTCCGCTATTCTAAAGAGCGGATTCAGTTTGGCAAACCCATCGCTCAGTTTCAGTTGACCCAAAAGAAGCTGGCTGAGATGATTACTGAGATTACCAAGGCACAGCTACTCGCCTGGAGACTC
Organism: Saprospiraceae bacterium; assembly: GCA_035426385.1. Lineage (GTDB taxonomy): Bacteria > Bacteroidota > Bacteroidia > Chitinophagales > Saprospiraceae > Parvibacillus. The sequence goes on from DAOLZQ010000030.1 coordinate 32,519, forward strand.
GGTACGCTGGCCAATAATGGAAAAGCGACACCCGCTCAGATTTCGATGGCCAAGCGTAATAATGTGCATATGGCGCTTGAGATAGCACGTGAGGCTCGCCAGATTCATGGTGGTATGGGTATCACCAATGAGTATCCAGTCATGCGACACATGATGAATCTCGAGACAGTGCTAACTTATGAGGGCACACACGATATTCACTTATTGATTACAGGTATGGATGTGACCGGATTGAATGCTATTGGCTAATAAAGTCTGTTAATATATTCCAAATTGGATAACATATGAACCTGATTCGACGTATAAGAGGTTGTAAAGCATCAGATTACATTGTGTGGAAATAGAGAATTTATATAATGTCCATTAAGATGAAGTCATTTATTATAAATCGTAAAAGCGAAATCATAAAGTACTTATTAGTCATCATTTCATTTTTCTTGTGGTTAGATCATCCATTTTGCCAGGGACAGGTGATTGAATTGAACAACCCTTCTTTCGAAGATATTCCACGTCCAGCCTCAGTTCCTTCCGGATGGTTTGATTGTGGACAGATCCGTTTTCCGAGAGAGTCACCACCCGATACACAGCCCAGTGGAGCTTGGGATGTATTCAAGCCCGCTTTTAATGGACGGACATACTTGGGTATGGTCGTAAGAAATAATGACAGTTGGGAATCCGTCTCACAGCGTCTGGCCGGTACTTTGAAAAAGGGCAAGTCCTATAGCTTTAGTATTTATTTATGTAGCTCCGATGTGTACAAAAGTGCTACCAGTGAGAATCTTCTTCAGCGTTCTAATTATGTGACACCTGCTAAGCTCAATATATGGGGTGGTAATGAATATTGTGAAAAGGCTATTCTACTGTCTGCTACCTCACCCATCACTAATAATGATTGGAAAAAATTTGACTTTGTCTTCAAACCTACCCGCAATGTGACTGTCATTACTCTAGAAGCCTACTATGATACTCCAGTTTTAATGCCATATAATGGTAATATCCTACTAGATAATGCCTCATCTATAAAGGAGATAATTCCTCCAAAACCACCAAAAAATATACCTGTAACACCCGCTAAAGAGGAGGGCACTATCGCCTCACTTAAGACTAAGGTTAAAGCAGGGCAAACCATCAAAATCGATGAATTATACTTCCAGGCGGACACTTCAAATATTGCCCCTTCTTCATTTAAAGTTCTTGATGAAGTGTATAAGTTTTTAATTAAGAATAAAAATGTAGTAATAGAGATAGGCGGTCATACAAATGGAGTTCCCAGTGATCGCTATTGTATGTTGTTGTCCACTGCCCGGGCACGTGAAGTAGCTGAATATTTGATCAAGAAGGGTATTCCTAAGAGCCAAGTTAAATTCAAGGGTTATGGAAAATCAAAACCCATCGCTTCTGACAAGACGGCTGCCGGCCGGAAGAAGAATCAGCGCGTAGAGATCAAGATACTGTCTATCTGACATTGACGTGGCACAGACGTGAAAAGTCAATTATCTTTGGCGTTGAAATGGGGCAATTCAAGTATATATTTTTGTTAATCGCAGCGACTTTAATGTCTTCTTGCGCCCGTATCCTACCACTCAATGGCGGTGAAGTCGATAAGGTACCGCCGCGCATACTACCGGAGCTATCCAGCCCCAATAGTCAGGTAAACTTTACCGGACGTGAGTTCGTACTTACTTTTGATGAGTGGATCGTCCTGGATAAGATAGATCAGGTACTTCTCATCTCTCCCCCACTTCAATACAAGCCGAAGGTAAGTCAAAAGGGCAAATCCGTTTATTTCAAATTGGATGAAAAAGAAATGCTCAGGCCGGTCACTACTTATATCATTAACTTTGGCACAGCCATCCGAGATCTGAATGAGGGAAATATACTTCGCGACTATAAGTATGTATTTAGCACCGGATCTGTGCTGGATTCATTGAGCCGGGAAGCTACCTTGATATCTGCGACAGATCAAAAGCCGCTGCCGGAAGCGCTGCTGATGCTTTATAGTGGCCAGGGTGATAGCTTAGTGTACCAGGATCTACCGGACTATGCAGGACGCAGTGATTCCAGTGGACGTGTAGTATTGGATTATCTCAAACAAGGAGATTATGAGGCAATAGCTTTGAAAGACCTGAACTCAAATTACAAGTATGACCTCACCGATGAACTGATCGGATTTTCCACAGAAAGGATATCCGTACCCGGCGTCGCACCTATCCGCATACAATTGTTCTCCAAGGATATCCCCGCTCGACTGGCACAGGTGGACAGTTCCTCGCCGTCTAAACTGCGGTTACTAACCGATCAGACCACCGAGGGCTGGCAGATTAAAGCCTACAAGGATCATGTACCGCTTAGTATTAGTCGCCAAGAAAAATACTATGATTTATACTATCCCGATACTAGTGGCCGGATATCATTTATCCTGGATAGACCCTTGTCGCCGCCGGATAGCCTTGACCTCAGTGTTAATATTAAAAAGGCGAGAGGCAGACAATTCGCAATAGATGAGGTCAATAAGTCAACATTGATAGCAGGAAAACCACTTAAGATAAGGCTGTACAACCTACTCGCGGGTTTAGATACCTCACTGGTTATAGTAAAATCCAAAAGTGGCCGGAAGATAAATGCCATAGTTTCAGTAGATTTACTTGAAACCACACGAGTGCTTGTATCGGCGGACTGGAAGACAGACTCTACCTATACGGTACTATTTCGCACAGGCAGTTTGAAAGATAGAAGAGGATATACAAATAGTGACTCACTTACGCTCACCGCAAAGGCAATTAATCCGGAGGTTCTGGGTAGTATTACCTTTCGACTTGATAGCTTGAAGCCCGAGTATGATTACCTGATCAAATTAGTACAGGGAAAAGTGGCCTACGGGTCATGGTCAGTCACCGGCCAGTCACAGTTCTCAGCTATTGTAGCTGATTTATCTGCAGGCACCTACGAACTGACTATTGGTGAAGACCGCAATAAGAATGGCCGCATCGATGGCGGTAACTTTAATGATCGTCGCGCACCTGAGAAAACCTTCCGACGCAGCCTGGAGCCCCTCCGTGAAAACTGGAGTGTAGAAGCTGAGGTCAACATGAATTCATTTAAATAGCTGATTTTAATTCAGCTCACAGACTTACTTCACGCTTTCCTTTAGTCAGAATTCAGTCTTTCGACAAGATATTTTTCCCATTCTCCCACGAAGCAATTGTCATTCCGACACCGCGGAAGTTGTTGGAGGGATCTTATGTTTTAGAGTGGATATGCCTCATAGAAAGCCCTCTGGTGGTTCATTATAAATTGGGAATGACGAATATATCGTTCTTGCTCCGTACTGTTTAGTGTTCTTACCGGTTAAGAATCGGTAAATGGAATTGACTTATTTAACCGACTTTAAATTAGTTCTCACCGTATCAGTGTCACCTCTCCTTTGTACGATTTGATTTCACCGGTGGCGAATTGATATTTCAGCAGATACACATACACACCGGGGGGAGCTGCCT
>DAOLZQ010000031.1:0-33491 GCA_035426385.1 Saprospiraceae bacterium
CAGAATGATAATGATAATAAAGTAAGTAACATCAGTCGGTTTGTGAAGACCAATTAATCTAAATTCAGCGCAACATGAATTAAGGCCTGCCCCGCAAAGGGTGGGCTTTTTTTATGGTGAGCTATAGAGCGAAAAATTTTGGTTTTTGATTAGAATTGTAAATCTTAAAGTGGTAAGTGGTCTTTCTATATAGATGGCTGGAGTTATTCCCTGGCTGTTATTTCGGTTATTTCTCCACTTATATATACTCTTAGCAAATTTGAATTTTCTTAAGAGCACATTCAATTATCATTGTGCTAAATTGGGTGTGACTTATTCGAAAAAACTTTAATTGAAAGCCGACATTTTAAATTTGTATTTGACTGAAGACTATGAGTCTATTTATCTTTTGATATGATTATTTTTTATTCAATTGCCATAGCGGAAAGGTCTATAAAAGTAAGTGCGCGTTTTTATCGAGTTATTTTTTAATTAAGGTTATTGATTTAGGATTTAAAAATAGTTTTGATTAGAGGCTAATGTTCATCTTTGAAGTTATTTCCCAAAGGAAAAAATAAATTATTCCTTCGATTTGATACTAAACATAAGGGTTCGTATAATGATGGTTATTTTATTGTGTCTAAAATTTTATTCAAATTTAGGGATCGTGCAGAAGCATCAAAAATTTCACGATAAGGCCCATCTCTTTTATACAGAGTTTCATGTGTACCTGATTCTACTACTCTACCTTCCTTCATAACATAGATAATGTCGGCATCAATTATCTGAGAAATTGAATGTGAAATAATTAATACTGTACGGTTTTGTTTAATTGCATCAAGACTATTTTTTATTTGTTCCGTGGCAATGGCATCTAGACTGGCAGTGGGTTCATCCAACATAATAATCGGTGGATTTTTAAGAAATAGACGCGCAATAGCTATGCGTTGCTTCTGCCCACCGGAAAGCATCTGTGCCTCTGTTTCATATCCATTTGGTAATTGAATGATTTGATCATGGAGATAAGCACTCTTTGATGATTCAATGATTTCTTCCATAGTTGCTGCCATATTGCCATACCTGATATTATCGGCTATAGTACCACGAAATATATGATTCTGCTGCAGCACTATTCCTATGTTATTCCTTAAATTATTTGTATCGTAATTATTCAAATCTACTCCATCCATTGATACTATCCCACTATCTGGTAGATAGAATTTGCATAATAAATTGACCACTGTACTTTTACCTGCACCACTCAATCCTACTAGAGCTGTGGTACGTCCATTTTCTATTTTTAAACTAACACTGTGCAGAGCTTTAGTGCCATTAGGATAAGTAAAATCTACATCGGACATTTCCAGATCACCCAATATATGTGAGGGTGCATAGTTGCCGGATTCTTCTATTTCATCATCTGAACCTAAGATTTCAAAATAGCCTTCAGCGTATATAAAAGCGTCATTCATCTCGTCGTAAATTCTATGCAGTTGTCTTATCGGCGCTGATACATTACTGAACAACATAATGTGCAACATAATAGCGCCAATGGTGATTTGTTGATCCAATACTAAATAAACGGTGAGTAGTATAATTAGTACAACTCCTATTTGCTCCAAGAAAGTTTTTACTGCATCAAATATGAAGTTGGTTTTCCTGGTATAGAGCTGACTATTCATTAGCTTCATTTGAAGATCAAATTGTTTTTTGCCTTCGTATGTTTCCCGCACAAAACTCTTGATTACCATTATAGAATTAATCAAATTTAAAAGTCCATTATTTTTCTCTTCTCTCTGACCTCTCAATTGGCGACGAACACCTTGTAGCTTTCTGGCTTGCTTCAGACTCACATAAAAATAGGCCGGAATTATTGTAGTGGCTACCAGTCCAACATACACATTGGCCAAATACATAATCACTAATGCTATAATGGCATTGCTAAATAAGGGTAATATATCAATAAAGAAATTCTGAACTAGTTTTGTTAGACTCTCTATTCCCCGATCAATTCGCATCTGAAGTTTTCCTGACTCATGGTTGCTTTCAGTAAAGAACGCGAGCCTATAAGTCATAATTTTTTCAATTACCGATTGCGCTAGTTCAGCACTTATATTAATTCTGATTTTTTCACCGTAATATTTTTGACCAAAGGATATGAAAATATTAATAATCTCCTTACCAAATAATATCATAGAAATTATACCTAGTACTTTCAGTCCGGAAGCAAGTGGATCTGGTAGTCTCAACAAAAGCTCAACTTCATCCACAGTATATTTTAATACGAGCGGATTTACTTGGGCAACTAAGGCACCAATGAAGGTAAGAAATAGTGTTCCCCAGATCATAGACCTATAAGGCCTTACAAACGACTTTAGCTGCTTGTAGATATTGATTAAACCTAATGTCCTGGGAAAGCGCTTGTCTTCCATTCAGATTTATGGTGCTTTAATAGAATTATGGTGCAAATGTCATGCTTTAACAACACATTAGTTTAGGTTGTTCAAGATCACAAAAGTTGACGTACAAATAATATTTCCCATATTTTTGCAAAATGAAAAAATTCCTAAGACATCTTTTAAATAGAGTTGGATACGATATTGTCAAAGTAAGGCACTTTGGTGAGGTTGAAAAGAATGCTGAGTATGAGTTCAATAAGGAGGCATTTGAAGCAATAAAAGTGATAAAAGATTACACTATGGTGCCTTATCAGAATTTGGAACAACTGTTTGAGATGGTCAAATACTGTGAAGAGCGCAGGATAGCGGGCGATTATGTAGAATGCGGAGTATGGAAGGGAGGTAGTATTGGCCTTATGGCTTTGGCTAATCTACAATATAGCTCTATCCGTCGTAACCTGCATTTATTCGATATTTTTGCGGATATAGGTGAGCCTGATCCAACAAAGGATGGAGTAAAAGCACTTAAAGATGTTGAAAAGTATCTTGGGAAAAAATTACAATTAACGGGTAAGAAGGAATCTATGAATGGTTTTTATGATTCATTTGGCGGCCACGGTACTTTGCAAGGCAATCAAGAGTTGTTGGAAAATATCATAGGTTATCCAAGAAACAGTATACAATATCACGTAGGTTGGTTTCAGGACACTATACCGAATGATTACTCTGAGATGGGGCCTATTGCCATCTTGCGCCTGGATGGGGACTGGTACGAGTCGACTTGGATATGTCTCAATCATTTATTCGATAAAGTGGTGAAAGGCGGTTTTGTTATTATCGATGATTATGGCACCTATGAAGGATGTAGCAGGGCAGTAAATGAATTCTTTGCCGAGCGAAACATCCATCCTTTCTTAAGTTATTCCAGTACTGAATGCCGATATTGGATTAGAGAGTAATTAATATCCCATCTTGTTCCATGCATTAGAATGGCTTTAGCACATAATAAATGCTTATATGTGTTCTGAATATTTTGATTGTCCACGCACCTGTGTAATTCTTTCTTTCCACTTAACCGCCTTGGTTGAGACGGCCATTTATTCATAGACTTCATGCCTTCAAGTTGAGCCCCAGTAATTTGACTTGTGGGATTGTAATATTTTATCACCCATTTTAAATTGAATTTTTTCACATATATAAAAAAAAAATGCAATAAATAACTATTTGATAGTATTGTGCAATCAAACATATTACGGATATTTGTAATATCTAATCGCTGATAATAGAACAGTATATACTTAGCGATTTATTATAATGTAAATAATTGTTTTTTATAGAACCGTGCCGGCCCCCTGGGCCGGTCATTTTTAAGCTCCCAAAAACAGTATAAAAAAAATCCGGTGAATGCCGGTAGACATATTTTGTAATAAGGTTTCTTGTCCAAAGGGTGGTTAAAGAATCATCCTTTGGTCTTTTTTACAAAGTGCAAGACAGGTAATTTCTTAATTCTAAATATACTATGGTCATGAAAACTACAACTTTAATGACTGGCAAATTGAGTGGATTCCAAATGGTGAACATCATTTGGCTACTGGCATTTAGCCCATTTGCTATGAAATTTTTTGCTCCCGCTAAGCCTGAGCCACCTAGGATAGAAAGTCAGCTAATGGTGGGTGATAATGTGTCACTGAACTGTAAGAACAATGTTAATATTAGTATCAGTGAAACTGGTAAGTCGGAAGTAATCCCGGCTTTTTTTATTGCACCGAGCTATCCCAATTTTATGCACTTGATCTCCATAATACAGGGACGTGACAACAACATTATCACCTGTGCAGATGTCGGAAAAGATCTGATGATCATCGTGACTGATACGCTTACTCATGAACGATGCATGACGTCTTTCCACGTGGAAGATAAGATGCCTCCAACATTTATCTGTGAAGATGTGAAAGTCCCCTGTGGAATCGGTTTAGATGATCAGACACTAAACGAATATGCAGGCTTTGCAACTGATAATTGTACCGATCCGGTCAACCTGACTTTGATCGATTATGTAGATTCTGTCTATAGCTGCCCCTCACCCTACACCTATAAATCTACCAGGACTTATGTGGCGACAGATGCTTCAGGCAATTCATCTTCATGTACATTCAATATTTTCTTTCTAAGACCTATACTCGATTCTATTGTGTTTCCCAATGATACTACAATAGAATGTACCAATTTTAGTAAGGATACCTCTGTGACGGGTCAGCCCACATTTATGGGTTATCCACTTACAGGCGTATGTTACACTTGGTTCTACTTTGATGACAGGACTACTCCTATGGGCTGTGAAGGTCGGTTTAAAATCAGGAGAATCTGGACAGTACTGGATGAATGTAATGGCACTAGTCGTCGTGATACCCAATTCATCATGTCTATAGACACTACACCCCCCTCTATAACTTGTCCGGCCGATATCACTATTGGTACTGATGGGCATACCTGTGCGGCGGTATATACATTTCCAGCACCTACTGTCTCAGATGGTTGCACTCCAAAAAATCAAATAACTATAAAATACAAAGTGGATGGTATTATACGGTCCGGACCTTCAGTCACGTTGGAACCCGGCGCTCATATCATTCAATACACTGCTGACGATAAATGTAACAATACTTCTACCTGCACTTATACAGTTACGGTGGTGGATATAATGCCTCCCGATCTGACTTGCCATGACATCACTGTAGCTCTGAATAATCAGGGTGAAGGTAAGGTATGTGCTGATTCGCTTTTATTTGATTACTCCGATAATTGCCCGGGTGAACTGTATATTCAGATTCGAAAAATGCAGGATGACGTGTTTACCGATTGTGTGACTTACACCTGTGATGAGATTGGCACAAATAATATGTTGGTTTTCGAAGTATGCGATGAAGCCGGCAATTGCAATACGTGTATGGTAACTGTGGATGTGCAGGATAAGGAAAGACCTGTGATAGATTGTACTAATAATCGAATTGCTGTACCTTGTGATGGTGTAGATATCTTTGACATTCATCATCATGTTCCGCCGATTTCTGACAATTGTGGAATTGCAGATACTCTTTTTCAAAAGATTCAAGATAACGTTTCTTGTGGCACAGGTGAGATTATATGGCGTATTATTGCAGTCGATAATGCTGGGCTAAGAGATAGCTGTGATTTCCATGTCATTGTAGACAACCCTTATCCTTTTGATGAATTGATCATTGATTGGCCTGAAGATATTTCTCTGATGGGTTGTAGCCCTAATGTAAATGATACTTCTCTTACCGGCTTTCCCCACGTGTCCGGTCCATACTGCAATCCACTTTGGATCGGTGCCATCATCGACTCTACCATCACTGATGAAGGATGTCTGATCGTATCGAAGACCTGGCGGGTTATCGATAGTTGCATTTACATCGGAGGAGATGAAGGTATTAAAGAACACATACAAATTATCAATGCAGACGGCGGATTGCCGCCTATATTCACTTTTGTTCCACCTGATGTCACCGTAGATGGAGATGTAAGTTGTGACGCTTATGTCCAACTGGACTCAGCAAAAGCAAAAGCTTGTGCAACCCCTGTGATTATTACCAATTCTTATACAGATGGTGGACCCGATGCAAGTGGTACCTATCCGGAAGGAACTACTATAATTACCTTCACAGCAACAGATACCTGTGGACGTGTAAGTACTGCAACAACAAGCGTCACTGTCAATACACCCGGCTTGGTATTGGAATGTCCAGACACTACTATGACATGTGATACTTATAGTCCTGATTTTATTCCATTGCCTATATTGATATTCTCTTGTGGTGATACTACACTCGTTCGTACTTACACAGAGAACCTAAATATTTGTGGAGGAGGTACTGTAGATGTACACTATGTCGTCACAGATGAAAATGGACATGTCGCTATTTGTGATTTTACTATTATAGTCCAGAATAATGGAGCACTTACGGATAATGATATTGATTGGCCGGAGACTCCGCTCATTTTTGACCAGTGTGATGTCAATTTAGATCCTGATTCACTGGATAGTAGACCCGTCATTACAAATGTCAGCTCTTGTGCTCATTATAGTATCTCATATGAGGATGTTCCTTCGACTCCGCTTGATAGTCTTGCCTGTTATGCTATTGATCGCAACTGGACTGTGGTGGACTCTTGTAGTCTGGACAATATGGAGGGAGGCATACATTTATTTGTTCAGCATTTTGAATTTATTGATACCATTGCACCTGTCTTCCATGGATATACTTTGGGTGATACCATTTATTTTTTCGTAGATACACTCAGTTGTGATAATTTTGTAGATCTCAGTGGCCTGACAGTCACCGATTGTAACTTGCTTACTGTAATAAATGATTCTCCCGCTCCTGATGCAGACCATAATTCTGTAGATGCCAGCGGAACATACGGCATCGGTACGACCACAATAAATTACACAGCGACGGACAGCTGTGGAAATACTAGCATATTCCAACTCTTTACTTTTGGAAGGGATACAGTTGCACCTAAGTGGAAATGTCCTGTGAAGATTCCAATAGTAATGAATGAAGATGGTATTGATACTTTGCATGCTTATGAATTAGAACAAGATACTGCTCTAGCGAGTGATAACTGTACACTCCACGAGAATCTGAGGTTTACTTTTGACTCACTGGATATTCCAAATGATTCTTTGATCTTCATTTGTATGGGATCAATCAATTTTCTTTTATTTAAAAATATACCTGTATTTGTCTTTGACGAAAGCGGCAATTTTAAAAGATGTCTTGTCGCTATAGAATATATTTTACCGCCTAGTGGAGATGTGGATTGTAGTCATACCATGTTATTGATGGGCACAATTTATAATGAGGTGGGATTGCCCATAGACAAGGTAAAGATTATGTTGGTAGGTGAGAACAGGTACAGCATGAATGGCCTGAACGGTGATTATTGGATTTATGATATTCCTCCCGGTGCGGATTTAGAAGTTGCCTGTGATAAGGAAGATAATCCACTCAATGGAATTAGTACACGAGATATTATTGAGCTCCATCGGCACTTGTTGGGTACTAAATCGCTGAAGACACCATATCAGATGCTTGCAGCGGATGTAAATGGTGATCAAAAATTATCTACTAAAGACATTTTGGATCTGCGTTCACTAATAGTCGGAAATACCACCGAATTGCCATGTGGATTTACTTGGAGATTTGCAGACGCCAACTATCGCTTTGCAGATCCGACCGATCCATTCCATCAGCCGCAAGTATTTAATACCAGAATCCAAAATGTCACAGGTATGGTACCCAAGGCCAATTTTGTAGGCATCAAAATGGGAGATTTAAATTCATCTGCAAAAGTAAATGCTAAGCAAGATGAAACAGAGATTAGAGATCAGCTAACATTGCCACTTGTAGTTTCTTCAGAACAAATCCAGGATGACTTAATCGAAGTAACATTTTCTGCTAAAGAACTGGAGAATTATATGGGCTTCCAGTTTGAATTGAACTTTGACGCTTCTGTATTACAATTTCAACACTATGTACCGGGCAATTTGTCTGATTTCAATGAAAGTAATGTAGGTGTTAAAAACGCAACTCGAGGAAAAATTGGTATCAGCTGGGATAACATGAAGTTGGATAACAATTCTGAGATTATACACTTGTACTTCAAAGTACTTAGAAAAGGAAATGCAGCGCTTACCTTAAATGAGTCGCGTATAAATGCAGAGGCCTACACACTGGACAATAATGTAAGAAAAGTAGTACTGGAAGGTGCAGATGTTTTAGCCGGTGCTAAGACTCAAGCTCAGGGTATTCTGTATCAAAATATCCCCAATCCATTTACACACAACACCACAATCAAAATATTACTGAATGATAATACACAAGGTATCTTCACAGTATATGATATAACCGGTAAGGTCATATGGCAGAAATCAGCTGAATTTGAAAAAGGATTGAATTCCATTGAACTTAAAGCAGAAGATCTGGGAAGATCAGGCGTGTACTTCTACCGATTTGAATCTAGCTCATTTAGTGAGACTCGAAAAATGATATTTACGTTGTAGTTTTTTTGAATTAAGACCATTTATAAAGGGGCTCATGATATTTCATGACCCCTTTTTTTGTTGATGTAATTTTATTATTGACTTGTAGGCTTAAAAAATGCAAGTTTCCAATCTGTATTAGGCTGATAATCATATATATACACTTTAGTTATATATGTTATTCATTAATTCACCTTGTATAGGTATAGATGTACTGATTTTTCATATGATATATTTGTACCATGTATTGAAAGTAATACTACTCTTTGAAAGGAAGTAATTTTAGAACCACCGAACCAACCTACACACAATATTTCCTTTCATTTTCCTACCAACCTATATTAAAATACCTACCTGAATAAAATTATTTATTTCAGCTATTGATTCTGTTTCTACTTTGATAGAGACCGTAGATGCTGTATATGAAATAATGGCTTATTCACAATATTAATTATTGGGATCTGACCGATCCTGCTCAATAAGGAACTACAACTGCTATGCCTGTAAAGTCAGGTATGGGAGTACTTTATTAAAATCTTTTTACAAAAAACTAAAACTAAGTGTCTCATGAAAAGAAATCATTTTACAGATTATTTCAAACAGGGAATTAGTTTCGGTGCCCAAACAGTACTGTTACTATTTCTTTTATTTTTTTACCAAAACAATGGTGTAGCGCAAGGGTGTACACCATCTTGTACTTCCACTAACATCTCAATTGAAGGGCCTTCAGATGATTGCCAGGCTGAAGTTACTCTAGGGATGGTGGCTACTTTTTCACCCGGGTGTGGTGCTACCTACCGAATCAATCTACGACCCACCATGACAGGCCCCATTCTGGAGACCGTGGACAATGGCGTACTCGTAGTAGATGGTTATTCAATCAGTGGTACTAACTATGACTACATTGGAAAGCATCTGGTCATCGAAGTAATAGACCTTACTTCTACCAACAGGTGCTGGAACTGGCATTTATTTGAAGACAAGTTGCCACCTGCTATTACATGTGAGACTGATACAGTTCCATGCTATGTGAATTATCAATTTGCCGGAGTAGATGTGAACGATTGTTCTGGCCCAGTTCAGGTATTTACACTGGATGAAAGCATTACCGATCTGGATTGTTCAGAAGAGAATCTTGGTTTTCTGAAGAGAATCATCCGTACTTACTATGCACAGGATGCAGCAGGTAATAAATCTGATACTTGTACTGATACCATTATTCTGGAAAGACCTGATGGAGATTCGATAAATTTCCCACGCATGGATACAGTATATTGTGATCAGGTATATCAGAAAGACGCTGCTGGTCATCCACACCCGAATGTAACCGGTATTCCTACTATTGGTTTAGGTAAATATGCGCTGTGGCCAGCTGGAATAAATGTCTGTGGTCTGTTTACCGACTACACTGACCGTGTAATTAATCTGGGTTGTGATGTAAAAATCATGCGTACCTGGAATGTAAATGAATGGTACTGCGGTACTGATTATTTATATGATGGGGTACAGATCATATTGATCAGAGATACTACACCTCCAGCACTCACTGTGCCGGCTGATGTAACTGTGAATACAGGCAATAATACTTGCTCAGCAAACTTCACCGTACCTGCTGCAACTGCTACTGACAATTGTGCTGCTAATTTAAATTGGAAAGTCAACTATCCGGGTGGATTTAAAAATCAAAATGGTGGTTTTACCATCAATTTGCCGGTAGGTGCACACACTATTATATACACTGTCAATGACGGTTGTGTTAATCAATCGGTTGATTCTATGCACGTAACTGTTCGTGACGATGTTGCTCCCAATGTAATTTGTATTCAAGCTACTGTGGCTACTATACCTAATGGATCAGAATATGTAAGGGTACCTGCTGCTTCGTTTGACGATGGTTCATGGGATAATTGCGGTCCTGTAACTCTGAAAGTTAGAAGAATGGTTCCTGATTGTAATGGTGATAATTTTAGTCAAGCTATAGCTCCGGGATATGATTATCTTGATTTCTATTGCTGTGATATTACCTCTGAGCCAATTGTAGTAATTCTGAGAGTAATTGACGCTTCAGGTAATTATGGCGAATGTATGGTGAATATCCGTATTCAGGATAAGACTCCACCACGTATCACCTGTCCTCCTGATTTCTCATTGTCTTGTAACTATGCTTACGATGAGTTGGATATCTATGATTTAGGTAAGACTTTCGGACGCATTATTACAGATGGATCTCCTTCCAGATATGGTGTGGTCAATACAGACAGTGAAGTATATTATAGAGATAGCATCGATGGCAGAGCCACTGACAATTGTGGAGTTACTATCACTGAGACAGATGAAATAGACTCTTCAGACTGTGGTATCAGACTGATCGTACGAACGTTTACTGCTACAGATCCATTTGGAAATACTGCTTCTTGTACTCAGCGAATTCATATCTATAGATCACCATTGTATCTTGATATTGAGAATTTCAGAGCTCCACACGACACCATTATCATTAATGGCGCCTGTGCAGTAGATGACTTGTCGCCGGATGCATTGGGTGATTTCTACAGACCGATCTATCTGGATGAAAGCGTATCAAGATGTTATAATCTGGCATACAGTTACAGAGATGAACTATATCAAATAGTAGATGGAGCTTGCTTCAAGATACTGAGATACTGGACAGTAATTGACTGGTGCTATGCGGCTGAATACGGAATAGATGCAGCACTTGAGACTGCTGTAAGATATACCCAGACCATTAAGGTAATGAATAATATTCCACCGGTTCTGCCTGTGATTGCAGACTTTACACTGTGTTCAAATGATTTAACTTGCCTATCTGAGAGATTAGATATCTCTACCTCAGCAACAGATGACTGTACACCGGCCAATCTGATCAGATACCAATACAGAATTGACCTGAATTATTCAGCATCAGGTGTAGCTACTTGGGATTACACAGGTAATGGTAATCACATCAATCAAGAATTGCCGCTGGGTGTTCACCGTGTGTGCTTCTATGCAACTGACGGCTGTTCAAATGTTGCTGAAAGTTGTTTCACGATTACAGTGAAAAACTGTAAGAAACCGACACCTGTAGCGCATATGCTGGTTACTGAGATCATGCCTTCTTCAGGTTCAATCACACTTCCGGTAAGATACTTCAATGCAGGTTCATTCTCAGCATGTGGCGGCAAGATCAGATTGTCTTTCAGCTCAGATGTCAATGACACACTACGAACATTTACTTGTGATGATATCGGAAACAATCCTCCGGCTTCAGTTGAATTCTGGGTTACAGATCAGTGGGGCAATCAGGATTATGTAGTCGTAACTATCATCATCCAGGATAACAATAATGTGTGTGATACTACATTATTATCTAAACTATCAGGAAATATCCTTACTACACCGGGTTCTCAGGGTATCCCTAGAATCGATGTAAGCGCAGGAAGTAACATGAGTACACGTACAAGTGCAGAAGGACAATACAAATTTGGTTCTATCCAGTTTGGCAATACATATCAAGTAAAACCACATAGTGAATTGAATCCACAGAATGGTGTGGAAACAGGTGATATCATTAAAATCCAAAATCACATCCTCGGTAGAAAACAACTCGATGATGCATACAAAATGATAGCAGCTGACGTCACTATGGACAATGAAATAAAAGGTACCGATATCGTTGAGATCAGAAAATTGATTCTGGGTAAAACAGATAAATTTGCTTCCGGTCTGAGCTGGAGATTTGTTGACAAATCTTACACCTTCCCGAATGGCAATCCATTTACCACTGCCTTCCCTGAAGCAATTACAGTTGTACCTAATACCTCTGTAAATAACATTGACTTCTACGGTGTGAAACTGGGTGATGTAAATGGTAATGTAACCTTGAATTTCAATGACAAGCCGATCGAGATCAGATCTGATAAGCAGGTGACCTTCACTGCACAAGATCAAATCATTCCGGCTAATGTTCCGACTACAATTGAACTTAATGTAGATCAACTGAATGATATCGAGGGATTCCAAATGGCTCTGCAAGCAGCACCTGGTGTGAATATCACCGGTATGAGCAGCAGAAACATAGATTTCACTGATGATAACTACAATACTATCGAGAATAATACCAGAATGAGCTGGAACTCGAATGGTAGCTCTACTCAATCAGGCTCTGTAATGGTGACTTTGGTTTCCGACAAAACTATCAGACTGAGTGAAGCAATCAATGTAAATGATACTGAACTGAAAGGTATAGGTTATGGTAAAGATGATTCTGAATACGGAGTCGAGCTAAGGTTTGCTGAAACCGGCAACCATGGTGTAGTAGTCTACCAAAACCGTCCTAACCCATTCTCAGGAGAGACAGTAATTTCTTTCTCTTTACCTGAGCAACTGGATGTAACTGTACGAGTATATGATCTAAACGGAAAAGTTGTTTTCAACAAAGTTAGAACATATGCTGCAGGAGAAAACGAATTGCGACTGGAAGCATCTGACCTATCAGGCAGTGGCGTATTTATCTACGAAGTAAGTACTAAATACGGAACTGAAATGAAGCGAATGATTCGCCTCCAGAACTAAGATAACATATACTGTTTTTGGGATGAGCCCCTCCGGTCAATGGATCGGAGTGGGCTTTTTTTATTTTTAGAAAGCAGAAAGATTATGGTGGGAATTTTAATTATTAGCTGAGTAAATCGGATTTTTTTGGGGGCTACCTCGAAGACTCCCTATGGTGAGTCTCTCGGTACCTGGCTATCCGCTATATAGCGGGCTTTGCCTCGCTATGCCGCTACTATCCTTGCCCCGGTCTAATTAAATTATATAGGGTCAATGTATTTTTTACAATTAATGTATACTCAACGGAAATAGGTTTGACGATGTTAGTAAATTTTTATATGGAAAATAATCTATCGAAAGATATTAACAAACAACAAACAACAAACAACAAACAACAAACTGAAGACTTTAAACACAGTTTACAATGCATTTTCAAAGTAGGCTTTTCTGTTTTCAATTTATTTATATTAATTGAACTTCTCGATATGAGCTTAAGAGGAAAGAAATTTGGATTAATTTTTATTATTAATTGCTTAGTATTATTTTTTTATTAATCATGCATGACTTAGATTGAAACAATTGTGGTATGCACTGTATTGATACAGAGTGAGAATTATTATTTTACTGGTTAGTGTGCTGCTGAGCGGTACACTTTTTTATAAGAAGATTTATTTGCCTCACGACCTGCATGAAGTGAGTGGAGTCTGTAGTCTTCCGGATGGCAGATTACTGTGGCTCAATGATGGTGGCAATAAGCCCTATCTTTATATTACTGATCTACAGGGTAAACTGGACAGTGTCATCAAGTTGCCCCTTCGAAATCGGGATTGGGAAGAAATGACGAGCGATGATGATGGCAATCTGTATATAGGTGATTTCGGCAATAACGCAAATGACCGCCGTGATCTCATCATATACAAGCTGGATCCGACTTACAGAGTGATAGATTCTATTTTGTTTAATTATGAAGATCAGACTCTCTTTCCGCCCCCGATAGTAGAACGACGATTTGATATGGAAGCAATGATCTGGAGTGATCACCGATTGCATCTCTTTTCAAAAAATAAAATGGGCAGCTACTTCATTTCCACTCACTATATGCTATCCGATACAGGTCGGCGACAGACAGCAGTAAAGGTGGAGGAACTTAAGCTGGCTCCATATATCGTCTCCGGTGCTGCACGCAAGCCCGGTACCAATGAGGTCATTATGTTGACTTATACATATCACTTTCGTTTGCAGTTTCTTCCCGACTCTCAGACTAGATTATATCGATTTCAGTTGGACAGTGCCACCCAGAGATTACTCCCACAGCAGTCTCCATATAAAGTTTTACCCACTTGGCTGGCTTCCTCACAGTATGAGGCGATTGCCTGGTCCGGACCAGAGCATTTGGTCATAGCTGCTGAAGGTGGAAAAAAAAGGAGACCATTCTTTAGGATTGAAAGTAAATGAGAGAGCAATATGATTATTCATTTTTCTTTCCCATATGACTTCCAGAACTCCGCTTCTCTCTTTTCTCTCTTTAGGTGTTTTTATATTCATCTCTGGCGATGGAGTCCAACGCTCTACTGGCGTAGTAATGGAGGCAGTGAGCAAGAATTAATTTCTTAGTGGTGTCTCTGGGATTATCTATATTCCGATAGGGTTTAGGAATATTTCCACCTATATTTTTTCCCAATTGAATTTGATAATAAATGATTGATAAATCCATCTCCATCGAACTGAGCAAATCCTTTATACTCATTAGTTCAAATATGGAGTCGTTTTGATATCCTTACCGAATACAAAAATAGAATACAGCATCTTTAAAACCCGTTATCCACCGATTCTCATCCTGATTATACTTAAAGCTGGATCTCTTATTTGGGTAGCATCCTAATAGTACTATGGCAATAATGAGATATATAAACGATCTGTTTATCATATCCATCATGTAAGTTCAAAATGTCGATATAGTAGATTAACTATCTATAAAAAGATATGATTATGTTTTATACTTTTTAGTAATTACAAATCTTTCCGACTGAATTTCGCTTTGGATAGTAAGTAGGGAACTGCTATCCAAAGTAGCATGGCGGCAATAGCAATAAATATTCCTAGAGTGGAACCAAAGAAGTCGCGGAATATGGCGCCGGTCATTCCCATCAGTGCAGATATATCCAGTTGGAGAAGCGCCATGATGCGCGCCATGTCAATGGGATTGAGAAAAGAAATTAATATCATCGGCTGTTCGATAGGGTAGTCTGCCAGTTGGAAAATAAGCAAGAGCACCAGCGCATCAAAGATCAGTGAGAAGAAAAGCCACAGCATGATAATCTTACCTACACCACGCGCCTTGTCTCGGGTACTCACTACCACCAGCATCGAAATCGCGGTAAAGATCAGCGTTAGGAATATTCCACTCAGCAATATAGTGATACCGCCTGCAGTCATTGCATACAGCAGCATCGGAATGCCAAAGCCCACTATCACACTGCCCACTAGTGCTACCGAGAGGCCGACAAACAGACCCGACCAGATGGTCGTGCGCCGCACCGGCTGGCTCACCAGGAGCTCGATAAATTCGGCTGAATTGTACAAGTATATTGTGGCAAATACCATGCTGAAAAGCGGCACAATGAAGATGATGATATTCAGCATACTCACCAGTCCCTTGACTGCTGTGTCTTGCAGATTAAATACACTTAGTGAGGCCACCAGCAGAAATATGAGGTAGGCGATCATTATCTTATTACGAAGTATATCTGCCAGTATGTGTTTGATGATTCTACCCATGTCTGTTTTTCATGATGTGTGCAATAGCTTCAGTCAGATTGGTCTTACCGGAGAAGAGGTGAAGCTCTTCCAGGCTGTCATTGAACAGTATATTCCCGTCTTGGATAAATACGATTCGATTGACTAGTTGATCCAGTTCACTCAGTACGTGTGATGTGATGAGGATAAGTTTTCCGGACTGCTGTGCTTGTATGATCTTGCTTTTCAGTATAAGTGATGACTCGGGATCGAGACCTGCTGTGGGTTCATCCAGGAATAATACCTCAGGATTAAAGAGAAAGGCCAGTGCAGCACTTACTTTCTGACGGGTACCACCTGAGAGCGTTCGCATCTTCTTATCCATCATGGTGTCTAATTGGAGGCTTTGTATCAATTCCCGGTCCTTCTCGCCCTTAAAGTCCCGCCTGATGTCCTGCATCAAGTCGAACACTTGACCGATACTCAGATTTTCTGGATACCTACCGATCTGCGGCATATAACCGATATTTTCTCTGTAGTGCCAGTCTTTAAATATTGATTTGCCATCAAAGAAGATTTCTCCACTGCTGGGCAGCACCATGCCCAGAATGGACTTGACCAGTGTGGTCTTGCCGCTTCCATTGGGCCCGAGCAGTGCCACACACTCTCCCTTAGAGAAATGTAGGTTGACCTGCTTGAGCACTTCCAACTTCCCAAAGTGCTTGGAGATGTTTTTTATTTCTATCATATCTGGTAGGGTTTCATAGCCGGTGTATCATCTTTAAGATCCTCCGGTGTCAGACTGGGTATGATTCGCTCAGCTTTATCTATCAGTATCGAAATGAGACTGCGAAACAGTACCATGACGATCGGATTGCTTTCTGTGATCATCGAGAAAAGACTGACGGGTCGGTAGGGTACATCACCTATGTGATCCCGATTGAGGTCGTATCCTTCGTATTTATCCCAGTAATTGCGGCTAAATTTGCTGAGTACCAGACTACCGTTGGTACCCATGTCGAAAGTATTTGACTGGAAATTATTTGAATCGACTTTTATATCCATCGAACTGGCCTGGATGCGCATGGCCCAACCATTTTGAATAAAGCTGTTTCGAACGATATTGATCCTGGAAGAGCCTTCGGACAGGATTCCCATGGTGTTGTTCTTAAATACATTGTCATAGATCTCACTATCTGAGATTTCTTTGAGTAAGAGGCCATACGCTGCATCACCCCAATTGTCCAAAAAGAGATTGTGCTTCATGATGACATGATTAGTATACATCACCGCTACTCCTGACCCATTGTACTGGAAAGTATTGTGGATATAGGTATTGTGATGCGAAAACATGAAGTGCAGTCCGTACCTGTTGTTGTGCGTTGAGATATTCTCTTCAATGTGAGAATTAGTGACAAATTCAAAGTAAATACCATCTCTGTGTCCATTCAATCTATTTCCAAAAATGGTGATACTATCTGCGCGCCAGCAGTGTATGGCGTTGCCTGAGATTTCTGTTGATTGCTGGCTCGCAGATACAGTATTATTTTTGGCTATACAATTTACTGTCTGTGAGAATAAAATACCGAAATAATTATCCAATACGATGTTGTCACTCACGACAACATGGTGTGTCTCTATTATTTTTATGCCTGCATAATCCTCCATGGAAGAGTAGCCGGCATGCTGGACCTGAAGCCCCGAAATACTACTGCCTGCTGCTCTGATTTCAAAGATGCTCTTCTTTTGTTGTCCATCTATGATCGGTCGCCCTACGCCTCTAATAGTTAGTTTCTTGGTTATCTGAAGGTCGCTTTCCTTATAGGTGCCGGCATAAATCGTGATAGTATCTCCCCCTTTTGCAGCCGATATTGCTGATGAAATCGAACTATATTGTTTCCCTGATCCTACAGTTATATTTCTCGCTCCCAGTTCATAGGAACAGAATGTCATCAACAGTAGGATGAGATACATCCCCAACTTATCAGGGAGTCTATTAAATAATTTAGAATACTTCAAAAACGTAACTTGGCTATTTAGGTAAATAAGGAAAGAAAATAAAACTTTACTTGAGTATTTCACTCCATTTCATCTCTTTACCAGAAAAGGTAGGGGCCACTTTTTTAACGTCTGATTGTGTAGCAAAAGCCGCAATATTTCCATTCATAGGACTTTTAAAATCAGCGCTGGCATAATAGAAAGCATCCTTACAATTGAGGATATTCTTTTTATTCATGAAATCTGTGACGTAATAATTTTTTATATCCGTTTTTTTGATTTTACCGCCATTTGCATAGTCCACCATGCAACGCATATCGTCAAATTTAAAGATTTTACCTTTTTGAGTTTCTATCTGTGCTGCAAATCGAACATCTGAAATAACCATTTTACAGTGATCGCACTGGTCCTTACCAGACTTGAACGGCACCGGGCCGGATGTGCAGCCAAATAAACCGATTACCAATACCAAAAATAAATTACTAAATAAGGAGGATATCATTTTAATTGTGTTTTTCTTCTCAACTCAAATATAACAATAAATACGAGAATCAGGCCTACGCCTATAAATAGCCACCCTCCTATGTCCGGAATAGAATAGGCTCCGAAATTCAAGAGTTGTTTGAATCCTATAAGTGGGGGTTGGTAAGCCATACCAGGCACTTTGATAGCGGCTGCGGGATCGAGGTCATGACCGTAATCATACTCCCACTTCCAAAAGTCGATCATCGCTATAATTCCAAATAGTATAAATGCGCCTGCACTGATATAAAGTAATTTTTTCTTATTTATAAAGGCAACTAATAAGAATAATAATGCAAAAAAACCGATAATATAAGGAAGTACTTTAAACTCCATAAAATCCTCTACATGGATCGTCTTCATGCCAATGTAGTGATTTAGACCATTGATTATGTCTACATTCCCGGATATTGTATGAGGATGAATCTTCAGCTCGAGTCCTTCCGGATATTGGGGCGCGTCAAGTGAGATCGACCACAAAGGCACAAATAATACAATTACACACATTACCGCTGCGAGTATGAGTAATATTTTACTCAGTTTACTCAATTTTGTCTTTTCCATTTTATTTGATTATTACTTTAAAAAGAAATGGCATGTTGAATTTTCATCGATACATGCCATTTCATTTTCAATTTTAGAAAATTAACAGTGATTGGGTCATCATAATTTAAATATTAACATAACAAAAAGTTCAAATTGACTTGCACCTTATTGTACTGCAGGTGGAGTAGCATTATTATCGCTCTTATAGCTCAGAGGCACATTACTTCCAGCCGGAGAGATACGTATATATCCCTGCATTTCCTGGTGAAGTGCACTACAGAAGTCAGAGCAATAGAATGGAAAAATACCGGTTTCTTTCGGAATCCATTTTAGAGTGGAAGTCTCACCCGGCATGACCAGCAATTCGCCATTGTCAGCTCCCTTTACCGCAAATCCGTGAGGCACATCCCAATCTTGTTCTAGATTGGTCAGGTGGAAATAGACTTCGTCACCTATTTTTACTCCCTCTATATTATCAGGGGTCAGATGCGAGCGGATCATGGTCATATATACGTGTATTTTATTTCCTTCACGTACCACCTTAGCTTGTCCTTCACCATTAGCAAAGTACTTATGCTTATTGTCTTCCATTTTGAAGATCTTGACGGATTGATCCCTGATCTTGGATGCTTCCACTGCCTGAGCATAGTGTGGCTCTCCAATAGTAGGGAAGTCGAGTATCAGTTCCATCTTGTCACCTGTGATATCAAAGAGCTGTGCACTCTGACTCAGTTCGGGACCGGTAGGAAGATATCTGTCTTTTGTGATCTTATTGTATGCGATTACATATTTGGCATTCGGTTTTTTGGTATCACCACCCGGGATACACAAGTGTCCCACTGAGTAATACGTAGGTTGACGATCCAATACTTTTAGGTCTTTGATGTTCCATTTCACGATCTCAGATGATACAAAGAATGAGGTGATGGCATTTCCTTTTCCGTCGAATTCAGTATGCAGTGGACCAAGTCCAGGCTTCTGAACCTCACCGTATAGAGCAGCTTCATACTTGATGATTGGAATTTTACCGAACTCACCTTCGAAAGTTTTGTCAGCAATCGCTTTTTGAATCTTAGTAAATGAGAATACTGGAAGCAAAGCAGCAAGTTTACCTGAACCAACGATGTATTCACCTGTAGGATCTACATCACATCCATGTGGCGACTTAGGACAAGGGATCCAGTAACAGATACCGGGTAGCTCAGCTACATCAAGGATAGTCACTTCATTTTTTATTGTAGAAGTGGCAGTATGAGTAGATTCATCATATTTATTGTGCACATATTTCGCAGGTATCTTCTTGCCTTTACCAGCTTTCAGGTATTCTTCAGCTTTCTTCCAATTAACAGCAAGGATAAAGTCTTTGTCATTTTTAGAAGCATTTACCTCAAGTAAGGTATGAGCTTGCTCTGTATTGTAGCAAGAGAAGAAGAACCAACCGTGGCTGGGGCCTTTTCCTGCATGACTTAGGTCAAAATTTACTCCCGGAGTCTTCAACTGGAAAGCGATGTCCATCTCGCCACTGGTCTTATCTACGCTGATAAAACTGATGGTACCGGTAAAATTTTGTTTGTATGTATTGATCGGTACATCTTTTACTGCATCCATCGGAACGCTAAATCTGGTACCAGCAACTACATACTCTGTATTCTCAGTAATGAATGGAGAAGAGTGATTACCTGCGCTGTTTGGTAGTTCAATGATTTCTGCTGTTCTGAAGGTTTTCAGATCTACCCTTGCTACTCGTGGTGTATTATTTCCGTTTGCAAAGATCCAACGGCCATCTATTTCACCATTAGTCTGAGATAGCTCAACGTGATGCAAGTCATCCCAAGGCACAAATCCATGAGAAGTATTTAGCATAGGCTTGGTTTCTTCACTGTATCCCCAACCTTTTTCAGGATCCACCGAAAATACAGGAATTACTCTAAGCAATCTGCCTGAAGGAAGTCCGTAAACCGCCAATTGACCACTGAACCCGCCCGATACGAAATTGTAAAACTCATCGTATTTACCCGGTGCGACGTACGATTTTGCTGCTGCGTTGCCACTTACAGCTTGAGCTGTCGAAGCTTTTGGTTTGCAGGAATTGAGACCTACAAGTACCATAAGAAACAGCACTGATTTTAAAAAAATAGAAATTGTCTTCATGTATAAATATTTGTTTTTGACATTATAAGATCAGGCGATGTGAGTGCAACGCTAGTCGGGTGATAAGCAATTCAGCATAATTAAGATAAGGAATTATTTTACTCCGTCATTCTTACGCATGAATTCCAGCAAGCTTCTGGCGTGTTCATCATCCAGGTTCTGATTTGGCATTCTAACTAGACAGATCTCAAGCTGAGCTTGTAATTTTGGATCTTTGTCGATCATTGCATCCGGATTGGTTATAAAGTTCATGATCCATTCAGGTTTGTGACGTTCAGAGACACCTTTCCATCCCGGTCCTACTAACTTTTCATCAGAGAGTTTATGACAACTAGAGCATTTGGTATTGAATTCATTTTCTCCATTTTTTGCCATTGTCTGATTGAGCGTTGGATCAAACTTTACTTCTGTCCACTTACCTTCACCTCGGTTTGGGTCGTAACTTGGATTTCCTTCCGGTGTAGTTGCCTCTGTAGTAGTAGAAGAAACGGCATCCTTCGTATTACCATTATCGACACTTTCTACATTGGTCGTATCATTTGGGTCTTTGGCGGTTTTATCGTTTCCACAGGCCACAAGTACGATAGCAGTTGTTAAAGCTAAAAAGAATTTTTTCATGTTAATTTCTTGATTTAAATGTTGTGCAATTTTATTTACAAATTAGATGCTTAATTATGATGTTAATCACAAATTTAACGATTTTCCCCTATTTTGACATCATTCAGTTTAATGTATGACTTGTATCATACTTTGAAGTTATGATTTGGGTCATATTTAATCCTAAATTCAATATGAAATTCTAATGATAAGCAATGATATGCTGATTTCCCAAGGGGGAGTAATAAGAAGGGTAGGTAAAAACGTGGTAATTTTTCAGGAAGGGTTATCTGCAACCCATCTCTTTTCGGTAGTGGAGGGACGTATTAAATTAGTCTCCCAAGACGATGAGGGACGTGAATTTCTTCATGAGATTCTTGCTCCCGGAGATATATTTGGTAGTTATGCTCTCGATAAGACTCATCATTATCTAGCCACTGCTATTGCGGATATTGAGTCTGTAGTGGTCAAAATAGAAATAGATAACTTTGATAAAATGCTATCCACTCATCCAAAACTATTGTTAAATTTTACTCGTATTCTTACTGAGAGGTTACATTATAAGTATTTCATATCCAAAGAGCTAGCTTTACATACTCCTGAGCTCAGTCTTTGCAATCTTTTGCAATTCTTCAGAGTGAAAATTAAGAATGTCTGTCCTACTTGTGGGAAACTTCTACTCACCCGTCAACAAATAGCTAATATGTTGGGTTTAAGGGTGGAAACTGTGATCAGATTGATGAAAATACTGGAGAGTAAGCAGGTTGTGACAATCCGGGGCGGTAAGGTCTTTCTATCTGGTTGGGAAACAAAAATGTAATCTTCCATACACACATTTAGTCTTATAAAACAATGAATTCTACTATATCTTTCAGAGCTGCACCATTACTAAGATTTGCTCTCATCAATCTTTTACTTGTCTCTATTCTGGGCGGTATTATGAGGTACAAGATCAGCTTTGCAATGCCTTGGATCGACCAGAAGCATATCTTGCATGCACATTCACACCTAGCCTTCGTAGGATGGGTTTCTCATACACTGATGGTATTAATCGGGCTTTACATACATAATTTCACGCATAAAAGCATGAAGAGATTGATGCCTTTTATCATACTGAATTTAGTTGCTGCATACGGAATGCTTATCAGTTTTGTCCTAAGTGGATACAGTCTCATTTCGATCGGATTTTCCACCCTTTCCCTTGTAGTTTTCTTTGGATTTGCTTATGTGATTTGGACGGGATTGTCAGTATCAGTTATACCCGTAATAGTGCGTTACTGGATTCGGCTTGCATTGATATGTGGTATGGTTTCGTTTCTGGGTACGCTCTCACTAGCGTATATGATGGCAATTCAAGATGTTACCGAAAAGAAATATTTAGCGTCTACCTATTTCTATTTACACTTCCAATATAATGGATGGTTTCTCTTTTCCTGCATGGCACTCTTTTTTGCGAAGTTGCGGGATTGGGGTATTCGATTTCAGCACCAATTACCGATTTTCTGGCTCTTCGCACTATCTGTTCTACCAGCTTATATTCTTTCGACCCTCTGGATGCCCATCCCCACCTGGATGTATATTATAGTAATTCTTGCAGCCGTAGCACAGGTGATAGCACTTATACTGTTTTTACAGAATGTTATTAAAAATAGAGCTCAGTTTAAATCTAAAGTTAACTCTGTGATTCGCATGTGTTTCAATTTATCACTTTTTGCTCTCACCATAAAGGTGCTTTTACAATTGGGCTCTGTAGTGCCATACCTTGGCAATCTGGCATTTGGATATCGTTCTATTGTAATTGGTTATCTGCACCTTGCACTGCTTGGAGTGATTACAATATTCTTACTTGGTTATATCGTAGGAATCTCAAAATCTTACAATAATAAAAATGTGAAATTAGGGATTGTAATATTTCTTATCGGAGTGATATTAAATGAGTTAGCACTTATGATCCAGGGTGTCGGTGGTCTTTTCTTTATTTTTGTTCCCTATATGAATCAAAGTCTTTTCTTTATTGCTCTAATATTATTTTCAGGAATATTAATTCTCAATTTATCGATGAACCTCAAGAATTTAAATGAGCCCGATATTATTGAAGATAAGGAAGAGATATTTTAATTATAGTACGCTCCTTTTTCAAAAATTTTATCGTCATAAAGGTGAGGTCACTTTCACCTTCGATGCTATAGGAGATTATTTTTGGAGTATTCTTCTCTTTTACGTGTGGTTTATTTAATAAGAGTATTTCGCAATCATTTAATATGTCTTTAATTTTTTGCTCAATATTGAGGTCTAGATAATTTAAACTTCCTGTAAAGACATAGCTGTCACAGAAATCATCTATACTGAAAATAGCCCTTTTAGGACCTGTATATGACTCTCTGGTAATTTTGCAACCACAATTACAACTTTTCCTGCTTTTGGTCTTTGTCAAAGTATCCAATTGGAAGTTTTCCAAGAGCGCTTTTTTAAAAGTAAGTAAATCAGATTGGGTAGGCACTCGAAATTGTGTGGTTGAGGAATCACTCGTCTGAGCGATCATAGGAGGAAGATAGAGCAATAAAAAACTTATGCTTAATAAGAATTGTTTGCGGGTGTGTATGTGTCTGACTATCATTGAGTATGAAGAATATTATTTACTTTCGTCTAAATTTAACACAAATATCCAATGTCGATTATCCTGGAAGTAAAGAAAGTTAGTAAGAGCTATAGTGCTCACCGTGCCCTTCATCAGGTTAGTTTTAATGTGCCTGCAAATTCGATTTTTGGTTTGCTTGGCCCGAATGGAGCCGGAAAGACCTCACTTATACGCATCATCACCAATATAACGCAGGCAGATGAAGGTGAAGTGCTACTCAACGGTCAGAATACCACAAATATACCTCGTGGCACTATAGGATATATGCCCGAGGAACGGGGCTTATATAAAAAGATGAAGGTAGCAGAACAGTTGGAGTATTTCTGCTTACTACGTCGCATGTCACCTAGGTTGGCTGCTGAGCGAGTCCATTATTGGCTTCGCAAGATGAATATTGCAGACTGGGCGCACAAGAATGTAGAAGAACTTTCAAAGGGAATGCAACAAAAAATTCAGTTTATAGCGACTGTGATGCATGAGCCACCACTTTTGATACTAGATGAGCCTTTTAGTGGCTTGGATCCCGTAAACACAGAGCTAATAATGGCAGAAATACTGGAGCTGAAACAAAAAGGGACGACTATCATATTTTCCACACATAGAATGGAACAGGTAGAAGAAATCTGTGACCGTATAGTTTTGATCAATAAGGGTGAGAATGTACTTGAAGATGCAGTTGATACGCTCAAGCAAAAATGGAAAGAGAATATATTTAATGTAGCCTTTGAAACTCATCCGGATACTACAGCGTTACCTACGGGTATTCAACTTCAAAAGGATGCTGATGACTTGATGGTTTTGAAATCAGAGGATCGGCACACAGTCAATCGCTTCATCAGGGAACAGATCACTGCGGGGAATGAGCTGGTACATATGGAAGAGGTTTTACCCTCACTCAACGATATTTTTATAAAGAAAGTGAATGAAAAAGTCTGAGTTTCACAAAAGTAAATTAGCTCTAACTTTGCGCCGTTCAATTTAATATTTAGGAATCAAGAATAATATGTTTGAAAGTTTAAATGAAAAATTAGAGGGTGCTTTTAAGACCCTTAAGGGTCAGAGTAGTCTGACAGAACTTAATATCGCCAATTCAGTCAAAGAAATACGCAGAGCACTGGTAGCTGCTGACGTGAATTATAAGATAGCCAAAGAGTTTACCGATAAGGTGAAAGATGAGGCTCTGGGTACTAAGAATATCCTGAAGGCGGTAAAGCCGGGCGAACTCATGGTAAAAATTGTCATGGATGAGCTTGTCGACCTCATGGGTGGTGCTTCTGAAGGAATCAGTCTCTCCGGAGACCCTGCTGTTATTCTGATTTCAGGCTTGCAAGGCTCAGGTAAAACAACGTTCTCAGGCAAATTGGCTCTGTATCTAAAGGAGAAGCGAAAGCGTAAGCCACTCCTCGCTGCGTGTGACGTATATAGACCTGCTGCCATGGACCAATTGTCAGTTCTAGCTGAGCAGGTGGGCGTACCTGTATATAAGGAAATAGAAAACAAGAACCCGGTAGAAATCGCGCAGCATGCCGTAAAGTGGGCTAAGGAAAATAAATGTGATGTGGTCATCATCGATACCGCAGGCCGACTAGCTATTGATGAAGATATGATGCGCGAGATAGAAGCCATCAAAAGCGCTATTCAGCCGAGTGAAACACTCTTTGTAGTCGATTCAATGACCGGCCAGGATGCAGTAAATACGGCAAAGACCTTCAATGATCGGTTGAATTTTGATGGTGTGGTGCTGACCAAGTTGGATGGTGACACACGTGGCGGTGCTGCTCTGTCTATCAAGTACACGGTAGGCAAGCCCATCAAATTTATCAGTATGGGTGAAAAGCTGGATACGCTGGATGTATTTTATCCGGAGCGTATGGCACAGCGCATCCTGGGGATGGGTGATATCGTCACTTTTGTAGAGAAAGCACAGGAACAGTTTGATGAAGAAGAAGCCAAACGAATTGAAAAGAAGATCAGAAAGAATAAGTTTGACTTCAACGACTTTCTCACCCAGATGAATCAGATCCGCAAGATGGGAGATATTAAGAACCTGATCAATATGATTCCGGGTATGAGCAAGATGACTCAGAATCTGGACATCGACGACAAAGCTTTTGCGAAGGTAGAGTCTATCATACAGAGTATGACCCCAAAAGAAAGGGGCAATCCCGAGCTGCTCAATCCCTCACGCAAGCGTCGCATAGCCAAGGGTTGTGGCAAGGACATCAGTGAGATCAATATGTTTATAAAACAGTTTGACCAAATGCGTCAAATGATGCACAATATGAGTCTAGGGAAGGGAATGGGAAACATGATGGGAATGCCAGGTATGGGCAACTTCAAGAAAAATTAATTCCTATTTCCAAATAGTCTCAGTAGAAAGATAAACAGGTTGATAAAGTCGAGATAGAGTGCCAGTGCTCCCATGATGGCTCCTTTCTTCCGATCAGATTCAGACTCCAGTAAGGCATATGCCTTTATTTTCTGGGTGTCATAAGCTATCAATCCCACAAATATGGCCACCCCCAGATAAGATATAATCCAATACATCACTGAATTCTGCAGGAAGATATTGACTACACTAGCTACGATCACTCCAATAAGACCCATGAAAAGGATGCTTCCAAATTTGGATAAGTCCTGATGCGTGAAGTATCCTACAGCACTCATAATGCCGAAAGTTACGGCAGTAATGCCAAATACTGTCGCGAGGGATGCAGGTGTATAGACTAGCAAGAGGATTGACAATGTCACTCCATTGAGCGCCGCATAGCCTAGGAAGGTCAATAGCGCTGTGGAGAAGGACATTTTTTTAATTCTAACAGATAGAAAACCGACTAGGAAGAGTTCTCCGATCAATAAGCCAAAGAATAAGAAACGATTGGCCATCAGTGCGCTGATCAGTGCAGGAGTAGATGCTACATAGTAACCCACTACCGCTGTCAGTGCCAGCCCAAAAAACATCCAACCATATACTTTACTCATATAAGAAGACAAGTAAGAACTGAATCCTGCTTCATCCGGAAACCGTGTTCTCATGATCTGGTCTATATCTGCGTTTTTATTATAATTTTCCATTAGTTTGATTTTTATAATGTATTAAGGTAGATTTAATATATAAGTTCCCCTAAAAGTAGAAAAATATTTACAAATTAGGTTAAGTTCTGAATTGATAAATCGCAGTGAGTATCGCACACATATCTAGGATGATGCCGATGGAATGGTAACGAGAAGTTCCTTTCCTCAGGTCTTTTTCTTGATTTTCACCAAGTTAATGTCTGCATTAAAATTTTTCAATTATTTTCTCAAGAACCCAGGCGCGATTTTACTCTCTTTACTTCCGGGAGTGTATACATAGAATCCTTCACCTGACTTCACCCCCTTCTTTCCCGCTGTAACCATATTTACCAGGAGTGGGCAAGGTGCATATTTTGGATTGCCAAAGCCATCGTAGAGCACTTCCATTATCCATAAGCAGACATCGAGTCCGATGAAATCAGCCAGTTGTAAGGGTCCCATGGGGTGAGCCATGCCAAGTTTCATGACAGTATCGATCTCTGACACTCCGGCTACACCTTCGTAGAGAGTGTAGATAGCTTCATTGATCATAGGCATCAGTATTCTGTTTGCTACGAAGCCGGGATAATCATTCACTTCGACCGGTGTCTTTCCAAGATTACGTGAAAGTTCCATAATGGTTTCAGTTACCTCGTCAGAAGTGGCATATCCTCTGATGACTTCAACCAGTTTCATTACAGGGACCGGATTCATGAAGTGCATACCTATGACTTTATCAGGCCGCCGTGTCTGTGCTCCGATTTTTGTTATTGAGATGGAACTTGTATTGCTCGCCATGATAGCGTGTGCAGGAAGTATTTGATCTGCTTCGAGGAATAGCTTCAGTTTAAGATCCACATTTTCTGTGGCAGCCTCTACCATCATATCCAGGCCGGAGATTCCCTCTGCCATGGAAGTATGGAGGCTGATACGGTCCAATGCGGAAGTCTTGTCTGCCTCTGAGATTAGTTCTTTGCGAATCATGCGATCCAGATTATTAGCAATCGTCTGCTTCGCTTTCTCAAGCGCATCCATGGAAATGTCCACCAGATGCACAGTATATCCATTCTGGGCAAATACTTGTGCAATGCCATTGCCCATAGTACCTGCTCCTATAACTCCTATTTTATTCATTATATAGATTTTGGGCAGCTAAACTAAGGATAATTTTAGTTTTCAGAAATCACTAAGCAATTCCACAGTATTTTTCAGGTTGCCTGAGGACTTATTATCATCGGAATGTTAACAATTGGTAATTTAGGAAAGAATGTAGAAGATGGAATTTCGTTTTAGTCTTTCAATTGAATAAATAAGTAAATTTGCCCACTTTAAAATAAACCTATGGCCCTGGATCAGGAAGAGGTAGAGACAGTAGAAAAGAAAGGTGAGAAAGAAATGTCTTTCTTTGATCACCTTGAAGCATTGCGATGGCATATTATCCGCTCATTAGTTGCAATTATCCTTTTCGGTATAGTGATATTTGCGAACAAGGATTTTGTCTTTCGACAGGTTATATATGCACCTCGGTATGATGATTTTTTGACTTATCGTGTATTTTGTTATTTGGGAGATTGGCTCTGCTTCAAGCCGGCGCCCTTTACCATCATTACTAGGGATCTGGCGGAAAAATTCACAATGCACATCACAGTCTCCTTTGTGCTGGGCATTATAGCAGCTTTTCCATATGTCTTTTGGGAATTCTGGCGCTTCATCAAGCCCGGTCTTTATCCGAAGGAACAGAAAGCTGCAAGAGGTATCGTACTTGTGTGTTCGTTGTTGTTCCTTTCCGGAGTCTTATTCGGGTACTACATGATTGCACCTTTTGCTATGACCTTTCTGGCGGGATATGAATTGGCTGACACACTTTCCACTCCTACTTTGGGGTCTTATGTGAATTATTTAGTTATGTTTACCATGCCTATTGGTCTGGTTTTTGAGATGCCGATTGTATCTTTCTTTCTGACTAAATTGGGTATATTGACACCTTCTTTATTAAAGAAAGTGAGAAGATATGCGATAATAGTTATTTTGATAGTAGCAGGAATATTGACACCATCACCAGATATGGTTTCACAGTTGATTTTGGCTACACCCTTATATATGCTATATGAAGCAAGTATCCTCGTATCCTCTCGAGAGATGAAACGTAAAAAAAGAGAAGCAGCTAAGGAGGAAGCTGAATTATTAGAACGTGAAAGAAGAATTGAATCTACCAACCGGGACTAAAAGATACTCGAGCAATATGACATTATTTTATGCCATATTTTTCCCTGTATTTTGGATTATTTTATTTGGTTCTGCGACCATATTTTTTGTCGTAATCCCATTATTTAATCCTCAGACAGACGGTATTATGGACACCAAATATCTTTACCTCATCTGTCTGCTTATGGGGTTGTTATTCTACTTTTTATTTGGCTTTAGGCTAAGACGGGTGGATGCAGACGAAGGTGCGCTATATGTCACTAATTATTTTAAGACCGTACGTATCCCATTGGAGCTCGTATCTTCTGTACAATTTAGAGATAGGTATATATTGCGTATGGCTAGGATTAATTTAACTCAACCCGGCTATTTTGGTAAAACGATTCGGATGGTAGAGCGGGAGAACCAGTTTGAACTTTATGCTCTTCAGCACAATCTGACTATTCCAAAATTGACCAGGATTACAAAGCGTTTAAAAAAATTGTGACGATCCGGTTACCTGTCTAGCTTCAGCTGGGGATTTAGATCTACGAATTTTATCTTATTGTTGGCCTTCAGGATACTCATCATCCTGTCTTGTTGAATTTTTCCCAGATCATAATTGACCAAATAAATCAAGTTATCTTTTGAGACTGTCTGCCTAAGTGCCAGGCCATATTTCATGTTTTCTTCCAACAATTTATTGATATCCTGACCGCTCTCCAGCTGGATGAGTAATTCATCTTTCCTTGCATTGTCGCGGGAGCTGTCCTTATCCCATCCCATCATATTGATGTACTGTCTCACTTCATTTTGTAGATTATTCAGCTCTTCGGGTGCATTACCTGCATTCACTACTTTTTTAATGATCACATTATTATTATTTCCCTTAGAAAAGAAATAGGTAATTGCCATCGGATAATCTGCTATGTTAGCATCATACTTTTCCTGAAGCTCGGCCACCTTGATGGCATGGTACTTTTCCATTAGGGATGCATACTGCTCAGGAGTTAGCTTTCTGATATAATAACCGATATAATTCATGAAATTTTTGCCCTCCAGTTGTAAGGTGCTATCCGTATTGAAGCTTATCTCATATACGGGGCAGCGTCCAAAACAAGGTCCTTGATTGATTGTGAAATAATGATTATTTATTCCGGAGATCATCTCTACTGATACATTATCATTAGTAGATTTTACCACTTTCTTGGTATTCTTACAAGATGCAAAGGTAATTCCGGTCAATAAAAGAAGAAAAGAAAGTATTCGCATTATTTCGCTTTTAAATTATTATCAGTCTAAACGTAGTTTGGTCAAGAGAAGTTTTTACCTGCAGGAAATAAAATCCTGGTGGTAAGTAATGATTAAGAGGCAGAGACATGTTTTCTGAAGCCAATTGTTTATAGGAGCACACCCATCTGTTGCCACTATTAAATAAATGAAACTCCAATATCTCGTTACCCGGATCTGTCATGCTGATGAGTATTTCACCGGATATTACTGAAGGTGCCAAATGGAGGCGGTCTTCCAATGTTTTTCCGGACTGTTCGCTGCAAGTTGATCCATTTCCGGATAATAGACCGGCCCTTTGATCCACTAATACAGCACGCATAAAGGCACCCTGGCCTTTTGTAAATAAGTACATACATGGATCATCTGTGTAGTCCATGAAGTTCATGGTCATATTATTGGTATTACATGACTGGATCGGATATATGGGACAATAATATTTTGGTCCGTCCTGTGGTGGAGTATCCAGTATCAGGTCGTCACCACAGTCACCTATGTTTTGACCCCATATATGCAATAATCCTAGATAGTGTCCCATCTCATGGACAGCGGTCCGACCTTCAATATGAGGAGGAAATACTGTCCCCTGGGTTCCAAAGTATCTGTAATCAATCACCAAGCCATCTTCTTCAGCATGGGGAGCTTGCCCGGGCCTGGTGGCATATCCCAGATAATTTGTGATATTACACACCCAGATATTGATATACTGATCCGGATTCCAACCATCAGCACCACCTTTTCGACCATAATGAACTAGTCGGCGTCCCTGCTCATCTTTCTTGAGTCCGATTTGCTGAATATCAGTATAATTTCGTGTAATACCGTTAGATGGATTTCCCGAAGGATCTACTGTTGCCAGACAAAACCGTATGCCTGTATCTTCAAAACTTTTGCTGAACTCAGCGGGAATATCAGACGATACATCCATGCAAGCAAAGTCCCGATTGAGCGCTGCGATCTGCGATTTGATCTGTATATCCGATATATTTTCATGGGCATCATTATACACTACATGAACGACAACCGTAAGCGTGCGCTCATTGCGTGGACTAATGGAATTAATATTTCTTGCCAATATCTCGAGTCTCTTGTCTGTATTTAAGAGTCTCTCTTTGAAACCGCTTACACTAGATATCGCTTCCCTGTTGATGTCATCCAAGCCACAATGTATAGGCTGAGCTATTCCAAGAGAAATGCTCAGTGAAAAAAATACCCAGATCAATGTCATTGACTTTAGGAGACTCATACTTCAAAACTAACGTTTTTAAAGCATCATCTTGGCACATAGATGATTTATTTAAGAACCTTTTTCGATTTTAAGGCTCATATCCAATGCAATAGCCGAGTGAGTTAATGAGCCAATGGAGATATAGTCTACTCCGGTCTGAGCTATTCTCCTTACTGTATTGAGTTTGACGCCTCCGCTGGCTTCAGTCTGAAACTTGCCTGAGACTATTTGCACTGCTTCCTCCATAAGTGGTATTTCAAAATTATCAAACATGATGCGGGTAAATCCACCTGCCTCTATAGCTTCATATACTTCTTCCAGGTTTCGGACCTCGAGTGTAACTCCCAGGCTCAGATTGTTTATCTGTTGGTATTCTGCGGTTCTTTCAAGCGCCATAGTTATACTCCCTGCAGCGTCCACATGATTGTCCTTGATCATAATCCAATCGTACAAGCCATCACGGTAATTATAACAACCGCCTATTCGCACTGCCCATTTTTCAAAAAATCGGATCAGAGGCGTTGTTTTCCTCGTGTCCAGTAGTTTCACAGGCAGATCCGCTACTTCATTGGCAAACCTGTAGCTGAGTGAAGCGATTCCACTCATACGCTGCATCATATTGAGAATAAGGCGCTCAGCCATCAGCAGAGCTCTGGTATTTGCTTGCACCGTGAAGACAATATCTCCAAAGCTAACATCAGTTCCGTCGGTCTTCAGTAGATTAAACTCCGCCTTGGGATCTACATGAAGTAAGATTTTTTTAGCTAGCTCGACTCCTGCTATGATGCCATAGTCCTTCACTATTAATCTTGCTCTACTGGTATCATCAGCAGGTATACATGCCTGGCTGGTATGATCTACACCATGAGTATCTTCATACAGTCCGGCGACTATAAAGTCATTTATTATTTGTTCGCTCATTTTCTTTTCATTATTCTGAGGTGCAAATTTAAGCCAAATCACCTCATATGTTCAGCAAGGAGTAAAATTTAAGAATTTTAGAGCATTTTCCTAAGTAGAAGTTGTAGAAGAACTAAGGAAAGTAAGCAAAATGCAGCACTTGAAAAATAGGTAGTATCACTCAAACCCATTTTTATCATTGATCCCCATGTAATATAGTTTCCTGTTGGACCGATTCCAAGAAAGGAGAGCGCACTCTCTGCTAATATTGCCCTGCTGGCAGTCAATGCCATAAATGTACTTCCCTGACTTTTCATAGCAGGTATGAGGTGTTTCAACAGAATTCTCCAGGTGGGAATTCCCATTTGACGAGCCTGGCTTACAAATGGAGCGGTGGCAACTTGATTTGCCACACCCTGCATGTACCATGCGCCGGAAGGTATGCGTAGTAACGATAAAATTATAATCATTACACCCAGACCTGCACCTGTGAGACTCACTGAGAGTACGGCGAGTATGACGAGGTCAGGTAATGGCTGTACCAAACTATTCAAGAATCTAGCGGACTGGTGTGTGGGTAAAATATATCCTGACTTAAGAGGAGAAATTCGAAGTAGAAAGTACATACCCAGTAATAAAAGGCCACTT
>DAOLZQ010000032.1:0-32410 GCA_035426385.1 Saprospiraceae bacterium
CATCAATCACTAAATAATAAGTAGTGCCCGGAATAACATTAGCGATTATATTAAAAAGCACATCCCCCGGCAATACCGGAGTACACCAGCAAGCCACCGGATCTCCAAGGTTACTGCACTGATCATACAGAGCCCACTGGACTCCACCTGCCCCATCGCACATTCTGGGACATACATCGACGTCCAGAATTGGATCAGTGGCTATAAAAGAAAACCAGATTGGATTATTCAATACACAAACTGCTGGATTGCAAAATGGAGCAGGCGAATTCATGGGCGGCACATCAACCGTATTGGTACAGAAGCCATCCAATGTACACGCGAAACCTGGACCAATACCGTTGAAAGCAGAGTTTGCAGCCGTATTGCAGTCAAATGCAGGCTCTATCTGAAGCGTATCAATACAAGGTAGGTTGCACTGACTGTAGAGGCCTTGATACGAAAAAAATAGAATACATAATGAAGATAAAAGGTTAAGTAGGTTCTTTTTCATAATACAACAATCTGATATAAAAGGATTTATAAAGTAATAATTACAGGAATCTTAGGTTTAAAAATAATATATACAGTTAAACAATTTTACCATGGAGGTATAGAAAAATATAAAATAAATAATTTTAGGGCAGTAAAAATTTACCAAGACAAACCTGATTTGAGCCGCTCATGATTTGATAGAAATACACGCCGGAGGGATAGGTAGGCATTGGAATTCGTAATTCATCAGTTACAAAGGGTATTTTCTTCATCAAAGTCCGTCCACTCAAATCCAAAATATTTACATAAAAGTCATTGGCAATACCTTTTACCTGCAGTATAAGGTTTTCATTGTTAAAGGTACTAGAACACGAAAATTGAGAAGCAAGTAGCTTAGATTTATCAGATGCAGGGTTCTCGAATCGAAATAAACCTTCGTTAACTTTAAATTTCAAGTCACAAGATGCACCTGAAAAACCATCAATAACCAAGTAATATGGAGAGCCGGGGATGACGTCAGCATTGATAGAAAATAGAGAGTCCCCAGGAAGTCGGTCGGAACACCAACATGCAATTGGCTCAGCGAGATTATCGCACTGATTATATAATGCCCACTGAATACCCTTGCCATTCACACAGGGTCCCGGACAAACCTCAATATCAAGTGTAGGCCCGGTGGGAATAAATGAATACCAGATTGGATTATTAAGTACGCATGAACCCAAATCACAAAAAGGTGGTGGTGCAGATAAACCTGGAACAACCAAAGTCCCTGTGCAAAAACTATCTAATCGATAAGCATATCCAGGTCCATTTGCATTACCAAAGAAGTAGCTGCAGTGTTACAGTCATATGCGGGTTCTATAGATAGATTGTCATTGCAGGGTAGATCACACTGACTATTACCATAGTTATATGAAAAGAATAGAAAGCAAAAAAGATAAAGTAACCTTCTTGGTACTGGCTTCATTTGGATAAATTTATTGATAAAGAATCTACATTTAATCACTAAAACATTAAAGTTATAATAATTCAATACAATAACAAATTAATTTATCTTCATTTTTATATTGGAAAGTATTTAAATTGGAATCTCCAAATAAGAACAAAATTAAATTTGTCCATTTATCATATAAAAGTGAGTTTGTAATATTTGTTTTTCTGATCTGAAAATAGTCGTCCCAATCACTTTAGCTTGACATAATTTGCAAAGGCCTATACTGCCGCGCTAAGTATTAAAAAAAAATGCCCAAACCAATTACATGGTTTGAGCATTGTGACCCCGGGAGGGTTCGAACCCCCAACCATCAGAGCCGAAATCTGATATTCTATCCAGTTGAACTACGAGGCCAAAAAGAGTGCAAAAATAAGAAACTTTTTAAATTGCTATTGAATA
Source organism: Saprospiraceae bacterium (assembly GCA_035426385.1). GTDB lineage: Bacteria > Bacteroidota > Bacteroidia > Chitinophagales > Saprospiraceae > Parvibacillus. Next base: position 1,871 of record DAOLZQ010000032.1, read on the forward strand.
TCGAAGGCGGGATTCTCTAAAACTACAGCATAACCCTGCCCTACACCTATGCACATGGTGCATAAGGCATATCTCTTGCCGGTAAGATGTAGTTCTAATGCCGCTGAATACACAATGCGGGCGCCACTCATACCTAATGGATGACCTAGTGCAATGGCTCCGCCGTTGGGATTTATTCGCGAATCGTCGTCTGCCAGCTTCCACTCATTGAGACAAGCTAGAACTTGCGCTGCAAAGGCTTCATTTAGCTCAATAATATCAATGTCTTCCATGTTTAGTCCTGCACGACTTAAGGCTAACAAGGAGGCTGTCACAGGGCCAATTCCCATACACCTGGGCTCTACGCCGCTAACGCCGGAAGATACAATTCTAGCCAGAGGTGTCAACTTATGTTGATTGATAAAATGTCCACTTGCTATGAGCAAAGAAGCAGCACCATCATTGAGGCCGCTACTATTACCTGCAGTAACGGTCCCATTCTGCCGAAAAGCGGTCCTAAGACCAGAAAGTGCTTCCACTGTAGTATCCGGACGTGGAAACTCGTCTTGTGAGCAGGTGAGACTTTGTTTTTTGTTTAATTGTACAGTAACTGGTATAATCTCTTTTGAAAGACGGCCATTTTCCATAGCCTGTGAAGTCTTCTCTTGGCTCCAAGCAGAAAATTGATCTTGTCGCAATCGCGATATATCATATAGCTCTGCCAAATTCTCTGCGGTCTCGCCCATAGCCTCTGTACCATACATAGCCTTCATCTCAGGATTGATAAAGCGCCATCCAAAGGAACTATCAAACATTTGAGCCTCACGCCCGAAGGGTGTCTGGGTCTTGCTTATCACCCAGGGGCTTCTGGTCATATGTTCTACTCCACCTGCTATAAAACAGTTACCCTCACCGGCTCTTATGGCACGATAGGCCTGCACAATAGCAGACATACCGGAGGCACAAAGTCGATTCACAGTCTCACCCGGTACGCTTACCGGTAGCCCAGCAAGCAAAAGTGCCATACGAGCAATATTGCGATTATCCTCACCAGCCTGATTGGCACATCCCATGATGACATCATCTATGAGCGCCGGGTCAAATGATGGAACTCTCTCTAGAAGAGATTTGATCACAATCGCTGCCAGATCATCTGCTCTGACTGAGCTTAAAATCCCACCCAGTTTGCCGATGGGTGTGCGGCATCCTTCTACTATATAAGCGTGATCGTCCTCCATGATGCTGAATATTTATAAGTTAAAACTAAAGAGAATTTGTCTTTTTCAAAATACAATTTATCCTCTTAAATAGGCTTTTTGAGCTATTTTCTGCTGTAGTATATTTGATTGAACTCCCATATCTACAGCCATTTGCCAATACTGGAGAGCCAGTGTGATATCTTTATTTAGCGCAAATATATCACCCGCCAATTCTACAATGGGGGGGTATTCATCTCCGCCATTTAAAAGTGCAATATTGATGTACTTCACTGCTTCCGTCATCTTTTGCTGTGCAAAGGCGACTCTACTGCAAGTAGCCAGAAAGAATGGGTTTACTTTATCTGATGACAATGCATCCTGACTTAACTTTGACGCATCATCCAACCAAAGGCCAGAGACTGCGAATAACTCAGCTAAGTCATTTCGGGCATTAGCATTTAACCCCGCATATCGAATCGACTTATCATGAAACTCAGTCGCTTTTTCCATACTATTTTTTGCCGCATTGGCAATCGCCATTACTCCCGCCACCCCTGAAGCCAAACCATGATTACTTCCGGCCATCAAAGCGGCTAGTGAAGATACACGGAGACATTCATCTGTCTTTCCGATTCTTAAGTATCCCAATGCCTGATAGAAATAAGTTGCAACTTGATTGGGATAGAAATCATACATACTTTCTGTAAATGAAATAAGTTCTTCATATCGCTTTAGATAATAAAGAATCAGCATTTTCTGCTGAATGACAGAAAATACCTTTTTTGTAATATCAAGTGAACGATTATACTCGGACAAAGCCTCCAGGTAATTTCCATTATGGAAATAGATATCACCAAGTAAGGCATGTGACTTAGGTGAATCATCATGTGCAGACACCAGTTGCCGACCAGAAAGGATCAATGCATGACCCAGAGAGGTATCGCGCTTATCAATAAAGGATTGCAAGTAGGGCACTAGTTCGGCTATCTTGAGGTCAATATCAATCTGCTTATTGCCTAGTAGTGAGCTGATGGATTGGAGATAATCTTTCCCCTTGTTATTCTGCTTTAGTGTCTCTGCCAAGGCCATATTTGCTCTGCTGTCTGTGGGATCATCTTGGAGCACTTCACGATAGAGTCTGTAAGCTGTAGCTGTATCGCCCTGCACCTTATACATAGAGGCGAGGTTATTTTTGTACTGAATCTTATCAGGATTGAGCTCTACCAGTCTTTTTTGAGTCTGAATGGCCTCGGGCAGAAGGTTCATTTCCGCTAACGTCTGAGCCTTTCTAAATAAGATATCTTCATCTTCTCCAAACTGTGCAATCATCCGGTCATAGACGCCAATCGCACCCACAGATTGACCTGAGGTTTGATATATCTTGGACAGTTTGATCCAGTAGTCCTGAACCCTAGGGTGAACAGTCACCAGTTGCTCATACTTCACAGCAGCTTCAGCTAGCTGATTATTTTGTTGAAGGAATTCAGCCTCTAATAATTGGTACCAAACATTCTGTTCGTCCAGAGTCGCTGCCAAATGGGCTTCCATGATCGCCTCTTGCTTTTTCTGTTTGCTCCAAAATAACTTAGCTAAAAGAAAATGGTACACAGCTTCGGTGTGATCTTCCTTTATGAGATTTTCCAAACCAGATATGGCTTCGTCACTTTTACTTGTATTGATTTTCTCAATGACAGCCATAAGAGAATCCTGCTGCATATTTTGGTACTCACTAATCTGAGTATCTGACTGAGCAAACAGTCCTACTATAATCATTGGTATTGATAAAAAAGTAAATAAGATTCTATACATGAAGTTGTCCTAATTCATTGGCTGGTAAAACGTCTGATTAAAGTGTATTGTTGCCGCTTCAGACTCCAGTAGAGCCAAAACCGCCAGCTCCCCTTTTGGTTTCGCTCAGTTCGGACACTTCCATCCACTCACCCAAGACGTGGGTAGCTATCACCATTTGTGCTATTCGCTCACCGGGGTCGATTGCCTGCAGCTCCGACGACAGATTGATTATCGGAATTTTAATTTCACCACGATAATCGCTGTCAATAGTACCGGGTGCATTAATGACGGTCAGTCCTTTCTTTATGGACAGACCACTGCGGGGTCTGATCTGCGCCTCATATCCCAGTGGCAGTTCAATGTAAAGACCGGTCGGAATTAATTGCCTCTCAAGAGACTTCAATTCAATGGTAATGGGAATATTAGCTCGCAAATCCATACCCGCACTTCCGACAGTCTCATAAGCCGGTAGTGGATACTTCGATTTATTGATAATCTTAATCTCTATGTTTTCCATGAATGATGAATAATGTGCAAATTAAAGACTTTTCAACTGTCAAACTTTCAACTGCTGGAAAATTAAAAATTCAATAGCTACTCTATTAGTATCTAAATACTAATACTATACTTAATTAAGCTTATAATCACTATTGGATTACTTCACAACTGCAAACTTCATCATATTGGTGCGCAGTCTCTCTTTCATTGGCATAGATCCCACGAAGACTACAATATCATCCTCGAAGATGCGATGGCGCAGTTTCAGTATCTCGACGACATCGAGGATAGTTTGATCTGTGGTGGTGAATTTATCGTAATAGAAACAAGATATCCCCCACACTAGATTCAGCGTACCGGCAATGTAGGCACGGTCAGAAAAAATAAATATTTCAGAATCCGGACGGTAGCTGGATACTTTTAGCCCTGTATATCCGGAAGCAGTCATGCCTATAATAGCAGCAGCGCCAAGCTCATCCGCCGTCTTAGCTGCATTAAAACAGACCACATCTGACATAAATGTCTCAGACTTGCGAGAAGGATAAGGCCGGTTATTTTGTGGTTTATAGCTTTTTTCAGCTTCACCGATAATCTTGTGCATAGCTTTGACAGTCTCTATGGGATAGCTGCCGGTAGATGTCTCCCCACTGAGCATCACTGCATCTGTCCCATCGAGGACGGCATTGGCTACATCTGTTACCTCTGCCCTGGTAGGGCTTGGGTTCTGCATCATGCTATCCATCATTTGGGTAGCGACTATGACCGGGCGACCTGCCTGGATACATTTAGAAATAATAATCTTCTGAATAGCCGGCAGCTTTTCGATGGGCATTTCTACTCCAAGGTCTCCACGGGCGATCATAATTCCGTCAGACACCTTGATGATTTTATCTATCTTATCAACCGCCTGAGGCTTTTCGATCTTAGCAATAACGCGGGCATTGTGATTCTTAGCACTGATTTTTGCTTTCAACTCGCGAATATCTCTTGCACTGCGGACAAAGGACAATGCAATCCAGTGTACCGGTTGGGTGAGAATAAAATCAAGGTCGGCCAGATCCTTTTCAGTCATACTAGGCAGTGAGATTTGAGTATCCGGAAGGTTGACTCCTTTATTAGAAGAGATAGATTTACCGAACAAAACTTTCAACACCACTTTGTCTATACCGTTAGTTTCAACGACTTCCAGCCCCACTTTTCCATCATCAACAAGAACTTGTTCTCCAGACCGCACATCATGTGCGAAGTCGACATAGCTCATATAGATTTTCTCCATGTTGCCGACGCAGGGCGTGTTAACAAAAGTGAGGAGATCACCCGGCTTAAGCGGCATGGTATCATTTTCGATCTTTCCCACCCTTAGTTTGGGACCTTGCAAATCAGCCAATATGCCCACCTGGACAGCATGTTCGGCATTAATAGAGCTGATACGCTCGATTATAGTTCGAGCATATTCATGACTGCCATGTGAAAAATTGATTCTGAGCACATCCACACCTGCGTGTATGAGTTCCAAAATCTTCTCTTTACTATCGCTTGCAGGACCTAGAGTAGCTACGATTTTGGTATTTTGATATATTTTTTTTGACATTGAATTCTGTGTGAGTGGAAATGCAAAGTTAGTGTACTTTGTACAAATTAAGCAATATGAGATTTTTATCCACTTAAAATAGCCCAACAACTGAATTAAATAAATCCTTCAGAAGTGCCTTCTGTATATATCTCTAAGTTAGTTCTGACCAAAATGTGATATTCTTAAGTTCATGGATTACGGATAAAGGAAGTGAGCTTTATAAGGGTTAGCGAGCCAGATAGAATCATTAAAAGAAGGGCTGTAAAAAATATTGATAGAAATCTTTGTTTAAGGTAACAGATATCCTTTACTTTGCACTTTATTTTAATCATCGTTAAACAAAAACAAAAAAGATGTCACAAAGCATTGAAGAAAAAGTAAGAAAGATAATCGTTGAAAGACTTGGTGTGGATGAATCTGATGTCACACTGGAATCCAACTTCACCAATGACCTAGGAGCTGATTCACTGGATACAGTAGAATTGATCATGGAATTAGAAAAGGAATTCAATATTTCTATCCCCGATGAGCAGGCTGAACAAATCCAAACTGTAGGTGATGCTGTTAGCTATCTGGAGTCACAGATCAACGCCTAAGCTAAAATAAAATATAATAAGGTATAAAACGGTAGAGCTTCTCTACCGTTTTTTTATTTTAGAATAGCTTCGTCCAGGCATACCGAATTCCTACCACGAGCGCAATGAAGATCAATACTATCTGCCAAAGGGGTACGAATGTAATGGAGTAAATATGGACTCTATCTGCCAAGAACATCAATATAAAAGTGATGAACAAAATGGTTATCAATCTGCTGATGTTGTCAAACCAAGGAATCTGATCAAATGATACATTTCTTCGGATAAGCCAAAGTGTCACTACCATAGACAAAATGGGTAAAAACTGCAGCAGCAAGTCAGTTTGGAAGATATCTCCCCTTTGAAATACAAATATGTATAAACTCAGAGTAAAGGCGAAAATACCCGGAATACATACCAGATAGATTAAGACTGAATAAATATATCGCCAGGGATCTTCATGGCCATGGCCCTGCGCTACCCACCACATAATAGCAGCCAGTATAGGGATCAACATAAAATAGCCTGCGACAAGTCCAGAATTATTGCCCGCCCACTCGAAGAATTGCTGTAAGGTCATAAAACACTTATTTGTACGACCCAAATATAATTAAATCTACCGTCCAAGATAGATTTCGACTAAATCTCAAAATCTTCTATAGAAAGTAAATCCTCACTGCTATCCCTGATAGAGTATAAAACATATTCTCACCTGGAGTATGATCAATGATCGACTGTGGATAGGTCGGAACTATAGACTCCTATGATATCGCTACGAGGAATAAGGCTCACTTTTGAAGCTGATTTATCAGTATACTCCATTCTTGATAATACGTATCTGATGCTTTCCAGTCGCGCTTTTTGCTTATTATTTGCCTGTACGATGACCCAGGGACTATAGGAGGTGTGTGTACTGGTGAGCATTTGCTCCTTATATTGGGTGTATTGATCCCATTTTTTCTGTGCCTCCAAATCTACCGAACTGATCTTCCATTGCTTGAGTGGATTCTGCATTCGGGATTTGAAGCGGGCTATTTGCTCTTCTTTCGAAATAGAGAACCAAAATTTTATTAAAGTAATCCCATCATGATAAAGTAAGTGCTCAAATTCAGTAACCTGCTTCATGAAAACTTCATATTGAGCGGAGGTACAAAAATTATTGACGGGCTCTACCACTGCTCTATTATACCAGCTTCGGTCGAAGAAGACAAGCTCTCCCTGATTCGGCAATTGCTTTGTATAGCGCTGAAAATACCACTGGCCACGCTCTTCTTCAGTAGGCTTGGGTAGCGCCACGACGCGCATCGCCCTGGGATTGAGGTGTTCGATGAAACGACGTATGGCTCCCCCCTTTCCGGCTGCATCCCGACCTTCGAATAAAATGGCGATCCGGGCACCAGTGTCCTGAACCCAATGTTGGAGTCGCACCAATTCTATCTGCAAAGCTTCCAGCTCTGCTTCATACTCGAGAGTTTCGAGAAATTTCCTGGGGTTGATATTTTTCTCTATGAGTAGGCGGCTAAAATCTTTTTTAGACCTAAGGTTGCGGATTTCATTTAGGGGGATGAGTTGATTCCAGTCTCCATCTATGGTGTGATTAATATTCTTTATCTTCCCAGAATTCAGCAGCTCAACAGATTTATTTTCATAAGCCGCAGGTTGAGCCACCGCTTTTATTGTGGTGCCAGTCTTCTCAGTTGCCACCATAGGCTTTATTATAGGATCTGACTTCTTTGATTTTTTTGAACGCACGCTTATATATTAATTGGATTCATATAGGTAACTATTGGCGGCGATGGTAAGTTGTGTTGCCGGGTATTGCAAACCACGATAAATCACGGCACAATTCTAATTCTGTGAGACTTTTAATATTTAAGTTACAATTACTAAATTGACCCTTAAGCAGGCGCATTTTGATCTTCTGATCATTTTTACTTCTAATACCTTACTATCTAAAGGCGACTACAAATACACACATACCGCGCCAAATGTAAAAAATAAAATTTCAGCGGCTATGGATTTTCGGTACCTGGATTTGAGCAGCATGACAAGCGGGGCTGAATCCCCTATTGGCATACCTTGTAAAAAAACTAAAAGCCCCGCGGATGCAACGGAGCTTTTAAATATACTTTGACTAGTTGACTTAAATCAAAGTGAGCAAGGTCAAAAACGGGCTATCTGATCACCATCCGCTCCCCCTTACTGTGACTTGAGAAACCCGGGGCATACATACATTGGGCGGTAGATATGCCAGTAGAGAAATCACCGCGGACAGAAGCAAACAGGTCATACTCAAATGTGTAGGTGCCGGCGGGCAAATAGTCGATAAAATAGTGATTGGCCAAGTCGCGCGGTGCCTGATAGTATCCCAACCCGTGTGAATAGCGGTAGCCACTGACCTGTTCTACCGGCTCCATACCGGCGGGGCGCATATCCTTGAGATGTACATACTCCATAGGTCGATCTACTCTGATCACGGTGCGCACTCTGATCCGATCCCCTATTCGTACACCTGCTGACCCAATTGCTTCCAACACCTCACCGCGATCGGATTTGCGGACTACATTGTAAGTTTTGGTGATGGTCAGTGGCGTCGCCTTGAACGTAGTGATCTTGTCGAGCTGCTCGAAGTACTGCCAGTAAGCCGCACCCCAGTTGACTACTGTGCTATTATTGGTAATCCGGATGTTGGCCAGTTCAGGTTTGATTTCGGCTGCCGGATAATTAATCTTAAAATAACCAGTACCAGCCTCTTGTTTAGTTGATTTTAGATCAATGGTTTTTGAACCAATAGAAATTGTAGGTAGAATAGTCTCTAGTGAGGGAGCGCCTCCTGTCTTCATGAGTGCATAGATGGCGGCTGAAGTAGCTTTAGTCGTCTTCCAATGAGTGGTTTCTTTATTTTTAAGTAACCACAATTTCATCTCGTCCACAGAGACGTGATCGGCAGTGACTTCATCAAACACTTCGATCATCAAAGACTGTGTCTCTATGGGCAATTGATACCAATAGTAACCCCACTGCACCGGCCAGTACATACCCAATTCTTCTTTTTTCTCAGCCGTCTGTCGCAGCCCTTCAGTAATGGTTTTCGCGAGAACTTTCTCGCTATTGCGGTTCAACACTAAGGCAGTCATTCCCTGCATATATACATTCTGTGAAGCCCAATATTTCTTTAATTGATTGAAGTAAAAATTAAATGCTTCATTATCGGGCCATTTTGCAGCATCATAAAATGAGCGTGCATACAGATACTGAACAAACCAATGGTCCAGGTAATTTGATTCTAATCCCGGCGCCTTTCCCTTGAGTGATTTCTTCAACTCTGCATAGTGTTCATTTACCTTAGAGTCGCAGTAAGCAATCGCTTTTTCACTCATTGAGTTGAGCTGTGGCGCTTCTATTGATTGAATGCCCAGCGCTCTCATGTGGCCCAAATTTTCAAGTACATAACTGGTCATGTATTCATTCTCCCTACCACCGGGAAACCAGGGAAAGCCACCATTTGAATATTGGCGCTCCAAAATTTTATTAAAAGCGGTTCGCTCTTCATTGGCCATCCGATTCAGGTCAAAGAGGAGTGCAATATTTTTTTTCTGTTGTTCTTCTGATTTTGCCTCCAGTACCCAAGGAGTTTCTTCAAGTAAGGCAGATTTCAATTCCTGATTCTTTTGTAGATTACTCAGCAGTGCATCTGTACCGCGCCAACGATCAAAGACAGCTTTAATCTTGGGATTACTCTTAGCGATGTAAGTGGCGAGTGCATTTGCGTAATATCTATTGAGTATTTGCTCAGTACATTCATACGGATACTCCATGAGATAAGGCAACGCCTGAATGGCGTACCACACCGGATTTGCAGTGTACTCTACGGAATAGTTATAAGGAACCATTGTACTTGAATTAAATGCGTTTTGAAGTGCATCAAAGTTGAAAGCACGAGTCTGTCCGGCACGAATATTCATAGGCATAGTCTCTGTCACCAGCATTCTATTACTCACCACCGGAAGCACGTTCTCCTCACCATCCTGATGAGAAGTAGCGGACGCAGTCATACGCACTGCTACAGCCTCTATAGGCAGAGCCGGCGATTTTAATTTCCAGGAAACTGTTCCTGATTTACCTGCAGCAAGATTTATTGTTTGTTCCTGAGCGCTTAGGTATAGTGCGCCTGAAAGTGGTTGATTGGTAATTGCATCATACAGTTCCAGCTTAGCAGTGATGGGTCCGGAGATGGCATTTAAAGCCGACACTTTTGCAGTCAGTTCCAACTCATCACTCTCGCGGAAATAGCGGGGCAGATTGGGGAATATCATCAGATCTTTCGAAGTAGTCACAGTACGCTCCTGATAACCCTGTTGTAAATCCTTTGTATGTGCATAGATGCGGAACAGCCAGCGGGTGAGCGCTTCCTTCATCTTGAATCTGATGATTACCGCACCGGTACTATCAGTGTACAGGTCCGGATAAAAGAAAACCGTCTCCTCCAGATTTGTCCGGATAGCAGGCGCTACGGGAACTGCCTCGGAAGCATTTCCTTGATCAGTGGATTCTTCTCGGTTTTCCACTTTAGATTTAGCCGCATCAGATGAGTTGTCAATTCTGGATTCATTTGACATTTTACCGCCTGCTGCCATACTCTTTTCCATCATCTCAGCCGGAGCCATGGAGGGAAGAGCGTTGTATCTAAAGTCATACCGGTAGCCAGATATCGCATAATAGCGATCGGTCAGCTCAGGCCGGTAGCCCGGGATGGAATAATCTAGGACGTCTATTGTGTTTCCAACATGTGGTATATAGATATTGAAAGAAAAAGTTCCTTCGTTGAGCTCTTTATAGACCCGAGCCGGATATTCAGTGGGGAACCCAATCTTAGTGTATGGTGCAGTTGCAAATACATCTAGTGACTGGTCATACATCGAGGCGAGCACTTCTGCGGTAGCAGCTTCTTTCTGTGGGCCGGAAATTTTTACATCCCAAGATTCCTCTTGACCGGGTAGGAGCTTGTCTCTGAAAGTAATGAGTTGAACATCTAGTTCTTTATTACTCCAAGGTATATTTAGCAGAATTGATTGCTGATCCATAGAATTATATCCATACGCCATTGCACTCACCATAATACCTCCCCTATCCACGTTTTGAATCTTTTTGATTTCCTCCGCCAGCCTATTTGCTACTACCCATTTTTGCCACAGCACTACATTTTGTTTGCGCGCCTGAAGCCAGACATATCCTGAGGCATTTCGTGCGATTAGTTCTATCTGTGCTCTTTCATTAGGAGCATACACAGGATGATCTGAAGTCAGAGCAAATAGATTGTTGATACCCGGTTCTATCAGATTTTTTGCACGGTCACTATTTACATGTACGTAATAAGATTGTTTTCGACCCGGTGCTTTATCGCCATCAGGCACAAAGACCACTCTGTAATAACCTATACTTAGTGGTGCATTTTCTAATTGATCTATGGGGTTTTTACCTGATTGAATTTTTGAATTTAATACCACCTTATTTACCGACCAGGTACTAATATCTGCCTCATCCAGATATGCCTCGTGTGGCCAGAGCGATTTGTATTCTGTCTTCGGAAGTTGGACATATTCAGGACTTCCCCATTTCTTTGGTCTCAAGTATGAAGCAGGTGCATTCAACTTTTCGATTAATAATGTACCGGATACTTCAATTGGTGTACCCTCTATATTCTTTGTTATTATCTGCATTTGTCTGAGATCTGCCACGTCTGCAGGTGATTTTACTTGATAAGCCACGTCAACTTTTCTGTAACTGATAGTCAGTAGCTTAGAACTACTTTGTGTCTCTCCATTGATATCTGTAACATCAGTCTCAATACTAAAATTGAATGCAGGATCAGTTTTAGGATCAATAGATTCATCAGGAAGTGCCTTGAATTTTATTGAATAATTTCCGAACTCATCAGTTACCACGGTTCCATTTTCAATGATCATTTCATTGCTCTGAGAGCTCATCTTGCCACCTCTTGAAAAGAAATAATCATAAAAATACCAGCGTCTGCGCTCTGTTCGGGTGATGGTGTATTTTACCACTGCCTGATCTACCGGATTTCCGGCATAATTTTTCACACTACCTTTTACATTCACTTCATCATTGAGTACATAAGTCTCGCGGATGGTGTCAAATGTAGATTCAAATTTTGGCCTTTTATATTCTTCTACCTTGAACCCAACGGAATAACTTCCCGAAACGTACAGTGACATGTCTCCGGTCAGTAGACCTGTAGGAATAGTAAAACTACCATTGACCGAACCGAAGTCATTGCTCCTGACACTCAGCGTGCTCACTTCCTGGCCATTCACGTCGTATAAGCTGATCTTAATGTCTTTGCGAGTGACTATCTCGGGAATATTCTTCTTATTTAACCTGTAAGCAATTGCTTTAAAATACAATGTTTGGCCGGGTCGATAGATAGCACGGTCCAGAAAAAAGCGATATTGAATATCACGGTTTTGATAGTCGCGACCGGTGCTAAAATATTGGTTGCCGGTTTCGACCAGTTCATCTTTACCTTGCTTATAGATGCCGAAATAACTTTGATTTTCGGGAAGTGAGACTGCTATCATCCCATTAGCATCAGTAGTGTATGATTTCACTTTGGATAAATTATACCGACTATTATAATTCATCCGATATAGATCAGCATTTACTCCCTTGAGCGGTTGTCCGGAATTTCGATCTACCACAATGAAGTTTTTATAGGAATCGATATAATTATTATTATTCCCAATTACTGCTAGATTACTCACTTGAAATAGGCCATAATTATAATCTTTAAAATTCTCACTATCAGTAGCTATTGCATAATAGCCTTGGTTCAAACCATCTACTTTTATCTCTGCAGTATGACTCCGATAATCACCCGGATTGATCAATGATGCAGAAGATTTTCTTTCGATCTGACCGGGTGTACTTTTATTGTCCCTGCGGTTTTTCTGTAATTCTATAAATTCATCTTGTGTTAATCTATAAATGGTATAGTCACACGCAGAAGCATTTTTATAATCCAAAGTGAGAAAAAATGGTTTAGAGGGCAGTTGAACTTCCTCACCTTTTATCTGTACACTTACAGCTTGCAGATTACTGATGAAACTACTTGCCTGTGCTGCAGCGGGAGTGCGCGGATATAATTTAATTATTTTGTCGGCTTCACTTTTCAATTTTTTGAGTAGATCTTTGTCTCCCTTACCTTGCTCAGAAACATCGTAGGTATCAGTGGACTGCATCAATGCTATTCGCTCCCACATATATTGACTCTTCCAGACTCCTCCCTTTCCATTGAAGATAAATTCATCCAGCGAAGCCAAGTACAGTTTATCTTTCTCCGGATCGACAGAATGCTCATATGCAAACTTCAGCCTACCCAAATTGCTATACCAAAACAATGAAGTATCCTGACCCATCTCAAGCTGATATCTGATGAGTTCCTGATAGACCAGCATACCTTGATAGATGCTTGAAGAAGTATCCGGGGAAGCTATATTTATATGAATGAATTTATCGTAAGGCATAAACCAGGCTGCTCCCTTCATGGTAAACTTATAGACGGGTTCAGTAAGGTAATTCTGAGGATTGTCCATATATTCAAGTACACGAGCAGACAGAAAGTCAAAGAGGGTTGAAATAACATACGGCGGTCGCTCAGAGGTCGTAATTAAATGCAAGTCATTCAACCGAATGGTCTTGGTAGCGCTATCTGCAAGTGATTCTATAAATAATTGCTGAGCCTTATTTTGTAATTGCGCAAGAGACCAGATGGCAATATCGGGATCAGTATTATCGGCTGAAGTTTCAGATACATTATCCTGTTGATAACGTCGGGTATTCAAATAAGAGACATATGTACCTGCTTGCAAGTTGAGTAGAATAGATCGCGCCGGCGAAGATGCTTCTTTGATTTCTGTGTCCAGATAATCAATAACTTTGCGAATTCCATCTTCACTGTTGGCATATATTTGACAAGTAGACATGACTGATCGCAAGTAAGCATCCCAATCACCACTCTGCCCAAATTGGGCTTTCATTTCTTTTAACCTGCCGAGCGCTGATTCAACATGATTGATCTTAAGAAGTGAATCTACTTCATGAAACTGTGCATTGGTTATACGTCCGGTCATAAGGTCTTGATTTTGAGTGGTATCGATACGGACTGTATTGTCCGGGCTTTTAAGTTTTTGATTGCAGGCAAGTGCTGCTATACAGATAAGGAACAAATTTTGGAAGTATTTCATTTTCTCTATTTATGATATAACGTATTAATACGTCAAATAAATTGCAGTTGTGAAAAAAATATAGTTACTTTTTTAAATGTAGTTCTATTTATATAGAAAGGAAATCTTAAAATTGCCTGTATAGTTAAGTAAATCAAAATTTATTTCATTTGAACCTCGTTTCAAGTTAAGTTTTTTTTATCATTTATAAATTGAATGAATGCCGATACTAATCTGCCTGTTGTTTATTACGACGATCCTAAAGCATACAGAGGAGTCAATACCCAGCCTGATCAATACTTCCTGGAGGCTAATGGAAGTAGATAGAACAGACCGTTTAAAACCGGTAAATTATCATTCACATCTAAGCTTTGACCAGAATGGATCCAACTTTACACTCAATGATGGTTGCAATGATGTATCGGGCGGTATTACACTAGGAGCCACGAGATTAGAATTTAAAAACTTCAGTGTCAAGCGAAAGCAACCATGCCAATCAAGAGAAAAAACGAATAATGCCAGACTGATACTTGAAACACTGAGGAATCATGATTACTATAAGGTTAAAGGCGATTATTTAATATTCTTTAAAGGGAATAAAGCAATACTAGTATTTTCAAAATATATGTCGGACGATGAAGAAACCGGGTGGACGAAACGGACCTACAAGGTAGCTGCGAAAAAAGTAATGCAGGGCAGTAAATCAATGCTTGATTTATATGACTATGTCGACAAAAAGCACCTCTACATTCCTGCGATTTCGGGCTTTGAATATCAGCCGGGTTATGAATATGAAATTAATATGCAGATAACCTATTCTAATAACTCAACTAATGAAAGTTCAAATAATAAATACCAATTGCTATCAGTCAATAAGAAGACAAAAAAATAAAGGGTCAAACTGATGTACCAGAATGACCCTCTTTTTCTTTAGAGACTTAATTATTTATTTAGGTAACAGCACATGGTCAATTACATAAATCATACCGTTTGAGGCGGGTATAGCAGCAGTAATGAGTGCATCACCATTGACATATTTCTTGCCATCCTTCACAGTAATGGTGATATTTTTACCATTCACCATATTGAAAGTCTGTCCATCAGTAAGTATCGCATCGCTGAGGACCCCAACATAAGTATGATATTCCAAAATATTGGATAAATCATTTTTCTTTTCAGGTACCAATAGGCCTTCTACGGTTCCTTTTGGCAATAAGTCAAAGGCGGCATTAGTCGGTGCGAATACCGTAAATGGTCCTGCATTAGAAAGTGAATTAACCAAATCAGCAGCTTTCAAAGCGGCGACTAGTGTAGTGTGATCCGGACTACTAGCGGCTACCTTTACGACATCCGGCTTAGAGGTTTCATCGACTACACCACCTTGACCGGCTCCAGGTTCAGCGGCTTCAGTAGTTGTAGCAGTTGCGGCAGAATCAGTTGCAGGTTGTGTATTAGAGTTAGAAGAGCAGGAAAAAAAGCCAATTCCTGCAATTAGCGTTAGAAAAAAGAACAATCGTTTCATATTTTAAAATTTTGTGCAAATTAAAAATGGCTGCATTAACATAATATGATTTTAATCATCAAACATTATAATATATGCCCCACATTCAGTTTTACACTCAAATCTCACCTTCTAATTGGAGTACGTATTTTGCTTTCTTGCCATTCTCTACGAAAATATAATTATTCAAAAGGATATTATCCGTCCCTGCGATGGCAGCCGAATCTGTAAGTCTCTTTCTGTTTATCTGAACTGCATTAGCTTGAATAGCTCTTTTTGCCTCGCCTTTGGAGTTAAAAATTCCACTACCTTCTGTCAACACATCCAGCCAGGATTTCTCTAAATCAGACTTTTGTATTGACACAACCGGTAGTTCAGATTTTAGCATATGAATACTTTCAGCAGATATGGTATGAATGGATGATTCATTGAATTCTTTGCCAAATAATAATTCAGAGATCGCACGTACAGACTGTAGAGCTTCTTCCGAGTGAATGCGACGCGTAAGTTCTTCAGCCAACTGACGCTTGACTTCATTTGGATTTTCAATTAAGAGCACATCCATAGCTTCTATCTCAGCACGGCTGCGTCGTGAGAAATAACGAAATAGCTTTGGAACCTCACTATCCTCACTATTGAGCCAAAATTGATAAAACTGATATGGATTGGTAAGGGTTGGATCCAACCAGATATTTCCAGTTTCAGACTTGCCAAATTTAGAGCCATCAGCCTTAGTCAGCAGCGGAGTAGTGACTGCATATGCCTTTCCACCCAAGTTTCGACGGACAAATTCAGTTCCGGCTGTTATATTACCCCATTGGTCAGAACCGCCCATTTGCAATTTACAATCGTATGTTTCATACAAAACCTGAAAATCATACCCCTGTAATAGCTGGTAGCTAAACTCTGTATAGCTGATGCCCGTCTCCATCCGCTTTTTCACAGACTCTTTTGCAGACATATAATTGACAGTCAATGTCTTACCCACATCCCGTAGGAAGTCGAGCACTTTCATCTCTTTATAAAAATCATAATTATTGACAAATGATGCGCCGGTAGTTTCAGAATCAAAATCGAGCAATTTTTTGCACTGTTGTTTTTGCTTTTCTATATTGACATTGACCTCTTCGATAGATTTGAGGTCGCGCTCTGCATTCTTAAAGGAAGGATCACCGATCAGTCCGGTGGCTCCGCCCATGAGCACGATGGGCTTATTGCCGGTGCGCTGAAAGAGATCCAATAACATGATTTGTACCAAATTGCCAATGGTCATTGAAGGCGCTGTGGGGTCGAAACCAATATAACCTGTTACGGGACCTGAAGAAAATATGTCCTCTACTCCCGGAGTAGCATCCATAAGCATGCCACGCCACCTCAGCTCTTCTATAAAATTCATGTTAAATTTTTTTGCAAATATACAAATTGTAGATTTGCCCCATAAAGTCAGTAAAAGTTTGAATGTAAGCTACTTCATCGCATCTAAAATAAATCGCAGTGAACACAGTGTTTTTACGGCCACCATCATACGGTTGGCTATTGGTACTGTGGCACTCAGCATCGCCGTCATGATACTGACTAACTCTTTGGTGTCAGGGTTCAAAAATCAAATCAAATCAAAAGTTTTTGATTTTTGGGGTCACATACAGTTAGCACCACCCGAATACAATCAAGCTCTGGAGCCGGAACCTATAGTGCTGTCAGCTGGGCTACTGGATACTCTGCGCAACCTCCGACATGTAGAGTATTCCAAGGAGAGAGTACTGCCATTCATCGGAGCGAAAATGGGGGTCAAAGAAACTTCTACCGAAGGCGGCATTGAACACGTACAAGGATTTGTACAGTTACCCGGCATCATATCTTTCGATGATCAGATAGAAGGCTTGGTACTAAAGGGTGTGGACCGAAATTTTAATACAAAGTTTCTGGACAAGTACCTGGTAGAGGGGAAAGGCAACATATATGCAGATAGTAATGGACGCAGCATATTGATATCACAGTCCACGGCCAATCGAATGAGACTCACCGCGGGACAGTCTATTGTGGTCCACTTTGTCATAAATGGACAGCAGATCGCCCGGAAATTTAAGGTAGAAGGTATCTATAAGACAGGCCTGGAAGAATATGATAAGAAATTTGCAATATGCGACATCAGTGTACTGCAGCAATTACTTCATTGGACTCCTGAGCAATATACAGGGTATGAGATATTTGTGGATCACCTGGATGATTTGAACATAATCAATGAATATTTATACCGCGAAATATTACCTGAAAACATTTATAGTACCACGATCCGAAATAAATTTCCCGGTATATTCGACTGGCTACAACTGCAAGATTACAATGAAGTAGTAATACTGGGGCTTATGCTGGCGGTATGCCTGATAAATATGGCCACTATGCTCATCATATTAATTCTCAATCGGTTGAGGATGATAGGTATATTGAAGACACTGGGCATGAAGAACAAGAAAATAAGTCGTATATTCTTGGTGCAGGCAGGTCGCATAATCTTGTGGGGGCTGATCTGGGGAAATATTTTTGGAATTGGCCTTGCGTATATACAATATAGATTTAAGGTAATCCGACTCAATGAAGCAGACTATTATCTATCGATAGCTCCCATCGAATTTTCACCTGTACACATATTGATGATCAATGTCGGAGTATTAATAGTAGTGATGTTCTTTCTACTAATTCCATCGTGGGTGATTTCAAAAATCTCACCACTGAAGACGATTAGCTTTAATTAAGCATGTTGTTTACTCAAAAAGTTAGGAATACATTTGTGCGCTTTGGTTGGTATATAATTCAATGGCCTACCCGATTCTTAAGATTATTGCGTCATCTCTTCCGTCTGCCTCTCATCATATTAGGCATAGGATTAGAAGTGCATTACTATGAATTCTATAGATATCGATTGTTGATCTGGTCAGCAGAACTACTGTTATATACAATAGATTTATTACCCTTCCCTGAAATATTTGGGACTCTGGATGAGTGGATTAATTACCGTACTCGCAATCTAAACCAGGTGGAGCGATCAATATTGGAACCCATCTTTGGGCACAATATGAAATATAATTTAATCCTGATTGATGAAAAATCCCGCATGATATCAAAGAAAAAAAGTATCGTGTATGTTAGTTTTAACACCATCAACAGCTGGGGAATAATGAGTCCTCCTCTTCTCGTCCATGAAGCTGTACACGTGTGGCAATATCAACAGAAAGGATCAGTCTACATACTGAGGTCACTGCTGGGTCAAAAGACGACTGCCGGATATAATTACGGTAATTTACAGCAATACTCCAATCTTCCAAAATTGCTCGCTGCAGATAAGTTTAATTATGAACAACAAGCTGAAATCATTACTGACTTTTATAAGCACTCTCAGAATCTTCCCTTCACATATTCCTCAGGAGAAATAAGCTTGCTTGAAAAATATAAAAATGATATTCTAGCCGGCTAAGTCAATAACACTATTTCTTTTTATAAAATACAAAACCATTTTTACTGCCAAGTACTTCCAATTGAGGAAATGTGTCGTAGCGTGGTTTATCCTGAATCTTACTGATAAAATAGACTGGAAATGAATTTGGTTCGTGGATTAACTGATCCTCATCAGTAGCTGAAGGCACCGATGCGCTCTTTTTTGCATAAAACAAATGCGCATAACTCTTGAATCCCAGTGGTTTAATAAGCACCTGCTTCCCCTGGAAACTACTGTAGAATTCAATCGCTGCTCGCTGTGATATTGCTTCAATTTTTGGTGTAAAGTGTAAAATGGTAACCGGAATAATCAGTAATTGAGATATCAATAAAATACCAAGAGCGAAAATTGTATTTCTTCTTAACTTGATAAATATAATTATAAGCAGCATCAGATATATCAATCCCGGTATCAATTCAAAATAAGACCAATTTACCTGCGCCTCAAGGTTGCCTACTGCAAAAGGATCTTCAATATAAGGTGTAAATCGATCTTTGAACAGACCTATCAACGGCAGAGCTATGAGCACGATAGACCAAATGATTCCAACTATTAAAAATAATGCGCGCGTAATCGGACGAATTGAAGTCTTACCTTGCAATATTTCATCCAAGTAATGAGCACCCAAATAACACACAGGAAAATAACACAATGAGCTGTAATGTACTATCTTGGTTTTTACAATTGAAAATAAAAGTAATACTACCCATAACATAATCCACATCCACACTGAAAAGTCAGGTGGAGCAGAAAAGATAAATCTGGCGCTTTTAATTCTCTGCTGGAATAAAAAAATAACGGCCGGGAAACAACCGATCAGCAACACGACAAAATGGTAGATAAATGGCCCACCATGTCCGGCATCCTGAGTGGTAAATAATCTAATCTGATAAGCGACAAATTCATTGACAAACCACCAACCGTCCTTCAAAATATATATGCCAAACCAAGAGCCTATTACAGCCAAGGAGGCCACGCCTATAGTCAATATATGTCCTATACTATAACCCTTAAATCCCCTATTCAATAAAAAATAAACCAGCATGGCTAACCCGGCAATTAATATAGCAACCGGTCCCTTAGTCAAAACTGCCAATCCCAAAAACAAGCCACTGAGAATAGCTGAATAATAAGCCGAAGTCGATCCACGAATGGAATAGTAATGGTAAAAAGAGAGAAAAATAAATAAATTAAAAGAGGGATCTATAATACCTGATTTGAAATAAAAGTGCGGCAACCAGCTAATGAGAAAGAATAAAGCGAAAAGTATTCCCGTTTGTTTGTTCTTTACTTTATTCCCTACATAAAAAACACTCAGTAAAGTTAAAATACCACAAATGGCATTTGGCAATCTAGCGGCAAATTCACTAATACCAAAGCTCTTCATTGATAAGACCTGCATCCAGATAAACAGAGGTGGTTTTTCCCAAAATGGCTGAAAATCAATCTGAGGTCGAAAGTAATCACCCGTTGCTATCATTTCTCTAGCACACTCTGCAAAATTTATTTCATCCCAATCAAATAAATGAACTTGTCCCAGGAAGGGCAGAAAAAAAATAGCACCAATGGCCGCCAGTCCTATATAAATATACTTATTCTTAAGCGAGGTTATCCGGTGGTACATTATTCAGTTTTTTAGATGAAGACCCAATCCTATTTATTACTAATAGTGCTACCAAGGGCACCACAACACCAATAAAACTTCCGGTCACCACATCAGTCAAGACATGAGCAGCCAGATATAAACGGCTCCAGGCCACCATAAGTGCTAACAGAAAGCAATGCAACCCATAAACACGATAGCGTATAGGTAACAATACCGAAATTATAAAAAGCAGAGCAAAAGCACTACTGGTATGTGCGGAAGGAAAGCTCTTCTGGTATAAGTCGGGCCAACTCGAGAGATGATGAAACCAAGCCTCCGAACCCCAAAGCGTCATGGGTCTGGGCGTACTATTCCAATTTTTTAGAATGTGTGAAATCACTGAAGTGAACATAATAGACGAGGAAGCCCAA
This sequence comes from Saprospiraceae bacterium, assembly GCA_035426385.1. GTDB lineage: Bacteria > Bacteroidota > Bacteroidia > Chitinophagales > Saprospiraceae > Parvibacillus. The sequence goes on from DAOLZQ010000032.1 coordinate 22,739, forward strand.
ATAAAATAAAGGACGCGTTGATTTCGAGGTAGTCTAAAAATCAGTACAATTAGAACTATTCCGAACAATATGCCTTCTCCCAGCATAGAGATGAAAGGCATCAAAGTATCCATGCCGTCACTATGAGCAGTATTTATGAATTGGAAAGTTTCCTTGGTGCTAAAGTTTATTAATATAATTGCCGAAGCAATTACCCAAAGTAGACAGGGATATAAAAACCAATAATTGATATGCAATTTAGTACGCACCGCCGGAGTTGAGATATCTTTAGCTAACTGAAATAAATACTACAACTTTTAAAGATAGAATATATTGAGAAAATGAATGTAACCTTCAAGAGGGCAGAAAAAAAGCATAAGCCAAAATAGGAATAGCTAGGGTGGACCAATTTGTAGTGAAAGGGTGTTTACTACTAAAAGCTAGGAGCCACTCAAATTGACGTGCAAGGCCATAAATATTAGTATTGATTATTCCACCAAATCCAGATCATTGGTTTTTCCGCGTTTATTGTGTCTGTACCATAAAAAGCCAATGGTACCTACCAATAGGTAGGGCATAGCGAGCATGTAAAGTATGCCTTTATTGAGCCCGGCAGCCTGAGTACCGCCATCACGCATGTTGCTCTCTCCAGTCATTTTGCACATCGGACACTGCGCTTGAACAGATATAGAAGAGAATAAACCGAAAAAAAGAAAGATGGAGATGTAAAGTATTTTGATGGACTTTTTCATTGATTAAAATTTAACTGCATTTGAGTTGATTGCAATAACAGAGGCGATTTCAGGTACCCGATTTCGGATGACCTGCTCCACTCCTCCTCTCATGGTGAGTGCAGACATGGTACATGATTCACAGTTTCCAATCCAGCGAACCACTAGATTCATGTCCGGGGTAACTTCCACTATCTCTATATCTCCCCCATCCACATTCAAGTGGGGTCTGATTTCATCAAGTGCATTTTCCAAACGATCCAGTAGTAATTCAGTCATTAATTGTGCTAATATTTTAGTGTTGTACCCTGACTATCTTCGATTTACCTTTGACAGTCAGTATTTTATCAAGTTGCAAGATAAGATTTTTGACGATATCTTCAAAGATCACATTGATCTTTGACTGCTCCGGTCCGGATTGAGGAGTTCCTGCATCTGCATTCTCACGTAGCCCCATGATCAGTGGCACTTGCCCCAGTAGCGGAGCTTGACTAAGTCTTGCTAATTTTTCACCTCCTCCCTGGCCAAAAATAAAATATTTATTATCCGGCAATTCAAGTGGTGTAAACCACGACATATTTTCGACTACCCCGATAATTGAAACATCAATCTGTTGCATTCTGAACATATTCATCGCCCTAACAGCATCTACAACAGCAACTTCCTGAGGTGTAGTCACCATAACTACTCCTGATAAGGGAACAGACTGTACCAGTGTCAACTGAACGTCTCCTGTTCCCGGTGGCAGATCCACAATGAGGAAATCTAAATCACCCCAAAGACAATCCTCAATAAATTGCTTGATAATACCAGCCAGTCGTGGCCCACGCAGTACGAGTGCCTGCTCCGGATCCACGATCATGCCTATACTCATCGCAGCTACACCTGAGACTTCAGGAGGTACCAGTTTTGGCTTACCATAGGTATTATCTATATCAGGCCGGACACTTCTGAGCCCCAGCATAGTGGGTATAGAGGGTCCATAGACATCCGCATCGAGAATACCTGTCTTGTACCCTAGTCTATTCAATGCAAAAGCCAGATTGACAGAAACTGTTGATTTACCTACACCTCCCTTTCCTGAGGCAACAGCTATGATATGCTTGACAGTAGGTAATACCTTATCATCACTTTCCACAAAATCAGCTTTTGAAACCATGTGCAGGTTCACATTAAGTTCGGGATACGAACTTTGCACCAGTACAGCTATTCGCTCATTTATGCCTGATTTCTCAGTTGCATCCAATCGATTGGCTAATATCGAGATGTTCAATTCACTTCCTTCGAGCTCGAGAGACTGAATGATTCCGGAGTCTATCATGGACTGGCCGGACTTAGGATCGCGGAGTGTGGCCAACAACTCTCTAATCTCTTCTATTGTAATATCCATATTTCGTTTAAACAGAACCACAAAAATAATGTTCTCCATCCGAATTTCAAATGTACTTTTGTGCTGATATGCAAGTTCATCTTCAAACCAGGCAGGAATCACACTTTAAAAAGGCTGTAATTACTATCGGATCCTTCGATGGGGTGCACGCCGGGCATGCAATATTACTTGAGGAATTAAAATATCACGCTTCACTTATCGGTGGTGAGTCTGCCGTAATTACTTTCGATCCTCATCCCCGTACAGTGTTACAGCATGACGCTTCCTTCAAACTATTGTCTACTCTTGAAGAGAAAATAGTATTATTCGAACAGACGGGAATAGATCACCTTTACGTGGTGAATTTTGATGAAAAATTTGCGCACCAGACCCCAAAACAATATTTGGACGATTTTCTCATAAAAATATTTGATCCAGCTGCCATTGTAATCGGTTATGATCACCGCTACGGCAGTGATCGAAGTGGGGACATAACACTCATGGAGCAGCATTTCAAGCATACTCATACCCAAATCATTGAGATTAATCCGGTGCTAATACAAGATATAGCCATCAGTTCATCACGCATACGAAAGGCGTTGGAAGCTGGGCACTTAGAGGAAGCCAACAAATTGTCAGGTCATCCTTACTTGATTTCAGGAAAAGTCATCGCCGGCGACCGGATCGGTAGGCAGACTGGCTTTCCGACGGCCAATATTCAAATCGCCGAGCTAGAAAAGGCAATTCCGGCCGATGGCATCTACGCTGCAGTAGTCGAAATAAAAGGCAGTGATTTCGAAGGAATGGCATATATCGGTCACCGACCGGTGATAGGTGCTGATCTGGAGAAAGTTGTCGAAGTCAATTTATTTGATTTTGATGGAGATTTATATGGTAAGCAATTAAATTTATGGCTTCACCATTATATACGACCAGATAAAAAGCTGGTGAGCCTGGAGGAGTTGACACAACAACTTAAGCTGGATAAAATTGAGACAAAAAAATATTTTACTCAGGAAAAAATAACTTCGTGAAGAAAACTGCAGTAGTAATACTGAACTATAATGGCAGGCATTTTCTGAAAGAATATCTCCCTCATCTCATTAAATATACCTCTGATGCTGATCTCATCGTCGCTGATAATGGCAGCACCGATGATTCTCGTGAATTTCTTAGAAACTATTATCCAAATATCGATATAATTAGGCTCGATAAGAACTATGGCTTCACCGGAGGATATAATCGCGCTATCCGGCAAATAAAAAATGAACTGATCGTGCTACTGAATTCTGATGTGCGAGTTACAGAAAACTGGTTGGCACCCTTAATTAATACTTTAGAGAGTGATCCAAGTATTGCGATGGTACAACCCAAAATACTCAATGAAAGAGAAAATAAGCTTTTCGACTATGCCGGAGCTAGTGGCGGCTTTATAGACAGATATGGCTATCCCTTCTGCCGCGGCCGCATCTTTGACAAGATCGAGGAAGATATAAATCAATACGATAATATACAGGAAGTAGCATGGGCTACAGGTGCGGCATTGCTGATAAGACGTGAGATATATGAACGGGCAGGGGGCCTCGATGAAGATTTTTTCGCTCATATGGAGGAAATTGATCTGGCCTGGAGGTTGCGCAATGCAGGGTACAAGATTATGGTACAACCTGAATCTACTATTTACCATGTGGGTGGTGGGACTCTAGATAAAATATCCCCCTTCAAGACTTACCTTAATTTTAGAAACAGTCTGTTTGTCCTTTTAAAAAATGTAAAAGGACAGCGTCTGCCAGGCAAACTAATAGTAAGATTATGTCTGGATGGAATTGCAGGGCTTAATTATTTGATTAAGGGTGAAGGCAAGCATTTTAAAGCAATATTAAAAGCACACAGGAATTTCTACAAACACTTATTTTATTTTTGGGACAAAAGAAAAAAGACAAAACTCATTACTGAACAATTGCGCATAGGGGATGAAAATAATTCCGGGGTATATCCCCACAGCATTGTGTGGAGCTATTTCGGAAAAAAACTAACAACATTTAACCGGTTAAGATTTAATAATAACTAATTTTGGAGGTAGAGATTATTTACGCAGATGACTATTTACTGGTAGTCAATAAACCGGCAGGGCTATTAAGTATTCCTGACAGATTCCATCCTGAAAAGCCAAATCTTAGCCATCTCTTAGGCAAGTACTCGGAAAGGTTGTATACAGTACATCGCCTCGACAAGGAGACCAGTGGCATTATTTGTTTTGCAAAAGATGCAAAGACACACGCTGCACTGAGCCAACTATTTCAGGATAGACAAGTTAGTAAAAAATATTTAGCCCTGGTAAGCGGTTCGAATTTAGATGCTGAAGGTACTATCACAGGTGAGCTAAGCCCCGATCCTCAGTTCCCCGGGAGAATGCAGGTTAGTAAAAAAGGCAAAAAGTCAATAACTAATTATCGTGTACTTGAGAGATTCAGAGACAGTTGCTACACAGAAATAGAAATACTCACAGGACGAATGCATCAGATAAGGGCGCATTTCAAATCTATTGGGTTTCCACTATATATTGATAAAATCTATGGAACCAGAGAATCCATATTCATCAGCGATATCAAACAACGTAAATTAGTTCGATTCGAGCAAGATGAAAGACCACCCGTGCCACTTATGTCACGAACCTCTCTTCATGCCTGGAAATTGGGTTTCGTACATCCGTTTAAAGGAGAGTACATAGAGTTCGAAGCTATACTTCCCAAAGACTTTCGCGCTACATTACAACAGCTGCGCAAATGGTGTTCTCTTAGTTAATTAAATTTCAAATATTCCCTCCGGATACCGAGTATAGATAATCTTATTTTCCGGATCAATAGATGTAATTAGTGAATCCTCCAATGGTAAATATTTTTCGTCCTCACCTGATACATATACTGCCATAAGTTGCTGTGGAAATTCCCTGACCTCTAATATGGAAATAAATTCTTCATGTAGTTCATCCTTGATCCGATAACCTACTAAGTAATCCAAGTCAGATTGCCACTTCTCTTCTTTCTCAGTACCTCCATATTTAGCGATGATGGCCTCGTCCTGGAATAACTCTGAACCGACTAACCCCGCAGCGACCTCAGGTGAATCAATATCTTCAAACTTAATGATGTGCTGGTCTTCTCCTAGGTCAAAATTCAGTATAAATACCGGAATTTTCTGACCCTCAGCGTGATAAAACATATAATCACAATGATCGAGACATGCTAAACCTTGAGGCTCCAATGAGATAATCAAGTGACCTTGCAGTCCCACCTTCTTCCGAATATAGCCAATACGAACAAATTTCTTCAATGAGGACAAGCTGGTCTATTTAAAATCGATAAGTGATTGAGTCAATTTAAAACCGGTCTCTGCTTTCTGATCCCAGGGAATACCTCTGTCGAGTGTGGTCTGATCTCCATAAAACTCCTGCTCTTTTCGAATCAATCCGATTCCTTTGGCATAGTATCTCCGTGACAATTGTCTTTCGATCAGGTCATCGCTATCACCATCCTCTACGGTGATTACAGAAGTATTATTCCCCAATACTGTTTGGATGGTCGAATCCTTCACATAGCTTAATGTAAAGTTCTTATATAAATAAATCCTCCTACCATTGATGAGAAAATCCCGATTCTTATCAGTGTAAATGAAGGCATCCCATGAGGTAAGTTTCTTGAAAGGAAAGACTAAATCCACCAGGCTGATATTCTCTTCAGTGCGTACAACTTTAGTTCTGCTTTTCACCACACTGTACACCCGGTCAGTAAGCCAATTATCACCAGATTGCCTCTCTTTTATAATTCTATACGTTAGTTCATTTTGTAAATTCCTGAAAGTATCCACGATAGATTCTCTATAGATGTCACTAATCGTATCTGATCTTAAGACATTCAACCTGCGTTCGAAATAGATGCTATCCACCTGATAAGTGCGATAACTACCCACTTCCAGAGGATAATATTCGTAGGATTGAATCAGCCATTCATCATATTTTTTTGAAGGATTGGGATCGATTTCTTTTTCGCACGATAGTAAGATCAGTGGGAGTAAAAAAAGAAGATATTTCATTCTATTGTTCATTGATCATCAATCCTGACTGAATAATACCTCCGCCGATCACGTCATCACCTTCATAAAATACAGCAGATTGTCCGGGTGCTATTCCCTTCACATTGGCCAGGAATTCCACCTGTACCATATTATTTGTTTGATGCAACAGGCCTAAGGTACCGTCATCTTTATATCTTATTTTTACTTTTGATTCTATCTCATTAGGTATTGAATCGTATTTCATGAGATTTAACTGACCTACCATCATACCATTGCGCAGCAACTCATGCTCTTCGCTAAGTGTCACAATATTTTGCTCTGCATCTATCGCAGATACAAACATTGGTTTGCCAAAGGCCATGCCAAGTCCCTTTCTTTGACCTACAGTATAAAAGGGATAACCCTCATGATGACCTATGATTTCTCCACCGGTACTAATAAATGCTCCACCTGCCAGCTTAGAGGTCAACTCCGGTTTACGTCGCTTCAAGAACCCCCTGTAATCATTGTCCGGCACAAAACAAATCTCATAACTTTCACCTTTTTTGCTAAGTTGTTCATAGCCCCTGTCGGCAGCCATTTGTCTTATCTGTGGCTTAGTATAATCGCTGATAGGAAACATTGATCGAGCAAGAAATTCCTGCTTCAAGCCCCATAGCACATAGCTCTGATCTTTATTACCATCGGGAGCTTTAGATATAAAGTAACGACCCTCGGCTTGCTTGATCTTTGCATAATGGCCGGTCGCAATAAATTCGCAGTCCAGCTGGTCTGCGCGTTTCAGTAGTGCTGCCCATTTGATGTGGGTATTACAGAGCACGCAAGGATTGGGAGTTCTTCCGGCCATATATTCATCCACAAAATTATCTATTACGAAGTCACCAAACTCATCCTTGATATCTATAATAAAGTGGTGAAAACCGTGGTCAACTGCTATCTCGCGCGCATCATTGATAGAATCCAGACTGCAACAGCCGGTTTCCTTCTTGCTACCACCCACCTGCTCATATTCCCAGGTCTTCATAGTCACACCAATCACCTCATAGCCTTGCTCGTGCAATAGCATAGCTGCCACAGTGGAGTCAATTCCTCCACTCATTGCTACTAACACTTTGCCTTTTTTACTCAAATCAACTTGAAATTAAGCCGCAAAGGTAAGGAATTCTATTTACTGAAAATAAAGGGGATTTGTAAGAGGACTTATCAATTATGAACCTTACCAGATCTATCTGGTGTGGATCTGCGGATGCTTAAAATTCTGATAAGCATCGTCTATAAACCGGTGCACCTCTTCGATATTGCCAAATTTTTCGAATATATCGGCAATTTTATACGGCCGAGCGGAATGATCTTTCTGTACATAATTGACCACATCCTCAGCAGTGATACGCTCACCACAGAGTATGACAAGTCGCTCTATGACATTTCTCAACTCTCTGACATTGCCTGTCCACTGATAAGTTTCTAATGCCTTAAAGGCATCAGGGGATATCGTCTTAGTCGCCTGTCCATATTCATCACAGATTTGTTTGATAAAATATTCAGACAGGATTCTAATATCACTTCTTCTCTCTTCAAGTGAAGGTACTCGTATAATAATGACCGCTAACCGATGATAAAGGTCCTCTCTAAACCTGCGGGCTTCAATTTCCTTCAAAAGATCCTTGTTTGTAGCAGCAATCACACGCACATCTACCATGATATCCTTTTCACCTCCTACCCTGGTGATGCGGTTTTCCTGCAAAGCACGCAAAACCTTTGCTTGAGCTTCGAGACTCATATCGCCGATCTCATCCAGAAATAATGTCCCAGCACTAGCCTGTTCAAACTTACCAATTCTTTGCTTTATAGCAGAAGTGAAGGCTCCCTTTTCATGACCAAAGAGTTCACTTTCGATCAGTTCTGAGGGAATTGCTGCACAATTCACTTCGACCAGTGGCAAGTTCGAACGGTTACTCTTAGCATGAATCCATCGTGCTACGAGTTCTTTTCCGGTTCCATTTCCACCTGTGATCAAGACTCTGGCTTCAGTGGGTGATACCCGCTCAATCGTCTCATAGATACGCTGTAGTGCAGGGCTCTCGCCGATGATAGGTGATACCTTGGTAGTGGTTATTTTAGTTTGTAACTGTTTCGTGGTGGTAATTAGATCATTTTTATCAATAGCATTTCGAATGGTAATGAGAAGTCGGTTCAGATCCGGCGGCTTACTGATAAAGTCAAAGGCGCCTTTCTTGACTGCCTCCACTGCAGTATCAATATTAGCATGGCCTGAGATCATGATCACAGGGGTCTCAGGGCAGATTACTTTGATCCGTTCAAAGGCCTCCATTCCATCCATTTTAGGCATTTTAATATCTAACAGGATGACGTCAAAAGTTTTAGTCTTAAGTAATGAAAGACCCTCAATGGCATCAATTGCTTCAGAAACTTCATATTTCTCGTGGAGTAATATTTCTTTCAGTGTTCTCCGGATACTACCTTCGTCATCAATTATTAGAATTCTTGCCATATATTTATAGTATTGCTTAGTGTGTGCTTATATTAAGCCATAAATATATATAGTTTCGTCAACACATTACGAATTTATATAATATATATTAAGTATTCATTCATTAGTTTACCTCAAACTCTACTTAATATAAGCAAAAAAGTGAAAGACTGACAGACTGTGGTGAAAGTTACCTCAAGCGAAAGTTCATCTATTGCTAAAGTATATTAACTTTGCAATAAATAAAAAATACATAAAAAATGAAAAGACTATTACTTTCCCTTATGCTGGTATGCAGTTTGAGCTTTATGATGAATGCTCAGAGTGATTACAAGAGTGGAATCGGACTTCGGTTCGGTGGCTATTATGACCTTGTTGCTGTGTCTTATAAAACATTTATAACGACACCAGGTGCTTTAGAATTCAACTTGGGATTTAGACCATTTGGTGTGCCAGGCTTTAGCTGGACTATTTTGTCACTCTCCGCTTCTTATCAACACCATTTTCCTATTGCCGCTGTTGATGGGTTAAAGTGGTATGTAGGTGCGGGTGCAACTGCATACAATTCATTTTCTAGCTATGACTATTATGATGGATTTGGCCTACTAATCTTCCCTACGGGTGGTGTAGATTATAAATTTGCAAATCTTCCGCTAAATGTAAGTGTGGATTTAAGACCATCTATTAAGATAGCTGGAGGTATAGGTTATTACAATAATTTCTACTTCACAGGAGGTGTATCTGCAAGATATACTTTGAATTAAATTCATCGTAACAACGAAATCGAAAATCCCGGTGCCTTAAGCTCCGGGATTTTTTTTGCTTCAACCCAACCACATTAAACCAATACCGACAAATTGTGGTTTTTTTATACTTTTACTCTTCATTTTCGGGGTGTGGCGCAGTCTGGTAGCGTACACGTCTGGGGGGCGTGGGGTCGTGAGTTCGAATCTCGCCACCCCGACAAATTAGAGGTCGAATCAGTTGGTTCGACCTTTTTTTATTCAAATCAGTTGGCAGGAAGTCTG
>DAOLZQ010000033.1:0-3911 GCA_035426385.1 Saprospiraceae bacterium
AGAACCGCTTATTTTAAATGAATCTTTTAAAGTTGTTATTTCCTGACCTGAGATCTCTATAGAAATTATCATAGAAAGAAAACCAACGATATAAAAAGTCAATGACTTCATTAAGTTAGTGTCTTATGTATTTGGACAATTATTATGAATTGGCCGGTTGATGCTTTTCCGGACTGAGAATATAAAAGACGTCGTCCGGATATGAATGAGGATGCAAAGATGAGGTCAGGAAAGCAAGTAAAGGATTAAGGAAAATCCAAAAAGTGTAAAAAAGTGTAAAAATGGAACAAGAGCTCTGATAGATCTAATTCTTTAGGGTACACCAGCGAAGATAGTGGAGTAATCTTATGAATAGGACCGGGAAAACATCTTTTAGAGGATTTAGATTTCAAGGATGGGAAATCATTTTTTGGCAAGTAGTTCTGGAGGTATAAATATTAATTTGAGGTATTATATCCGAAACAAGTCTTATACTTAACCTGAGCATAGTAAACAGCAAACGGGTGCTGACCTCCAGAGGAGCTTTCCACGCAAGGAATGCCACGTGGGAGCATCATTCCGAAGAACCTTCGTAAATGGATCAAACTTAGATTATTCAATATATTTAATTCATACCACATTCACCGCCCCTTCTATAAAAAGACAGTCCGGTCAATTCAACCACGCCAAACGCATGGAAGAAGTTTCTTGAATACTCGTTCATTTGTTGCTATATACATTTCACTTTCACTAGTCACCGCCATCAGCCAACCCATGATTCGACTTTGATACTTTTTTTCAATTAACCAGTACTTTGAAAGCTTCAATAAATCTCATGAGCTCATCTGTAGTCTTGGTATCGGTGAGTTGCCCATGATCGGTTATTTTCCCTTTAATGCCTTTTATTAATAGTGTTGTTTGGTCAGTAAATTTAGCCATTATAGTTTTCATAATTAACTGCAATTCTTGGTGTCCTTTTTCTCCACTGGCAGAAGCCGTGATAAGCCCAGTTGGTTTGTCTGAGAAGATGGTGGTAGAGACACACCATTCAATACCGTTTTTTAACCCACTTGGGATACTAAAGACATATTCAGGTGTACAAATTAGTACACCATCTGCTTTTGAAATGCTATTTCTGAAATAAATAATTTCCTTTGGTGGATTATTTGAAGCAAGTTCAGGTTCAAAATGTGGAAGGGTTTTCAAGTCCTTGAAAATAGTCAATTTAAAAAAGTCTTTTGTCAGTAGTACGATATTGTCTACAAGCTTTTCATTTGCTGAATTGCTACTTGCACTTCCAATTATTACAAAAATATTTTTCTTCTTTTTCATCCTGTCGATCTTTAGCTTCAGCTTTTCGTAACTTCTATCAAATATTACAAAATGAAATAGTAACGTATGGAGTAATAAATTTTCCACTTACAAATAGAACCACTATTGATTGCTGTAATTTTTTATAACCTCACCGATATAGTTCATTGCTTTGTCGTAAGTTTCTATTCCGTGACCGACTTCACTATAGACTTTTAATTCTATTATTGGTCTTATATGATCTCTTGCATTGATAATAGATTTCTGATACGGAAAAAGTATGTCTTTGTCACCTTCCAGCAGATAGGTATCTACTGCGACATCATCCAATTCCTTATTCATGTAGTACGGCTTTTGGGTTCTGTCCTTATATCGTTTTATTGCAAATAGTTCATATTCAATCAACATGTCTTCTGCAGTTTCTGACAACTGATGATTGGGTTTGCAAAAAATGACTTTGTCGAGGAACTTCAATACGTTGCCACGTGTAGGGATCAAGATAGGCAGAAGATTGTAGAAAAGATTCTTTAGTGAAAGCGAGAAAGGTTGTAGGCAACCCGCATTAAGTAGAAATGCAGCTTTAATCTTTTCAGGCTTTGCCAAAGCGAGCTTCATGCAAATCAATCCACCAAAGGAGGCGCCTGCTACAAAAGCACGCTCTATGTGTAATTGGTCAAATACTTCTACAGCCCATGTGCCATAATCTAGAGAGCGGATATCAGGTGTCTCACCATCACTAAGGTTTGGCAACCCGTTCGTCTCCACCATAAATATTCTCAACCTGAGGTCTAAATTATCTAATCCCTTATCTAGATCCCAGATCAGTGAGGTTGTCCTTGCCCCAGGAAAGATGACTAGTGTATCGAGATTGGATTCCTTGGAATTCAGCCCCCATACTTGAGTTTTTCCGAGCTCCGTATTCAGTTCATAGCGTTCGTATTTCCTTTGATTTTGATTTTCTAATCTTTCGACCCAATTGTTAAAGGTTTGAAGATCTTTATCTTCATCTTTGAAATAGGATTTATGTGTAATTTTCATATTCGATAATGTGCAGTTTTAATAAATTGAAACATATCAGTTCGACTTACAAAAGTATATTTATATTTATTTTACGGTTTTAGGAGCTTCAGCTATCTTATTTATCATTCCCTTGAAAATAAATCCATGGAATGGCAGCACCGCATACCAATATAGTCTGCCTAGTAGTCCCAAAGGTCTAAAAGTAGCTGTTTGTGTAAGCAAATTATTTTTGTCGATTTTGAATTCCAACCAGGCTTCTCCGGGTAACTTCATCTCTGCATATAGAAGCAGTCGCTTCTCTTTTTTGTCTGCTAAGAGTACGCGCCAGAAATCTAGCGTATCACCGGTCAATATCTCGGTATCGCTTTTTCTCCCTCTTCTTAAGCCGACACCACCGGCCATCTGATCCATGAATCCACGGATTTTCCAAAGCCAGTTGCCGTAGTACCAACCTGTTTTCCCGCCTATTGACCATATTTTATCTGTGGATGAATCGCTATTTTCTAGCTGTACGGAGCGAGTATCTGTATAGCAGCCATTGGTGGGTACTTCTATAAACTTTGTAAACCCAGTACTGAATAAATCACTTGTCTGGGCGTCTTTCCAACTGGAAAGTACTTGGTTTTGAGAAATCTTGTCAAAAGCTAACTTTATAGCGGTATCATAATCTAAGTATTTTATTCCAAGTAACTCAGCTAAGTTATTGGGTTTGCAGACTACTTCGATCTTCATGCTATTTACTAAATTCTTTGCCAGGGAATACGAAGTTGAAGTAACAAAATACAACCAATAGGAAGATAACTTGGGGGTCATCACAGGTACTATATAAATTCGTCGCTTCAGGCCTCTGATTTTTGCGAATCGCAAGAGCATCTCTTCGTAACTTAAGATATCCGGCCCACCAATGTCGTAGCTATTATTATATGTTTCTGTCCTTCCTATGACACCAATTAAGCATTCTACCACATTGCGGATAGCTATGGGTTGGCACTTGGTCCTTAACCATCTAGGCGTGATCATGACAGGTAGCTTCTCCACCAGGTCACGAATGATCTCAAAGGAAGCGCTGCCGGAACCAACTATTATGCCTGCTTTTAAAGTAGTGAGTGGAATGGTAGAGTCAGATAGTATAGTCTCTACATTCTTCCTTGAGGAAAGATGTTTTGAGAGATCGTCTGCATTGCTGATGCCACTTAGGTAAATAATTTGTTTCGCACTCGTCTGTTCTATGCGCGCTCTAAAATTTTTAGCACATGTCTCTTCCATTGTTTCAAAGTCTCCGATTTGGGTTGACATTGAGTGGATGAGGTAATAGGCAATATCTATATCTGTGGGAATATTTTGTAAACTCTCTTTTTTTAAAAAGTCTACTTCTATTACTGATATGCTCCCGGTCTCATACTTCTTGATATTAAATCTGTTCTTATCTCTAACGCAACAGATGACCTCATGCCCACTTTCCATTAGTACCGGTAGTAAACGCTGTGCAATATACCCGGTCACACCGGTTAATAATATTCTCATATAATTATCTTATCTAATTCTCAATTTGTAATTTACCATTTACCATTTACCATTTACCATTTACCATTTACCATTTA
>DAOLZQ010000033.1:4011-5754 GCA_035426385.1 Saprospiraceae bacterium
ATTTTCCATTTCTCATTTCAAACTGGATATCCCTCCGTCTACATGCATGATCTGGCCTGTGATCCAACCAGCTTGTGGTGAAAGTAAGAACAGGGCCATATTGGCTATATCATCGGCAGTTCCAACCCTTTTTAGTGGGTGTCGAAAAGCATTAGCTTCCCTTTTCTGTTCTGTATTCAATAGAGAGGCAGCCAGGGGAGTATCAGGCAGTGAGGGTGCAATGCAATTTACCCTTATTTTCGGAGCATACTCTGCAGCCAATGCCTTTGTAAGCCCTTCAATCGCACCCTTCGAAGCTGATACTTGTGAATGAAAAGGAAGTCCTGTCTGAACTGCTACAGTGGAAAAAAGAATTATAGCGGCATTTTCACTTTTTTTCAATCTAGATGCTACTACCTGAATGGTTTTTATCGCTCCCACCACCTGTAGGTTATAGTCATTTGTAAAATCTATGGGTTTAATTCTTTCAAACGGCCTTAAGTTGATACTTCCCGGGCAATAGATAACTCCGGATAGATCCTCAGGAAGAAAATCAAGAGAGAAATCATCAGCTAGAACATCTAATTTATGATATCTAATAAGCGGATTTTCTGAATGGATCTCTGCTTTATTGTAGGTGCCATATACCTGATGCCCGCTATGAGCCAGTTGCTTTGCAAGTGCGTTGCCTATTCCTGAAGAAGCACCAATGATTAAGTAGTTTGCCATTTTGAATCTATTTTTTTTACACTATATGGAATAACTTGCCTTTAAAATTGTTGCATTTGGGCATATAATGTCGGATATTCCACTCTAGTGGCATATGTGAGGTGGATTAGCGAACATTGAAGTGATTGCCAATTGGTAAGATTGGCGCGGAGAGGCACGGTGACTAATTTGGCAACAACTCTTTGTATAGAGTATTGATATTACAGGAGACTAATTTTTTAAATTTAAAAATTATACCTTGATGGTTAATACTAGTTCACATTTACCCCAAACAGATGACCAATGAGAGCGGTTATCCCCATTGCAGCAGTCCCCCAAAAAGTAATTCTTGTTATTGCCTTCATGACATTTGATCCACCCGCTTTAGCAGCAACTATACCTAGAACTATTAGAAATAGTAGTGCAACTCCATACTGAATATACACCATTTGTTTAACCGGCACAACCAAAGCAGCAATAACCGGTAATATGCCACCGGAAATAAATGAAGCGCCGGATGCTAAAGCAGCTTGTAAGGGCCTGGCTCCTGTGATGTCATTAATTCCCAGCTCATCCCGGGCATGTGCTTCGAGTGCATTGTGAGCAGTTAATTGTTTAGCGACTTCAATAGAAAGTTTTTTATCTAACCCCTTCTGCTCATATATACCTGCTAGTTCCATTAGCTCAGCTTCGGGCATCTCTTTTAGTTCTGACGATTCTCTCTTAAGATCCGACTTTTCAATATCGGATTGTGAACTCACAGAGACATATTCACCAGCTGCCATAGACAATGCCCCCGCTACAAGACCGGCTATTCCAACCAGCACTATGGGTTCTCTTGTATCAGAGGCCGCAGCCACTCCTATTATTATACTTGCAGTGGAAAGTATTCCGTCATTAGCGCCTAAGATCGATGCTCTTAACCAGCCACTCCTTTTTACATAGTGTTTTTCAAATTCCATAATATTGATCTTTTTATGACGAATAGCAAGTCTGAGTCATACGTTTAAGGCTCATAGCGTGAGAGTTCAAATGTAATCTAATTCGGTGATAGAA
>DAOLZQ010000033.1:5854-11801 GCA_035426385.1 Saprospiraceae bacterium
TTTTCTATAAAAAAATTCTTTGTCAGGGTTGCAGACTTGGCAGGATCAAATCCACACATTTCTTTCATGTCTTAAAAGCTATCTTACCAAAATTCTCCCATTTCCTTAGCTATTTAAGTCTGCGCATTCCTGTTCCAATATTCCGGTAATCAAAGTAGGTGGTGATGCCCACCTTTGGATTGTGGTGTCTGACAGCAATGGAAGCTGAGAACTAAATCCACCGATTTCACCCGTGGTTACCCCGGTTACGACTATTGATATTTTTGTATGTCGGATGATATAGGAACACATAATGCAAGGCTCATGTGTCGTGTACAGTATGCAACCGGATAAGTCTGGAGCATCTATCTGTCTTGTCGCATCCCGAATTGCCTCTATCTCTGAATGAAAAGTAATGTCTTTGTGAGACTTCCCTCCTTCAATTCCCTCTCCTATGATCTTGCCATCTTGCACGATGATGGAACCGACGGCGCTCTCTCCCCTTTGCTGTGCTATCAGAGCAAGGCTGATACACTTTCTCATAAAGTATTCGTGCTTTTCTAAGTCTGTGTTGTTCATCTTCTTTTTCCCATTGTATTGAAAAGAGTTGGTTTATGTATGGTCGATATCGCTGAGCTCCATATCTTTCAGCCTTAACCTAACTCCGATAGTATTCTAAATGTTGAATCTCACACAAAGAGATGAACACCGGAGGAAATGACGAACGCAAGTAATTAACTCTTATTTCCTGAGGCACAAATTGCATGAATAAAAAAATGTTGAGCTTATTGAAGATAAGAATATCTCTTTAATAGCTCAACACTCGAAATTTACCAACTTATTTTTTAGCTAATAACCTGCCAAAACGATTTTGAAGTTCTCGAAAATAAAAATCTGTAATTAACTTTTTAAATTCAAACTACAATAATTCAATTAATTAAAATTTTGCAGGATACTGATTTGCGATACCTTCCGATAGCACTGAAGCAAAATGCATCATATCATTATAAGCTACGTCGTAATCTATTACCGCCTTATCGTAATTCTTTTGGAGCAGATCCACAGAATAAGCTATAGTTTCTGATATGTGATTATCCATGTGAGTTCGCATGTGATCCTTTTCCCAGTATTGAGGATTAGCAGCAGAAAGGAAGTCTGCAATATCTTGTGCATTTTGACGCCAATCTTTAATAGCTTGAGTAAGAGCTGCCTCATTATTATCTCTTGCAGCTTGTAGCACTGGAACAGCCCCATTGATGTGGCCTTTGAGTAATACGGTAAGTTGGTCACCGGCTGCCTGACCATAGTAAGGAACAATCGCTGCCCCTATATTCTCTTGATTCTTTAATAACCTGTTGAGCTGTGCTTGTAGCCCGCCCTCATTGTTAAAATAAGCGTCAACAGTTGCGTAGGTCCATTGCATGTGGTCGGCCCACAACTGGTGCATTCCTTTGTCTAGTGTAGTGTACTTTTGTGATGTGAGTGGACTAATATCATTATCCTTTTCACAACTTGTGAATGTGAGCATAAGTGTGGCTAGAATAAATAAAAATGAAAATTGCCCTTTTGCATTTTTAGAAAGATTTAGAATACTAAGCATGTTTTTAATTTTTAAGATTTTATTGAAATAAATTAGGAGTAAGGGAGAAATATGGCTTTCTCAATTAGGGGATAAGATTTATTTGTTAAGTTGCTTTTAAAGACCTTTCAGCCAGCATGTGTCAACTTGTACTGAAGGGCATTAGAGGAAGGTGGTACTATAGCAGCACATTCGGTTTTGGGCGCTTGGGAACTGAAAAGAAACTAACAGCCCAATTTGTAGGCTCGTTAAATAGAAGTGCGATAATTGCTGATAATAGGCAGATGATTTCAGTCCACATTTTCATACAGCTTTGAATTAACTTCAGGCACCATATGATAGCCCTATAGTTGAGTGACTCTTCACAAATAGATATTTTCCATCCTAAATATTCTGTGGCTCGAACATCTGTAGTATTATTTGCCGGAGCGAGTCTGAGTATGTTTGGTATCCTTTTCATTGTCTTTATTATTAACTTATATACTCCATTAGAGAGAATGAAAATTCGAAAGGTTACAACAAGTTTTATTTTAATTATGAAAATGAATTCGTGCAGTCTATATTATAAATGAATATAAGCCTTCTCTACGAATAGGTTCATAGCCCCATCGCGGTTCCACCTTTATAATTTAGCGTTAATCATCAAATAGCATTCTCCTCTAGCTTATATCCTCCAGTTACCTTTTACTTGAGACCTTTTTTTATCCCAATTCGCTTATACAGTATTGATGCCGCTGACTCCCCTCCATCATTCATCATTTATCATTAATCATTAATCATTCATCATTAATCATTAATCATTAAATTGCTGCCAGCCTACAGCTTATTGCTAGAAAAAGCCCTGACATCCTTCTATTTCCCTCTTGTGCCAAGTTATTTGTCTACTTCCTGAGCTTCCTTCATGACAATAGTCTGATAAGGGTATGGGATTTCAATACCATTTGACTCAAAGCGCAGCTTTACGCTTTCGTATACATCACATTTTAGATTAAAGGCATCTCCAAAATCCCTTACCCAGGCCCATGCCCGTATGGTAACTGAGGAGTCATTCAGCTTAGTAAGCGCTGTACGGACAATAGGTAGGTTATCTTTTTTTTCTAATTCAGTTCGGTTGTCTAAGATGAGTATGTGATTCTCACATTCTTCCTGAATTATTTTTTTTGCAAGTTCAACATTACTGTCATATGAGATACCTATTTCTATGTGTTCACAGCACTTAAGTTCACCAAGATTATAGTTGATTAGTTTCTCCTTATTAATAATGGAATTAGGAATCACAATCATTTTATTTTCAAAATTTCGGAGTATAGTATGTCGAAAGGTAATATCAGTCACCGTACCTATCATGGTGTCGGTAACCTTGACGACATCGCCGATTTTGAATGGCTTAAATGAGATAATAAAAATACCACTGACCAGATTGGACAGTGCCTCCTGTGAAGATACACCCACTATGAGTGCCAATACACCGGCACCACCCAGGGCGGTTTGTGCGATTCCCCTTAGCGATGGAAAGGCCATTAACCCTATAAGAGTCCCAACGAAATAAATAGTGGCAACTGCTACATAGCGTAAGAACTTCAGTGCAGTGGGATCTTCTTGAGTTAGAATTTTTTCTTTGATATTTTTTCTGAACCAGAGATTGACTGATGTTGCGGACACAATCGTTAGCACAGCCATGAAGCCCAGGTAAAGTGCGACTTTAAAGTGATGCTTTAATGCACCATATTTACCTTCTTCTACAAATAAGAAACTTAGTGCAATTAGCCCGAGTACAATCCATAAGGTTCTAAGAACTCGCTTTATCAGAAAAATGGGTGTAGTATTGGCATATGGGAATTTTTTCTTTTTTAATGTCATTAACCCTTTCATTAGAAGTGTGGTTAGTACATTAAGCACAATCACTGAAATTATTACAGTTGCTCCATATATAATTTCTTGTCTGTTCGTTTCAAAAAATGTGGTCATTGTAAATCTTAATTTTTAATAGTGGGTATAAGATTGTAAATTCACCTCCCACTCTTTGGAATGGGAAGAATTAAAATCGATAGGCATATTAATTACATAAATGGAGAAAGTAATCTCACTAATTTCTCCCAAATTTGGATGTACTTAGGTCTTCTTAACCACTCTGCGGCATTTATCTCGGTGGATTCGATTAAGTCTTCGTAGAATGCTTTTTGTAATTCTGCAGCTATCTCTATACTGTATAGTATTGCGTTGACTTCAAAATTTAGGTCAAAACTTCGATAATCCATATTTGCAGAACCAACTATAGCCAAATTGTCATCTATGACCATAGTCTTAGCATGGACAAACCCCTTTTCATATTGGTATATTTTTACACCGTGCTGTAATAACTCAGTATAGTGCGCACGAGCTGCGGTGTTGACCATCTTTGAATCTGAAATACCTGGGATCAGTAATTTTATCTCTACCCCACTTTTTGCGGCTATGACTAGTGCATCCATCAGGCTTTCGCCGGGAATGAAATAAGGACTGGTGATTAGAATTTGTTCTCGAGCATTACCAATGGCTTCTATAAGAGCATATAGGATGACCGGAAGAGGTGAGTCCGGGCCTGACGGAGCTATCTGTATGAGCTCGTTGTTGATCTCGTTATTCTCGTTTGGAGTGGGAAAATAATCTGCCCTGAATTGTACATGTTGTTTACTACAGAAATTCCAATCACTGAGGAATAAGTATTGGAGGTAAAATGTCGCCGGTCCTTCAATCATCAGATGAGTATCGCGCCAATACAGATCATCTTTTGCTTTAGTATCATTTCTGTATTTATTGCTGATATTGATACCACCAATGAATGATATGTTTCCATCAATTACGATTATCTTTCGATGGTTACGATAGTTGAGCCTATTGGCTAAGGCATACAATTTTATTTTGTAAAAGGGAAAAGCCCGCACCCCGCTATCGGTCATTCTTTTAATGAATTTTTTATCCAATTTATGGCTTCCAAAATCGTCATATATAAAGCGTACCTCCACACCTTCTAGCGCTTTCTTAATTAATAGATCGGCTATTGATTTTCCGGTCTCATCGTCTCCATATATATAATACTCCAGGTGAATGTGAGATTTTGCCCCAGAAATAGCACTTAAGACTTCCGGGAATTTTACTTCACCATTCAATAGAAGTTTTACTGAATTATTAGCGGTCAACGGGCTATCACTAGAATTATAAATAAACTTACCTAGATTTTTGTAGGCTGATGGCATGAGCTTACTTCCTAACACTCGATCCGAATAATTTCGAATACGCGCCGAGACCTGCTGACGAAGTCCTTCGTCCTGAATTAATTTTTTGCTGTAGAGCTTTCGTTTTCTGTAATTAACGCCAAATGAGAAGTAAAATATAATTCCGGCTACGGGTACAAGGATAATAAACAGAATATAGGCCAAAGCTTTCGATACACTTCGTGTATCGAGTAAGACTCTGAATATAACAAGAATCGTTATCACAATGTAACCTATTTGTCCTATCAACATCCACTTCATCCTATCCGATTTACTAAGTTATTAATCCAATGTTTGTTCACCGCCGCCATTTACAAATAGGGTCTGACCACTTACCCATTCTGAAATGGGGGCTGCAAAATAGAGCATCGCTCCTGCAATATCATCAGCAGTTCCTAAGCGCTTTATTGGTGTATGAGCCAACATTCTTTCTTCTATCTCAGGAGTTAACACCGTCTCCAGTGCAGCAGTTCGGGTAGCTCCCGGACCTACGGCATTAATACGTACTTCCGGTCCAAAGTCGTGCGCAAGATTAGCTACGATATGATTTACGGCAGCTTTCGAGCCCGCATACCCACTCATATTGGGACTTTTATTGACACTGGACATTGAAGTGGTAAAAACTATGGAACCATAGCCGGCTTCCTTCATATGCGGTACCACTAATTGGCACAGTCTCCAACCACTAAATACATTCAAATCAAAATCTCGTTTGATATCTTCTACCGAAATTTTGAACGGATTTTCACGGCCGCCTCCACCGCCTCCTGCATTATTTATTAGAATATGGATACCACCGAGCTCTTTCAGAGTAATATCTACCAGGTTGACTAAATCTTCATCCTTCAGAACATTGCAGGGTATGGAAATAGCTTTTACGCCTAATCCTCGTATTTCTTTGGCAACTTCTTCAGCAGCTCCAAGGTTGTAATCTCCAATAGCGATGTTGGCCCCATGTCTGGCAAGAAGTATCGCAGTTGCTTTTCCTATTCCATTTCCACCACCGGTAACAATGGCGACTTTGTTTTTCAAGTCAAATAGATCTAAATTTCTCATTTCTTTATTTCTAAATATTATTTTCTCTTTATTAGATAATCAGCAACCGCTTGATAAGCCGGCAATGAAGTAGCATCAT
>DAOLZQ010000033.1:11901-32344 GCA_035426385.1 Saprospiraceae bacterium
ATAATCTTTAGGTTTTGGAAGCGGGTTTCCGGCAGCTGAAAAATCCCAAATGTCTGCTTTTGGGTCTGCATAATCCTCGCTATATTTTAATGCGGTAGTCATGTCCATTACTTGCCGCACTGTCGCATCGGCATAAGCTGAGTTTTTGAGTTCGGGCACATAGAATGGCACTAATTTATTTTCATCAATCGTTCCTTCTGAGACCAATATCGAAGCGAGTATCCCGTTGAGAGATTTTGTTAGTGACATTACTGCGTGGACATCGTCTTCAGTTAGCTCGCTAAAATAGCGTTCATAAATCACTTTACCTTTATGAAGAATGATTATGCCGTCGGTATAATTTTTCCATAGTGACTCTTCCCAAGTCATTGATTTCTTTTCATCCCAGGGGACAAAGCTGATTGCATCAATGTTCTTATCCAACTTGTACTTTAATGATTGTGGTGATTTTAATCCACGTGATACATTTACAGTAGGAAGCATTTGTCTCATATGTACTACACTCCAACGTATTGCCGGGAAATTGAAAAAGGAGCCATCCCCGGCTTCGAGTGTCTTATCAGCAGGAGGCGGGAATCCCTTCATCCATCCAAAATTACTGGGTTCGCTTTCCTTTGCAGGCAGGAACTGCTTTTCACCCTGAGCAATAAGTTGTATTGAAAGAAATATAAATACAGATAGAAAAATAATTTGTTTACACATATTTAAGATGGTATATATAAGTTAATAATTTTTATTTTATACTATGTTTTATTCATCCCACTATCTACTAAATATCTTGGGGAAGTTGTTGAGATAAATCTTTAGTCCTGATGAAGGTTCTTTTATCAGTATAAAGTATTTTATTAAGACTTGTCTCAAAATGACTGATATCAAGATTGCTCATGAGGAAATGTAACAAATATGCAGAATTGTATTAGTTCTTCAAGTAGAAATGATTTAATAAACGTTTTGTTTTGGATTAATCAGAAAGCTTTAATGGGGGAAGTCAATCTTAGACTGATTTACTTGGAGATCACGCCCTTTTAGTATGGACTATTGAGAACTGAGTCAACCTCTTGTATCGAGACATATATTTAACAGAGGTGTAAGCTTTCGTCCCATATCCTGCCAATGAAGGTGCCAGATTACTCTCATCACTACATAATACAATCGGTCATGGAAGCTGAATATTTATTTTAATTCTGTCCCATAAACAACTACATTCATTCCAGGGTATTCATTCTCATAAAGGATTTTCATTTCATTTTTCTAAGCAACTTTTATTGGATCCGAATTATTTATGCCAACACAACAAAGAATCAAATTTTTAACACCACTAATTAAAAATGTATATATATATAATTTAAAACGGTATGTATAGTTTCCACTTTGTGTCAGCCTTAATAATTTTCCGAATACATCTGCCAGACTTTACCGCTTAGCTACGATACAATGTAGTAGATTCAGATAAAAAATCTAAATGGTTTTCGTTTGGGCTTTTAGGTCGCCCTGATGTTAGCTCATAGACTTTATAAAATGAGTATTTATAACTTTACGCTTTGGGAATACCAACTAAAGCCTCTTATGCGTCATTTACAATTTCACATTAAATATCAAATCGCATATAGACCGCTGCACATTTCCCTTTTTAGGCCTATTACATAACTTCACAAAAAAAATAAAGGCCCCCCAACAAGTTGGAGAGCCTACAATATCTAAGAAATGAATCTTACTAATCTGCCAAAGACACATTTACCGCATTCAAACCTTTTTTACCTTCCTCCACTTCATAAGTGACTTTGTCGCCTTCTGAAATTGAGTTTCCGTTAAGTCCATTTACGTGAACAAAAACATCTTTTCCACCATCATCAGGTGTAATAAATCCGAAACCTTTGCTTTCGTTGAAAAATTTTACTGTTCCTATTTTCATAGTTGTTGCATTATTATTAGTTATTAATTGGCGAGATATAAGATTTTTACCCCTACCAGGCCGCAATGTACGAAGAATTTTTGTAGATTGAACCCTATTTCTTTACTTATCTTTCAATTTCTTGAAGGACTTGTGCCCTATATATACTGGTAGATTATAACAAAAGGGTAGCCGCTCGAGACATAAAGTGTTGTATTTCAGGTAGTAATGGTGTTGAGAAAAGGTCGTTATTATCTGCTTTGGCCTGCTCGTACTTTTTACTTAAACTGGCGAATGAGGGTTTAATTGTTGGGCATTAAGGTACATTTTAGCTACTTTTCGATGTTCCGGGGCCATTTGGCTCTTCATTTTTACCCTTGAAGTCTCTCGGTTTGGTCTAACCTTGTGCACTACGCGGCCTAAATTCATCTAAGTTGGCATAAGAGAGTGTTATCCTAATTTTGCTCAGTAGGATATGTGGAGAGCTATGGAGTATGTGTGACCGGGTGTACTACATTTAAGTTAGACCTATTTTGGGATGTAAAGCCGGTCTTGAGGATTTAATGCTTCTTGGGGCTTATTGAGACTCTTTGAGGCTCTGTTTATTATTTAAGACCTAACTGCTCAATTTTATTGCCAACTGTGGTTTCCTTCATTTCAGCCTCCAGTTTATCAAAATCTGCACTGTACACCTTTTTTATAAATTCCTCATTTTTCATTAAATGTATCTCATCACAGGTATCTGCCAAAGTTGAAAATATATGGGAAGAAATGATTACAGTTTTATTTAATTCCTTTAGCTTCATTATTATTTCAGTTATAATTAAATTGCTTTGGATATCAACGCCATTAAATGGTTCGTCCAGAATGAATACGTTATTCTTCTGTAGAAGTATTGCCGTCAGAGCCAATTTCTTTTTCATTCCTGTCGAGTAGGTCGAAGCATACTGATCTAGCGGAAGATCAAAGATGTTTTTATCTTCAATGTTTGATGATTCTATCTGCCTTGCGTTGGTAAGTAAGCGTATATATTCTTTTCCGGTAATTTTTGAGAAGAAGAATGGTTCTGTTAATAAGAGTCCTATATGATTCTTCAGATTTTCAAAGTCAGATATTATATTCCCATCATAACTTTCAAGTCCTGAGATACATCTAAATAGAGTTGTTTTTCGTGCACCATTTTCCCCGACTATTCCGTACACATTTCCTTTATTAAATTCCAAATTTATTGCGCCAAGTACTTGTTTCTTTCCGTAGGACTTGGATAAGTTTTCAATTCTAATCATTTTAAAATGGAGGTTAAGCTTTTTATGGACTGATAATAGAATAGCGGTATAGTAATAAATAGGGCCGGGGGAAGCATTAGGCTCAGTGAAAATAAGATTCCCTGAGGTAAGCTCATTTCATTTGGGTATGCAGAGTATTTTGCTAAGATAATGGTGATCAAATAGATGTAACCCAATAGTTGAAAAATCAGCAGTATTTTTATTTCGCTGAAGAAGAAAATACTTAGGATAATAAGAATGGGTGTGCTTAGCATAGTGGAATACACTAAGCCTGTCCTGATCTTTTTCATGAGGAAGCCCTTCGGCGAATCTATAAATGACCATACAAAGTATAGGTCTTCAGGCTTGGAATAGAAAGTTAACGTGATGAAGAATACAAGTAAAAGAGAAAAAATTCCGAGATTAAAGTTCCCCACTGAAATTGCTATAAAGGTTAGAGAGTAGGTCATTATGAATAAGTAGAAAGTATTTCTGAAGCCTACTGCAAATTCATAAGGTCTTCTATAAAATGGGGTTGGGATGGTAAAATTGAATGTACTGTTGAAATTGACCAAGGAAATAACTAAAGTAATAGTTGATAGAATGAGCATAGCAGGGAATAACTGTTTATATGCTAAGAAGGCAATGAAGGGTGAAACGACTAGGAAATTTTCGATCAGCCTCAATTTTAGATAGGGCTATGAGTGAAAATTAGTTTTAAAAAATCATTTCTTTTTCTCTCACTCTGTTGGACCACAAGGCTCAGCGCAAGCAGAATATAACCGTATTGAGCATATTGCGTTCTGTAAAACAGATAAATTGAACCCCCGATGAATAAAGCACTAATGATTAAGAAACCTAATATTGGATTTAGCCCAAAAGCGGTCAACTTTCGGTTTGTCATTTTAAATTGAAGTATGAAGTACTCTTTCACTTTTTGATATGCTTCATATGGCTAGTGATTTGGAGGGTATATTTGAGAGTCCTTCAGACAAGGCCACTACGGCTTGCTCTTTTTCTGTTCGGACACCGACAATAGCCTCAGAACTTAACCCCCTACGTAATGCAAAAGAACAGGTATGAGCTGTACAGTATGCACAGGAGTCTTTACTTGAAGCCCACATTGCCAAACCTAGAGATGCTTTAAAGGACTTACTGCCGAACAGGGTGGCCGGTAAATTAAACATATTGGGCACTAATAAATTATAAGTGCGGAATCCCGGTGGCCAGATCTCTAAGAAAGGGTCACAATTTGGCATTACCCCAGCAGCTCTTTGACAATATTTAGCAAGGGGTTATAATTCTTGTGTAGAGTTTTCCAGTCTATTGCTGCTGCCTTTAAGTGATCCGCTAGTGTTGTTGGCAAGGTTAGTTAATTTATTATGATTGATCCTATTTATGTTTTCTCTTAAGTCTTAGTAAAAGTAAGTAGGATGTAAATAAGCACAAAATATTCAGTATATCAAAGGAGTAAAATAAATTGTGATTCAATTGACTTAATGGGTTCTTTTCAGGCTATTACTTGAGGGCATTAGTCAATTTCTTGAAGATAGAAATCACTGAACTTTTTTGGAAAGTGGTTTAATAAGTTTTACGCCCATATTAAATGAGACTAATCCTCACTTTCTTGGTTTTGAGTTTGGTATTATTGGTATTTTCAATAAGCATTTCTGCTGTCTCAGCATGGACTCCGACGTAAGTACAGTCTTGTTTGACTTCAATGGCGCCCAGTTGATCTTTTTCAAGTTGACCTTGCTTAAAGAATAAGCCGGCTATATCTCCTTTTGATATTTTATCTCTTCTGCCGCCAGTGATATATAATGTTTTCCATTTTATAGGTGCTGGAAGTGAAGCCTTTTTTTGGTCTTCAATATTAAGTCTCTCCGGGTCAATTTCTTGAATATAGTCCGGAACATGTTCATCTTTCCAAAGCAGGATATATGCAATACCATCTCGGTTCATACGTGCAGTTCGACCATTCCTGTGAGTGAATTCCTTTTCGCGGGGTGGAAGGTGATAATGAAGAATAAACTTTATTTCTGGAATATCAAGTCCACGAGCGGCTAGGTCGGTGGCGAGTAGGAGTTGACATGTTCCATTTCTAAATTTGACCAATGCTCGCTCCCGATCAATTTGTTCCATACCCCCATGGAAACACTCATGTTGGATGTGATTCTCAGTTAAATATTCACTTACACGATCCAGCGCATCCTTGAAAGCACAAAAAATAATTCCAGGTTGGTAACCAATGAATGCAAGTGCTTTTTTCAAAGCCTTCAGTTTATCTTTTTCTGGCGAGAGCAGTATTTTTATTGTAAGTTGAGAACTGCCTTCCTGAAGGTAATTGATAAAGGTGGGTCTTATTAATCCTACAAACTGTGGTATTTTGGCATCGCTTGTAGCTGAGGTTAGAATTCGCTGCTGTACATTGGGTAGTGCTTCCATGATCTCTCCCATTTCATTTTCAAAGCCCACTTCCAATGACTTATCAAATTCATCCAGTACAACGGTTTTAATGTATTTCAATGGAAATTTATCTCTTCTTAACCTATCAGCCACGCGACCGGGTGTCCCGATTAGTATGGCCGGTCGATGCTTTAGATCGATCTTATCGAGCGCACCGGAACGTCCACCATATACTGCATTAACCTTGAATCCCGATCCCATATTTCGAGCTACCTGCTCGAATTGTTGGGCAAGTTCACGTGACGGAACCAGTATGAGGATTTGAATCTCAGCACAGTTTACATCTAGTGTCTCTACTAAAGGCAATAAAAAAGCCAGGGTCTTACCTGTCCCGGTAGGTGAAAGCAGTACCACATCTGACTTTCTTTGTATAATTTTATTTGCCTCTTCCTGCATGGGATTTAGCTCCGTAATCCCAAATTTGTTCAGAATAGAGATTCTGTTTTTATTATCGGAGGCGTCTTTTTCTTCTTTACTCTTTTTTGACATTTAGTAACTGTTCTGTTTGTTTTAATTCTGAAGCGACAATAGGAATAAATCAATTTTATTTTGACCAGTCCGCTTTGTAGCCATGCATTCAGCGTGTGGGAGAAATATTGGTGGCTAAATTTGAGCCACTAGGGGCGAAGTTACAACTTATTTGAATAGAGGCTGTAGGCGTAGAGGGCGCATCAAGTAGTTGATTCTCCCTTTCGCACTCCTTGTCAAGTAGCTTTTCCTACAGTAGGTCTCATTCAATAATAATTTTGCCGCCGATCAGATTTCCGGCGTCGATATAAAGCTGATAGAAATAAACACCTTTTAATTTTTTAGTTAAATCAATTTTCTGATGCGCAGAAGTGATGATCTGCCGATGTACCACTTCTCCAAGAATATTATAGATCATAAGAGTTCCATTTTGAAAATTGTCAAGTGCCAGATAAAATTCACCTGTGGAAGGGTTGGGATACACTGAGATGTGAGTTTCTTCTTTGCTCGGAGTCAGAATACTAGTAGTTCCTTTGATGCTACACGCAGTCGAGGTCCCTCCGCTCACGAGATAGTCTGAAAGACAATTCAGGTAACATTCAAGATTGGTATATCCTTCAGTTCCTGTAATGTCGAAAGAGAGATTTGTCCCGTTTTGGTCTTGAACTCCAGGGTTCAGGCCTTTGGCAATTTCCCAATAGTCCGGCATTCCATCATTGTCAGAATCAAGAGGCGGGAGTGGTGGATTGAGCGGATTAAAATCTAAAATATAGCCATCATTGAAATGGTCATTAGCATCTACAGGTGCTGAGTCCGGAATTCCACTAGCAAAGGGATCGATCAGTCTCCTGTCCATAGGGTCTCTTGGAAAGGCACCAACATTCTGCTGCATATAATCGACAAGTGAATTAGTAGCCGTATACGTAATAGCTGGAAATGGATGTCTGACCGGTAAAATATTGGCTATTCCGAGATTAGTGTTCGGATGATTATCTGGCTGATTAAAATCGTTGCAACAGTAAAACAATTCATAATCGGAATATGAAGGATACAGATTCATCTTGTTTCCGCTTGCAAAAATGGTATTTGATGCGAAGTCCAAAAGATTGTGTGCCATCATGCCGTTCGAGTAGGAAGATCGCCCTACACTGTAATTATTCACCCAATTGAGATTTATAAAAAAGGAATCTATCTGACCACTTGGGTTAATATTGGATTCATACCAGATATTAATTTGTTGATCCCAGAGCAGATTGTTTGATAGTTCAAGATTGAGCGGACGAGCACTGCCATAGGGAGATTCGCAGGACAATTCAGGCATTCTGCCGCCGATGCGATTCCAGGTATTATGGTGGATGGATATATTGTCCTGAGGATGTTCGCGAGTGGAATAATTCATCAGCATCCCTCCAAGATAAAAGTGTTCACCAATAGTTTCAGAAAGCATACAGTTCTGTACGGTTATTTCAGATGACTGTGAGATCTGCACACACTCGTCAATAGCATTGGCGAAGGAGCAATGATCTACAATAGTATTTGATGCACCATCTAAGCGAAAGGCATCGTCCAGAATATAATTTGCAGTAGGCCAGATAGAAGGGTCCTGGGGCCGAGAACGAATGTGGCGTATTATCATATTATCACCCGTACCTATAGTATCATATACTTCGTCTATTACAAATCCCCTTACTGTAATTCCCGCCGGAGATGTTTGTCCTGCCAGCGTGAAGTCACCATATATTACTTCAGCAGCAGCATTTATTAGCCCACTCACTTTGAATAGTATATATCTTTTTCCCTGTGTTGACAGTGCTTCCGACAAGGAACCGGGTCCATTGGGATTGAGATTGGTTACGTAAATTACCTTCCCGCCTCTGCCTCCGGTGGCGTTTGCTCCGAATCCCTCGGCTCCCGGGAAAGCAGTAGGACTCTGGGCTTGCACAGAAGAACAATAGACAATTATGGAAATGAGCAGGATTATCTTTTTCACTTAGGCGTTTGGTTTATATTTTTCTTAAACGTTATTCATCTACTTTTCTGTTCTCTCATTGAATGTATCACTGCATCTTCCGTCTTTTGAGCCCATATTACCTCACCTTCGGATCTTACAGTTCAGATTACTGCCACAATTTGTTCAGTTGTCCAGAGGCTTTAAGGTATGCTAACCTATAAAGCCACATTTGTTTTTTTGTATTTTCATATGTTGCAATTAATTGTTGCAATTCTTGCTCCTGATTATTTAGTTCAAAGGATGTTATTTGACCCTCCTTTAAGCGGTCCTGTGAGATTTTTAATGATTCCCGGTATAGATTTAGATTTAAACCTTGAGTTGCTAAATTGTTTTTTACGCGCTCTATTTCTAATAATGCAGTCGACGCATCTTGCTTATATTGCGCTGATTTGTCTTGTATTTGATTCAGATATTTCTGGGATTCCAGTTGCAATTGTTCTATATTTTTGTTTTTATCTTCTCCCATCAATAAGGGTAATTTTACATTTAAGCCAATATAGCTTGATCCAAACCAAGAATTAGATTTAAAGGGATTGAATTCGTTACTGTACTGATTTGCCCCCAAATAGCCCTGAAGGCTTATTATTGGAAGGTATTTTGCTTTTTCAGTTTCCTGCCGTAGAATAGATAGTTGCTGTTGAAAATTGAGTTGCTGAAAGACAGGAATATTATCGAGAGAGAAATTGGTGATGACGGGAAGTAAACTATATGAATTAAAGAAAGAAGTGTCGATGCTAAAATCGCTTGAGTCATCGGTTGGCGCTCCAGTAATATATAAGAGATATATTTTATTTTCAAGCATTTGTATCGTAGCATCTATCAGCTGCTGCTTGGTATTATTGTGGTTGATTATCGCTTTATTGAGGTCGGATTTTAATAAACGTCCAGCAGTATATTTATCTTGTTGCAACTGGTAACTTAACCAGGTTCTGGTTGTGTCAATTATGGATGAGCTCACCTGTTGTTGTTGTAAGTAAATATTGGTATAGGCTTCTAATACGTCATAAGCTAATTCATATTCTGATTGTGCCTGTCCTGCACTGCTTATTTTTTCTTGTAAGGCACTTTCTTTTATTCGCTTTTTAATGCCGGCATTATATAGGGGTTGAGTAACTGTTATACCTGCTGATTGTGACCAAGTGGTGCCAAACTGAATGTCCTCTGTTGCATTAGATGGTAAGGCGGGATTGAATTTTCCAACAGGAATTATTGAACTCTGCAAGATAGGGTTGTAGTTGTAGTTATATTCAAGAGACGCCTGTGGTCCATATTGTTTGTAAAGCGCTTTAGTTATGAGTTGTTGTATTTGAACATCTTTTTTTCCGGCCTGAATATTTTTTCTATTGCTATAAGCGGAATTAATCGCCTGAGGCAAGGTAATTGTCGATTGTGCCGATATCCTTACTGCAATAAATAGAAAAATTATCAATAAGGGAAAATGTTTATGCTTCATATTTATATATTTATCTGAATACGGATGCAGGTTCAATTCCTTTGATTCGTCTTATAGCAAATGAAGAACCGCCAATTGATATCAGCCCAATGACTGCAAAGATAGCCAACAGAAGCAAGGGTGAAAAACTAAATAGCAGTCCCGAATAAGCAACACCCTTTTGAAACCCTAGCAACAAGAAATACGCAATAGTGAATCCAACTATGGCAAATATGACTGCCTGAGTCAAAATTAATCTGCTGATAAATTTATTACTGGCACCTATGGCCTTTAAAGTTCCATAATCTTTTAATCTGTCTAAAGCGGAAGTGTACATAGTTAATCCAATAATAAAGAAACCCGCTATCAAAGCAAAAGCAATTAATGTGCCGGTACTCAGTGCAATGCCACTGCTTCCTAATATTTTCTTTAGCGTCGATTTGGCTAGTTTTTCTGATGGCCAGGCTTTTACGCCATAAACTGTATTGTTGATCAAAGCGGAAATGCTATCGGCATTATTACCGGGCTTTAGTTTTACCAGTACAGCACTGATAGAATTGGTAGATTGATTTGAATAGTATCTGGCCTTCTCTATAGTTGTAACACAAAAACTAGCCCCAAACCCTCGAAACCCCTTGGTTTGCATTTCAAAAACGGCACGTTTACCATTTATCTCCAATGGAGTACCAATGTCTATATTACCGCCTAAGTTTTTGAGCTCAAAATATTCACCGCTGATGGCTCCGTCTGCCTGCAGATCTGAAGGCTTACCGGCCATAATTTTAGAGGGATCCAGTACTGAATTCAATTTGTCTATATCGACGCCAATGAGGGTTATTCCACCACTCTCGCCGCTTTGGTAATTAGCGGAGGCACCGCTTATAAAAACAGGAAATGCATCCTGTATACCCGGAAGGCTTTGGACTGCATGTAATACTCTTATATCTAACTTACCTAGTTGGTTTACATCTTTAGTCTTGCTATCTACCACCCAGATATCCGCCTTGACAGTCGTTGCAAGTGCCTGCATGGCACCAGTTAGAAAGATAAATACGCCTAACTGCTGCCCAATTAAAAAGGTGCTGATCATTATGCCGACCACTACACCAATACTTTTCGCTTTGTCGAATCGGATAAATTTCCATGCAGTTTTTAGTGTAAACATTTTATTGATTTTTACTTTAAATAAAAACTACACATTCAATTCTTGAATTTAATAAAATGCCTTTTGGATTGTCAAGTAGAATTTTTATTTCTCTAACTCGCCTATCCTCTTTTTCTCCTGCTTGATCTGTGAATAATGATTTTTTCCTTAAAAAGGAAGCTGCGAAATATATTTTTCCGGTTGACAATGTATCTAATGAGCCGGTATTTCTAATGATGGCTGGTTGGCCGACTTTTATTTTTTCAGCAAAGAGTTCATCAATTTCACAAACAGCTATGGTTCTACCTTTCGGTCTAAGCTGCGCAATAGTTTGTTGACTATCTATATAGTTCCCCGTCTGGATATTTATCTCCAAGAGGACACCACTTACAGGTGCCCGTATATATTTTTGCTTTAACTGTGCTTCGGCTATGCCCACTTGAGTCTTTGCCTCCGACCATTTTAATTTGGAAACTTGTACTGTAGCCTGTAATTTATTTATGTTTGCCTGAAATGATTTCATTTCAGTCGTGGCATCATCTACTACCTGATGCGTCTCTGCTCCTTTCTCCAACAAATTTTGTAATCGCTGTAATTCTGTATTAGCATTAGCGTACCTGATTTGTAGTTCTTTTATTGCATTTTCATCTACTTTTATCTGTGCTGCCTGTACGGAAACAGCACTTCTGAGTTGAGTGATATTGGCATCTTCAACTGTATGTTTTAATTCAGCAATAATATCACCGGCGCGGACAGAGTCATTTTCATTCTTATAAACTTTCTCAACTATACCGGCAACTTCGGGTGAAATTTGTAAGATTTGATTCTCAGGTTCGATTCTGCCTATTCCTACTACTTGCTTTATATTGATTGGAGAGGTGGTCTTGGGAGTTTGCTCTTCAACCTTTCTGTTTTGGCAACTAACAAGTACCAGCGCAAGCAGTATCATTAAAGATATTGATCTCATAGTATTTTATTTTGTCATTAGTATTTCTTCTTCAAAGGGCTTATCGGATACCATTCCATCATTTACATATATTACCCTGTTTGCAAAAGTCGTGAGCCTTGTATCATGCGTTACCACTGCGACTGCTTTTCCATTAGTTGCTATTTGCTTCAGTTCTTCCATTACCACAGCTACGCTTTTAATATCTAAGGAGGCTGTAGGTTCATCGCACAATATCATCTCAGGATTGGTAACTAATGCACGAGCTATAGCCACCCTTTGTTGTTCGCCACCACTTAGGGTTTTGGGCAATTTATATAATTTCTTGTCCATGCCGACATTCGTTAGTGCATTGATAGCTCTTGTGGTTGCTTCTTTGTCCGTAGTGCCCTGTAGTAACATAGGCAGCATCACATTCTCTAGTGAGTTTAATGGTGCCACCAGATTGAATTGTTGAAATACAAATCCGATTTTTTTTAACCGGATAGCCGCTAGTTTATTCTCACTTAGATCATTTATTTTAATACCATCAATAAAGATATCTCCTGAAGTGGGATAGATTATGCAGCCGAATAAGGAGAGGAGGGTTGTTTTCCCTGAACCGGAAGGCCCTATTATCAAGGTAAGTTCTCCGGATTTGAGATCTATAGTTGAGGGCTGAAGAGCAGTGATTACAGTATCTCCGGTTGTGTATTGTTTGCCGGCTTTAACCACTTGAGCTATTACTTTATTAGTCATAATGATACATTATCTGTACTTGATAACTTTCCAAGAGGAATAAAAGTAAATTTTGAGTAAAATTGTAAAGCTATGCCGTTATATTCCTCAGTTGCCATTGACGCGATTAGTTACAATCAAATGTAGTTCATTTGCACAAATACCTTTAAAGTAATTTATTTTATGTTTTAAGCTTGAGAAATCGGGAATGAGACAGAGTGCGAGATCAACTGCCTAGGTGAAGGCTTAGTGGATTTAATCCCAACCCTCCTTTCTCTTGTTTACTACAGTATGAAGCCCTTCTATCATATAAGTGATGCGCCGGGAGTAAGGAGAGTTGAGATGATACTAAAGCATAGCTCAGAAGTCAACAGATTTACTGAGTCTATCCAAAATTTTGTGTCTGGGTAGATTTTCATCAGGGTATAATTTAAACCGGGAATGACTCACCCAATTATATCCACTTAGATTTATGGTTTTTCAAGAATATTTCTATTTTATCTACCTGTTCTTTTATATCTTTTTCTGAGACATTCGCGCCAGACTTCAATTTCTCTTTTAGTCCCTTACTATCATATAAGATTTTTTCAGCTTCAATCTTAGCATTTCCGTCTAGTTTCAATATTGCTTTGTCAAGAGATTTCAGTGCCTTATCAAAATAGTCACTACTTTTTACGGGTACATTTGTTAAAGTGGCAATGCTATAAATCATATAGTCGTGTGCTACAAGCATTTCTGCATTAGCCATTGCTTGAGTTAGATCATTTATATCTTCAATTTTATTATTTCTAACTTCATCTTCCAGTGAGCGTAAGTTTTTTACCTGCTTATCAATCAATAAATTGCTTCCAGTCATTCCGGTAGGTTTTTCTTCCTGTCTTATTTGGAGTATCCCCCATTCAATGTAATCTGCTGCTGCTGAATATTTTCCATTTTTGTAGTAGTCGACAGCATTTATAAAACTAGTGTCAGAGGGGTCCGCATCATCAATCAGTGCCTCATTCTCTTGTACAATCACCTCAGCAGTATCTTTGCTGATATTTAAATTTGATTTATTTTCTGAATTCTTGCAGGAAGACAGTAAAATAATTACCGCAATACTTGCAGTTAAAATCTTTTTCATTTTAATAATATTTTGTTGTTTAGTTGATATACAAATCACTCTCCATCGCTATACTTTCTAGCCATACAGAGATAACTTCCTCATTAATCTACAAAACCGCCAGTCTTTGTTGTTATATTAGGCAGTAATAGTCGGTACACACTTGTCAGAACTTATGTCTTCTATTTGACCTTTATCGCCCGATGCCAGGAAGGCATTGTCCACTCATTTACTTATAGATACCTTGCGTCAGACCTATATATTAACCTGGCTCTTAACCCACTTCCTTCGCATACTTGAATGCATACTCTATCGAATTTTTTACTAACAAGTCCAAAGGAATTTTAGTTCTTACTTTTTATGTTAATTATGCGAACAGACGAAGCAATGGCGCAGTATTCCTTAGTATGGGAGTAGTGTTAATAATGTTAAGTGAAAAATGTGGAAGGAATAACGTAGAATATTGAATGGCAAGTGCAAAACTTCGTTTGCAAAGTGGGCAGAAACAACCTAATTTTTACAGGCCTAAGTTCTGCCCTATCGGTATTAATTTTTAGGTCCTTTCGCTTAAGCATCAAGCTTATGGTTGTTGGCTTTAGTTTCATTTCGCAATTTTAATGTTAAAAATGATTGTTGATCTAACCTGTCACGAGTCATCTTTCATTTCTCACAATTTTACCTCAAAAAGGACAAAATACTTTACCTACTTTTAGCCAGTGCCTTCATGGTGTGATGAATTAAATCCAATGTATCCAGACTGCCCATTTCTTCACCTTTTTCAAAATCACCCTCAGACTGAGCCATTGTGTTGGTGAGATGGGCAAAGCAAATAACATCCTTACTTCTTGCTATCGCAAACGCGTATAGAGCAGCAGCCTCCATTTCAACGCACACTGCCTTTAATTCCCTTGCATCGTCTATGGATGCTTGAGTCTCACGGTAAGGAGCATCTGTCGTCCAACTAATACCTGGCTCTATAGATAGATCGGTAGTAGTATAATAGGCCCTCAATGTATGAAGTAAGGCTGAATTTATATCACTCGTATCGGAAGGTGGTAGATAGTGATAACTCGTCCCCTCATCACGGAGCGATTGTTCTATTAGAATAAATTTAGTGTTGTCTTTTGTAGGATTGATTATTCCGGCTGAGGTTATACTAATGAGGAGATTACAACCTGAGACAAATAATTGCTCCGCTATGAGCACTGCAAATGAAGAACCCACGGCATTGCCCAACACTGCAAATTTAACTCCATCTTGCAATACGTCGTACAATTTAGTATGGTAGCATGCCCAGCACTTGTTGAGCGTCGCTGGATTGGTCCGTAGTAAATATTCCACCAGATCTCCATCAGGGTCGAGTACACACACCTCAGGAACCTTACAGTTCTCAATACTCATCTGACGTCTTGCTTCTCTAAGTAGATTTTCAGGGGTAAAAACTGAGGAATCATTATAGTACTTATTATCTCTCATTAATTTCATTGTTTATCAAATTCATCTTCTACATTTTCACGCAAATCATACAGGAGCCATTGTTTATTTGTGATGGCTGATTTTTCTTTCTGCAATAGAGTTATGAAATCTTTGATCCCAATAGGTTCATTTCCATTACCATGAATTAATACGATATCTCCGTTGTGGGCGACTTGACCCTTTGCAAGCCAGGCATCACTACCAATTGGAATCAACCCATAGTCTGTAATATCTTCAACCAATTGACGGTCAGAAACCAATCCGGGAAATCTAAAGAATGCAGACAATTCTAGTTTATTTTCGAGTAATGCCATTTCAGTACCCAGTATTTCAAAGTTAATATCAACTCCGGGCTCCAATAGAAAATTATTTTTTAAAGGTAGTTTTGGATTATAGTGATGATTGTAAGTGTGATTTATCCAAGTTATGGCTATATATCCTTCCTTTTCTAAATTTTTTAACCACTGAATGTCTTCGGAATGGGTGATCATAAATCGACCGGTGATTGATAATGCTAACGGTAGTGGTTTCTCATATTTATTGAATTCATTTATGAGCGAGGTGAATATAATACGATCTAGTGGTTTGTGAGAAGGGCATAAGTCGATAGTTAATACTATACCTTTCTCTGAAGGATAGCCATTGCTGATTCCGGAGTTTTGCATTTCAAACGACTGTCGCTTTGAGGCGATAACTGCTTTTATGTAAGGTGTATTTTTATAATCAATTAAGATTTTTTTCCAACTTAAAGGTTTTAATTTTATTTGATCTGAGGATATGATCAAAGTTTTAATATCATTGACATCAATTCCAATATAGAAAACTTTTTTGGATTGTGAAAACTGCCGAATGACAATGATTTCTTTATTTTTGTAGTCACAAGACCCGAAATATATTTTGTAATTACTAACACCATTACCTTGGGCGTATATATTTGAAGCAAGTGGTATTGTTATTATAAAAAATAGCAAAGTATTTTTTAGCCTGAAAGAAATATTGGTTAAATTCATTTATTTTCATTTTTATGGCTGGCTGCTCCGGTTCCACTGCAATCTGATGAGCCGAGCTTTTGCCTCAAAGCATAATAAAAGTACAAAATACAGCTCAACTATAAAATTTTCTTTAAAACACGATCTTAAAACTACGCTATAAGGTAATTCATTGGAATAGCTATCAAATTAATAATTATATTCAAATGATATCTTATTCATAAACGCGAATGGTGAGCGTCTGAACATGCAAGGCCATAAAGGCAGCGCCGGAAGGCTCAAACTCATTGGCAGAAATTCATTTAATCTCTTCTTTGGTTATAAACATATATATTCCTAATTCTTACCCAAGACGATTACACTTTTATTATTGTTGTAATACATCAGGAGTATTAAGTTATTTACTTCATAGTTTTCAGCTAGTCTAATATTATATAATTCTGTCCAATCAGGTTCGCCAATATATGTCTGAGATAGTGGTCCAAAGGATATTTTCCCATTTCTCTGAACTGTATAGTTTCCATTGTATGAATTGGTAACTCTAACGCCGGATATCGTTCCTTTCCCATTATTATCAGGTATTGTGAAATTTGCAGTGATCTCACCATTGTTATCCTCAGGCCAGGTAGGTTTTTCTAACTTGGTTATTTTTTGACCATTTTCTATATAATAAAGTACTTTCCAGTTTCCGGCCAAGCGGTAATATATATCATCATCATTCTTTGAGCAGCCCATTACAAATAGTATTGATATTGCCAACAGAACTGTCTTTATAAATATAGAAGTATTTTTCATTTCATATTAACGATTTATATTCTGATTTTGCTCCTGTTCTTATTTGTATAATGAAAATGTTTCTACTTTTTATAATCAGGATCAGAGTCCGGTGTACGCAGACCTGCAACTTCATTTGCCATCAGTATAAATACATTCCAGCATAGTCCGCGCGTGGATGGCCACCAGGAATCAAAGCTGGTCCATTTTGTGGGAATAAATTCTTTGCTGTAAGGCCAGTTGGGATTGAGGTTGATCTCAGCCCAGGCTCTATTCTCCATCAGTGGTTTTGCCATGGCCCAGCCATGGCGCAGCCCCACGGCATACGCACAATATTCAGCGCGCATCCAGCTACCTCCATTGTAATAGACGCCATCACGTGCGCCATCTCTGTAATTTGATTTTCCGAATTCACCAAAGGGTTGATAGTCAATAGTCAGATAAGTGTATCCCATCTTATCATTTGTCAATCTAACGCAAATGGGCGCAGTCGTGCCAAGCACGGGGTGTGGTGAAATGGCTACTTTATTGAGATGCGGAATTCTTTCCAGTTGATTTATAACCATTTCATCAGTTAATATCGCTCTGTTGAACAGCCATAATGAGAAGAATTCCGGCTCCAGATCCGTCAGTGAAATAATATCCGGAAAGTCTCTGTCAAACAGCAAATGCTTTCTCTTTTCGTCATAAAAGGCGCGATACCCCGCCTCGGCCTTTTCAAGGTATTCATCTGAAATATCATAGCCCAATGTCTTAATAGTTCGCAAAGCAATTGCAAACATACCCTGGTTTACCGCCAGACGATCTGTCTTCGGATTGAAATCAATAATGTCAACCTGGCTTAAAGTAAAATGTGACTTACAGATGCCATCTCTGTCTTCATCAAATTCATTGAGCACATAGTCCACTGCCATCCTGATTTTCTCTTCCGGCAGTGAAACTCCGAATCGCTTTTTGTTCAGCATAGCCCACACCAGCCATTGAATAGTTGCCTCATTATCTTTGGCTTCTATGGTGCCCATATAGGGAGTTATGATGGTTGCAATGCCACCTTTAGCAGTTTGTGTCTTACCCCATTGTTCCCAGATCTGTAGATTTAAGGCTTTATTATAGCTTGAAGTTATAGAGAAGAAGGCATCCCGATTATACATATCAGGTGCGTAGTTCATATTTGGAACTACAAAGGGAGTGACATCATCAATCGAAGTAATCCAGGTCAGCATATTAAAATTGGCGTACAGTAGTTTCTCAATCAATGAACCTTTGAATCCTTTTCCTTCAGCTAATCTGGACTGTGAAGAGATAACAAAATCACGATGGTTTGTCCAGGGCTCGACAAAAACGTAGGTCGTCTTTGTGGCCTTTTCTCCCATATTCATCTTATTATACGGTTCTCTCTGAGGTTCGTGTTCTACTATTTTTAGGTCTTTGATTTGAAGCCAATTCTTATTGCCGGATAGAGAGCCAATAAACATTGAAACAGAGTCATTTTCAATATATGGCACCAAAATACTGCCCTTAAAAAGCGTCCATTCATTTTCGTTTATTGGGAAATTATCGATGTATTTAATTCCATGTTCCAGCTCTATTGTTTTCTTTCCATTTCTAATTCTAAGCAGTTTGAGTGCAACCGGTGTACTTCCTTTGGACAGGAAAGAAATGGTATATACCTTTTGATCTTTCAGCGGTACAATGAATTCAATGCCCGACTTTCCGGGAGTCTTATAGTTGAGCGAGATCAACCCCGGCTTCTGCTCAATATCGATATGGCCGACGTTTTGAAGCTGCTTAGTAATTTTTAACTCTGTTTCACTTCCCGCATCCAGATTGTACACTTCGCCAAATGTCTGCTTAATATAGTGTTGATTTTGTACTCTTTCTTTTATTGACGCTATCGAGACCAAGGCTGGATCCGGCAATTTTCTCATACCTACAAAGCCACCGCCATGCCCATTAAATCGTCTGCGTGTAGTACGCGTGTACTGATTTTTATATCCTGCATTCATCAGAACACCCACCAGTTGATTATTCGGCGTCACAAACCCCGCAGAGGGGAACATCTCATGTGCAAGCCCGCCCGGGAAATCATCCTGCTCGAAGGTGACATATTTCAAAGGTACTTGCGCCGGCTTATAAGACTCCTCCAGCGTATAGAATAAGGTAGGCATGCCGGATTGAAATAATTCAATACGCTTCTTTATCACGTTTTGATTTATGACCTCATAGGTGACACTTACAGATAGGTTTAAGTCAAAATCCGATAGATATGTGTCTCCGGTCAGGATTATTTTTCCCGCATCACCGGTCCATTTTGTTCCCTTCCAGGCAGTGATTTCAGTAGTCTCACTTAAGTCAAGGTTGGACATCATGAGCGAGAACTCTTCGGTATTATGAACCACTACCTCGGCACCACTATAAATATCGACACTATATCCTTTTTCCGCATCTCCCACTACCTTCAGGTTGATCGGTTGTCCGCATAGTGTGATGCTCGCTATACTAAGTAATGAACTGATAAGTAGGGTTAAAAATTTAACATTGAAGGTAGCCACTCTATTGATATTTTTGTGAAGATACAAAAGTGTATGTTGAGGAATAGGTTTGAGATAGGTTGTGGATCGGAGAAGGGTTTTACTTAAGAATTGGATGGTGACTAGCGGGAAAGTTCTAAACCGGTGACTTAGAAAATACGTTACATTATTATTTTTGTACGGCTGTGCTGCAACATTTTATCGCAACTCTGATCTTTTTCCTTTTTACATCCAACTCAAATTATAAATTATCAAACCACCAAATATAAACGCAAAGGGCGAAATAAGTTGGAAATAGACTGGTTTAAGAATATCCGCGCTTTTCATTGAAAATTTATGATGTATCCTACTCGGTACAAGATAAAGGACCAGAGAAGTTATGAACATAATCCAGCCGAATATTTTAAACGCTCCCGGAAACTTGGAATAATCCGAGTAAAGTATCAATGCAATGGCCGGAATCAATCTAAGTGTTATTTCTGCATAATTTATGAATGGTGTACTACCGGCCTTTTCTTAATGTAGTCCTTGCTTTAGTAGGATGGAAAAGCATCAAAAAGCCTATGAAAATTATGAAACAGCCGAAAATAAGTATTATATATTTTGAAAATTCAACTAACATTTTATAATAATTTTATCACCATTTGAAATAAAAAAAATAATATAATTGCCAGCATCGTAGCCAATATAAACCTCACTGCTGAGACTCGCATTGATACTGTTTTCTCACTATCCAGGTTCAATACTCTAAATGCTTTGGCTATTCTATCTCTTTGTTGAATGATTATGAAGAAAAATACACATTGGTAGATCACAGCATTAATTAGTGCACCTAAGGGAATCTCGTATAGTACATCGAGCAAAATGATATTTAGAAAGATAGGTGTAAGTAGAAGTGCTCCAAATAATTTTGTCTTCCGAAACACAAGTAATATTGCGCCAATTATTTGTAAGCTGCCAATTAGGATGGGATATTCTCTTGTTGTGCCGAAAAAAGCCCACATGATTTCAAACTTAGTGGCGTCTTTAATTGACACGTCAAGTAGTCTTGAGCCTTCAAATTGCAGAATCTTCCCAATTCCATATGCAAGAATAAAAAAGGCAGTCCAAATGCGGATTGCACTTTCTAATATATTGAGTATAATTTTTTTTCTAGATTCCACACTTATGATCTATTTATGAATTGTAAAATTGTATGCTGTCATTATACACTGCACAACCTCAGTATAAA
>DAOLZQ010000034.1:0-31628 GCA_035426385.1 Saprospiraceae bacterium
TTCGCTCACTGAAGATGGCAATCCATCTTCACTCCTACGGAGCTTGTTCGCTCATTGTTTACTTTTTTTGGCGACTGAAAAAAAGTAAAAGCCATGCCGGCTCGAGGCAAGAAATGGAAGGAGTTCTTCTAAACTTTAATAGCAGATCATTTTAGAAAGAAAAGGGTTATGAAAATTACTTTAATTTTCAGAGGACCCAACACCTGAATCCCGCTAGCAGGGGAAATTTAATAATTTTTAATTTCGTGAGCAGACCGCAGAGAGAGCGCCTGAACCTGTAGGCTGTAGCGACAGCGTGCAGGGGCGCGAAGGCGGTAGCCCTTAGACTAATATTTGTAAGAAGCGTTAGTATGCTGCAGAAATAGTATGGCCTTTAAAATAGCTCACCAAAGGTTTATTTTACGCTTACTTTATTCAAGTAAGCTGACCGCAGGTGCGGTCAGTTCCCTCACCGAAGGTGTGAATACACCTTTGGCCCTGCAAGGCAGGGCTAAATTCGCTCAACCCGCCGGGGGGAAATCTAAAATGTTTATTTTCGGAATTGGACGCAGGAGCGCACTAACGAAAAAACACTAAAAGCTGTCCACACAACCAATAAATTAAATGTAATATATTTGCCACCGTGAAACATACGATATAGACCATGATTCAACGTATTCAATCAGTGTACCTTTTTCTCGCGGCCTTGTTAATGTCAGCCTTATTTCTGCCGGCATTTGACTTCGCGCAATACAAAGAAAATGGCAATCCAAATGGCATATTTGCAGACGGCACTTACAATACGTATGACAATATTATTCTCATTGTACTCGTAAGTGGCGCGATTTTACTTACGCTGATTAATATCTTTGTTTATCGCAATCGAAAACTCCAATTGCTATTATCTCGGCTTACCATATTCCTGATGCTGACCATGCTGATAGCCAGTGGCGTGCTCTTCTATCTTAATTTCGAAAATCGTCAAAATGAAATGTCATTTGTACATGCACGGTTTGGGCTGTTATTACCTATTGTTGCTATACTACTGATGTTTTTTGCGGGTAAATACATTCGAAAAGACGAGGCGTTGGTGAAATCAATGGATCGATTGAGGTAACCCCTCATGACTTGATTGATATTCTCAATAAAATTTTGTTTAAATGGTGATTATTAGCTTTAATTTTACGTTATTGCTTTAACAACAATTTTAATTCCACTATATGCCCACCACAATTCTACCGGTTTTAGACCAGGAGGACGTGTTGATAATTCAACGTGCATATAGGAATTTACTTAAAAGCATCCAGTCCGACCTCTCCAAAGAGGATAAAGAAAATATACGCAAAGCGTATGAAATAGCCGTTCAGGCTCACGCAAAGCAGCGTCGTAAGTCAGGCGAACCCTATATACTTCACCCCATTGAAGTAGCCCGCATCTGCGCGGAAGAGATTGGGTTAGGCCCTACTGCTGTCGTAGCTGCTTTACTACATGATGTGGTAGAAGATACCGATGTCACACTGGCAGAAATCAAAGTTCAATTTGGCGAAAAAATAACCCGGATTATCGATGGGTTGACAAAGTTGGATGGCAGCTTTAATTCGGACAGTCCACAAGCAGAGAATTTCAGAAAGGTGCTGACTACTCTGAGTTCCGATGTACGTGTGGTACTGATCAAGATGGCTGATCGGTTGCACAATATGCGTACCCTGGGTTCAATGCCAAAGGATAAGCAACTTAAGATTGCTTCAGAGACAAGCTATATCTACGCCCCCCTCGCTCATAGGTTAGGTCTGTACAAACTTAAGACGGAATTTAAGGACCTCGTACTAAAAATATATGATCCCGAAGCTTACGCTGACATAGCGAGAAAACTTCAGGAGACTAAGAGAAGTCGTAATTCTTATATCAATGACTTTATAAAGGGGCTGACCACTCACTTCGAAGATCTAGGCGTACCCTATCGCATCATCGGCAGACCTAAATCTATCTCATCCATTGCTGATAAGATCAAGACCAAACATGTTCCTTTCGAGGAGATCTATGACTTGTTTGCCATTCGTATTATCGTCGATGTACCGATAAATAAAGAGAAGAGTACCTGCTGGAATTTTTACAGCATCATCTCAGATGTTTACACACCTGTGCCTGAGCGCCTCAAAGACTGGGTCACACGACCTAAGTCGAATGGATATGAGTCTCTCCACACTACAGTAATCGGCCCCGGCGGTCGATATGTAGAAGTTCAGATCCGTACTGAAAGGATGGATGAAATAGCTGAAAAGGGGTTTGCAGCACATTGGAAATACAAGGGAATTAATCACGCAAATCAAAATGTGTATGACACTTGGCTCGATAGCTTGCGTACGCTACTGGAGGATAAAGAAAAGGATGCTCTTGAGTTCTTAACAGAGTTTAAGACCAATCTGTATGGGGAAGAAGTGTACATATACACCCCAATGGGAGATATGCACCCGCTGCCCAAAGGAGCTACGGCGCTTGACTTTGCATTTACCATCCACACCGATATAGGATACCATACTCAGAGCATAAAAGTCAATAATAAGCTTGTCCCAATGGGCTATGTCCTTGAAAATGGGGATCAGGTGCACGTGCTCACCAATAAGAACCAAAAGCCAAATGAAAGTTGGCTGAAGATGGTAATTACCGGCAAGGCGAAGTCGAAGATCAAGCAAGCGATAAAAGAGAGTGACAAGGCGCTCGCCCAATATGGCAAAGAAGAACTAGAGCGCAAGTTCAGCAATAGTAAACTTGACTTTGAAGAGAACGTAGATTATCTGGTGAAGTTTTATGGCATGAAGACACGGTGGGATTTATTTAAGGCCATAGTGAATCACAATGTCAAGATAAACCTGCGAAAATTCCCACAGGCTAATGGTAAATTTTTGCCCTTCGATGAACAAGTTAAACCCAGACCGGCAGCATTTTTCCAACCTGAGGACAAACAAAGGGCGGACGAGCTTAGGACCCTCCTGATAATCAATGGTGAGCCCGCTGATAAATTTGCTTTCCAATATGCCACTTGCTGTAATCCGGTGCAGGGCGATGAAGTATTTGCTTATAATACCAGCCTGAATACCCTCAAGATACACCGCATCTCATGCCCTAATGCAGAGCACTTATTAGCCAACTATGGTTATAGGGTATTAAAAGCAGAATGGATAGAAGGTAAATCAAGTTCCTTTATAACTGCTCTGA
The DNA here is from genome assembly GCA_035426385.1 of Saprospiraceae bacterium. GTDB lineage: Bacteria > Bacteroidota > Bacteroidia > Chitinophagales > Saprospiraceae > Parvibacillus. Next base: position 3,196 of record DAOLZQ010000034.1, read on the forward strand.
CTATCACAGGAAGTGATGACGGTCCTGGCATCATCCAGTCTATCACTCAAAATATCTATAATCTGGGTCTAAATATACGGTCCTTCTTTATCGAAGGTAATCAGGGGTATTTCGAAGGTAAAATAAAACTGGTGGTCAATAACACAAACCAACTGCATCTGGCAATCACAGCCATAAAAAACCTTCCCTATGTTTCATCTGTTATCCGGACAGAAGATAACTGAATGGTTTAAAATTAAAACCATTAGTTTTGACTATTAGAAGCACGACACATGCAATCCTCTTTATCTAAAGATCATATAGACTCAGGGACCATCCGATCTAGAACGTATAATGACGTCAAGATCATATTTGAACAGTATCTGGAAGCACATGCATATAGAAAGACACCGGAGCGATTTGCCATCCTGGAAGAGATATATAAGCGATCAGATCACTTTGATGCAGAGACCTTGTATTATGAAATGAAAAACAATAATTATCGGGTATCTCGTGCTACTGTTTACAATACACTCGAGATTTTGGTGAATTGTGAGTTAGTAAAGAAACACCAATTCGGGAAGAATTTGGCACAGTACGAAAAATCTTACGGATTCAAGCAGCATGATCACCTCATTTGTGTCAACTGTGGAAAAGTGTTGGAATTTTGTGATCCTCGTATCCAGACCATCAAAGACATGATCGGTCAGTATTTCCATTTTAATATCACACACCACTCGCTCAATCTTTATGGCACCTGTGCTGACGGATGTATGAAAGATGGCGAACCGGTAAATCGGGAGATTGCAGGGGAGAAATAACCCATCATGATTTGGATCTTTATTTATGTTTCTTATTTGATACTATTTATGTATGCTGTCACACAGCTACTTTGGTCAGTACACTGGTTACTGATGCGCAGGTCTGTTCCTCCTGTTTCTGAACAAAAATATTATTCAGTCATAATCCCTTATCGAAATGAAATCACACATCTGGCCCAATGCCTTGAGTCACTTGTAAATCAGGAGTATAATCCGAACCATTTTGAGCTACTCTTTGTAGACGATCATTCTACAGATGGAAGCACAGACCTGGTGAATCAATTAGCTTTTAGTCATCCACATCTTAACATTCGCAACATATCATCACAACTTAGAGGTAAGAAAAATGCACTTAATACCGGAATTGAAAATGCAGTCTATGATCATATCATCACCACAGATGCGGATACTACAAGGGGTGAATATTGGTTAAGAACATGTAATAATCTCCTGGTAGAATCAAATAGCGATATCCTGGTCGGCACAGTATTGTTACTTCCAGCCCGTGAAAATGCATTTCATTATTTTCAAGCACTGGATTATATGGGATTATCCCTTATCACCACCATCGCGGGTAGGTCAGGTTGGTTTTCAAATGGAAGCGGAGCAAATTTAATCTTTCGAAAAGACATCTATACAACTTACAAAGCCAACGAGTTCAATTCTAACATTACTTCAGGTGATGATGTGTTCTTCTTGGAATCTGCTCGCAGCCAAGGAAGGAAAATACTTTATCCCAAGGAAAATGCACATATTGTATTTAGTGAGACAGAACCTGATTGGAGTTCACTCATTAACCAGCGACTACGGTGGGGCGCTAAGTCTTTTTCTTACCGAAGTATATTAATCCCGATGTTATGGTCACTTCCTGTGATCTCATCGATGTTGATTCTATTACAAATTATGCTGAATATTGTCTTTCCGGATATCAATCTACTCAGGCTCTTATTATATTCAGTTACTGTGAAATTAGTTGCAGACTTCTGCCTACTGAAAGTAGCTCATGATTTTTATAAAATGCCTAAATTTCGCTTTTTCCTTGTAGCGGAATTGTATCATCTGATTTATTTATCAACGCTTCCTTTCTATATTTTGACCGGAAGAAAGTTCTCTTGGAAAGGGCAAAAACACCTGAAATAAAAAATGATTTAGTCTAATTTTTGATCAGCAGCTTAGTAGTGAACTTATTAACCCCATTTTCCAAAGTAGCGATATACATTCCATCCGAAAGCTGCGGTAATCTGACATTGACCGTACCTTTGCTTGATGTAATTGATTTATAAAACACCTGTTGGCCTGTCAAATTGTTTATTGAAAGGCGATTGTCTCCATTCTTCAGGTCGAGGGTCAACTGCTGACCGGTGATAAGAGAAGGATAGATATTTAATCCTTGAGATATCAAGGACGGAATGTAGATTACTTTTGAATAATTTACCAATTGATCTCTGTCTGTCATCTTCAGCCGGTAATAATTATTTTCTAGCCCACCCTCTACATGTGTGTAGTTAATAGCAACTGCTGTAAGAGAAGTAAGTGGATAAAATAGCTTACCATCACTGCTGATCTCAATGGAAAATGCTGAAACTTCATTTAAGTCTGCCACCACCCAGCTTAGTAAATTATTTGCGCCTACACTTTTACCTGAAAAATTCAACAAGCTTACGGGCAATACTTCGTCAGTGGTCAAGTGATATATATTTCCATTGTACAAATGAGCCGCGTAAATCTCACCATTTTCAGCCGTTCCAAAGTCAGCCAGTTGGGCTTGAAAGCCATTGATAACAGTCGTTTCATAAACATTGGGAGCCGTCTCCTTAATTTTATAAAAATTGCCTGATCCAAAATCAGAGGCAATATAAGTGCCCTTGAGTGAATTATAAATCTTCCCCCGATACACCACGCCACCGGTCACAGAAGCGCCGCCGCCATTGGCATATTGGTAAATGGGAAAGGTGTAGGAAAAGTTGCTATTGCAGCGAGAAGCATTGTATTTTTCATCTCCCTCCCAACAACTCCAACCAAAATTTAGATTTTTACTCTCGTTGAAAGTGACCTTATCTATCTCTTCCCATTTACCCTGTCCCACATCACCTATCCAGAAGTCATTTGTTGCAGGATCAATACTCCATCTAAATGGGTTGCGTAAGCCGCGAGACCAAACTTCATTTCCAAATGGATTGTCAACTGGAACCTCATAAAAAGGTGCTGTACTATTCGTCAGTACATTAATGCGAAGCAATTTGCCTAGTAATTTGGACGAATCCTGAGAGTTGTTAGCAGGATCTCCACCACCTCCACCATCACCTGTGGTGATATACAGCATTCCATCAGGTCCAAAGTGCATTTCACCGCCATTGTGATTGCTCTGGCCTGGATGCGGGATAGTAAGTACCATCTTCCCCGAGGTAGGATCAGCTACATCGGGGTCACCACTGATCGAGTATCGATCTATCTCTATGTTTCCATCTACATTGGTAAAATAAATATAAAAAAAACCATTCGTCGCATATTCCGGATGAAAGACGAGGCTGATCAGACCCCGCTCTCCATTAGTAGTGAGGTTTGAAGTCAATGTGAGAAAAGTACCCAACGCCACAAAACTGGAGTCAAATGCTTTGATCTTTCCACCTTTCTCAACCACATAAATTTTCTTTGAACCATCACCCGCATTGACCACCTGCATTGGTTGAGTTAAGCCGGATTTGACTGAGGTCAATACTAAATTCTGTCCGAAGACAGAATGTGAAAACATACAAATAAATAAAGAGATCATCCCTAAAATAGAGATTTTTAAGAGTAGTGTACTTGATTGTATCATCGTCAATAGCAATTTTATAAATAAAAATTATTGCACGAAAGTGGAGATGCTAAAATGAAAGGTGCTTATGGGTGAGATGTTGAAATATACTTAAAGAACCAATTTTTCAACTACTTGTTGCAATAATCATTCTTATCACCAAAAAGAAATGTGTAGATTTAATTTTACTCTATTGAAATTGAATAACGTATGCGTCCATTAGTGAGATTTGGAATCGGCTTAATCATAGGATTGGGGATCTTTTTTATTGTTGATTCTGATATCTCTTGGAATATTCGGGCATTAGCGGGGTGGATAGGTTTGAGCTCGGTGTTTCTTAGCCTCAGTTGGTATTTGATCTTCACTCGGCCGGTTGATAAAATCAAACAGAGAGCTAATCAGGATGATGGGAGTAAAATTTGGGTTATACTGCTCATTATTATCTCAAGTCTGGCCAATCTGACCATTATACTTATGGTGGTAGTCACCAAGGGACACACAGACATCAGCCAGGCTTTGTTCTTCCTTCTCATTGTATTGAGTCTGGTGCTGTCCTGGAGTATGGTTCATACTATATTTACTTTTCACTATGCGCACATGTACTATTTAAACCGAAATCAACATGAGGATAAAAATAAGAAGCAGTTGTTATTTCCGGATGAACACAATCAACCTGATTATCAGGATTTCGCTTATTTTTCATTTGTGATTGGCGCTACTTTCCAGGTGTCAGACGTGGAATGTAACAGTAAGGAAATGCGTCGCATGGTGCTGGTTCATAGTTTACTCTCATTTGCTTTGAATACCTTCGTTGTTGCGCTGATGATCAATCTTATTGCCGGACTGGCGCAAAAATAAGTTCATTTGAATGTAATTGTATATCCTTCTGAATTGTCTGGTGAGTTGCAACCACCACCCTCCAAGAGCATGATGCAGCGTGCATGTGCAGCAGCACTACTTCATCATGGAGAAACAAGAATAACAGCGTTTGGTGATTCTGAAGATGACCAGGCAGCTCTTAGTCTAATATCTTCGCTCGGTGCGCAAGTCAGGATGGGCTCAGAGACCATTACAATTATCTCGACTGGAATTCATCCAAAGACTGATAACTTAAATTGCGGTGAAAGTGGCTTGTCAGCACGGCTCTTCACTTCACTGGCAGCACTCTCCGACAGGGAACTCACCATTACCGGCAGAGATAGTCTAATGCAACGTCCAATGCACTTTTTCACTAAGGTATTACCACAGTTGGGTGTTAGCGTCACAGATACTAATGGTCTTTTTCCGTTGACTCTTCACGGGCCTATGAAAGCTGTTACTACAGAGTTGGACGGATCACTCAGCTCACAATTTATCTCCGGCATTCTGATGGCATTTAGTTATCTGAATCCCGAAGATGTGAAGCTCCGGGTTACCAACTTAAATAGTAAGCCATACATCGATATGACACTAAGTGTCTTAAAAGCATTTGGCTGGAACAATATTGAAAATCACAATTACGAATCGTTTTATTTTAGTCGTCAAACTAAGCCTATAAAAACCACAATAGACTACAAGGTGGAAACTGACTGGAGCAACGGTGCACTTTGCTTGGCCGTGGCAGCGCTTCATTCAAACTGTAACATACAAGGATTGGATATAAAATCAGTACAGGGTGATAAGGCAATTCTGAATGTGCTTCGTTCCAATATTAATCTTTCAAAAGAGCAATGGACCATCAGCCCACATTTACCTGAATTTAATTTTGATGCGACACATCACCCGGATCTATTTCCACCACTTTCCATTATGGCGGCTGTAGCAAATGGAATTAGCGTAATTAAGGGAGTTCACCGACTAATTAATAAAGAGAGTAATCGCTTGATATCTATTCTACATGTACTCGAGACAATGGGAGTGCCGGCGCGATTTATCGGCGATGAGTTAATCATAGAGGGTGGGAAAAGCATTCAGGGGGGTAAGATTTCCTCTCATCATGACCACCGCATAGCGATGATGGCGGCTATCTTGGCAACCAAGGCTGATAGCCCTACCGAAATAATCCATGCAGAGGCTGTTAACAAGTCTTTCCCAAGCTTTTGGAACTTACTTAAGCAACTAGGAGCAAAACTGGAATTCTCTACTTAGAAGTAAAAATTAACGCCTAAACTTGGAAGTATTGGGAGCTGATTCACTCTCTCATACGTCAACCGGTTGAAATAAAATAAATTATCCCGGTCATACGCATTGGTTATAGAAGCGGCTACTTCAAGTCTAGTCTTGGCTGAAAAATTAAAGGTCTTTTTGGCTGAAAAGTCAAGACGATGATAATCAGTCAGGCGGCCTGCATTTCGCTTTGATTCATAGATCACACCCAATTGACCATTTGAGGTAGCAAAATCTGTCTCGAGATTGATCTTAGGGATTTGATCGTAAAATCCAATAGCTCTGGTAAAAGGAAAGCCTGTACCGTAGTTCCATCTCACACTCACTTCAAAATCTCTCTTTCTGCCGAAGACATATGAAGCTAGGAAGTTGATATTATGTGTTCGGTCATAAATCGTCGGATAGATCTGTTTTCCATCGTCGCGGGTAACTTTTGCATAACTGTATGTCGCCCATACGTATAATCTATCTCGGGTATATTTGCCGGTCAAATCCACACCATATGCTTCACCTCTCTCTACCAAGTAATTAGCCTCGTTTGCGGACGCTTTACTTCTGTTTATATTGATCAGCGGTGCGAAGTGCTTGTAGTATGGTTCCAGGTTTAATTCCAAATTTTTATTTATATCCACTTCTAAACCAACCAGCAAATGCTGTGCTTTCTGGAGCACGTGTTCCGGCTGTGAATTGGTCTTATAATCAAATACTTTTTCCTCCGGTCCTGAGACAAATCCATTGAACAAGTTTACCACATCTCTATCGTCAATAGTACTGAATAAATTCTGGCTATACATACCTGCGGCCGCTTTAAAGCGAATGTTGTCATTGATATTGTACTTAAGGCCGATTCTTGGCTCCGGGCTAAATTCTCTTATAGCTGGATAGAAATGCAACCTCAATCCTGGTTGTAGGATTAACTTTCCAAAGACCATTTTATGCTTCACATACCCAGCGATCTCGGTGGTATTGTCTGCCTTTTCAATAGTGTATTTCAGGAAGTTAGTGTATTCTAGTTTGGTATTAAAGCCTTGCAGATCGATTCCAAAGTTAGTCTCACTGTGAGCACCGAAGCTGGTCAGGTTCATTCCGACCTGAAAGTTATTCATTGCTGAAGTTCGAGGGTCAAAAGTATTCTCCTTCAGATTGATGTCGTAGTGTGAAATATTGAAAGTACCACCCAGAGAAAGGTTGGATCCTTGTGGGTATATAATAAAGTTAGTGCCACCACCGTAATTATTCCACCTGAAATTGGTACTGGTCGTATAGTCTACCTGATCGGTAAAATTAAATCCGAAGAAATCTATTTTACTACCATTGCTCAGGGCGAGATTGACCTTACCATAATAATCATTAAAGGCAAAAGGAAGGCCATTTTTGTTTACATAGCTATATAGGCTCTTTGAGGTATATTCCAACAATGATTTTTTAGCTGAAAAAATATAAGAAGCTGAAAAGGGACTGTCTTCTCTGGCCTTGACAATAGGACCTTCCAGCACTGCTTTGGCAGCGAAAGGATTGACTCCCACTACTCCACTTATTTCTTTCTTATTTCCGTCTTTTGATTTGATATCGATGACTGCGGATACTCTTCCACCATATTCGGCATTAAAACCGGCAGAAATCACGTCTATACTTCTTATGGCTTCTGTTTCGAATACTGAAAAAAGACCAATGCTATGAAAAGGATTAAAAATGGTCATCCCATCGAGCAAGATTTTATTCTGCACAGGTGCTCCTCCTCTGATGTAAATCTGTCCACCTTGATCACCTGTACTTACGATTCCCGGAAGTACAGGAAGGTATTGAGCCAGGTCAGATTCACCTCCTATAGAAGGAAGCGCTTTTATTTCTCTAGGCGTGACGCTAATCTCACCTGCTTTTACTTCGGTTCGCTTCTCCAGATTGGCGGCTTGTATATTGACTTCACCCAGCAAGCTGCTAGATTCCTTGAGATAAAGTTTTTGATACGTGATACTGCCGCTCTTGACTTTCACCTCACTAACCAAGGTGTCAAAGCCAATAAAGGTAATAATCAATTTTTGACTGCCCTCCGGCGCATCAGTTAGGTTGAAGAAACCATTATCATCAGTCACCGTGACCATTTTAGTACCCTGTAGCGTCACTGTTGCACCTATCACGCCATTACCATCGCCAGCATCTATCACGTTACCTCTGAGAATGGTTCGTTGGCCATACAACTGAGATGAAAGGCATACCAATACAAGAAAGAGTGTAAAAAATCGATTCGACATAGACTATAGTGAATTAGCTAAAACAGGTAACAAAATTAAAGTTATAAATGAAAACAAGAAATTTATATCGGTATTGATCCGAACTAAAGGTCCAGATTTGAGGTCAGAGTGGATGAAATTTTATGCAGAGCGACTTTCAATTGATTGAGATCCCGCTCGTGTCGGTGTCTGACTTTTCGCGCATTGAACAACCAATATAAATTAAAAAGTATCGAATTGGGTTGGTAAGTGGCTGTGAGATTCACTATAGATCTATCTTCTTCCTTTGCCGTGATTTCTATTTTCAACATGACATCGACATACTTATGTCTGAGTATCATCTCGATCAGATGAGGTGATTGAAGCGCCAGGTTTTCCTGGAGAAATTTCAATCTTGATTTATTCCAAAGAAATACAAACCAGGCTTTACCGCCTACTTCATCATCATCGCCACTGATGGTAATATACTGGGTGAAGCGAGAGAGCCACAGTGAAAAATTTTCTTTGTCCAGAAGAAAATCGTAAACAATCGACGGAGGTTGGTCCACAACAGTTTCGACTGACACTTCCATTTATAGTAGATTAGTTGATATCAAATATACTTAATAAATTCATCACAGAGAGTTTAACCCAATATTTTCTCAAGGTCCTCGGGTGTATTTATCTCTATGCTATCGATATCGGTGACAATTACTTTTATGTTGAAGTCATTTTCTATCCAGCGCAATGCCTCTATATTTTCTGCTTGCTCAAGTGCGCTTTCATTGATATTCCCAAGTGTTAATAGTGTATCCCTCTTAAATCCATATAACCCAATGTGCTTATAATACTGGTGTCGCATGAGCCATTCCTCTTCGGGCGCTTGGCTAAAGTAAGGTATGGGCAGACGACTAAGATAGATCGCTTCATGGTTCATACCAAAGACGATTTTAACTATATCAGGATCTAGTAGCTGATGTTGTTCCTTGATGGCCTTGGCAAGTGTGGTGATCTCGGTTCGTTCATCCTGCATCAGTCCACGAACCAGCAGATCCACCTGAGTGGGCATGATAAAGGGCTCATCACAGTGAATGTAGATGACTGCTTCATAGTCTTCATGACGTTTGGCCACTTCAGCTATCCGATCAATTCCCGACTTATGAAAATGTTGAGTCATTTCTACCGGAATAGCTAATGAGCTACATACATTAAAAATTTCCTCATTGTCTGTAGCTACGATGCAATCGTCGATGTACTCAGACATCGACACTTGATTATACACCCGCTGTATAAGGGGTATTCCATCTACATCTGCCAATGCTTTTCCTAGAAATCGGCTGGACTCATATCTAGCCGGAATAATACCTAATGTCTTCATAAAATACGATTAATTTCGAAGTGGTTTGCCTTTTTCCAGCATATACTGGATGCGCTCAAGCGTCTTTTGCTCACCACACAAACTCAGAAAAGCTTCCCTCTCCAAATTTAGTAAATAGTTTTCACTTACCCGTTGTGGGCTGGTGATATCCCCACCACAAAGCACATTGGCAATCTTATGAGCGATCTTGATGTCGTGATCGCTGGCATAGCCTCCCAGGCGCAATGAATGAGCGGCAGCGTATAATGCGCCCAGTCCGCCCCTTCCTGGTACCAGAATATCAGTTCGCGGTGCAGACTGTACATAATGATCGCTCAATTGTAAAACTTTATTTTTTGCTGCCTGGATGACACCTGGTCGATATAAAACAGTGAAATCCTTGCCATTGAGATAATCCAGCTCAAAAGCCTCGGCTGCAGATGTTGCCACTGTGGCTGTTGCAATAGTCTTGAAGTGATCTATGAGTGATGGAATACCCACATCACCTTCATTGATACTGTCGGCTGTACGCAGTGCAAACTCCTTAGTTCCACCACCACCGGGAATTAGTCCTACTCCCACTTCCACCAGTCCGATGTAAGACTCTGCGGCAGCCGCTGTGCTGTCGCAATGCATGATTATCTCACAGCCTCCACCAAATACATATCCCTGAGTAGCAGCTACGACTGGGACCTTACTGTACCGACAACGCATAGTCGTGTTCTGAAACAGCCGAACAGCTCGATCCAGTTCGTCAAACTCCTGCTCGTAAGCCAGCATCGCGATCATCATTATATTGGCACCTACGGTGAAATTCTCACTGTGATTGCCGATGACCAGACCTGCCCAGTTTCCACTTTCAGCGGTATCAATTGCATTATTGAGGCCTTCTAAGATTCCACCACCGATGGCGTTCATCTTGGAAGTAAATTCAAAACATAGCACACCATCCCCAATGTCATACAGGCGGCTTTCTTCATTAGAGGATATTAGCTTATCGCCTGAGAGGTAATTGAGCCTGATGACATCTTCTGCCCCCGGGACAACTTTGTAGCCTTTTGAATCTGCATCATAGTATTGACGCTGATTATTTTCCACTTTATAAAAAGAGGTATTGCCCGCAGCCTCCATGTCGTTCACCCAAGCTGGCAATGAATAGCCGGCATCAGTAATCGCCTTTTTGCCTGCTGCCATTCCGACTATGTCCCAATATTCGAAAGGCCCGTATTCCCACCCGAAGCCTGCTCTCATAGCGGTGTCGATGGAGACGATATTGCCAGCTATCTCCGGCATCAGATATGCTGCGTACTGGAAGGTTGCCGCCAGTGAATTGCGGACTAATTGTCCGCCTGTATCTTTATGATTGAACAAAGCACTTATGCGCTTTCCCGTATCATCGATTTGCTTAGCCTGACCGATGCTCTCCAATGGAGCTGAAGTATCCGGCTCATATTGGCCTGTGAAGAGATTAAGACCCAATATGATCGGCCTTCCCTTGGCATCTTTTTCCTTTGTTTTTTGATAGAAACCCTTGCCGGTTTTTTCACCCAGATATTTTTGATCTACCAGTTGTTGCAGATAGGCTGGTATCTCCATCTTCTGAGCCATTTCATCTTGTGGATTACCCTTTTTTATTCCATCAATAACAAATACAGCAGTATCCAAGCCTACTACATCCGCAAGACGGAAAGTACCCGATTTAGGACGGCCCAGTGCAGCACCTGTAAGCTTATCGACTGATTGAATGGGCAAGCCCAGTTTAAATGCTTGATCAAATACACTTGCCATAGAATAGACGCCAATGCGATTGGCTATAAATGCGGGAGTATCTCTGGCTAAGACGGTCTCTTTTCCAAGGAATTTCTTTCCAAATTGCATGAAAAATGAAAGTACTTCACCATCTGTTTCCGGTCCTGGAATGATCTCCAATAGAGATAGATATCTAGGAGGGTTGAAAAAGTGAGTCCCGCAAAAATGCTTTTTGAAGTCCTCACTCCGTCCGACGGAAAGCAGATGAATCGGAATACCGGAAGTATTAGTCGTAATCAAAGTACCCGGGCGGCGGACTTGCTCTACTTTTTCATAGAGTGCTTTCTTTATTTCCAGGTCTTCCTTCACCACTTCAATAATCCAATCACAGGACGATAATTTATTTAGGTCATCTTCCATGTTTCCTACCTGTACCTGAGCATATATCGATTTGGTATATCCTGGTGATGGGGATGATCTCGCAGCTTTCTTTAGCGCTTCCAGTGCGATCTTATTTCTTAGTTCCGGGCTGTCTCCATCACTCACCATATCCAACATGATAGCTTCAAATCCACAATTGACCATGTGAATGGCAATGGCAGAACCCATTACTCCTGAGCCCAATACTCCTATTTTCCTTATCCTACGCATATTAAAATCTTAACTGATTGAAAGAAATATATATTATATTTTAAAATAATATGTAATTTTGAATTATAAAGCCAATAATAAGAAAATTTCTACTATTTCGTTTTATTCAAAAGGAACTCAATATACATGGTCAACAAGGAAGAAAAGAATGAAGTTGTAAACAGTACAAAGGGTTATACTTCAAGCTTGATATTACACAGTCTACTCATACTCATCGGTATCACACCCCTGGCTACTTTTCAAGCTCCCATTTGGGAAGAAGAGACGCCCGGTATGGAAGTAGCGCTTGGATTCCCTGATGAGGGTATGGGTAATGACGAACCAAGCCCATTTTACGAAAACAGGCCGGGTAGTCCACCCCCACCCTCCGAAAGTAATACGCCATCACAGAGTTCATCTGCTCCTCCTCCTTCAGGTGCTTCTGCGGCTGAACCTGCCAGCACCAAAGGCGAGGATATATTATCTTCGGATGCATCTGAGGAAATAGCATTTGCAAAAGCAGCAGCAAAGAAAAAAGATGCCGAGCGTGCTCAGGTGGAAGCAGAACAACGTCGTAGCTCTGAGATAGCGGCTGAGAGAGCCAGGAAGGCAGATGCGGATCGACGAGCAGCAGAGGAAGCACAGCGAGCATCTGATTATGCCAATGCCAAGAGTAAATACGGCGGATTGCTGGGTGGAAAAGGTACTGGAAGGGGAAATACCGGCACTGCAGGAAACCAAGGTGATCCAAATGGTGACCCCAATGCCAAAAATCTGGAGGGAATAAACACCGGAAAAGGCCGCATAGGCGGTGGTCTGGGAAACCGGGGAGTAGTCTCCGAACCCAAGATCAGTGAAACCACACAGAAGACCGGCCGTGTGATTATCAAGGTATGCGTAGATAGGAATGGTAGCGTCACATCTGCTGATTACACTCAGAAAGGCAGCACTACTAATGATTCCGGCTTAATTGCTATCGCAGCACGCAATGCCCGCAAGTTTAAGTTTACTGCAGGTGACGTCGATCAGCAGTGTGGCACCATCACATATGACTTTAAGGTGCAGTAAGTGAAAACACTAAATTAAATGAGAAAAATTTGGTAAAATTTTTGGTATTCTTATTTATGTTCTTTTCTTTAGCATAAGTACTGTACTGTCATGGGTATCTATTTATAAACACTTGTTATTGCTTACATTTTGTACACCACTCTACATTAAAGAAAGGTGTTTTCACAAATTGATTTGACCATCTTTTTGTCGGAGTTTTCTGTAATAGATAAAGTAATTCCCACAAAATTGAGCCAGAAACAATATACTAAAGATGAGCAGAACTTTCCAGGACATTAATGACAATTGAGTTCCCTCATACCACTGGATTAAGTACAGACCCAAGATGAGAAATACAGCAGTCAGAAGAGAACTCAGGAGGATTGATTTATATGCCTTGCTCATTTTGCCTATCGTTTCGTATAGTAAGATAGATTTAAATTTACAACTAATCCACCATTTTACAAACTATATTCAGGCTGAGCGCCCCGTATGACCCAGCCCAGCGATAAAGTGACTCCATAATATGTATTCCATCCATTAAACTGCTGTAGTAAGGGCGGCTGAAGATTAATAAAGGAATTACTAATAAACTCGCCTTCGGTATAACCATCCATAATGGTGTAAACTGCACCCACATCAAAATTAAATCTAAAATAGAGGTTTTTAGACATAGAATATTTTCTCAGGCCAAAAGTTACACTGCCACCGTACTGCTGGATAGAGGCACTTATGTCTGTCAACTTTCTATAGGTAAATGAACTTAGCTCACCCGTATTATTTACTGTTATCCAATCAGATTTGCGAATGTTATACAAAAGTATTTGGGGCTTAAATCCAAAACAAATTCCAGTAACTCCTTGCTCCCGATTTACAAAATATTGAATAAAAGGTGACACTTGAACACCGGTGGCATTTTGAGGCTCCCGATCCAGGAAGCCCATATATTTATACCCCACATCTGCACCGTATAACCACCTATTAGCCAGTGGCTTTTCAAATCCAACACCGACTGCAGCTCCTTTATTACCTATCATGACAGGAGATAGATGCAAGCCCCATCGCATAAATTGTTTTACATTAGTAACCTGCTTCTGAGCCACACATTGAACAGAACACATCGTGATGAATGAGACCAAGAGAATAAATTGCTTCATCATCAGTCTATCGTTTTGAGCAAGATAGGCTTTTCGGCTGCTGTGATATCAAATATGATCAGACCCGAGCCTGACTGACATACCAATCGATTATCAAGGACGATGCAATCTCTTACATTTACTGAAGTGATCGTATTTATTAATTCAGGTCTATCAGTGATCTTAAGACTGAGGATATCCAATCCAAAGCGGCCATTACATACAAATAAAATATCATCTTTATAATCAAGTCCCAAGGGAAATTCTAAGTTTAAATTGCCTATTTGCCATGGATTGCTCGGTTCAGTAACATCATGAATTAACAAGGTACCACCATGTGAACCGTCTTCTTCTCCCCAATGCCTGGTTTGAAATGCAGTATCATTGCGCACTACGATAGGATCGTGCGATTGAAACTGTGGAATATCCACGACTAATATCGGGTGTGTCGGATCAGTGATATCCACTACTTTCATACCGCTATTATTACCGACAAATAAATGGGTTTTATATGCAAATAAAGTTTCATTTCCGGGCCCAATAGAAAGCTTGGTTACTATGGTAGGATTTTTCGGATCAGCCAAGGTCATCACCCTGATAGCATCATTATCGAGAACGTACATGTATCCTTGATATATGATCATTGAAGCTGTAGAACCTGACTTTGATGAACCGGAACTACTATCTAGAGAGTCACTTTTTTCGCAACTAAAAAGAAAGAGCGCAAAAAATAATAAGAGAAATGATTTCATAACGAATTAGTTTATTTTAATTAATCAAAAATTACACTTTGGCGAATGTAAATTCTTGGTCTCCCAGCCGATTACTATTCCCCTGGCGGGTTCTATACATTCAAAGTATCCACGTCCGGGTGGTTCCAAAAAAGGATAAGAATCATAAAAGCCGGTCTTAAAAGAGACCACTTTTGGATTAGTAATTTCGCTGATGTCTATCACCACCAGATTATTAAGACTATTTACATACAAGAAGTTATTCAATAGACTCACCTGATTGCATCCGTATATTTCATAAAATCCGATTTTTTCATTATTGGTACTATCTCCCAGCCGAATGAGATGAAGACCCTGCTGCAACTCTACCTGATAAATTAAATCGTTATGAGAAACTATTTTGCCGGGATGAACAGTTGCTCGTGCTCCTGTAAAAGTCACAGTGTCAGGGTTAGTATCAGACTGGTAAATGGGTACATACCCCTGCACCAGATCAGGTGTATATCCATCCTTTTCAATACACGCTGAAACACTCAGTATAAATGATAATAATAATACAACTGACCTTATATGTCGCTTCATTTTCGCTAGTGTTTCACTTCTATATTACGATAATCAAGGCTGTTTCGCTGCTGAAAATCAAATATTTCATTTAAATGACTATTTATATTCTCTAGTTAAGTCACTACCTATCTTGAAACAATGAGATTCCAAGCTATCATCACACCTAGTAGGCACATGTAACAAAGTATATACAAGCCACTAAGCATGGCGGTGCGAAATATTGGGATGAAGCTCTTCTTGTATTGATACTTCCAGACCTACTAGGTAAAGAAGAGGTAATTAAATGTCAAAAAAAATACCCGTATAAAGCTATACGGGTATTTTTGATATGATTTAACTTACGTAATTCAATTTTCAAATTCCTCTACCGGAGTAGCGTCATCATTAGTGATTATCAGTTCATTGAAAGTCCGCATACCGGTACCGGCAGGGATTTTCTTACCAATAATCACATTCTCCTTCAAGCCATTCAAATTATCTCGCTTGGCTGCTATAGCGGCTGTGCTCAATACTTTTGTGGTCTCCTGGAAAGAAGCTGCTGAAATCCAGCTCTCAGTACCCAAAGAAGACTTGGTAATACCCAGCAACATAGGAGTAGAAGTGGCGGCGATTGCATCACGGAATTCAACCGGTTTGAGGTCATCACGCTTCAGCAACGAATTCTCTTCCCTGATCTGACGAAGAGAAACCAATTGACCGGGTTTGAGTTTTTTACTCTCACCAGCCTCAGTTACTACCTTCTTGTCAAAGACATAATCATTCTGCTCTAAGAAATCATATTTCTCCACAGCTTCTCCTTCAAGGAAGGAGGTATCACCAGGTTGTACTATCTCAACACGACGCATCATCTGACGCACGATCACCTCGATGTGCTTATCATTGATGGCAATACCCTGTGAGCGATATACTTCTTGTATACCATTCACGATGTGCATTTGCACTGCAAATGGACCTCTGATGTCAAGGATATCCTTTGGCGAGATGACACCGTCAGATAGTGGTGTACCCGCTCTTACGAAGTCGCCATCTTGCACGTGAATATGCTTTGATAAACCGATGAGATATTTTCTTTCCTGGCCATCTTTTGCGATGATAGACACTTCACGGTTACCACGCTTGATCATACCAAACTTGATAATACCGTCTATCTCAGCTACTACTGCAGGGTTAGAAGGATTTCTCGCTTCGAACAATTCAGTAACACGTGGAAGACCCCCCGTGATATCCGAGATCTTACCCAACTTCCTAGGAATCTTGGCAATAATCTGACCTGAATTAATCTTCTCATTATTCTCCACCTGCATATATGCTCCTACCGGCAGCGTATAGTTTCTCAGGTCTTCACCTTTATTATCCACAATGCGGATAATAGGAATCTTACGTTTATTTTTAGATTCGATGATTACTTTTTCTGCAAATCCGGTCTGGTCATCTCTTTCTACTCTGAAAGTTACCCCTTCATCTATAGAGTCAAATTCTGCTTTACCTGCAAATTCAGACACGATTAATGCATTGAACGGATCCCAATCACAGATCAGATCACCCTTCGTTACTTTATCGCCTTCTTTCACCTTCAGATTTGAACCATAAGGTAAATGCACAGAGTTCAGTAGTTTATTAGTTTTAGGTTC
This sequence comes from Saprospiraceae bacterium, assembly GCA_035426385.1. Lineage (GTDB taxonomy): Bacteria > Bacteroidota > Bacteroidia > Chitinophagales > Saprospiraceae > Parvibacillus. The sequence goes on from DAOLZQ010000034.1 coordinate 19,993, forward strand.
TACTATTCTGATTTCACCTGTACGTGAGATGACTATCTGAGTTTTGATATTGCCTTCTTTGTGCTCTGCAACGCGAATACCATCAAATTCTATCTTTCCGTCATACTTAGCCGTAACTTCTGAATCTGATTTTGAGAATGAAGCTGTACCCCCTGTGTGGAAGGTTCTCAGTGTCAACTGTGTACCAGGTTCACCAATGGACTGTGCGGAAATAATACCCACGGCGTCACCCATTTCTGCGATTCGACCGGTGGCAAGGTTCTTACCATAACATTTGTTACAGACTCCCCTCTTTGTTTCACAAGTGAGAACCGAGCGAATGGTAACTGATTCAATTCCACTCTTTTCGATTTCATTTGCTATCGCATCAGTGATATATTCTGCTGCACCAACTAATACTTCCTCAGTATCCGGTCTCAAAATATCGTGAAGTGAATATCGGCCGGTAATCCTATTGGCCAGTGTTTCGATGACTTTATCATTATCTTTTAGAGCAAATGTCTCTATGCCTCTGAGCGTATCGCAGTCGGCTTCCATAATCACTACATCTTGTGCAACATCCACAAGCCTACGCGTTAGATAACCGGCATCAGCCGTCTTTAACGCGGTATCTGCAAGACCTTTACGCGCACCGTGCGTGGAGATGAAATACTCCAATACTGATAAGCCTTCAATGAATGAAGACAAAATGGGGTTTTCGATGATCGCTCCTCCGGTATCACCTGATTTTCTTGGCTTAGCCATGAGACCCCTTAGACCACAAAGCTGTTTGATCTGCTGCTTAGAACCCCTCGCACCTGAATCCAACATCATATAAACAGAGTTGAACCCTTGCTTGTCAGTAGACAATTCACGCATCAGCGCATTGGTGATCATATTATCGGCAAATGTCCACTTGTCAATAATTTGATTGTATCGTTCATTATTTGTAATCAGACCCATATTGTAGTGCTCGGTGATTTCATCTACCTGGCCTTGGGCGCTGTTTATTGTCGTTTGCTTCACTCCAGGAATGATTAAGTCACCCAAGTTGAAGGATAGTCCACCTTTCGAAGACCAGTAGTAACCCATTTCTTTTATCGCATCCAATAATGTCGCTGTTACTGCGAAATCGGTTCGGCGAATAATATCGCTGATTACACGCTTCAGAGTTTTCTTAGTCAATAGCTCATTGATATAAGGTACATTCATCGGCACTGCCTGATTGAAAAGCACTCTACCCACAGTAGTTTCTATCAGTTTGAGGTCGATTTTGCCATCCGTTTCCAGACGTTCGCGAACTTTTATCTCCGCATGGAGGTCTATCTTACCTTCATTGAAGGCGATGTTAACTTCTTCAGGTGAGTAGAAGGTCATTCCTTCCCCTTTCACCTTTAGTTCTGGTGTAGATTTCCTTGCTTTCGTCAGGTAATACAGACCCAATACCATATCCTGTGAAGGTAGCGTGATAGGAGATCCATCCTGAGGATTTAGCATATTGTGCGATGAGAGCATCAGCAACTGTGCTTCTACTATTGAAGCCTGGCTCAATGGCACGTGTACAGCCATCTGGTCACCGTCAAAGTCTGCGTTGAAAGCACTACATACCAATGGGTGTAACTGAATAGCTTTACCCTCGATGAGTTTTGGCTGGAATGCCTGTATAGATAGTCTGTGCAGTGTTGGAGCCCGGTTGAGTAATACCGGATGACCTTTCAGTATATTTTCGAGTATTTCCCAGATAACCTGGTCTTTACGTTCGACTAATTTCTTTGCTGATTTGACTGTTTTGACCACACCACGCTCAATCAGTTTTCTGATGATAAATGGTTTGAACAATTCAGAAGCCATACCCTTTGGAATACCGCATTCATGCAGCTTCAGAGTTGGACCAACCACGATAACCGAACGGCCTGAATAATCCACCCTTTTTCCCAATAGATTCTGACGGAATCGGCCTTGCTTACCTTTCAGAATATCACTGAGTGATTTCAACGCACGTCCACCTTCTGCCTTTACGGCATTTGATTTTCTCGAATTGTCAAAAAGGCTGTCAATTGACTCCTGAAGCATACGCTTTTCATTACGCAGGATCACTTCCGGCGCTTTGATCTCGAGAAGTCTCTTTAGGCGGTTATTTCTTATGATTACCCTACGATATAAATCGTTGAGGTCAGAAGAAGCGAAGCGACCACCATCCAGTGGCACCAAAGGTCTCAATTCCGGCGGTACGACAGGAAGGAAATGTATCACCGCCCATTCCGGACGATTATCCTTGGTGCTCATTCCTTCACGGAAAGATTCTACCACACGAAGTCTTTTCAGCGCTTCTGACTTACGTTGCTGAGAAGTCTCAGTAGAAGCCAAGTGACGCAATTCGTATGACAAAGAGTCCAGATTGATGCGCATCAAAAGATCGCGTACAGCTTCTGCACCCATCTTGGCGATGAATTTATCCGGATGCTCATCTTCGAGCAGTTGGTTGTCTTTCGGCAATGAGTCGAGAATATCAAAATATTCTTCTTCTGTCAGCAGATCCAAACGGTTCACTCCTGCAGTCTCTTTAACTCCCGGATGTACGACAACATATCGTTCGTAATAAATAATAGACTCTAATTTCTTAGAGGAAACTCCCAATAAATAGCCGATTTTGTTTGGCAATGATCTAAAAAACCAGATGTGCACTACGGGTACCACCAATTTTATGTGGCCCATACGCTCACGTCGGACTTTCTTCTCAGTAACTTCTACCCCACATCGATCACACACAATACCCCTGTATCTGATTCGCTTGTACTTACCACAATAGCATTCGTAGTCTTTGACGGGACCGAAGATCCTTTCGCAGAATAAACCATCACGTTCGGGTTTATATGACCGGTAGTTGATAGTTTCCGGCTTTAATACTTCGCCATATGAGCGTTCTAGAATTTCATCCGGACTCGCTAGGCGAATCGTAATTGAAGAGAAATTTTGTTTGGGTGTTGTGTTCTTCTTTTTTAATGACATCTTTGATTCAATTTGAATTTAGTAAAATGATGTTGCGTTGCAATGGCCTTCAGGGCCCATTTACAGTCTATTAATCAAAGCCTACATCGAGTGCAAGTCCTCTCAATTCATGTACCAATACATTAAATGATTCGGGAATATTCGCCTCCGGTAAATTATCTCCTTTGACGATGGCTTCATAAGCCTTGGCTCTTCCCTGAATATCATCTGATTTGATAGTAAGTAACTCTTGCAGTATATTGGAAGCACCATAAGCTTCAAGTGCCCAAACCTCCATCTCACCAAATCGCTGACCACCGAACTGGGCTTTACCACCCAATGGCTGCTGCGTGATGAGTGAATATGGACCGATACTACGTGCGTGCATCTTATCATCTACCATGTGAGACAATTTAAGCATGTAGATGACACCTACCGTCGCCTTCTGATGGAAGCGATCGCCGGTCTCACCGTCATACAAGAAAGTCTGACCCAGTTCCGGAAGCTCTGCTTTAACCAATTCTTGTGCGATTTCCTCAAATTTAGCACCATCAAATATTGGAGTAGCATATTTCAGGTCCAGTTTTTCACCAGCCCAACCTAATACGGTTTCAAATATTTGACCCAAGTTCATCCTCGATGGTACACCCAGCGGATTCAACACGATATCCACTGCTGAACCATCTTCAAGGAATGGCATATCTTCTACACGTACTATTCGGGATACAATCCCTTTATTACCGTGTCGTCCAGCCAACTTATCTCCTACTTTCAGCTTACGCTTCTTGGCGATATACACTTTAGCCAGCTTCAATACACCGGTAGGTAATTCATCACCAATACTGATGTTGAATTTTTCCCTTTTGTATCTACCCAACTCTTCATTGACCTTTATGCTGAAATTATGCAGCATACGCACGATCAGTGCGTTCAGATTCTTATCATCGGTCCAATTGGCATAATCTACGGTATTAAAATCAATATTTTTCAACAATGTCTTATTGATCTTGGAACCCTTAGGCACCATTTCTTCATTGTAGATACTTTTGATTCCCTGAGTAGTTTTATTTTTCACCAGCGTGATCAGTTTATCGATCAGCGTAGTTTTCAGTTCATTCATGATCACCTTGTGCTCATCATCCAATTTTTCAAGGAGGCCTTTCTCCTGTTCTTTTTGGAGTTTATCCTTTTTCGCACGGGCGAACAGTTGCTTATCTATTACTACCCCTTCTACAGATGGCGGACATTTGAGAGAAGCATCTTTGACATCACCTGCTTTATCACCGAAGATTGCACGAAGTAATTTCTCCTCAGGTGTAGGATCTGATTCACCTTTTGGTGTGATCTTACCGATGAGAATATCACCTTCCGCTACCCAGGCCCCGATACGAATGATACCGTTTTCATCGAGATGCCGGGTCGCTTCTTCACTCACGTTTGGTATATCAGGTGTCAATTCTTCTTCACCCAGCTTAGTATCTCTCACATCCATCTCAAAGTGTTCGATGTGAATAGAAGAGAAGATATCTTCACGTACGACGCGCTCAGAAAGCACTATCGCATCTTCAAAGTTGTATCCTTTCCAAGGCATGAAGGCCACCTTCAGGTTTTGTCCCAAGGCCAACTCACCATTTTCAGTCGCATATCCTTCACAAAGTACGGTACCTGCTGACACTCGCATACCTTTCTTGACGATTGGCTTGAGGTTGATACAAGTACCTTGGTTTGTTCTTAAGAATTTTGTAAGTGTATAGGTTTTGACGTTATCTTCGAAGGAAACCAATTGGTCTTCTTCGCTTCTGTCATAACGAATGGTTATTTTGGAAGCATCAACATAGTCCACTACACCTTCACCCTCTGCATTTATAAGCATGCGTGAATCGTGTGCTACCTTTGCTTCCAGACCCGTTCCAACTATAGGTGAGGCCGGGCGAATTAATGGCACAGCCTGACGTTGCATGTTAGAGCCCATCAAAGCTCTGTTCGCATCATCATTTTCAAGGAATGGAATCAATGAAGCAGATACTCCCACGATCTGATTCGGCGCTACATCTATAAATTCAACTTCTGCAGGCTCTAAAACAGGGAAATCACCCTGGTCGCGCGCTTTGATACGATCTGTTAGGAATTCACCTTTATCATTAATCGGTGAATTTGCCTGAGCGATACGCTTAAGGTCTTCCGCCTCCGCAGATAGATATTCTACCTGTGAAGATAGCTCCACAACTCCATCTTTTACCTTGCGGTAAGGAGTCTCAAGGAAGCCCATCCTGTTGATCTTTGCGTGTACACATAGTGTAGAGATCAGTCCGATATTCGGTCCTTCAGGTGTTTCAATAGTACATAGACGGCCGTAGTGTGAATAGTGAACGTCCCTAACTTCGAAACCGGCACGCTCTCTGGATAGTCCACCGGGACCTAAAGCTGAAATACGTCTCTTGTGAGTGATCTCTGACAGAGGGTTGGTTTGATCTAGGAATTGTGATAGCTGTGAAGTTCCAAAGAAGGAATTGATCACAGAGGATAATGTACGCGCATTAATAAGGTCCACCGGAGTGAAAACTTCATTGTCACGAACATTCATACGCTCACGAATGGTACGTGCCATACGTGCCAGACCTATACCAAACTGTGCAAATAATTGCTCACCAACAGTACGTACACGACGATTACTCAGGTGGTCAATGTCATCCAGCTCTGCTTTTTGATTGATGAGTGATACCAGATATTTTACAATATTGATGATATCATCTTTAGTAAGAACCAGTGTATTTAGGTCAGTACTCAAGCCCAACTTGCGGTTGATCTTATACCGGCCTACTTCACCCAAGTTATAACGCTTGTCAGAGAAAAACAATTTATCGATGATACTCCTTGCTGTTTCTTCATCTGGTGGCTCAGCACCACGCAGTTGGCGATAGATGTGCTCTACAGCTTCTATCTCGCTACTGGCAGGGTCTTTCTGAAGTGTATTGTAGATGATAGTATAGTCTTCTTCTACATCTTCTTTCTGTAGGATTACTTTGTCTATCTCCGCCTCCAGGATAAGTGGGAAATGGGCTTCTTCAAGCACTACATCTCTTTCGAGAATGATTTCATTACGCTCGATGGTAACAACTTCACCAGTATCTTCATCGACAAAATCCTCAGTCCATTTTCTCAGGACCCTGGCAGCCAGTTTGCGACCAAGTGCTTTCTGAAGATCTTTTTTCTTGGCCGGGATTTCTTCAGATAATCCAAAGATATTTAAGATATCTCTATCTGAATCAAAACCTATCGCTCTTAGAAGTGTGGTGACTGGGAATTTTTTCTTACGGTCGATATACGCATACATCACCGTGTTTATATCAGTAGCAAATTCCATCCAGGCGCCTTTGAAAGGAATTACCCTGGCAGAATAGATTTTTGTTCCATTTGGGTGGAAAGTCTGTGAGAAGAATACACCCGGTGAACGGTGAAGCTGAGATACAACAACCCGTTCAGCACCATTGATCAGAAATGTTCCTTTTGGAGTCATATAGGGTATATTACCCAAGAAAACATCCTGCACAATAGTCTGGAAGTCAACGTGCTCTTCATCATTACAAGAAAGCCGTAGCTTAGCCTTCAGTGGTAAGCTGTATGTAAGACCTCGCTGCATACACTCCTGTATATTGTATCTGGGTGGATCGATATAGTAATCCAAAAATTCTAACAGGAATATACTTCGAGCATCAGATATTGGAAAATTTTCTTGAAACACTCTGTAAAGTCCTTCATTTACTCTATTCTCCGGTGTGGTCTCTAATTGGAAAAACTCCTGAAATGATTTCAACTGGATCTCAAGAAGATCAGGTTGAAAATCAGTGAGGTGTATTTTACCAAAATTATGTCTTTTTATTTCGCCATTGCTATGGACAGGTTTCTTAGCACACATTTGTCGATAATTTGATTTTGATATTGGAATTGGCCATAAGTGAATTCAGTGTGTAATCGGTAGAATAGAGTACGTAAAGTACAAGAGTCATAATAGCAAAGGCTTAGCAGGGTTAAGTGATTAACCTTACTAAGCCTAAGCGATATTTAATATTACTTTTCTAAGCAACACCAGTGTTTAACCGTCCATGTAACTCTACACAGAGCGGTTGGATTTCAAATTTGTTTGTAATTACTTAACCTCAATCTCTGCGCCTGTAGCATCCAAAGCAGCCTTAATAGACTCTGCTTCGTCCTTAGATACGCCTGTCTTGAGTGGTTGAGGAGCGCCATCCACGATGTCTTTAGCTTCTTTCAAGCCAAGATTCAATAGGTTTTTCACTTCTTTAACCACAGCTAGTTTGTTAGCACCAGCTGATTTGAGTATTACATCAAATTCTGTTTGTTCAGCAACGGCTGCCTCGCCTGCTCCACCACCTGGTGCCGCAGCTACTGCAACTGCAGCAGCAGCAGGTTCGATACCATACTCATCTTTCAAAATAGCAGCAAGTTCGTTTACATCTTTTACTGTAAGGTTTACCAACTGTTCTGCTAATGATTTTAAATCCGCCATTTTTTTTGTTTGTTTAAATTGTCAATAATTAATATTTATTATTGCGTAAAGCTTGGAAGCCGTATTTGCAAAAGCCGATTTCTCAATTGGCTTGTCTATCTTCGAGCGCCTTGACCAAACCGGCGATCGTAGATCCACCTGATTTAAGTGCACTGATGACATTTTTAGCAGGAGATTGCAACAATGCAATTATGTCACCTACCAATTCTTCTTTTGATTTCAATTTGGTCAGTAAACTGATCTGATCATCACCGACGAAAACTGCCGAATCAATATAAGCAGCTTTAAGCACCGGCTTACTTTTGGTCTTTCTGAATTCTTCCAGAAGTCTAGCTGGCAGATTCCCTGAAGTACTAAACAAGATAGCCGTAGGGCCATGTAAATGTTCGTATAATTTATCAAATCCCTTCTGCTCATCATGAGCCTCAAGTGCCTTTCTAACCAGTGTATTTTTAACCACTTTCATCTCAACACCTTTCTCAAAACATAGGCGTCTGAATTTATTGACATCAGCCACTGTCATAGAGGAAGCATCAGTCAGATAGAAAAATGTAGAGGCTTCAAATTGCTCTTTTAAATCCGCAATTGCCTGATTTTTTTGTTCTTTATTCATTATGCAATTTTTAGATTATTTTAGTGATTTTGTGTCAATCTTCACACCCGGGCTCATTGTAGTAGCCACTGTGATGGATTTAAAATAAGCTCCCTTAGCCGAAGAAGGCTTCATCCTTTGAAGCGTAGTGATCAACTCAGTAGCATTCTCTACAAGATTCTCAGGTGTAAATGAAATACGACCTACAGAACTGTGGATGATACCATACTTATCCACACGGAAAGAAATCTTTCCTTTCTTAACTTCAGTTACTGCAGAACCAACATCAACTGTAACAGTACCAGTCTTGGGGTTTGGCATCAGACCTCGTGGACCGAGGATTCTGGCGATTTTACCCATTTTTGCCATTACACCCGGCATTGCGATGACGACATCAACATCGGTCCATCCACCGGCAACCTTTTCTATTAGTTCGTCAAGTCCTACATAATCGGCACCTGCCTCCATAGCTTCTGCTTCCTTCTCAGGCGTACAGAACACTGCTACAGTCTTAGATTTACCGGTACCGTGAGGCAGAGAAACAGTGCCACGTATGGCCTGATCGGCTTTTCTTGGATCTACACCCAAGCGGATGTGTACATCCACAGATGAGTCAAACTTTGCGTAATTCGCATCTTTGACTACTACCATCGCATCTGCGAGGGCATACATCTTGTCGGCGTCTACCTTAGTAACCGCGACCTTTTGCTTTTTAGTTAATTTTGACATAAATCGTTTTTTTAAGGTACAAACGCATTTTTAAAGTGCTCCCTTGTTTTGAAAATTATTCGAATCCGTGAGATATTTAGTTATCCCAGGGTGCTGTTCCTTCTACTATAAGACCCATAGATCTAGCTGAACCAGCAATCATTTTCATAGCTGATTCAACAGTAAGTGCATTCAAATCGGGCATTTTATCTTCCGCAATTGTTTTGATCTGATCCCAGGATACAGAACCTACTTTCTTACGGTTTGGTTCGTCAGAGCCTTTTTTAGCTTTACTCAATTCCATAAGCTGGACTGTAGCCGGGGCCGTCTTGATAAGAAAGTCAAATGACTTATCTTTATAGACAGTAATGATGACCGGACAGACCTTACCCATTTTATCCTGAGTTTCTGCATTAAAACGCTTACAGAATTCCATGATATTTACTCCCTTGGCACCTAAGGCAGGGCCTACCGGTGGTGCAGGGTTAGCCTGACCGCCTTTGACTTGCAACTTTATTCTAACTTCGACTTCTTTTGCCATTATATTTTATTTAAAATTTGTTTGCTGTCATCCGGTGGAAGCAACCGAAGAACAATTGGTTTAATTTTTCTTATTGTTTTTCAACTTGCATGAAGTTCAATTCGACTTCTGTACCTCGGCCGAAGATCTTCACTATAATTTTTAATTTTTTCTTTTCCTCGTTTACTTCTTTAATGTCACCGATGAATTCACTGAATGGGCCATCGATAATCTTGATGGTCTCACCTACTATAAAAGGCTCCAATAGAGCCTCTTCCATATTCTGACTCTCATCGATCTTACCAAGAAGACGATTGGCTTCAGCCACTTGCATTGCAATTGGTTTGGTTCCACCTAAAAAATGGATAACGTTGGGAATATTATTGATAGCGGAAACGATTTCACCACTCAACTTGGTGCTTTCTGCTTCTACCAATATATAGCCACCAAGAATATTACGTTCGCGGATTACTTTCTTACCCTTCTCAATTTTATAAACCTTCTCGGTCGGTACAACCACCTGAGTGACTATTTCCTTCCAACCGGAGCGGCTGAGTTCAAGCTCGATCGCCTCTTTTGCTTTTTTCTCTTTCCCGCTTATTACGCGGAGAGAATACCATTTTTTGGTTTCAATTATTTCCAATTATATAAAACCTTTAGAGTTTATAAATTAATTTAACCAAACCATTAGAGGCTGCATCCATAACCATTACGAGCAAAGTCATAATAATTAAAGCAACCACCACTGTAATGGCGCTACTCATCAGATTTTCTCTATCTGGCCATTCCACTTTGTGAATGAGCTCATTGTAGCTTTCTTTTATATAAGCGATTAACTTATCCATACGCTTTATTTACATGTTAGCACGGGCACTAGGATTCGAACCCAGATCAAAGGTTTTGGAGACCCGTATGCTACCGTTGCACCATGCCCGTAAATGATAATAAGTGCCCCGGTTTTTCAGGGCACTTACTATTCATTCTATTGTTTAGAAATAGTATTAATCTAAAATCTCAGTTACCTGGCCAGCACCTACTGTACGCCCACCTTCACGAATCGCAAAACGAAGACCTTTCTCCATCGCAATAGTGTTAAGTAGTGTAACTTCCATAGATACATTATCGCCCGGCATTACCATTTTGATCTCTTCAGGTAAAACGCAATCTCCGGTTACGTCTGTTGTTCTAAAGTAAAACTGTGGTCTATAACCATTGAAAAACGGTGTGTGTCGGCCACCTTCTTCTTTGCTCAGTACATAAACTTCGCATTTGAATTTTTTGTGGGGTTTCACAGTGCCCGGAGCACAGATTACCTGGCCTCTTTTGATCATTGATTTATCTATACCTCTAAGAAGTAAACCGGCGTTGTCACCAGCCTCACCTCTATCTAGTAGTTTACGGAACATCTCTACACCTGTAACAACTGACTGAAGCGGCTTTTCACCTTCTTTCACCATACCGATGATTTCGACAGGGTTGTTTACGTTGATAACACCTCTTTCTATACGTCCTGTAGCAACAGTACCTCTACCAGTGATAGTAAATACATCTTCTACCGGCATTAAGAAAGGAAGATCAACCAAGCGAGTAGGTTCTGGGATCTCTGCATCCACTGCTGCCATCAATTCTTTGATTTTGGCAACATATACAGGATCGCCTTCCAGCGCCTTTAGTGCTGAACCCTGGATAACAGAAGAGTTAGTACCGTCGAAACCATATTGGTCAAGCAATTCTCTAACTTCCATTTCTACCAGTTCAAGCATTTCGGGATCATCTACCAGATCCACCTTGTTCATGAACACTACAATTTTAGGCACACCTACCTGGCGGGCTAGAAGTATGTGTTCTCTTGTCTGAGGCATAGGACCATCTGTAGCAGCAACTACGAGAATAGCTCCGTCCATCTGAGCCGCACCTGTTACCATGTTTTTCACATAGTCAGCGTGACCCGGACAGTCCACGTGCGCATAGTGACGGTTAACGGTTTGATATTCTACGTGAGCTGTATTAATGGTAATACCTCTTTCTTTTTCTTCCGGAGCTGCGTCAATTGAGTCATAACTTGCCTTCACCGCCAGACCATCTTCAGCTAACACTGATGTGATAGCAGCCGTAAGAGTAGTTTTACCATGATCCACGTGTCCTATAGTACCTACGTTTAGGTGTGGCTTGCTCCTGTCATATGTTTCCTTTGCCATCGAATGAGTTTTTAAAAATATTGATTTAATTAAATAAGTTAAAAATGCATATTGCGTTGAGCTGTTGGAGGGATTTGAACCCTCGACCTCTTCCTTACCAAGGAAGTGCTCTACCCCTGAGCT